>JBBJLU010000081.1:0-8878 GCA_037719665.1 Ferruginibacter sp.
GGAAGGAAAAGGTAATATAAAATATTATTAATATAAAAATTTATAAAATATTTTTTCGGGACTGTCTCCGCCTTCTTAAAATAAAAAACGTCTCTTCTTTCGGAGAGACGGCTTTACCTATGTTTTGCAGCGATCAGGCTGCTTCTTTTTCTTTTTTTCTTTTAATTTGGTTGATCACGGAATCCAGTGCCCCGTCAAAACTTTCTTCAAAAGATTTGGAGGACTGCTTTACAAAAAAGGAATGGCCGGGCACCAGCACTTTTATCTCCGCTACTTTATCCTTGATCTTATGCACCACGTTATCCAACTTGAGGTAGACGTCCACTTTTGTAACCTTGTCGTGGAACTGCGATATTTTTGTACACTTGGTTTCGATATGTTCTGTCAATCTTGAATCAGCATCAAAATGCACCGTCTGAATGTTTACGTTCATAACCTTCGAATTTTATTGATGAATAGATAATTGTTTAATCAGGTAGTTATAAAATCATAGGCATTTGATCAATTATTTTTTTCAACAATAATACCAAATTCAAGTTACCGAAAAAACCGTTCAGCCCAAAACCGATTCCGGGACTTTTTATGCTTTCGGATGTGCCTTTCTGTAAATATCCTTCAGCTTTTCAATACTGTTATGCGTATAAACCTGGGTTGCTGCCAGGCTGCTGTGCCCCAACAATTCCTTTACTGCATTGAGGTCTGCCCCCCTGTTCATCAAATGCGTTGCAAAACTGTGTCTCAAAATATGGGGGCTTTTCTTTTCTGCGGTAGTCACCGCCTCCAGGTATTTTTTAACAATATTATAAATTTGTTTAGGGTCCGGCCTTGTTCCTGTATCAGTAACGATGAGATAATCGGTTTCATTGTTCCCCAACAGCCTTTTTTTCTCGGAGAGGTAAAGTGTAAGTTCAGTCATTAACGCCGGACTTACCGGGATGATCCTTTCTTTATTCCCTTTCCCCAATACTTTTATGGTGCCGTTACTCCTGTCGATATGCTGATCCTTTATCCCCAGCAACTCCGATTTTCTTATCCCGGTATTATAAAGCACCTTCAGGATAAGCATTTCCGTGAGTCCTTTAAATCCTTCGGGAAAAGTTCCGGGTTCGAAAAGTTCCGCTATATCGGCCTCTTCCACAAACTGAGGAAGCCGCTTGGGCATTTTCGGGGAAATCACTGCCGTAACCGGGTTGACCGATACTGCTTCATTTTTCAGGAGGAATTTAAAAAAAGACCGCAGGGAAGATATTTTCCTGTTCAATGTCCTTGAAGAAATGCCGGCTTCTTTCATCTCAGCAAGCCAGGAGCGGATGTAGGCCGTCTTTATCGCCGTAAGTTCCGTGGCGGGGAAATCCGTCTGCAGGTAATGTCTGAAGCCGGAAAGATCATTATCATAAGAAAGGAGGGTATGGCGGCTGTAGCGCTTTTGAAACCGCAGATGATCCAGGAAATCCTGCTGATGTTTTTCGAAAGTTAGCTGCATAAAAAAACTGATGACCGAAGGTACAAAAACCCTGTCATCAGTTTAAAAATATAAACGGGAGGAATTAATCGAATTTACCCGCCTCGAGTTGAAGCTTGTATACCGCTTTAAGTACCTGCGTACGGCGACGGATAGATGGCTTGATGAAAGCCTGGCGCTCTCTCAGTTGGAGAAGGGTGCGGCTTTTCTCAAATTTCTTCTTGTACTTCTTAAGCGCTTTATCTATGTTTTCGCAATCTTTTGAATCTATTATCAGCATTATTGTTATACCCCCTTTTGGTGATTTAGGGTTGCAAAGATAAAAGAATTATTGAAAAAAAGAAATATTAAAGGCAAAAACCGAAATTTACAGCATGTTTACAGGAATAATTGAGCAAACAGGGGTGGTGGAATTGGTATCGGCTGCCGGATCTAACATTACCCTTACTATTCGTGCTGCATTTTCCAATGAGTTGAAAACCGATCAAAGTGTGGCCCATAACGGGGTATGTCTTACTGTAGAAAGCATTGAGGGTGAAACATATACAGTAACAGCAATTGAAGAAACCCTTCAAAAAACAACGTTGGGTTCAATGGAAAAGGGAAGCTTTATCAACCTCGAACGCTGCCTGCGTTTTGACGGCCGGCTGGACGGGCATATTGTTCAGGGACATGTGGACACGGTAGGAACCTGTATAGCACGGGATGAAAAAAACGGGAGTTGGGAATTTAGCTTTTCATTTGACCCGAAATTTGCCACGCTGATCATTGAGAAAGGATCTGTCTCTTTGAACGGAATAAGCCTTACCCTATTTGACGTTACGGAATCTTCTTTTCGCGTAGCGGTCATACCGTATACTTTTGAGCATACCAATATGCAGGACCTCCGTTTGAACGATACCGTGAACATTGAATTTGATATGATCGGTAAATATGTACAAAGGATGCAACAGCTTACCCGAACGGCTTCCGGAATACCAGGCAATCCTGGTGCCCGATAGGACTTTCCTCTCCCCCCGGAATAAATTCCTCCCTGATAAATCTGCCCATGATCTTACTGATAAACTGCTGCGGCTGAAAAGACGAATACATACGGTGTCCTTCTTTCATAAAACTCCGCGCAACAAATTTTCCGGTCCGGAACGCTTCCGATTCCGGTGAAGTAAGTTTATGTGCACTGCCTTCCCCGTGTGTCGTAAAAATAAATATCCCCCCGGGTTTTAAAACACGGAAGATCTCCTCCATCCATTGATAATGGGCCTCTTCGGATAAATGGGTAAAGATGGATAATCCGTAGACCATGTCAAATGATGCGGGTTGCGCTTTCACCGGCGGCAATAATTCATTTACAAAAAAAGAAATACCCGGGATGTTTTCCCTGCACCAGCTGATATATTTTTCATTATAATCGGAACCGGAATATTGATGGGAATCTCCGGCTAACCGGGGAAAATGCCGGATGACGCGGCCCGGGCCGCAACCCCAATCCAGTATGGCTTTGGGACCGGTGTTGAGATCAATATATCTCTCAGCCAAAGTATGGATGACCTTTGCGGTGGCCATTCCGTCTTCGAAATAATCTTTATAACTGAGCGCATATGTTTCGTAAAGAAAATAATCCGGCGGAAACGGAAAGTCGCTGTGTCTGCGGGAAAATAACCTGTTGCTTTTTTTTTGCCGCCGTTGTTTTATTGAAAACGCAGGCGGTCGGCAATGCCGGCCAGCCCTAAGGTCCTGAATAATATGGAAAGGTATTTTTTCAAATAGGAGGATTAAGAAAGGGCCTTCCCTTTCAATGCGGTTGCTACTGCAGTATCCATGATACGCTCTGCGTACGGGCGTGAAATATCATTGAGTGCTTCCGTTTTAGCCTGAATAAGATCTTTATCATCCATGGTAACCGCGAGTTGCAAAGCCTGCATAGCGGCTGCGGTCTCTGCGAGCTCATTCCCGATCAAACCTGCTGCGTTTCTGCAGGAAACGTTCCGTCGTCTTCAGCAGTTGTTCGCCCTCCGTTCGTGCTTCCGCAAGCGCCCTTGCTGCAATATCTGTTTCTGCATATACCATAGAATCCTGCAACATCTTTTCTACGGTCGCATCATCAATGCCCAGGCGCGGTTTTATTTCGGTCTGTTGTTCCACCCCACTTCTTAGTTCTTTCGCTGTTACCGTTAGCAACCCGTCTGCATTGATGGTAAAATTGACCTGTACTTTTGCGAGGCCCGCCGGCATAGGCGGTATCCCTTTCAGGTTGAACGTATCCAGGAGCCTGTTGTCTGTAACAATATCCCGTTCTCCCTGGTAAACACTGATGCGCATACTTACCTGCCCGTCTGCCTGTGTAGTATATTCTCTTGCTGCTGAAGAAGGGATCTTTGCATTTCTCGGAATGATCACATCCATGAGTTCTCCCGCGGTTTCTATCCCCAGGCTTAACGGGGTAATATCCAATAATAAAACATCTTTGTTGTTGCCCGCAAGAATATCAGCCTGTATGGCCGCACCCAGGGCTACAACCTCATCGGGATCTACGGAATCATTTACTGCCTTTCCGAAAAAAGCGCTGACAACTGCTTTGACCAGGGGGACTTTTGTGCTGCCCCCTACCATGATGATCTCATCGATGGCAGCCGTTGAAAGAGCAGCATCTTTTAAAGCTTTCCGGCAACTTTCGATCGTCCGTTCTACCAACGGCTGAATGATCTCATTGAAAAGTTCTTTAGTGAGGAGGATCTCCTGACCGGCTATGGTGCCTGAATATTCCGGGTTTGCGGATAAATGTTTTTTTGCTTCCTCAGCCCTTAACCGAAACTCCTGGGCCAGGGAAGGATCTTGTTGTAATGCCCCGGCCGGAATATTTAAACGGTCAGTCCAGTACATCACTATGGCATTATCAAAATCATCACCGCCGAGGTAGGTATCGCCGTTGGTAGAAAGCACTTCAAAAATACCGCCCGTCAGCCGCAATACGGACACGTCAAATGTTCCCCCGCCAAGGTCATACACCGCAATAGTTTTTTCTTCAGTTTTGTTTAGACCAAGGCCATAAGCGAGGCTCGCCGCGGTGGGTTCATTGATGATACGCAATACATCCAACCCTGCCAGCTTTCCTGCATCTCTTGTGGCCTGTCGCTGGGCATCATTAAAATAGGCGGGTACAGTGATCACGGCTTTTTGTACCGCCGTTTTGAGAATATGTTCCGCTCTTTTTTAAGTTCTTTTAATACCAGGAAGAAAGCTCCAACGGTGAGTAATAATGATCATCCACTTTAACCGTTACCGGTTGTTCCCTGCCGTTATCTGAAATGTTGTACGGAAAAAAAGAAGCGTTTTGTTGTATGTCAGTATAATTTTTGCCCAGTAATCTTTTTGCAGAGAAAACGGTTCTTTTCGGTGCAGTTATCAGGAATTCTTTTGCAGCTTCCCCCACCGTTACGTTTCCTTCCGGGTCAAAATAAATAACGGAAGGCACTATGGAACTGCTGTCATGTTCCCGTAGGGCAACCGCTTTACGGGTATCAGGGTGGATAATGGCAATAAGACTGTTGGTGGTACCCAGGTCGATCCCCACAATGATTTCCTCCTGCTGCAAGCTTCCGGTAGCTAAGTTTATCCCGATCTTCGCCATCTTTTTTTTTGCAAAAGTATAAAAAAAAGCCCCGTTCTCCGGAAGAAGAACGGGGCAGATCCGCGTGGATGTTATTATCTCATCAGGTACATTTTACCGTAGCCTTTATTAAAGAATTTGTCGGTATTATCTCCTTCTGCTTTGTACTTATCCAGTGATTTTCCTTCCAGGTTTGTGATCACGCGGTAAATATAAACGCCGTTAGCGAGTTTCTGACCGTACATATCAGTTCCGTCCCATTTAAATTCCGAAATATTCCGGCCTACATGTATCGGGCCCAATTCTTCTTTTGTGATCTCTCTCACCACTTTACCCGTGATCGTAAGCACCTGTATGCGCAGGTTTTGCGGCACACGGCTTCCGGTAAGCGTAAATACAAAAGCAGTGGATGTGGTGAACGGGTTCGGGTAATTCAGCATTTCGCTGATCATCGGTTTATTGATGACCGTAAATACTGTACGGTAGTTGAGGTAACCTGCCGGGTTGCCCGATGCATCTTTACCGGAAACGATCAGTTCATACTCCCCGTCTTCCGGCAATGTGGGTTTGAATTCTATAGTTGCCGAGTTTTCGCCGGCACTGAGATCAGCCGGGATGAACCGCATGGTATCGCCGTTAAAATAATAGGTGTGTAAAGACTGGTCAGGATAGCGGAGCTGTACTTTCAGCAGCGCGGTATCTTTCAAAGCCAGGAACCTGCTTTCATCTTTCAGTTTGATCAGGATATTCGGCTTTGAAGAAACAATGTCCCTGCTTAAAATATGAACGCCGTCAAAAGTCACATCCAGTAAAGGATTGAATCGGTCAGACTTTACAAAAAAGTCTTTGTACAGCAGGTTATTAAAATGGAACTGTTCCGGCTGATCATTATTAGGATTGAATTCCACGAACAGTGAATTGTTGCCCGGGTAAAATTCAGTAGGGATGCGGTAAGATACCACGATGGTATCCGGGCTCGGTGCTAATATTCGCAGCGGTGCAATATTGATCACACTGTCAAAATTGGTACTTGTCCTTATCCGCATATTTACTTTCATGAGCGCTGTAAAAGGTAGCGGCGTAACGTTTTTAAACGCCAATGAAAAATCGATCGCTTCTCCGGCTTCTACCGTGTCTTTCATGGTAAATCGAATATTCGGAGCCACCGCGCCTTCCGGGTACAAATCTGCATTGAGGAGGAAGTAGCGGAGCTGATGTGGCGTACCCGTAACGGAATCCGTGTTAAGCATTTTTAATTTCAGCCTGGGGTATGTTACGGCATCGATCCAGGTAAGTGAGGTATCACGGGCAGGATTGACTGTTGTGAGCAGCACTTCAGCACCGCTTGCATTCAGACCGATAACCTGTACGGCAGTGCGGTCATTATTGGCTGCTTCGAGCTGAGTACCCCTCCAATGCAATGCATTCCACCGCGCCGCAGGACCGAAAATATCAGAAGTGATCGTTCCGGCTAATTTAAAGCCGGGTACATCAAAGTTTACCGTAAGTTTTTGCGCAGCGGTCCCGACAAGCTGGGATACCGCGACCGTGTTTCCTTTTTTTCCTATAAAAACAAACGGAACATGAGAAGTGATCTGGTCGATCTGGTTAAAACCCAGGTCTTTTAAAGCCAGGTACATATTGGCTCCCGGATCTGTGGCCCATGCTGCAGGATAATGATTATTTACATTGCCGGGGCAATTTACCAAGACAATATAATTACCGCCGGGAACACTGTTGGTCAGGAAATTTTTCACTACCTGCCGGCTTGCGGCTGTACTTATATCAAACTGGTAGTACCCTGCCTTCATAGAAGCATTTAACGGATTCGGAGCATAGCTGCCGAATTGCCCCGCTCCTCCTACAGGAGTATTAAACCAGGGTTTTAAGGTAATGGAATCAATGATATAGAATCTAAGGGAGTTCATATTGGTAGCGACCGGGCTCGAAAAGCCGGATTGCTCAATGAAACCGTCATTGGATAATGACCACTCATCAGTATTGGTTGCAAAGGGGAACACCGCAGTACGTACCGTGTACTGCGCCACCCTGGGATTGAATCTGAATCTTCGGTCTGTCCCTAAATTAATATCCTGATATACATTTTTTGCAAACTGGTAATAATGAGACATGTTATACCCCGGTGAGCTTGTGGAAATGAATACAAAAGACGCATTGTTCCAAATGATGTTACCGCCTGAAGGCACCACCGCAGTCCGCCAGTAATACACGACACTGTCTGTGTAAACTGTGTTGGTCGGAGTAAATTGGATCACGCCCCCGATACCTGATGTATTGAAAGTTTTTTTGAACGGGGAATTGAATAATTCTGTTGTATCCATCTCCATGATATAGTTACGCATGCCTACCAGCGGGTTGGCGGTGCTGGCAGAAAACACCGTATTCTGGGAATTTACTATAGCATAGTTATAAGGATAAATGGGACGCAGTTCATCTTCGAAAATGAAGAAGTCTTTGATGACGATATTATTATTCTCGCAAATTTCCGAAACCCTGTTGGTCCAATCTACTTCCACGATCAGCCTGTTCTGGCCCTTGTCGGTCAGTGGATTTATCGGGATATTAAGGTTAAGGCTGTCTGCATTTTTCGGCGCTTTCAGTAAAGTATCAAGATAGGTCACCGGTACGGTGGTATTGGGTAATAATCTTTTGACATTAATCCTTATGGAATCATTGATGGCACGCCCGATATTACGGATGCCGATCTTCAGGTTAAAAGTCGGATCAGCAAGGGAAATAATGCTTGGACTGATCTTTACCGTCTGATCTTCTACAACATAATCCGGCTTAGGGAAATTATTAATTTTGATCGCGGGATCGCCGTGTAAATTGATCTCTTCCACGTGTATCCGGGTGTAGTAATCCAATGCAGGACTGCCGCCGCCCAAAAATGAAGTAACCTCTTTAATTTGATCGCCCACCCTCTGGCCGTACATAAGCGTGCTGAAATTTTTATAGAGCCTTGTATTATAATTATGCAGTGCGAAAGGTATTCCGAAATGAGTGTCTGCTAAGAATCCGATACTGCCTTTTTGAGGAGTAAGTATGTATTTATCAGACAAAGTGGAATTTTGCGAAACGCGTTGCGGATCGAAGGTGTAATAATTTCCGGCTGTACACCCGCTTACACAGAAAAACGGATACTTACCTGTATTATTATATACCTCCGGACTGCTGAGGTTGAATTCAAAAACGCTTGCGGAAGAGTGCCCGAAATAACTGATCACGCCGAGCCCTTCCTGGAAAAGTTCGGTTATTCTTGCACTGCTGGCCTGTTGAACCGTGGCAACGGATGTTTTGTTGAAAGTTTCCACTTTACCTCCCATTAAAGTATCCTGGTAAATAGCTTTGTAGGAATCCATGTAAAATCCGAATGTGTTGGATTCTATCTGGTTGATGCCGCCTACGATATTCATGGAATTTTTCATCCATGCTTTGTCTGCGATCGTGCAGCTTGGATTGCGTTGCGCAGTCTCATACTGTATCACTTTCTGCAAATAGTTCCCCACTTCCGCACCGTTGATAGCACCGATCCTTCCTACCGGCGTGATAGGAACCGCTGTTCCCGGTTGTGATACTAACAGGATATCCGAAGCCGGCCATCCGAATGTAGGAACAGGACCCAGTGTTTCATAAAGGGGGTTATTTTCCTGGATGCGTTGATCAATGTAAGTCATTCCCCGGCCCACCAGTAGGATGGATTTAGGCTTTACCGGATATTGAATATCCATAAAGCGTACAAAATCCCTAACAGAGGCAGGATGTTTTTTAATACCGAATGCAAATTG
>JBBJLU010000004.1:0-84842 GCA_037719665.1 Ferruginibacter sp.
TATTGGCTACTGCATTATAAAGCATCAGCATATTCAACGGCGTAACGAGTTCTTCGTACCCGTGCGCCATATACGGTATCGTCGTACCGCTCCAGGATCTTGCCGTTGCTTTTTTGATATAAGGGCGCCCGGACGATGCGATGATGTCCACCCCGGTAAGCGTATCCAGCCGCATTTTGTGCAGGTGATCAAGAAATTTTTGCGGCTGATGGTGGTAATATTTATCTGCAAGTGAGGCAAAGGCAACATTACTGCTGGCAGTAAATGCATCTTTTACCGTGGTGAGATGCGTACCCAAATGAGAATCTTTAATACGCAGGCCGGAGAAATACTGAACCCCGCCGTTGCAATCCACCATAGTTTTGATGTCTACATATTTATCTTCCAAGAGGCTCATCAATGTAGCCAGTTTAAATATCGATCCCGGTTCGGTGCTCTTCCCGATTCCGTAGTTGAGGTCTTCAATGTAGGTGCCGTCCGGCTGTTTCCCGAGATTGGCGATCGCTTTGATCTTCCCGGTTTTGGTTTCCATTACGATCGCAGTACCATGCAGGGAATTGTTGTTCACCATCATCTTCATCAATGCATTCTCCGCTACATCCTGTATATAGGTGTCAAGTGTTGTTACCAGGTCCTTTCCTTTTACCGGGTCCAATTGTGAACCTTCTACCGGGATAAATGTACCCGCGGAATAACGCATCAGTCTCTGTCCCGGCGAGCCTTTCAGCAGGCTGTCATAGGTGAGTTCCAGCCCTACATTCTTGGAAAAATCATTACGGGAAAGCCCGATGGTACGGTTGGCCAGCAAAACATAAGGATTGATCCGCCTGTCTTTGGGATCGATGATGAAACCGCTTTTATTGCGACCTGCTCTTACAAGCGGAAAATCGCGCAGCAACAGGTATTGACCGAAACTGATCTTCTTTTTGAGGGCATAATAACGGTCCTCTTCAGTATATCCCCGGACCAATTCTTTTTTATATTCTGCGGCTTCTTTATCTCCAAAGAGAGCGGAAAGCGACATGCTGAGCGAATCAATATTTTCTTTAAATCTTTTACCCTGTTTTTCGCGAAGTCCCTCCGCGCCGAAATCTATATACACATCAAAGACCGGCACAGAAGTACTGAGCATATTGCCGTCCTCACTGAAGATAGTGCCGCGTTCCGCTACAATAGGTTCCGGTTTAATATGGAGGCTGTCGCCGAGGCCGGTCCAGAATTTACCCTGTACCCTTTGAATGTATACCGCTCTCCCCAAAACAAATACACATAGCAACACCATGAGCAAAAAGCAGAGGTACACCCGCCATAATATGTCTTTCCTTATTTCCATCCTGCAGTCAGTTCGGTTTTTTATCTTGCGACAGTATCCTTCAATGCATTGTTATCGGTTTCGCCCAGCAACATCGGCGGCAACTTTGGCTCTCTCAGTCCCAGCGGCTCTACAGCCTTTACCAGTTCACTTGCCTTACTGCGAAAGATCAGATCGCTTTTCACCGTTTTATACTCGTACTCCAACTCTTTAATATTCTTTTCCGTGGCCGCGATCTTTCTTACCAACTTGTCAGCATGGTGCCCGTTATAGATATACAGCACCGCAAGCACGGCCAGGAAAAGGAAGAACGGAATGTTTTTTACGATCCGGTTATAATTGAAAGCCTTTCGCCGGTCTGCGCGTTTCTTTTTATTTTCTTTATTGGTATTTTGTTCTGCCACTTTATTTTTTTTGCGCTACCCGCAGTTTTGCGCTGCGGGACCTGGCATTTAATTTTTGTTCTGCCGGTCCTGCTTCAACCGGTTTCTTTGTAATGACTGTTAACGGATTTTCGGGGCGGGTTCCGAAAACATCATCCTGTTCCTGCACGCCTATAGTGCCGTTCTTAAAAAAGTTCTTTACGATCCTGTCTTCCAGCGAATGAAAACAGATCACTGCTATCCTGCCATCCGATTTCAACACTGATAAAGCCTGTTCCAGCATTTCTTCCAGCGCTTTCATCTCCCCGTTCACCTCTATGCGCAATGCCTGGAAAACCTGTGCGAGGTACTTATTCGGATTTCCTTTTACTACCGGTGCAATAGCCTGCTTAAAAGCATTGATCGTAGTAAAAGGTTTTATTGCCCGTTGTTCAATGATCGTTTTTGCCAGCGTCTTCGCATTGGTGACCTCTCCGTAGCGTTCAAACATTTTATGCAGCTGTTGTTCGGTAAAACTGTTCAATACCGTTGCTGCCGTATCCGCCTGCCGCTGATCCATCCGCATATCCAGCGCTGCGTCAAAGCGGGTGGAAAAGCCCCTGTCCGGTGTATCAAACTGGTGACTCGAAACACCGAGATCTGCTAAAATGCCGTTCACCTGCGGGTATTTATGCAGCCTTAAGAACCGCTGCAGGTGCCGGAAATTCTGCTGGATAAAAATGATGCGTTCATCATCCGGCAGGTTTTTTTTGGCAGCCTCATCCTGATCAAACACCAGCAGCTTCCCCGTTTTATCCAATTGCTTCAATATTTCCCTGCTATGTCCACCGCCGCCGAACGTGCAATCCACATAAACACCGCCCGGTTCAATGTTGAGGGCATCTGTTGCTTCTTTCAACATTACCGGAATGTGGTAGTTGATTGGTTGATCGGTTGATTGGTTCGTTATATTTTCGGGCTCTTTCATTATTTCGACGATTCAACTGATCAACCATTCAACTAATCAACTATTCAACTAATCAACTATTCAACTATTCCGCATTATTCTCCGGGCGGTTCATCACTTCATTAGCAATGCTGCTGAAGGTTTCATCCGTTACCGAGTCAAAGAACTGTTCATATAATTTTTTATCCCATATCTCTATTTTGGTCAATGCCGATACCAACACGATATCTTTTTCAAGCGATGCGTAGGCTAAGAGGTTTTTAGGAAGCAAGAGGCGGCCGGCCGTATCCATTTCCACGGGGGAAGCGCCGTTCAGGAAGTAGCGGCGAAATGCCCTTACTTTCGGATCGAAATCGTTCAACTTACTTATGTTTGCAAAAATGGGCTTCCAGCTGGGGAGGGGGTATAGGGTCAGGCATTTTTCAAATCCCCTGTTGATTACGAACTCAAAACCGTCATCCTTCGGCAACTGCTTCTTAAAGGCAGCCGGCAAAAGGAAACGCCCTTTAGCATCGATGGTGGATTCATATTCGCCTAAGAAGCTGATCATGAGGAACTGAGGTTATTTGAGTATTTATTAACACAAAATAACACTTTTTCCCACTTATGGACACATAATTGGAAAAACATATTTTTCCACAGTGCCGGAATACAGTGTACGACTGAATTACAACTGTATTTTAAACAGTTTCACTTGCATTTAATGTGAATTGATGTGGATAGACTGTGAATAGCTAAATTCTGTAGTTATTTAGCCAAGTGGAAAGAGATGGTAAAACTGCTTCCTTTCCCCAGGGTGCTTTCTGCTTTTATGGTACCTTTATGAGCCTCTACCATTGTTTTTACATAACTAAGCCCGAGGCCGAAACCTTTTACATTATGTACGTTGCCGGTATGAGCACGGTAAAATTTCTCGAAGATCCGGGAAAGGGTTTCTTTATTCATTCCGATACCGTTGTCTTCGATTTTTATTTTAAGTAAATGGCCGGAATTGGAAGTAGTGAGTTTTATGTAGGGGTTCTCCTTGGAATACTTTAATGCATTATCCAGGAGGTTATTTACAAAATTGGTGAAGTGCACATCATCCGCCATAATAATGTCTTTAGCGGCATCCAAATGAACAATGAGTTCCCCGCCCTTTTCATTTACCGGCAGGGCGATATTATTCAGTGCATTGGTAATAAGTTCGTGGGCAGACAGCTTTTTGAGGTTCAGCTGTACTTCGTTCTTATCCAGTAAGGCAGCCTGCAGGATGGTTTCCACCTGTTTATTCATCCTTTTATTTTCTTCCTTAATGATACCCGTAAAATAACCCGTCTTCTCTTTGTCACCCGCCACCTTTTCATTCTTGAGGGCATCTACCGCCAGCGAGATCGTAGCCAGAGGGGTTTTGAATTCATGGGTCATGTTATTGATGAAATCCGATTTTATTTCACCCAGTTTCTTTTGAAGCAATAATGTTCTTAAGGTCAGGAAAAATGCCGCTACAATGATGAGGGTAAAAATGACCGCGCCGATAATGAACCAGGTGAGTTCTTTCAGTACAACGGTATTCTGGTGGGGCACAATAACGATCAGCGCTTCCTGCGGAACCAGGTTTTCCATACTGCTGCCGCTTTCGGGCTGAAGAAGGAAGATCTGCTGTATATTATTTACCGTATCCGCGTGCTCCTTCATAAAATTATCACTGGCGATCTGGTCACCGGCAATATTATCATCCGTCACATCAAATTCAAAAGGAACGTCTATAAGGTTATTCGCCGCCAAGGATTCTTTGACAATATTGTGGATCTCTTCTTTACTGAAACGTTGCATTACGGAATGCTTCCGAAAATCGAATTGTAATTTGTCGCCCCCGAACAACATGTCATTTTTCTTTGGATAAGGCAGTGCCAGCTTTTCTTCCATGAGCCGCCTCCCGGCCATACCGGTTGCCTTTATAACATTATCCTGTAACTTTTGTTCCCGGTATTTCTTTGCGCTTTTAAGCCACAATACCTGGAAGAAAATAAGGCCCAGCAGGCTTATCGTGATCAGGATTGTTATAATGGGGAAAGTTTTTTTCATGTAACCATTCAGATTGGAGATACCGGGAAAATGCTCTGCAAATGTAGTGCTAATCAGCTTTTTGAAACGGTTAATAATTTTTTTTAGGATGAACCGGCATTTTTTGAACCATTTTTAAATTAATATATTCCCTTAGGATCAAATAACGCCGTTTTTTCATTCCTTTGTTTTCCGTGAAACTAAAACGACGAAGATGATCGCACCGGCAGAGGGCATATTACTGATAGCAGAACCGTTCCTGAAAGACCCTTCATTTGCCCGAAGCGTAGTACTGATATGCCGGCATACAGCCGAAGAAGGAACGTTCGGATTTTCCCTGCACCAACAATCCGCAGCCACCCTCGATGAGATCATTCCCGGGATGGAAGGTATCGAAATACCGGTCTTCCGCGGCGGACCTGTACAAACGGATACCCTGCACTACCTGCACCAATACCCGGAATTTTTCCCGGATGCGGTGCGCATAGCCGAAGGAATTTATTGGGGCGGAGAATTTGAAATATTGAAACAACTTATTAAAGATGAAACGATCGACCCGGGCAAGATCAAATTTTTCCTCGGATACAGTGGGTGGAGTGCCGGGCAATTGGATGAAGAAATGAAAGAGAACACCTGGCTTACCGTTCCGTCCGATAGCGGGATGATCTTTGATATCCCCAATGATGAGATCTGGAATGCCTCGTTGAATCGCCTTGGCGGAAAATATAAAATGCTGATCCATTATCCGACGGATCCGCAATTAAATTAAGGTGTAAGATCTAAGATTTAAGATTTAAGATTTCTTAAATGTTGAGCTTTTTTATTTTCCTTAAAGTTTATAAGCCTTACGGTTAGTTTTAAATTTGTTTCAGGCCGAAACAATTAAGGGCATCTCTAACAACCTGTTTTTAGAATAAATATTTTTTTATCGGGTTATTTTTGATGCTTCTGTTGTGTGAAATAATATTTTTATTGCCGACCGGATGATTTTTCATCCGGTTTTTCATTTCTTTAAAGTCAATTTTTTAAAGAATTGGGCTTTTCATCCTTTATTTTTTCAATTCAACCTTCAATTGAACCAACCTAAACAGATTATAGGTTAGGTTCATCAATCCTATGGCAGCTGCGTTCCTTACAAAGTTTCTGTAGCGTAAGAATATCCTGTTCATACTGTTTGTCATAAAGCCAAAAATATGTTCTATCCGGGCACGTATTTTTGATTTCTTTTTATTTTTCTGTTGCTGCGCCTCCGTTAATTTCTTATAACGATACCCTTTTTCATGTATGCAACTTTTTATAGTTTTGTCATTACATATTTGCTCTATGGCTTCACTCCGGTAGGCACTATCAGCGTGAAGAGGTTGTCCTCCATCTTCTTTTTCATCCAGCAACACATCTATCATTTCACTGTCATGCACGTTGGCAGTGGTTACCGCATAAGCGGTGATCAGTTTGGTTTTAGTATCAGCCTTCACATGATCCTTATAACCAAAATGTTTTTTGCCATTATGCTTTACCCATTTAGCATCAGTATCTTTTTGCCGCAATTTGTTCTCAGTCCAATCTTGCGGTATTGTTCCTTCACCCAACTCTTTATTCTCATCGCGGGTGTTACGCTGGATTGGCACTTCAACTATAGTGGCGTCGACCAGTTTACCCTTATGTACTATAATTCCATCTGTATCCAGTTGCTTATCCAGATAACCAAATAGTTTTTCAATCATATTCCCTTTACTCAGCTTATCACGGAACAGCCAGATCGTCTTAGCATCCGGAACAGCATTATTGATCCCTAAACCTAAAAAACGCATAAAGCTCAAACGATCAAGTATTGCATATTCTATAGTATCATCGCTGAGATTGTAGTAGCGTTGGAGGATCAGTATCTTAAACATCAGTACATAATCGTAAGCGGGGCGCCCACCTTTTGCGGGATCATAGTCTTTATCAAAGAACTTACTAAGCGGTTTACGGAAAAACTCAAAATCTATATGCCCACTTAGGCGCTCCAGAGGGTCCTGCTTTTTACTCAATTTCTCTAAGCGAATCTGTTCATCAAATAAACCTCGGGCTTTTGACATAAAAATGTTTTTATATCAGACAACGATTATTAGTAAAACATTGCTTCGTAACTTAGGTTTTTAGAGATGCCCTTAATTATTTAAATGCTGCTAACTTAACACCTGAACCATCGCAAACCTGCGACCCTCAAAAACTTCACAATCTTAAATCTTCCATCTTAAATCTTAAATATTACATCTTGTACCGTCTCTTAAAATTTCCGGCAAAGCTTGCGTTACTGATCTGGTGCAGGCATTTGCGGATCAATGATAAGGCGATACTGAATGCTTCGGGCCCGATCCTGCTGGCGGCAAACCATCCTGATTCATTCCTCGATGCGATCCTTCTTTGCACGATATTCAAAAGGCCCGTTCATTCATTGGCAAGAGGTGATGTGTTTACCCGCAAAACAAGCAATGCGCTATTGCGTTCGATGAATATGCTTCCCGTTTACCGCCTCCGTGAGGGTGCAGAAAACCTGGAAGAAAACTATAAAACCTTTGCGGACTGCATTGAAGTATTTAAACAAAACGGCATTGTACTTATTTTCAGTGAAGGAGCATGTGTGAATGAATGGAACCTGCGCCCACTGATGAAAGGAACGGCCAGGCTGGTGTTGCAGGCTTGGGAACAAAAGATTCCGCTTACGGTGCTCCCGCTCGGTATAAATTATAACTCGTTCCGAAGGTTCGGAAAAAATATTATCCTGAATTTCGGGGTGCCAATCACCGAAAAAAATGCCGGCTTTTCCGGCAAAGAAAATTACGGGGAACAAATCCGTTTGTTCAATGCGGCTTTACGCTCCGACCTGGAAAAACGTGTTATTCAAATAAAACCCCCGGATAAAAAAATGATCCGTTCGGTATTTGAAGTAGCGGTGCCCGCACTTAAAAAGATCCTGTTGTTTATCCCGGCAGTTTTCGGATTCCTGCTGCATGCGCCGTTATATATCCCTGTTCAAAAAATTGTTTATAAAAAATTCGGTAAGATCGATCATTATGATTCGGTAATGACAGGTGCTCTTTTTTTATTGTATCCTTTTTATTTGATCCTCTTTGCTGTCATCACCGGGATCTTTTTCGGAGCATGGTGGTGGGTTGCCGTTTTTTTTATCATGCCCTTCATGGCTTGGAGTTATGTGGGATTGAAACGGCAGGTTTGATACATGTCGGCAGGGCCATGGGCTGAAAGATCTAATGACAGATTTATTTTGATAACAACGACTGCAGAAAATTTTCGAATAATTTCCATTAAGTTTGGTCGGCGGGTCACAGACCGGGCCTCGGCATACACAGGATAGGATGGTTTATTTATTTGATACTAACCACGGGGGAATTGTATAATAGCATTTCGAATAATCATTATGAAATCTCCAACTGAACTTTCATCAGAAAGCGAAAAATATTTGCGGAACCTTTCTTTTGAATTAATTAAATCAGAAGAAAACAGTTGGGCCAAATCTTTCCTCTGGGCTAATGACATCTTGAATTTTGGTATTGAATATGACAGATTATATTATGACTGTTATATTATGGCACATACGAAGCCAATAGAACACCTGTATTTAGTTAAACTATTACGATTATTAAATAATGATCTTGATTTTTATAAACAAGAATTAATAACCGCCAATGTTATGTACACTTTACCGATAAATCAGTATATAAAGTTGTTTTTTGACAATTACAATATGATTAAAAGTTTTATGATTGGGTATGACATCGTAAAATTCAGTGAATACGACAAGTTTGAAGACCGTTACGAAGGGATATAATATGGATTTGCGTAATTTGCCTATTTGGTAGCCTTTTCCGGCTTTGTTGGTAACCTTCAAATATAATAAATTTCCCTATCCATGCGAACACCGCCGCCCGGTTTGTGACGCGAAGCGAAAAATCTTTAAACTCTAAGTATGACAGTTCATAAGCTCAATTTACTTCTTATTTTAAGCCTGGGTTTGTCTTCTGCGACTTGGGCACAAAAGGAAATCTGTTCTACAAAGGTATTAGCAAAAGCCTATGGTCTCAACGACTCGATGTTGGCAATTTGGCGTTTAGACAAATATGGATGTAATAAACAGCGTCTTGTATTTCTTGACTCTCTGTTTAAGTTAGAGAGACTCATCAATATCCCGAAGAAATTGTTTTTGATACTTTACGGCATCCCGGATGATTTTGGACCGAATGGTACTTTAATATATCGAAATGTGATGCACTGCGATCATAAGAACATTGCAGCAAAAGAAACAAGTAGCCTTGATGTCGTAGTTTTTTTTCAAGATGATCGCCTTACATTCTTTGAAAAAACTTTTGTCGATTGATTTGATTCAATAGATTTTTTTTACGGGTTGTCGTATAGCACAAAACCAAAGACCCAAAAAAAAACCTGCAAAAATTGCAGGCCCCTCATTATTATTTATTATTTAATAAATATTAAATACTTTCCGCTCCTTCCACCAACACCGTTGTTTTGTTATTGAGCACTTCCACAAAACCGCTTTCAATAAAAAAGGATTCCGTATTTGTCTTATCGGTTAAGATCTTCAGCTTACCTTTTTTCAATGCGCTGACCAGCGGTGCGTGGTGATTGAGCACTTCAAATAAACCGCTGATACCCGGTAATTGTACACCGTATACATCGCCGCTGAATATCTTTTTTTCCGGGGTTAATATCTCTAAGGTCATAGTATTAATTTGATAATTTGGTAATTTGGTAATTTGGTAATTTCAAATGCATAGTCGCATTATCAAATTATCAAATTAAAAAATTGGTTTTACACCTGCGCTGCAGCCATCAGTTTCTTACCTTTTTCTACCGCATCTTCCAAAGTTCCCACCAGATTAAATGCCGCTTCCGGGTATTCATCTACCTCTCCGTCCATGATAGAATTGAAACCGCGGATAGTATCTTCAATTGGAACCAATACCCCTTTCAGGCCGGTGAACTGCTCTGCTACAAAGAATGGCTGGGAAAGGAAACGTTGTACTTTACGTGCGCGGGATACCACCAGTTTATCTTCATCACTCAATTCATCCAAACCAAGAATGGCAATGATATCCTGTAATTCTTTATAACGCTGTAAAATTAATTTTACGCGGTTAGCGGTGTTATAATGTTCATCACCTACGATCATTGGTGTAAGAATTCTTGAAGTGGAATCCAAGGGATCCACAGCAGGATAGATACCAAGATCCGCGATCTTACGACTCAGTACCGTCGTTGCATCAAGGTGGGCAAACGTTGTTGCCGGCGCCGGATCCGTAAGATCATCCGCCGGTACATATACTGCCTGAACTGAAGTAATAGAGCCGTTCTTAGTTGAAGTGATCCTTTCCTGCATCAGTCCCATTTCCGTTGCCAGCGTAGGTTGGTATCCCACCGCTGAAGGCATACGGCCCAGCAAGGCGGATACTTCCGAACCCGCCTGTGTAAAACGGAAGATATTATCTACGAAAAAAAGGATATCCTTACCCTGGCCGTCTCCTTCACCGTCACGGAAATATTCCGCCAGTGTAAGACCGCTCAATGCCACACGTGCACGTGCTCCGGGCGGCTCATTCATTTGTCCGAATACAAAAGTTGCTTTGGAATCTTTCAATCCTTCCACATCCACAGCACTCAGATCCCATCCGCCCTCTTCCATACTGTGCTTGAATTTTTCGCCGTAGTTCATGATACCTGCTTCGATCATTTCTCTCATCAGGTCATTTCCTTCACGGGTTCTTTCTCCCACCCCCGCAAATACGGAGATACCGCTGTATGCTTTTGCAATATTGTTGATCAGTTCCTGGATCAATACGGTCTTGCCTACACCCGCACCGCCAAACAACCCGATCTTGCCGCCCTTTGCATATGGCTCAATAAGATCAATAACTTTTATCCCGGTAAATAATATTTCATTTGCGGTACTCAGGTCCTCAAACATCGGCGGTTTTGCATGAATAGCACGACCGTTCTCTTTGGAAACCTGTGGCAGACCGTCAATCGCATCACCTGTTACATTAAACAAACGGCCCTTTATCGCATCTCCAACGGGCATCGTGATAGGCTTCCCCGTATCCCGTACTTCTGTGCCGCGAACAAGACCTTCCGTTCCGTCCATCGCGATCGTTCTCACACTGTCTTCTCCCAAATGCTGCTGCACTTCAAGCGTAAGTTTATCACCGTTCTCACGGGTAAGCTCCAGTGCATTCAGGATTTCCGGAAGCTTTTGCTCATTGCCGAACTGCACGTCTACTACGGCACCAATGATCGATTTAATTTTACCCTTATTTACCATATCTGAATTTTAAATATATGAGGATCTGATTTTGCCGCAAAGGTAAGGTTTGAGGGTTGTAAATAAAAATTGAAAAAGGAATCTTTTGAGGTTTTTTCCATGCGCTACCCCGATGTTTCGAACCCTGTTTTGTAGGAAGCGTTCATCGTAAATTTTACGCGAATGAAATTTATTTAAGGCTGATAGCCCCGCGGGAAGCTTTGACCGCCGGGAACCAGGCGGCAAAAAAGCTGATGAATACCGCTGTAGCAGCAACCATCATAAGGTCGCCGGGCAATAGCTTTACCGGGAAATAATCTACCAGGAATGAACCGCCCTGTATCCTCACCAAATGAAATTTGATTTGCAGGAAGCAAATAATTAATGCCAATAATATGCCCGCTGCAGCGCCGATAACTCCCAGCAACAAACCTTCCGATAAAAATATTTTTTGTATGCCGGCTGTTGTAGTGCCCATGCTTTTCAGGACGCTGATATCTTTTCTTTTTTCCAATACCAGCATGGTGAGCGCACTCACCATATTGAATGCTGCTATGATCAGGATCAGGGTAAGCACGGCGTAAATGGCCCATTTTTCCGTGCGCATGGTACTGTAGAGATTGGAATTCTGCTCATACCTTGTCTGTATCATATATGCAGGACCCAATGCCGCCTGTAATGCCTTTTTAGCCGCCTCATCATCGCTCCCTGTTTTTAATTTTATTTCGGTGGCGGAATATTCATTTTCCCGAAAACCCATTTGGCTTCTTACAAATTCAATATCTGTAAGGGCATACTGGTTATCAATTTCCTGCTGAACCGCAAATACACCCGATGCCCCGGCAATACCTTCGCTCATGGCCTCCGACACATCTGCCGTATTGGTTTTCTTCGGAAGGATCACCGTTACGTTTGATGCGGGTAATGCAGCATCAACATTTACCCCAATCCGGTTTTGTACACCGTAACCCACCACCAGGCGGGGTGAATCAATATTGCCGGTATAAAAAATGCCCGAGGAAATATGGCTTGGAATACCGCTGATCCTTCCGTACCCGCTGTCCACACCTTTGAGCGTTACCACCGTTTGTGCTTCGCCGTTCTGCAACAGCGCCCGCTCTTCTGCTACGGGCGCGAGCCCTGCAACGAAGGGAAGTTTTTTGAGTTCGCCGATCTGCTCGGGAGTGAGGAAAAAAGTTTTTCCTTTGGCGGGTATCACTTTCATGTCACTGTAAAAAACGGAATAGAGAGATTTTACCAACCCTTCAAACCCGTTGAAAACGCTGAGGACGAGTACCTGGCAACAGGTAGCAAATGCAATAACGGTGATAGTGACCCACGCAATTATATTAATGGCATTGGCAGATTTTTTTGCTTTAAAATACCGCAGGGCAAACTTGAGGTGCATGCTTATGGAAATTATACTTTGTCGGTATTCCCTTCATCCTGCTTTTTGATCTCTTTGAACAGCTCTTCCATTTTATCTACATAATCCAATGTATCGTCAATGTAGAACGTGAGCTGCGGCATACTTCGAAATTGGTGGCGCACCCGGGCCGTAAGTTCTTTTTTTATTTCCCATGCCCTTTCCTGAATATTTTTCAGGGAGGCGATAGCATCAGGTACCTTAAAAAAGCTCAGGTAGACCCGCGCATCAAAAAGATCGGGGGTGATCTTTACCGAAGCAATGGATACCATCCCGCCACCCGTCATGGAAAGCCCCATCCGTTGAAATATTTCATTCAGTTCTTTTTCCAACACTGCAGCCACCTGCTTTTGCCTTTTACCTTCCAACATAGTATTGCACTTTGATCGGTGTAAAATTAGTTACTTTGCGGCTTCTGAACTTTATTTATACTAATGAAAAGATATGCCCGGATTATAGTCTACCTGAAGGACTATAAACTTTCCATAGTTTCTTATATCCTCTGCACACTGCTTTCCATCGTTTTCGGTATCGTTTCGCTTGGTATGCTTTTTCCTTTCCTGCAGGTGCTGTTCAAAGCCGACCTTGGAGCACCGTCTCCTGCAAAAGCGGTGAAATTTTCTCCATTCGAATTCATCAAAGAAAAAGTGGGTGCACTTGTCAATTCCGGTGACAGCATTCATGCGTTGGCTATGATCTGCCTGCTTATTATTATCAGCATTATTTTAAAGAACGGGTTCCTGTACCTCGCCACCCGATCGTTGTTGCCGACGAAAAGCCGTGTGGTAACCCGTTTCCGGATCGAGATCTTTAATAAAGTACTGAGCCTGCCCATCGGTTATTTCACAGAACAAAAAAAAGGTGACCTCATGCAGCGCATGACCGGGGATGTAGGACAGGTAGAATCTTCGGTTATCGGGGCCATGGAGGGTTGGGTAAAGGACCCGCTGCAAATTCTCATTAACCTTATTGTATTGTTTACGATCAGTGCAGAGCTAACGATCGTCATCTTATTTTTTATACCCGTCATGGGATTTTTTATCGGCAAGCTGGGCCGTTCCCTGAAAAAGCCTTCGCATATCCTGGCGGAAAAGAGCGGTGAATCCACTGCCATCCTGGATGAAACTTTAGGCGGTTTACGCGTGATCAAGGCATTTAATGTAGAAAAGAATATCCGGAAAAAATTTTCCGACAACAGTTATTATCTTTTAAAGATCGGTAACCAGATCGGGTATCGTCAAAGCCTGTCTTCCCCTATGAGCGAAGTACTCGGCGTATTGATGTTCACCGGGATCTTATGGTATGGCGGCAACCGGATATTGAACGGGCAGATTCCGCTGGACGGGGCCATGTTCCTTGCTTATATGGCGTTGTTCTACAATATCATTGCTCCCGCAAAAAGTATTTCCGGTGCTTTCAGCAACCTGCAGCGCGGCATAGCGGCTATCGGAAGAATTGAAGAGGTACTCAATGCACCGGTGACCGTTGATGAAAACCCTGACGGGAAAAAAATTGAACGTTTTAATGACAGCATTGAATTCCGCAACGTGAGCTTTTATTACGAAGATGTGGCGATCCTTAAAAACATCAACCTTAAAGTTGAAAAAGGAAAAACAATCGCCTTGGTGGGCAGCAGCGGTGCGGGTAAATCCACGCTGGCAGACCTTATTCCGCGGTTTCATGATACCGGGAGCGGGGAAATATTGGTGGATGGGGTGAATATCCGCGATTACTCCCTTTATTCCCTGAGAAGTTTAATGAGTATTGTAACCCAGGAGCCGATCCTGTTCAATGATTCCATTGCCAATAACATTGCACTCGGTATGGATAACGCAAACCGGGAAGATATTTTGCATGCGGCTAAGATCGCCAATGCCCATTCTTTTATTGAAACCAAGGATGACGGGTACGACACCAATATCGGTGACCGCGGTATGAAACTCAGCGGCGGAGAACGTCAGCGCCTTACCATTGCCCGTGCCGTATTAAAAAATCCGCCGATATTGATCCTGGATGAAGCCACCTCATCTCTTGATACCGAAAGTGAGCGCCTGGTGCAGGATGCCATCAATAACCTTATGGAAAACCGAACCTCCGTGGTGATCGCCCATCGACTAAGTACGATCCGTCATGCTGATGAGATCATTGTACTTCGTAAAGGGGAGATCGTAGAAAGAGGAACCCATAACGGCCTGATAGAGCAGAACGGTTTTTACAGAAAACTGGTGGATATGCAGGAGGTGAAGTAATTTCCTTTATCAAAAAGTTTGACACCTCGAAATTCCCGGAAACCGGAAAATTTTATAAATATTTATTTTATATAAATATTTTTTATGGAATTTATTGCCGGGGTGGATCATAGCCGGAAATGATCACCGAATGCAAAGGGTAGCTTCCGCAGGAATTATATTTTCCCTTATCACACTGACCTTACTTTACGGATATTATCGTCCTCATGCAAAAGAGAAAATGCTACGGCATGAAAATATCCCCCGGAAGAGCCCTGATAATGTTGAAAAAATCCGCCTGCAGGAGCATGCCTTTATTGCAAAAAAATTCATTCAAAAAAACAAACTCTGTGAAAGGATCTGTTTCCTGGTGGATATGCGCATTTCCTCCGGGAGGAAAAGATTTTTTGTTTATGACCCGGTAAAAGATTCCGTTTTGGCAGAAGGATTGGTTACTCATGGCAGCGGATCAGCAACAACAACTGAAGCTTTACAATTTTCAAATACAGTACACAGCAAGGCAAGCTCATTAGGAATGTATAAAACCGGGGCGGAATATTCCGGGAAATTCGGGACTGCTTTTAAACTCTTCGGTCTTGAACATACTAATGATAATGCTTACAGGCGCGCGGTGGTACTACATGCACATCCGCTGGTTCCCCCGGATGAGGTTTGGCCGGATAAAATATGTACCAGTTGGGGTTGCCCTACTGTAAATCCGGCTTTCCTTAAAATGCTGAAAAAACATATTAATCATGCAGGGAAGCCGGTGTTACTGTGGATATTTTATTAAATTAATTATTCGAGAACCCACCCTCCTTGCAGATCAAATTCGTGTAATTCGCCTAATTCGTGTAATAAAAAATTTAATTACTCTTCTCGTTTAGAGCATGGGTACTTCTACTGCCAATAACGATGCATCTTCCGTTACTTTTATAGTAAAAGAATCCGTTTCGGAGATCCCTACCGCATCCCTGCGATCATAATGCACACCGTCCAGTTCAATTTTTCCGTCGATCACAGCCAGGTAAACTCCGTTTCCTTTATAGGCATTTTCATACGAAACAGACTCACCTGCTTTAATATTTATCAGGGAGAACCTGGCATCCTGGTTTATCCAAAGGGCATTGTCTTCTTCCCGCGGGGAAACCACCACCTGCCATTTTCCTACCCTTTCTTTTACATCAAAACTGCGCTGATCATAGCGGGGTTTGATATTTCTTTCTTTCGGGAAGACCCAAAGTTGGAAAAGGGTTACCGGTTCCGTAGCCGATTCATTAGCCTCGGAATGCTCTACGCCGGTACCCGCACTCATGATCTGTATATCTCCTGCCTGTATGATCCCGGCACCGCCCGTGCTGTCTTTATGTTTTAATGCACCGGTAAAGGGAATCGTTACGATCTCCATATTATCATGCGGGTGTGTGGGAAATGCACCGCCACCTGCAATCCAATCATCATTGAGTACCCGAAGTGCGCCGAAATGAACCTTTGCAGGGTCGTGCCATCCGCCGAAACTGAAATAATGTGCTGGTTTGAGCCAACCGTGATCGGCCGTGCCCCTGTCTGCTGCTTTTGTTACAATTGTTTTCATGAAATCTAATTTGATGTTTGAACATCAAATTAGATACCGGGAATATTAACTGACAATTTTGCACAGTTTTGCGCAATGATTCTAAGCATGTCAGCCTAAGCAGGGACTTATATACTTTTATACTAAATATCCATCCTTAATTCCAATGTGTAAAATCCTCCGCCGTCAGGGAATTATCAGCTTCTTCGGCTCGGTCTTCGTTGTATTCTATAATAAAATTATTCCGCCCCTCTCCAAGCAGGATGAGCAGGTATTTTTGCTGAATAAGTTCGAGCATATTGAGGAAGATAAATATAGCATGGATACGGTTTTCACAGGTTTCAAACAGCTTTTCAAAAGGTAGTGTTTTTTCCCGCCGGCTCACATCCAGCATGAATGTCCTCACGCCTTCCATGCTGTAGTTATATTGCACTACTGTATGTACCGGTTTATTGTTTCGCTCCCGTAGTTTCTGTGCAACTTTTTCAAAGGCCTTCATGAGCCGGTAAAGTGTTACAGTTTGAATTTCCGTTCCTTCACCCGCTTCATCACCGATCTGTGCCAGTTCTCGTTGCAGGTTACCCCTTTTGATCATGAGCATCCGGAGGGCTTCCATCTCTGCCATTTTCGCCGAGGCATCTTTAAATTTCTTATACTCAAGGATCTTGTCGATCAGTTCCTGCCGCGGATCTATCTCGTTACCCGCTGCATCCAGTTCCCGCCGGGGCAACAGCATTTTAGCCTTTATCCGCATTAATGTACTGATGAAGAGAATGAATTCGCTGCTCAGTTCAATGTTGAGTTTTTCCGTAGTATGAATATGGTCCAGGAAATCGTTCGTGATCTTCGTGATCGGAATATTATAAATATCCAATTCATCCCTTTCAATGAAAAAAAGCAGGAGGTCAAAAGGTCCTTCAAAACCTTCCAGTTTTATCTGGTAATTTGTATCGCTACTCAAAGTGATAAATTGATATATGAAAAAACCTCCCGCATCACACGGAAGGCAGTAAAATTAAGATTTTCCGACAGATTATCTTACCGGAATCCGGTCCGCTATTTCTTTTTCAGTTCATCCCTGATTTCAGCAAGCAGGATGTCCGTTGATGACGGACCCGCAGGAGCAGTTTCCGGCTTTTTAGATAAGCGTGTTGCTGTTTTTATGATCATGAAAAGTACAAGGGCAACAATGAAAAATTTGATCACTGCGGCAATAAATTTCCCGTATTTCACGGCACCCCATGTCAGTTGATCAATGTTTTCCGCATTGGCTGCTTTCAGTGCGGGGTTGAGCAACAACGGCGTGATAACATCATCGACCAAAGAGGAAATGATGGCCCCGAATGCGGCGGCGATGATCACCGCTACGGCCAATTCTACAATATTTCCCTTTAAAGTAAAATCTCTGAATTCTTTAAAGAAGCCCATAACTGTTGGTTTAAGTGATAAATGATCAGCAATAAGAAACGAAATATAAATAAAAATTTACACTTAAGACTAAGTTTTTACCTGCACCTTTGCGCAAATTTTCTTTGTTGAATAACAAATTTTTTAATTGGTTCATCTTCATTGCCCTTGCGTTTATCTGGGGCAGCAGTTTCATTCTGATGAAAGAAGGGATGATCAGCCTTACCGCATTCCAGGTTGCATCCATCCGAATCATTTCATCCGGGTTGGTCCTGCTGCCGGTAGCCATCCGGCATTTTCGCAAAGTGCCGAAAAATAAACTCTTTATCGTTTTCCTTTCGGGCGTGCAGGGAAGTTTACTTCCCGCTTATCTTTTTTGCCTGGCGGAAAAAAATATTGACAGCGCACTCGCGGGTACGTTAAATGCACTCACCCCTGTTTTTGTGATCATTACCGGCGCATTGTTTTTCCAAAGCAGGACATCTGCCGGTAAGATCATCGGCATTTTTGTTTCACTAACAGGAAGTGTATTACTGTTCCTGGCGCAACCCGGCTTTCAACAAAACAGCAATGCATTGGATGTGTTGTATGTGATCATAGCAACGGCCATGTACGGCCTCAATGTAAATATGGTGGGCAGGCACCTGAAGGATATTCCTTCCCTGCATATTGCAGCCATCGCGCTTTCACTCAATGCAGTTCCGGCGCTGATCGTGTTGTATTTTACCGGTTATTTTTCCGAAGATATTTTCAGCCGCACCATGCTGATCTCTACCGGCTATACGGTTATCCTCGGTGTGCTGGGCACCGCACTTGCTTCCGTTATTTTTTATATGCTTATCAAGAGAGCCGGTGGGGTATTTTCTTCCATGGTAACTTATGCCATACCCGTTGTGGCTGTGGGCTGGGGCCTGTTATACGGTGAAAAGATCGGTTGGAAACAAATGATCTGCCTGGTCATTATCCTTTCGGGGGTATATATAGCAAACCGAACGAACAAACAGGTGGTTTAATTAAAGATGAGTTTCTTCTTACCGCCCGGGGAATGATCAAAAAAAATGATCTCTTTTTTATTTTGGTTGATGATTGCCTTACTGCCAAGGATATCCTCCCCTTTTTTATTATAAAAATTCAACAGTAACGTATCACCGCTTTTGGAATAACGACCGGGGTAACTGCTGTTTTTTACACTATCGAACAGTTGTCGGTAAAATTCAAAAAAGTTATTTTCTTTAAGCACAAAAAAAGCGTCGTTCATATCCGCGATCGCCTTATACTTTACGATCTCCGGGGAGGCGTCAAAAAGTGCTTTGTCTTTTCGAAAACCCTTTGATGGGGAGCAGGAAATAACAAATGCGGTAATGCAGATGATAACGCTGAAAAAGATTCGAATCGGGGCCATATGAATTATATACTTAATAAATCCGGTGACGTTCTGCAACCGGGTTTTGACAATCGTCAGTATCAGTAATCGCCCATGGTCTCCGGTAATTCTGACAGGGCTAATCTCAGTTGCTCATCATTAGGTGCTATGCCATGCCATTCGTGGGTGCCTTCCATAAACGCACGCCTTTTCCCATGACCGTTTTCATCAGCATGACCACCGGCCTTCCTTTCCCGGTTTTGGTTTTTGCTGTTTTAAACCCGGCAACCACAGCATCCATATCATTTCCTTCGATCTCCATGACATCCCATTTAAAAGCCTCAAATTTTGCCGGGAGCCCGGAGAGGTCCATCACTTTTTCGGTAGGTCCGTCGATCTGTTGACCGTTCCAGTCTATCGTAGCGATCAGGTTATCCACTTTTTTGCTGCCGGCAAACATGATCGCTTCCCAATTTTGACCTTCATCCAGTTCACCGTCGCCGTGTAAGGAATACACCATATGATCGTCTCCGTTCAGTTTTTTTGCGAGGGCAGCCCCGATAGCCACACTCATACCCTGTCCCAAAGACCCGCTGGCCACCCGGATGCCCGGCAAATGTTCATGAGTGGTGGGATGGCCCTGCAGCCGGCTGTTGATCCTGCGGAAAGTAGCCAGTTCAGCAATGGGAAAATACCCGCTGCGCGCGAGCGTACTGTACCAGACCGGGGAAATATGACCATTACTCAGAAAAAACAGGTCCTCGTCCTTTCCGTGCATTTTAAAGGCCGGGTTATGGTTCATTACTTCAAAATACAGGGCGGTAAAAAATTCCACACAACCCAGCGAACCCCCCGGGTGTCCGCTTTGCGAGCCATGCACCATTCTGACGATGTCCCTTCTTACCTGGGAGGCTATATCTGTAAGATTATTCATTTTTTAACGGTTTTTCCTTTCCTATTTTCTCTGCAAACCTACTTTAAAACCATTCATATTCCTTTGAAACGAGGCTTATTTATTTAATTGTTGTAATAATTTCAGGACCGGCTCGTTTTTTAGTATAGAATATCTGAAACATCATTATTTCATTAAAAGACAGTAATTGCCTGTCTGAAATAGTCAAAGTAGAGACAATTTTTTATACTTTTGTACTATTAGGTATTTGTTAAAGCCTTTTATGCAACATATTATACTCAGTGCGGTTTTAGCTTTCATAATAACTTTTTTTGCCATACCTGTGATCATACAGATAGCAAAAAGCAAAAAGTTGTATGATGAGCCGGATGAAAGAAAGGTGCACAAGTCAGTTATCCCGACTTTAGGAGGCTTAGGAATATTCGCAGGCTTTATCGTTGCCTTGCTTATGGGTGCGCCAAATTCACCTGAGCTCAAGTACTTTGCCGCATCTGCTATCGTCATTTTTTTCCTGGGCCTTAAAGATGATATCCTCGTCCTTTCCGCCACTAAAAAGTTTATTGGCCAGCTAATAGCTGCGGGAATTATAATAAAATTTGGTAATATCCATTTAAATAATATGCACGGGTTTCTAGGTATAGAGACCATTCCTTATTATGCTTCCTTTTTCCTCACTTTATTTACCATCATCGTTATTACCAATTCCTTCAACCTGATAGACGGCGTTGACGGACTGGCCGGCAGTTTAGGCGTTATCACTACCCTGGTATTCGGAAGCTATTTTTATTTTGCCAATGAACTTACTTATGCCGTAATGGCTTTTGCACTATCCGGTGCAACGATCGCATTCCTTATTTATAATTTTTCCCCCGCAAAGATCTTCATGGGAGATACGGGGTCGTTACTGATCGGCCTTATTAATGCTATCCTCGTTATCAAATTTATCAATGTAGCGGGCTCTGCCGGGAATGCTTTCAGTTTCAATGCATCCCCTGCCATAGGATTTGCCGTGCTGATGATACCCCTGTTTGATACTTTACGGGTTTTCGGACTTCGCATCCTGGATCGCCGTTCGCCGTTCAGCCCCGACCGTATTCATATTCACCATTATCTGCTGGACCTTGGTTTTTCCCATAAAAAGATCACCCTTACCTGTGTAGCAGCTACGCTCCTTTTTATCAGCTCAGCATTTCTAATGAGGAATATAGGATGTACCCTGATCATCTTCATCCTGATGGCTATGGCCATATCATTTATCGGGGTAATATATTATTTAAGGCAACGTATCAAAGTACCATATAAAGAAGAGATGGTTGAAAACAAAATACGTGCTTCCCACAAAATATTGAGCTTTGCCCGTGAGCCCGTAGAGATGGATTAACTTTTACATATCGTTAAATAATAATAATCCGGTGGTTTAACCCCGGATTTTTTTAGCTTTGCACCCAATTATTTTTTATGTCAGACGAATTGAACATGATCATCCGGGATGCTGCGGCTTCCATGGTAAAGGCCATCAATCACCTTGAATCCGAACTCGTAAAGATCAGGGCCGGTAAGGCGAACCCTGTAATGCTGGACGGGATCATGGCAGATTATTACGGGAACCCGACGCCCATCAGCCAGGTAGCCAATATCAGTACCCTGGATGCACGTACTATTTCTGTGCAACCATGGGAAAAGAATATGTTACAGGTCATTGAACGTGCTATTATCGCCGCCAATATCGGTATCAACCCGCAAAACGACGGGAATACGATCCGCCTCTTCCTACCCCCGCTTACGGAAGAAAGACGTAAGGAATTGGTAAAGAAATGTAATGCCGAAGGTGAACACGCAAAGGTCTCCGTTCGTAATATACGCAGAGATGCCATTGAACACATTAAAAAACTACAGAAAGACGGTACCGGTGAGGATGAATGTAAAGATGCGGAAACCGAGGCACAGGCTGCAACAGATAAATATATTTCTATGGTGGATAAGCACCTTGAAACCAAGGAACAGGAAATAATGGCCGTATAAATAATGTTGAATTTTGAATGTTGAATTTTGAATTAGCAACTGCCTTTTCATTCAACATTTATAATTTAAAATTCAAAATTTCAATGCACTCTTCCCGTGAAACATGGTTTCTCCTCATTTCCGTTCCCGTCTACATCATATTTATAGGCGCGGAAATTCTTATGAGCAATTGGGGAGAAAAAAAACTGTACTCGCTCCGGGGAGTTTTGCAGAATATTTATCTTACGCTGATGAATGCCGGCCTTGATCTTTTTCTGCGCTGGGCTTTCTATGTAAGTGTACTGATGTGGAGTTACCACCATCATTTTTTTAAAATTGAAAATGCCTGGCTCTATTGGTTCCTGTTGTTCATCTTCGAAGACCTGGCCTTTTACATCGAACACCGTGTAGATCATTACTGCCGGCTTTTTTGGGCGGTACATCTAACGCATCATTCTTCCGAAGAATTTAACCTCACCACGGGGTTCCGTTCTTCTGTTTTACAACCGGTATATCGTTTTGTTTATTTTGTTCCCATCGCACTGATGGGATTCCATCCGCTCGATATTGTGTTCATGTATTCCATTACCCAGACCTACGGGATACTGGTACATACTCAGTATATCAAAAAAATGCCGGCATGGTTTGAAGCGGTTTTTGTAACCCCGGCACATCATCGGGTGCATCATGCCAGCAATACCCGCTACCTCGATAAAAATATGGGCATGTGTCTCATTATTTGGGACAGGATGTTCGGAAGTTTCCAGGATGAAGTGAAAGAAGACCCGATAAGGTACGGCCTTACCAAACCCCTGAGCAATCCTAATAATCCCCTGAACCATGTAACCCATGAATGGAAGGGCATGATGCAGGACATGAAAAAGAAAGTGCCTTTTTCCACGAAAGTCAAATACCTCCTCAAGCCGCCGGGTTGGAGCCACGACGGCAGTACGAAGACGGCCGATCAGTTGAGGAAAGAAGCGGATGCGGAGAGAGGTGGGAAAGGTAAATAAGTATATAGGTATCTAAATACCGCCTTCATGAAATACTTGGATAATTTATATACTTTCATACTTTATATACCTATATACCTGGATACTTCTATACTTACATCCTTACATTTGAATATGCAAATTATCCCTGTTTCATCCCCGGCAGATGAGCATGACTTTTTGATGCTACCGCTTAGCATTTACCGAAATGATCCTAATTGGATCCGGCCATTGGATAAGGATATACAGGACGTTTTTGACAGAACAAAAAACAAGGCCTTCCGGCACGGGACGCCCGAACGCTGGATATTAAAAAATAACAACGGAAAGACGATCGGCAGGATAGCAGCTTTCACAAGTACACGCTATAAAAATAAAGGAGACGATGTACCCGTCGGAGGCATCGGCTTTTTCGAATGTATTCATGATCATTCTGCGGCTGCGCTGTTATTTGACACTGCAAAAAAAATGCTGACCGCGCAGGGTATGCAGGCGATGGACGGGCCCATCAATTTCGGGGAGCGCGACCGTTGGTGGGGATTGGTGACCGAAGGATTTACAGAGCCTTTGTATTGCATGAATTACAATCCTCCTTATTATGTGGAACTGTTTGAACAATACGGTTTTCAACCGTTTTATGAGCAGGTTTGTTTTGCCATGAAACCCAAGGAACCTTTTGAAAAGAAAGTTTGGGATCGGCATGATGCCTTAGCGGCAGATAAAGGATTTTCTTCGGAGCACCTGCGGAAAAACAACCTCGAAAAATACGCAAATGATTTTGTTACTGTATATAATAAAGCATGGGCCGGCCACGGGGGGCTAAAACAAATGAGTGTAGAGCAGGTGTTGTTGATGTTCAAAAAGATGAGGCCGGTGATGGATGAAAAAATTATTCAATTTGTATACTACCACGGAGAACCGATAGCCCTGTTTGTAAACCTGCCGGATCTTAACCAATGGTTTAAATACCTGGGCGGGAAATTCGGCTTGATGCAGAAAATTCATTTTCTACTGCTCAAACAGTTTCGCAAAAACAAAAAGTTCACCGGGTTGGTCTTCGGGGTGGTACCGGAGTGGCAGGGCAAAGGGGTAGATGCATACCTCATAGGGGAAACGGGAAAATATGTGCAATCTTCAGCAAGCCCTTATACAGAATATGAGATGCAATGGATCGGCGATTTTAACCCCAGGATGCTGAACATTGCCGCAGGGTTGGGCGAGGTTTATAAAAGCCGGAGCCTCTACACATACCGTTATTTATTTGACCGGGATAAAAAATTTGAAAGGCACCCGGTTTTAGTGTAAATTATATGCCCGGCAGGAATGCCGCAATCAGTATTTTTGCCACTCACCGTTCATCAGCATTTAAAGGAAAGAGAAGAGGATAATATGGAAAAATTTATTGTTTCCGCCAGGAAGTACCGTCCGCAGAATTTCAGCACTGTCGTGGGCCAGTCCCATATTACGACAACGCTGAAAAATGCGATCATTAATAATCAACTGGCACATGCATTTTTATTTTGCGGGCCACGTGGCGTGGGTAAGACCACCTGCGCAAGGATCCTCGCTAAAACCATAAATTGCGAGACCCGCGGTGCAGACGGTGAGGCCTGTAATACCTGTAACAGTTGTGTTTCTTTTGACAACGGCACCTCCCTGAATATTCATGAACTCGATGCCGCCAGTAATAATTCGGTAGATGATATCCGCACATTGGTAGAGCAGGTACGGTTTGCCCCGCAGGCTGGCGATTATAAAGTGTATATCGTAGATGAAGTTCATATGCTGAGTCCATCGGCGTTCAATGCTTTTCTGAAGACGTTGGAAGAACCCCCGCCTTTTGCCATTTTTATTTTAGCCACTACCGAAAAGCATAAAATTCTCCCTACCATACTGAGCCGGTGCCAAATATTTGATTTTAAAAGGATCACGGTAAATGATACGGTAGAACACCTCAAAGAAATTTGCGGAAAGGAAGAGATCACTGCCGAGAATGCCGCATTACATGTCATCGCGCAAAAAAGCGAAGGTTGCCTTCGTGATGCCCTGAGTATTTTGGATAAGATAGTAAGCTTTACCGGCGGGCAGCTCAATTATGCGAACACGCTGGAGCACCTGAATATCCTTGATGAAGATTATTTTTTCAGGCTGCTGCAATTTACTACCGACCAAAAACTTAGTGAGGCCCTGCTGCTGTTTGACGATATCAATCAAAAAGGCTTTGAAGGTGATACAGTATTGGACGGGTTTACTGAATTTTTCAGGAACCTGTTAGTGAGTAAGGATGTAAAAGCCGCCGGGCTGCTGGAAGTGGCAGAAGATTTTCGCGATAAATACCTGTTGGCTGCTCAAACGATCCCGGCGGGGTGGATAATAGCCGGGCTCAATATTCTCAACGATGCAGCGCTGGGGTACAAACAATCACGCAATAAAAGATTATGCGTGGAAATGGCACTGATCAAACTCTGTTATCTTAGCCAGGCGATGGAGATGAGCAATGAACCCGGCGATGGGCTTGCTAAAAAAAAAATAATTGATGCGGTAAAGCCCGTTGCTTTTAAAGCCTTGCCGATTATAAAGTTCAGGGAAGAAAAGATCAATGCAATTTCCAAAAAGGATACCCCTCCTGCTGCCTCTCTCATTATAAAGCCGGAAAAAGAAATTTTACCCGAGCCGGATTTTAAAGCGCCGGTTATCTATAAAGAACTCCCTCAAAAAACCGGGGGGTTCGGATCACTGGATAAGATCCGTGCAAAGGTCATGGAAGAAAATAACCGCCTGCAACCACAGATGCCTCTGAATGATGAGACCCTCCGAAAAGCCTGGGACCTGTATACCCAACGCCTTGAAGCGGGAAAAAAACATCCTTCCGTTACACAGTTTAAAGCAGCCTCGCTGAGGATCGATGACGGCAATAACTTCACCGTCATTACGGAAGGAAACCTTCAGCAAAAGTTTATTGAATCAGAACGATCGGGGCTCATAGAATTCCTGCAGGATTATTTCAGTAATAAGATCCTGAAATATGCAATGGAAATTAAAGAAAATGAGAGCGGGAGGGCCGTTGAGGACACTAAAACCCTTTCGGCAAAAGAACAATACCGTCTTCTTTCCGAAAGATATCCCCTTATCAAAGAACTGAAGGAGAGACTAAAGCTGGAACTGGATTATTAAGCAGTTTTCGTAAAAACAGGTTTTATTTTTTTTACGTTAATTTCGAACCTCATACTTTTCAAAAGATAATTTTATGGCAGAAGTAATACGCATGCCGTTGCTGAGTGATACCATGACGGAGGGAAAGATAGTGGCATGGAATAAAAAAGTAGGGGATAAAGTAAAAAGCGATGACGTGCTGGCAGAAGTGGAAACAGATAAGGCAACCATGGAAGTGAACGGGTATGTTGACGGGGTCTTATTATATATCGGTGTTCCCGAAGGAAAAGCGGCTAAAATAAACCAGGTTATTGCCATTGTCGGTAAAGAAGGTGAAGATTACAAATCATTATTGGATAGCGATACCCCTGCCCCCGAAGCAGAAGAAAAAGAGGATAAAAAACCGGCAGAAAAAGAGGACAGTCCCGCTGCTGAAACTGCAACGGCTACCGGGGAAGTTTCCCTGCCCGCAGGTGCAAAGGATATCAGGATGCCCCTGCTCAGCGATACCATGACGGAAGGAAAGATCGTTTCCTGGAATAAAAAGATCGGCGATACAGTAAAGAGTGATGACGTGCTGGCAGAAGTGGAGACCGACAAAGCCACGATGGAAGTGGTGGGTTATGAAGAAGGCACGCTCTTATATATCGGTGTGGAAGCGGGTAAGGCCGCAAAAATAAACCAGGTCATTGCCATTGTGGGTAAGGCCGGCACAGATGTGAGTGCATATGTAGCCGCAGAAAAGAGCGGTGGCTCACCGGCAAAAGCTTCAGCGGCACCGGCTGCAGAAGAAAAAAAGAGCGAAGAGAAAAAGGAAACAGATGCTCCGTCTGAAACGGATCCTGAAAAAACCTCATCCGATTCCCGTATCAAGGCTTCTCCCCTAGCCAAAAAAATGGCAGAAGAGAAAGGCCTCGACATCAGTAAAGTAAACGGTACCGGCGACGGCGGAAGAGTTACGAAGAAAGATATAGACGGGTATAAAGCCTCAGCCGCGCCCGTGGTTGCCGGCAACAATAAAACGGCAGCTCCTCCTGCTGTATCCGGGGAAGAATCTTATACGGATATTCCGCTGACGCAAATGCGCAAAACCATTGCACGCAGGCTCGGGGAAAGCATGTTTACCGCACCCCATTTCTACCTTACCATGGAAATGAATATGGACAGTGCGATGGCTGCCCGAAATGTTGTTAATGAGATCAGTCCCGTAAAAGTGTCGTTCAATGATATGATCATCAAGGCCTGTGCCGCTGCACTGCGCCTGCACCCGGCTGTGAACAGCAGTTGGATAACGGCTGCCGCAAATACTGACGGCGGAGATTTTATCCGTCAAAATCATCATATTCATATCGGATCTGCCCTGGCTTTACCGGAAGGCCTGATGGTGCCTGTGGTAAAATTCGCGGATCAAAAATCCTTATCACAGATAGCCGCCGATACAAAAGAATTATACGGGAAGGCAAAGGATAAAAAACTACAGCCGCATGAATTTTCCGGCAATACGTTTACAGTATCTAATCTGGGCATGATGGATATTGAAGAATTTACGGCGATCATCAATCCGCCGGACAGTTGTATCCTTGCTGTCGGAAAAATAAAAGAAACGGTCGTGAGCCGCAACGGTAATTTTGAGACCGCCAATGTAATGAAAGTTACGCTGAGCTGCGACCACCGCAGTGTGGACGGTGCCGTGGGCGCTGCTTTCCTGCAAACCCTTAAGAGATTTATCGAGAACCCGGTTACGATGTTGGTATAATAGATTTACTGATTTGAAAATTTAAAAATTTGGAGATTTGGAGATGTACAGTTTGTAATTACCGATGGTTTTTCCGAAACATAAAACAGGTTTCAAATGGTGTCTTTTTTTATTGTTTAAAGTAAATTTGATAGTGACACCATCTCCAAATCTCCAAATCGACTCATTTCCAAATCTTATCAACACATCTCCAAATCTCCAAATCGACTCATTTCCAAATCTTATCGACCCATCTCCAAAACTTATCGACTCATCTCCAAATCTCTTATTATAAACAAAACCTTTCCGGTCTGGTATCTTAAAATTTATTTTCATATTTTACTGAAAGTTCAAATACTTTATATAACTTTGCTTTATTAACAGGCCATGAAACTTACAGAAGCAAAGCAACAATTTATCAGCAGCTGGGGGGCATTCGGTACCCAATGGGGCATCAATCGCACGATGGCGCAGATCCATGCCTTATTGCTCATCAGCCCCGATGCGCTTACGCAGGATGAGATCATGGAGCAACTCAGCATCAGCCGCGGTAATGTGAATATGAACATCCGCGACCTGATCGGCTGGGGCCTGGTGGAAAGGCAAACCGTTTCCGGCGAGCGAAAAGAATATTTTACCGCGGATAAGGATATCTGGAAAGTAGCCACTCAGATCATTAAAGAAAGAAAAAAGAGAGAGTTGGATCCCATGATGAAACTCCTTGGGCAGCTGGAAAATATTGAAGGCGATAAAAAAGATAAGGATATCAAACAGTTTACGGAAACGATCAAAGGGATTAAAAAGCTGGGCGGAAATGCGGACAGGCTGCTCGACCTGATGATCAAAGCGGAAGAGAATTGGTTCATGGGAAGCGTGCTTAAAATATTTAAATAAATTAATTGCCATCCCCGGATGGTTTTTTTTAGATACCATTTTCAATATTTTCTGAAACTTTAAAATTAAATAATCATGTCAAACATTGTCATCACTTACATCGCATATCTTATCATAACAATTTGCCTTACCGTTTGGGTAGCCGGAAAACTTTTTAGAAACGGGCGTGTTTTCCTCATTGATATATTTCACGGTAATAAGGATCTCGCAGACAGTGTAAATAACCTGTTAGCGGTTGGATTTTACCTGGTCAATTTTGGATATGCCATATACACTATGGGAATAACCAACAACATAAATGATCTCCGCGAAATCATAGAAAACCTTAGCCTCAAAATAGGATTGATCATAATTATCCTTGGGGGGATGCATTTTCTGAACCTTTTCGTTTTTTTTTCATTGCGAAAAAAAGCAGTTGTCCTGAAAGCTAATGACGTTCAGGGGGAGGCATAAAGCTTTATGACTATGCATATCTGACCGGGAAGTTAATCATCCATTTAAAATAAAGACAAAAATGAAAAAAATTGTAATTGCGGGTGGAACCGGGTTTATCGGAAAATATATTTCAAAACAATTCCGCAGTGAGGGTTATGAAGTGATCATTATTTCCAGGCAACCTGAACATACCAATTGGGATGATATGGATGGAATGGTTAGTAGTCTAAACAACGCTGAAATGCTTATTAATCTTGCCGGAAAATCCGTCAACTGCCGATACAATAAAAGAAATAAAGAAGAAATTTTATATTCAAGAACAAGAACCACTAATTTGTTGGGAGAAGCCATCTTAAAGTGTAAGGTCCCTCCCAAACTTTGGGTAAACTCCGGTACAGCAACTATTTACCGGCATGCTGAAGACAGGCCTATGACGGAAACTAACGGTGAGATAGGAAAAGGGTTTTCTGTGGATGTTGCGCAAAGTTGGGAAAAAGCTTTTTTTACATTTGACTTACCCAATACAAGACAAATCGTTTTTAGGATGGCCATAGTTTTGGGGAAAGAGGGTGGTGTAATGAAACCCTTAGTTAATCTTACCAAGACAGGTTTGGGAGGCAAACAGGGTAAGGGTACACAAAAATTCAGTTGGATTCACCTTGAAGATCTTTACAGTGCAATTAAATTTGTAAAGGAACACACAAATCTATCCGGTGTTTTCAATTTATCATCTCCTAACCCCGTAACAAATGAAGCGTTGATGAGCACGCTGAGGAAAACGTTGCATATTTCAATTGGCCTTCCTGCTTCGGAGTGGCTTCTTAAAATAGGTGCGGTACTCATAGGAACAGAAACTGAACTAATCTTAAAAAGCAGGTGGGTAATCCCTGAGAACTTAATAAACGGTGGTTTTAAATTTATTTACCCGGATTTAGAACCAGCCATTGTACAAATATTAAATAAATAAGTATTTTACATTTGAGCACAACATAATTATGGAACCAGCCTGTCTTAACTGTAATACTGTTCTAACGGAACGTAGTAAATTTTGTCCGCAGTGCGGGCAAAAAACAAACCTTCCGCGATTAAGCCTGCTCGATATTATTCATGACGGCATGCATTATTTTATTCATGCCGATAAGAGCATACTGCATCTGTTCAAAGCGCTTGTTGTAAAAAACGGCAGCGTACCAAGGGAATATATCTCCGGGAAAAGGAAAAGCTATTTCCCCCCGCTCAATTTTTTCCTGGTGGTCGCTACAATTTTTGTCCTGATCGTGAGTGCGTTTTACGTTCCCGCCGCACCGGCAAACATCGCTGCTGCCCACCCGGAACTCAATAAAATTCCCGACCCTGTTCACCGTGCTTCCGTGACGAGGATCTATGAAAGGCGGGATACGGCAGTGCGCTTTGTGAATAAATATTCCAATATCCTGTCAATGATCGCGGTTCCCCTGATCTGTTTAGTTTTTTGGCTCTGTTATTATAAGGGAAGATATAATTATACCGAACATCTTGTAGCCTGTATGTATATGATCGCATTCACCAACCTTGTCTATGCGGTTATATTTGTTCCCGCAGCAGCTTTCTTCGGTAAAATTGCGGGCACCACTTCAAATGTATTTCTGATGATGTTCATGTTTTTCCAGGTAACCTATTATACTATCTTTTATTACCGTTTCATAAACAATACATCCCGCTTATTTTTTTTTAAAGCTTTGGGAGTTTCCGTATTTGCATCTGCCTTCTGGTTCGTATTAACATGGTTCCTGATCAGGGCCTACATTTCCGGGGGCTTTTGGGGTCTTGTAAAATAATTCCGCACTATAACAACAATGACAGACCGGGACCATATTATATTATTCGACGGGGTTTGTAATCTCTGCAACAGTGCGGTGAAATTCGTGATAAAACACGACCGGAAACAAAAATTCCGGTTTGCCTCCCTCCAATCGGACACGGGGCAACGGCTCCTGAAAGAACACAACCTGCCGGCAAATGATCTCAACTCCTTTGTTTACGTTAAAGACGATAAAGTTTATACAAGTTCAACGGCCGCCTTAAAAGTCTCCAAACTCTTGACCGGCCCGGTGAAATTATTATATGGCTTTATTATTGTACCCCCGTTTATACGTAACGCCGTATATAGATTTATTGCAAATAACCGCTACAGGTGGTTCGGAAAAAAAGACAGCTGCATGATACCTACTCCTGAACTCCGGGCCCGGTTTTTAAATTAAGAAACATGAGAAAAAAAACAATTGTCCTGGGTGCTTCTCAAAATCCGCAACGTTACAGCTATATGGCCGTAAAAAAACTGGATGCCTATCAGCACCTGGTAATTGCAGTAGGCAAAAGAGCCGGGAATATCAACGGTATCGATATCATAACAGACCAACCTCTCCATAATGATATTGATACGGTTACACTTTACCTGAACCCTGTCAATCAAAAACCTTATTATGATTATATCCTTGCTTTACATCCTAAAAGGATCATTTTCAACCCCGGCACAGAAAATAATGAACTGCAGGAACTTGCTGAAAGCAAGGGAATAGAGACTTTAGAAGCCTGCACACTCGTGATGCTATCTACAGGGCAATATTAAAATTTTTAAAAAGCTAAAAGCTTTTTCACAATAAATGTTTTCAGGATGCGTTTCTTATAGTGAATCGATCTTGTATCTATAAAAAACAATTCCAATGAAAAAGCTCAATAAAAGCATGCTATGCATGTTGCTTACTCTTTCATGTGCCACCGGATTTGCACAAAAAGACAGCCGCCCCGAACGCTTTGCTGCATACCCACAAACAGTTTCTCTCGACAAATCACTGATGATTAATATGCTGAACTATGCGGAAGGAACAAACGTATCCGTCCCGATATCAGCAGATTTTCAATTTACGGGAACAGTGGTCAGTCAAAAAAAATACGACAACATGCAGACCGTGATCATACGGTCAGATGACAATACGGTTTTCCAGGTATCAGAAGTTACCCGGAATGACAAGAGCATTGTATATGCCGGCCGCATCCTGAGTCATTTACACGCAGACGGTTATACCATTAAAAATATCAACGGGGAATATTCTCTGAAAAAATTTGAAACCGCTAAAATTTTAGAGCCTTGTAATTTATAGAAGTAATAACAGATACTGCTGATCACCTAACTATATGATCGCAACTATCCTAAAATCCACACCATGAAATCCTTTACAAAAAAGCTATGCTTTACCGCATTGACATGCTTAACCCTACACGCTTACGCACAGATTCCAAATCTCAGCAGCATTTCTTCCGCAACACCTCTGCCGACTGTATTTCTTGACTTTGACGGTCAAACTGTACAATCCGGTGCCTGGCAAAGCGGGCTCCCGTTCACTGTAGCGCCGAGCACGTTTAACAATGCGAAGATCCTGGAAGTGTTTAACAGGGTAAGTGAAGATTATCGCCCATTCGGCGTTAATATTACAACAGACTCCACTAAATACTTTGCCGCCGATCCTTTTCAGCGAATCAGAATTATTGTTACCCCTACCAGCGCATGGTTTCCCAATGCGGGCGGTGTGGCGTACGGAGAATCCTTTACCTGGGGAGATAATACGCCGGGTTTTGTATTTGAAGATAAACTGGCTTACAGTCCTAAAATGGTTTCCGAAGGGTGTTCACATGAAAGCGGTCATTCACTGGGGCTGGCTCACCAGTCGAGATATGATACGCTTTGCGGCTTGGTGGAAACATACCATACCGGTGCAGGCACGGGAACGACAGCCTGGGCACCGATCATGGGAAACAGTTTAACAAAAAATATGACCGGATGGAACTATGGACCAACACCGTATACCTGTGCAGCTCCGCAGGATAACCTGAGTATCATAACAGGGCAGAATGGTTTCACCTACCGCCCGGATGATTATCAGGAAACAATGAATACGAATACCACCGTCCTGAACCCCATCAGCTTTAATGTAAGCGGTATCATCACTACTCCCACAGATAAAGATGCCTTTAAAATAACGCTCACAGAAGCGGGTGGAATACATATTGATGCCATTCCGTATAGTCTTGGCCCGGCAGATGAAGCTGCCGATCTGGACATCATGATGATGTTATATACCGGCGCAGGTACGCTCATCAGGACTTACAACCCGCTCTCGACCATGAGAATCAGCATTGATACCACATTAAGCATTGGTACTTATTATATCGTCCTTGACGGAACCGGTAATAATAATGCGGGCAACTACGGCAGCCTGGGTTCTTATACACTCAGCGGATTCAGGGGTGCTTTACCGATCCGCAATGTAGCGCTCCGGGGCAACGTTGAAAAAAATACCCATCGCCTGTCCTGGAATATTATTGCTGATGAAGAGATTGAAACCCTGGTATTGGAAGCCTCCGACAACGGATCTGATTTCCATATGATCATGACAAGCAACGGGAGTGTAAATAATTTTACTGCCCCTGTCTCCAAAAGCGGGATCACTTTCTATCGCCTGAGGGCGAACAATATAATGGATCAATCGATGTATTCAAATATAGTAGCACTTAAAACGGGCGGCTCGGATAAACTATTCGCGGTATCCACGCTTGTTCAGCAAAATATTTCCGTGACCGCTCCTGCGAATTACAGTTATACACTTTTTGATGCGAATGCCAGGATAATTGCTTCCGATAAAAAACTGAGAGGAACAGGAATGATCAATGTACAGGAACTTCCGAAAGGAATGTATGTTCTTCAAATGATGAGTGACCGGTACAAACAAACAGAAAGAATTATAAAACAGTAAGGTAGATTCATGTGTAAAAAGAAAGGAGTCGGCGTTAGGGGCCGGCTCTTTTTCAACACTTCAGCAGCACAAAGTACTGATCAAATACCCGGCTTCATTTTTCCGTAGCTATCAGTTTAATCCTAAAATAACTTCAAACAAATTTAACTAACCAATCGAATTAGAAGAGAGTAAGGTAGATTCATGTGTAAAAAGAAAGGAGTCGGCGTTAGGGGCCGGCTCTTTTTATACTTCTGTAAAAACATTGATCAACTCTATACCTTATGATCTTACCCCTGAAGTACATAAGATTAAATTCAACCCGATAAAATTAATATAAGAGAGTAAGGTAGATTCATGTGTAAAAGAAAGGAGTCGGCGTTAGGGGCCGGCTCTTTTTATACTTCTGTTGAAAACGTGATCAGTTTAATCCCTTAAGACTTCTCATTTAAAAAAATTATTAAGACGACCACTAACCGCATTATAAGACAGTAAGGTAGATTCATGTGTTAAAAGAAAGGAGTCGGGTTAGGGCCGGCTCTTTTTATTTTTTACAGCCTCCGCAAGAAGGTCATCATTGGTCTCCCCGATAAAATTCAGGATCTTCAGCTTCCCGGATTTTTTTACCGCGCTGGTCACAAAATGCCGCGGCAAGAACTGCCGGGTCTTTTTCATGGCTTCTAAAAAGTCTTTTACATTTTTGCTTACCGTACGCTGATTCTCTTTATCAGATTTGGTAAAGGCCAGGCTGAACGGCACTTCCCATAATTTCAGGTTTTCCAAAAAATCAAGGTCTATTTTCTGGGGGCTGTGGCGGGCATCAATCAACACAAAAACCTGGGTCAGGCTTTCCCTTTTCCGCAGGTAGTTCTCTATCATTTGTTCCCATTTTCTCCTGCTACGGATACTCACTTTTGCAAAACCATAGCCGGGAAGATCCACCAGGAACCATCGTTGATCCGGCACCGCTTTTTTGCCTTCTTCGCCGTTATTGCTGAGAATTTCAAAATGATTGATGAGTTGGGTCTTACCCGGCGACCCCGACGTTTTGGCCAGCTTCTCATTATTGCAAAGCATATTGATCAGCGAGGATTTACCTACATTACTCCGCCCGATGAATGCATACTCCGGCCGGTCAGGCGCGGGACATTTTTCAAAATCCGGACTGCTTATCACGTACACTGCTTTCTTTATATGCATTATTATCTAAATTTTACCCGCGTAAATTTAACTTTATTATGTGCATCATGGCTCAGCACTGCATTTTAGCTGAATTTTAAAGGGCTTATCTTTGTGGCGATGGCTGAATATGCACACGATATCGTTGTTCCTTATAAAGAGTCCGGCAAAAGTAAAAAGAGCCAGGTAGCAGATATGTTTGATGATATCGCTCCCCGTTACGATTTTTTGAACAGGTTCCTCAGTGCCGGTATTGATGTGGTATGGCGGAAAAAAGCATTGGATTTCCTGTCAGCAAATCCCCCGCAGCAATTGTTGGATATCGCTACCGGTACCGCTGATGTAGCGTTGATGGCTGAAAAGAAATTTCATCCCCGCAGTATTATCGGGGTTGATATCAGTGACGGCATGCTGGAGATCGGGAGAAAAAAAATAATTGCAGCCGGCCTGGAAGACAAAATAACATTAATGAACGCAGATAGTGCAGCGCTGCCCTTCGACAATAACTCCTTTGATGCCGTAACGGTTGCATTCGGAGTAAGGAATTTTCAATACCTCGAAAAGGGACTGTCGGAGATCTACCGGGTTCTACGGCCGGGAGGAAGGCTGGTCGTGCTGGAATTCAGCAGGCCGAAAAGGCAGCCGATAAAAGCATTGTATGGATTTTATATGAATAAAGTTGCAGCCAACCTGGGTAAACTGTTTTCCAAAAACAACTGCGCCTACGGATACCTGGATGAATCGATCCGGAAATTCCCGGAAGGAAAAGATTTTACGAAGGTCCTCGATGTATCGGGATTTAAAAACACTTTAATCAAACCCCTGAGCTTAGGAATATGCTGTATCTATTGCGGAACAAAATAACCTTTTTTCTTATACTAATTATTTTGCTGCCGCCGGCGGGGCATGCGCAGTTGCGTAATGAACTCAACATGGAAGATCATGATGAAAAACCTTTTCACTTCGGGATCAACCTGGGTGCAAACCGTTCTCATTACAATATTCTCCACAGTCCCAAATTCCTCCTCTTTGACAGTGTGAACGTCATTGAAAGTATCAACAGTACCGGTATCAACCTTGCCTGGCTTGTCAATATGCGCCTGAGCAATCACTTCGATCTCCGCACCTACCCGCTCAACCTTGTCTTCACTGAAAAAGCATTTCAGTATACACTGCGCACGCCTGATAGGATACGCGGTGAAGATACCATCACCACCAAAAAAGTTCAGGGCATTACATTGGCACTGCCGATACAGTTAAAATTCACCAGTGACCGTATCGCAAATCTGAAGGTATTTATGATGGCCGGCGGAAGGTTGGAATATGACCTGGCGGCCAATGCGGGCAAGAAACAAAACGAAGAGGTGATCACCCTCCAAAAACTGGATTATGCAGCCGAAGCAGGGATCGGCTTTCATATTTATTTCCCTGTTTTCGTATTGACCCCGGAAATTAAAGTCACCTATGGCCTGCGCAACATCCTGTCCCGGGATAATGCGCTCAAGTATTCCAATACGATCGACAGGCTGAGTTCACGATCAATTACATTTTCACTTACTGTGGAATAGTCTCCCGGAGCAAATGGTTTTTTCGGAAGATCAGAAATCGTATTGCCGTTTAAACATGTTCAAACGAATACCTGCTGTCACAAGTGTGGTACTGCTTTGGCCGGCAATGTTTTCAATTTTAAAAGTCCTTTGCTGCAGCGATGCGTCTATAAAAAGATTGTGCTTCAATTCGTAAGAGAACAGGAGGGTTCCGTTAAAGCATTTGGCTTTGGCACCGCTGCCCACTTTGAAACCGTCATTCCTCACACGGCTCCGATAATCTTCAAAAATATTTCCGCCGAAATTCTGTCCCGCAGTATCTAATCCCTTATAATAATAAATAGCCCTGGCATTGATGGTCCACTTCGGTGCCGGCTGGTAATGGGCTATGCCGATGAACTCCTGGAAATTTGCGCCCAAGGGATGTGCCAAGGGCTGGTTGTAATGCGTGTAATTGGCAATTGTATCATTATGGGAATAGGTGAACGGCCGAACCCTATTCATCTCTCCCTGCAGGTCAAGATTCTTGATCCCGAACGCATCTACGTACTTTACACCGGCCTGTATGCCGAATTTATTTACCCAGCTTGTCGGGTTATTTTTTACCTCTGAGAGAATGAATTCATCCAACAGGAATTGCCCGTAGAACTGTAACCGGTGGGCCACATTTGCTTTGAAATCAAGACCCGCCACGGCATTGTCAGGGCTGCCGACTGTTCCCTCCACATGCCTGTAAAAAATGAGCGGGTTCAGGTATTGAAAATCAAAATGATTTTTCCTTCCGAAGATCACACCCTCAAACAGTCCTACATTCAGCCACTTGGTTACGTTAATACTGAGGTGATGCATGGCTGCATATTTGCGGTCGAGCAAGGTATCTCTTGTACCGCCGAACCTTGACGGAACAAACTGCGGCATCAGTTCCATAAAAATATTTTGGTAATTCAATTTCCAGATCTTAGTATTGATCTTTGCAAAAAGATAGCTGTTGCCCCAATCGCTTAGGAAAAGACTGCGGTAACCGTTGCCTATAAAGTTTTTATCGTACCCGAGCTGGAAGTCTATAAATTTTGCTGCGTTGAAGGTGATGTATCCCCTTGCATCAAAATAATCAACCCCGGTTTTCTTGAAAGATTTATAAAACCCTACACCGGGTACTGCGTAATGACTATTCACCTGCTGCTGAAAAAACTGCGGCCCCCTCTCCTGGTTGTCTGTAATGAATGAAGAAAAACCGATCTTCTTTCCGATCAGTCCGCGCACACTTACACCCCTGGAGTTCAGGAATATTCCCTCCTCGTAGCCCGGTTCAATGGCTTGGTGGACCTGGAGCATCGGGTTTACAGCAAGGAAAAAATCTTTGTTATTGACCTCAATAAAATTGGCTTTCGTTTTATAAAAGGTATTGAACAAAGGTTTTTTACTTCGAAAATCTTCTTTAGGAACGCTCACCCACTCACTGTTATTCATCAACAGGCTCTTCAGGTTATACATATCTACATCAGTAAGGCCGAGGTCGGTCCACATCCGGTATTTATCCACGCCCGTTGAATCTTTATAGCCCATACGCGCACTGTCCAGAAACTCTGCCTCACGCACAATATGTCTCCGGTTGAACGGGCGAAGTGTGGAAAAATTAAGATCTGTATTTACCTGTTGCTTTATTTCCAGGCGATCAATAAAACGTTCGTCTTTAGTGCCCTGGGTCAGGTACGTGGATTGTGCAATCGCACTCATCGGGCAAACAAAAACAAACAGTTTGATAAAGCATTTGATAATTTGCATTAGCTTGGTATTTTTCTGATGTGAATCTAACATTTAACCGATGCAAAAGTATCTTTTTAAGAACATACTTCTCGTAAATGAAGGAAAAATTGAATGCAGGGATTTGTTGGTAAAAGGTCAACGCATTGAAAAGATCGCCCCATTTATATCAGAAAAAGGAAACGTAAAAGAGATCAACGGAGAAAATATGCATCTGTTCCCGGGTGTGATAGATGACCAGGTGCATTTTCGCGAACCCGGGCTTACCCATAAGGCGGATATCGCCTCGGAGAGCAAAGCCGCGGTGGCAGGGGGGATTACCTCTTTCATGGAAATGCCCAATACTGTTCCAAATGCCCTTACTCTTCCCCTGCTGGAAGAAAAGTATGCTGTTGCATCGCGAAATTCCGCAGCAAACTATTCCTTTTTTATGGGAGTGAGCAACAGTAATGCAGCGGAGGCACTTAAAGTAAACCTATGGAAAGAAAAGATCTGCGGCCTCAAGATCTTCATGGGAAGCAGTACCGGGAATATGTTGGTAGATAACTATACCACACTCGAAAAAATTTTCGGGGAATCCGAAGTGCTCATAGCTACTCATTGCGAAGATGAACGCATCATAAAAAATAATTATGAACAACTCAAAAAGGAAAAACCGGCATTAACGCCTTCGGACCACCCCATCATTCGCAACGCGGAAGCCTGCTATGAATCTTCCTTATCTGCCGTGCAACTGGCAAAAAAATATAATACCAGGTTGCATATCCTGCATATTTCCACGGAAAAAGAATTGCAGTTATTCGGGAACATGATGCCACTGAAAGACAAAAGGATCACCGCAGAAGTCTGTGTGCATCATTTGCATTTTACTGCCGATGATTATGCCCGCCTGGGCTACCAAATAAAATGCAACCCTGCCATAAAGGAACCGCTGAATAAAACAGCATTATGGAAAGCTTTACTCGATGACCGCCTGGATGTGATCGCTACCGATCATGCTCCTCACCTGCTCCGCGAAAAAGAGCCCCCGTACGAACATGCGCATGCAGGCCTTCCGCTGGTACAACACTCTTTGTTACTCATGCTAAACTACGCTAAGCAGGGTCTCATTAGCCCCGAAAAAATTGCGGAAAAAATGAGTCATGCCGTTGCTGATTGTTTTCAAATAAGGGACAGGGGCTATTTACGCGAAGGGTATTATGCAGACCTCGTAATGACAGACCTGAATAGATCCACTACGGTTTCCCCGGAAAACATTTTGTACAAATGCGGCTGGAGCCCGTTGGAAGATTTTACCTTCCCCGCTGCGATCATACAAACCATGGTAAACGGAAATATCGTTTATGAAAACGGCACGGTGAATGCATCTCAACCGGGCGAAAGACTGTTATTTAACCGGTAGAACAGGGCAACGTATCACTGTTCGCATTTTTAGCAGATATTAAAAATTATGGAGACAGATAAAACAACACTTACAGACCTCGTTATATTTGACCGTGAGGATGAGTTTTCTGTTTTCAACAAAATAAACGGAACCCTCACCGGCCGGGGCAAGGAGCAACTCCGTAAACTCCTGGCCCGGCCCCTGCCCGATGTGGCTGCTATTAAAGCGGTGCAGGAAATAATAAGGTTGATCATACAAAAAAAAGCCGAATGGCCCCTCATCATTTCAAACGGTACGGTGATGATGTTGGAAAGATTTTACGATTCCAATATTGATCCGATACCGCCCCGGCCTTCTTCGGTAGCTGCATTCTCTTACAAACTGTTGCACGGTCATGATTTCTCCCTGGTGAAATATTCCGTGCGCCATATTTTTGATTTTATTAAAGGGATGCAGCAGGCCGTGCGGTCTTTTTTGGAACCGGGGACGCCGGCCCCTTTAAAGATCCTGTTAGAGGAGGCCGAAAAGATATTAAGCCGAGCGGAATTAAAGATCATATCGGCTCGTGACAGGGCTTCCGATCTGCAGCCCGCGGAAATGCTGGAGTTGGCTCATTTTATCCTGTACAAATACAAGTTGAATATTTCTGCACTGCTTTCTATTTTCGGCAAGATGGATGCATGGTACGGGATGGCGGTAACAACAGAAAAATTCGGGCTGACCATGCCGGAATTTCATGATACTGATCAGCCGCGCATCGAAGTGAAGGGCCTGTACCATCTCCTGCTGAATGACCCGGTCTCCTATGATGTGGCCTTAACCGAAAACCGTAATTTCCTTTTCCTTACCGGCGCGAATATGGCCGGGAAAAGTACTTTCATAAAATCATGCGGTGCAGCAGTGTACCTCGCTCATACCGGTATGGGAGTGCCCGCAAAGGAGATGAGCCTGTCTTATTTCGACGGCCTGCTCAGCAACATCAACGTGATTGATAATATCGCCAAAGGAGAAAGTTATTTTTTCAACGAGGTGCAACGTATTAAGGCCACACTCTTAAAAATAAGTGATGGCAGAAAATGGCTGATCCTCATAGACGAGTTGTTTAAAGGCACCAATGTGCAGGATGCTATGAAATGCAGCAGTGCTGTGATAGAAGGTTTGGTAAAAATTAAAAATGCGGCATTTATCCTGTCCACACACCTGTATGAAATAGGTGATGAACTGAAAAAATATCCGAATATCAGCTTCAGCTATTTTGAAACTTCAGTAACAGATGATCAGCTCAGTTTCAGTTACAGGCTAAAGGAAGGTATCAGTAATGATCGCCTGGGTTACCTTATTTTAAAAAATGAAGGGGTGGTTAAGATGCTGGATGAACTCTAAGCTGATCTTTTCAAAACAACACCGCCTGTACAGCGCGGGGAGGCAGTACTCTTGATGCAGCGGCGGGCGATACAGATAAGGTATACACCGGGGATTCCATATACCGGGAAGCAACAGACACATTTATTTTCCCCGCATGATCGGAAAATAATTTTTGTACGAGCTCCGGGCAATTGTTGTCTGCAGATAAATGTGCCAGCAACAAATGACTCATGAACGGGGAACGATGCGCCAGGAAAACATCCAGTGCCTGTTTGTTGCTGAGATGCCCCAGGCCGCCGCGGATCCTGTTCTTCAGGAAAAGCGGGTAGCGCCCATTTTCGAGCATCGTTTCATCATAGTTTGATTCCAGGAAAGCAGCATGGCATTTTTTGAAATGCCTCGTCAATTCTTCACAGGGTCTTCCGAGGTCGGTAAAAACCCCGATGGTGATCCCGGCAGAGCTGATGATAAAACTGTGGGGATCTGCGGCATCATGAAATTTACGGAAGGGTGTAACAGTAAGGCTTCCTATCGTAACCGGCACCTGTGTACGGAAACCCACAGCAGATTCGGGTTTAAGGTGATAACAGCCCGCGCGGGTAGCATCCGTGACATACACCGGCAGCGCATATTTGCCCGCGAGCCCGGCCAGGCCACGAACATGATCCGTATGTTCATGCGATACAAAAATGGCCCTTAGTTTTTTCATGCAGAGTTCCAGCCGTTGCATGCGCCTTTCGGTTTCGCGACAGGATAACCCGGCGTCTACGAGCACGGCGTCGGTATCATTACCGATGTAATAACAATTTCCGTTACTGCCGCTGTTGAGCGATGTGATGTAGAGAGACATTAGCCTGCAAAGAAAAAGAAAATACCCGGGCAGTATATCAATGTGCAAAAGAAAGCAGGATCGATCAGTTACCCGTTCTTCTTTAATGTAATACGTTGCTTAAGCAATTTGGAATTTCCAATATAATTGCCGTCGTTGCCGTAAACAAACAGGCAGGTTTTATTTTGAATCTTTGCGATAACCTGTTTGTAGATATCCGGTGAAAGAGCAGGGCAACCCAGGCTGCGACCGATGTATCCCTGTTGTTTGATCAACGCCTCGCTCACATATTCGGCACTGTGCATTACGATCGCCCGTTCCTCTGCATTATCATTAAAGCCCGCCTCATACCCGCGCAGTTTCAGGGAGTAGCCGTGTTGGCCGGTATAAGTGCCCATCGTAAGATAAAAACCCACACTGCTTTTGAAGCTTTCGGGCTCATTGGAAAAATGCAACGCATGAGACGTCCCGGTATTCCTGCCGTGCGCGGCATAGGTCACAAAAAGGAGTTTGTATTTTTTCAGGTCCAATACAAACAATCTTTTTTTCGCAGAACTCAGGGAAAAATCTATGATCGTGAGCAGGGAATTATCGGAAAGTAATCCTTTTTGTTTAAGACTGTTATACCCCAGCATGGCATAATCATAAGCAACCCTTCCCAGGCCGTATTTTCCCAAAATAAGGCTGTCGAAAATATCCGGCACAGGTTTTTCTTTCACTGCTGTTAAATAAATATTAGCTGCAAAAGAATTTGCTGCCGGAGTTTGTGCAAAAACATTTGACACAAGCATCCCGAAAATAACAGGGAAGAGTTTACATATTTTTAAGCCTGCGATCATATCGTATGAAGGTACATTTTTTACTTAGCGGTACAAAGAATATAACACCGGGCTTTGCACAGCGAAAGAATCAGTAGCAGCAGTTGGCCGGTCAGAAAAAGAACCTAAGACCAACACATCAATAAATAAACTAATTTCTTACTTTAGCGTTTTAATTGGCCCCCCTTTTTCAGTGAAAACTTTCGGCAGCGCCGTATGGCGTGGAAGCCATTACCAATACCGTAGAAGTAAATCTTACCAACTAAGACCAGAATTATATGTAGAAAATATTACGAAGGAATTGTTCATCAGTATTTTAGTGATTAAATTGCTTAAAAAATGGTACAAGTAAGGCAGAAAAAATTATAACTTCTACATCGTTGTTTTCCGCCTTTGTTGGTAACCTTCAAATATAATTAATTCCCCTAACGATGCGAACGCCGCCGCCCGGTCTGCGACCCGCGGCGAACCACGAAGCCCGGCCACCCCAATTTATAGAATGTAATGAACCGAAACTTTCTCTACGCTGCCCAATGTTCCAATAAGCCCGTTTCATCTTTCCCTGTGTGACAATATAATGCCGACGAATAATTATACTCTTCCGCGTATTTACACAGCCCCGCACGAACAGGGTTATTATGAATATAATCTAATTTTTGATAAAACACGGCAGGTGTAAACAACTCTGTTCCCAACGGATTTCTTTTCCAAAATGCATGCTGGCGGTCTGCAGCATCTACCTCATATTTTTTCAGCGCTTTTTCAGCAGACAGTAATTTTAAAAATTCCTTTGATGTATGCTTTGCAAAGCTTGCCTGCACATCTTTGAGATCATGACCGTAGAGTGCCTGCCAAATAAAATGAACATGGTTGCTCATAATAACATACGCATTGAGTTTGATCCGGCTTTCTTCTTTTAAAAATCACAAACTGTCAATGATAATATTTTTGAATCTATCCTCCTTTAAAAGATGCTTCCAACCATGCATAGTGGCAGTGAAAAATGGTGGCCACATCAGGGAAGGGATAATTCATGAATTAAAGTTAATAAAGCAGGCTTTAATTTGGTATGCAATATAATTTTTCGCATTATTTCCTTTTAGTTTGGTCGGCGGGTCGCAGACCGGGCCTCGGCGAAAAAGCAAGAGACCAACCAAGAAGATTTTTTTATAAAGAATAACAGAATGCAATTTTGAAGGAATAATTAGCTTGTGAAGTAAAATTATTTCCAGCTGTATAATTTGACAGAATATCTCCACCGCTTTCTAATGATGCTTCAATTATAAATTTAGTAGAAATATTTGAATGAAGACCGACGCCAGAAATTAAGCCAATATTTTGTCCTAAATTATGTTTTGTTATTTTTTGTTGCGGATTTTTCAACTCCAAAATCTCTTTAAACATGTAATTATAATAGGTTCCAAATTGAACAAATATTTTACTGATTTCCGTGACTTTGAAGTATGGCTTAAACGCGGCATGAACGGAAAGAGCTGACCTAGTAGAATAAATACTATTGTCGATTCTGGCTGCGAAAGTTTTTAATGCTGTACCAATATTCACGGCTATTTTCTTCTTTGAATTGCTAAAAAATTCATAGTTTAATGAGGTATTTCTCATTAACATATTTGTTTTATAATCTTCGGTTTTAGCCACGGCTATACCCAAATCTGTAGATAAAGAAACTTGTTGGGCATATGAATTCATGGATAAATAAAATAATGCTAACACGTTTATCATTTTTGTTTTCATACTAAAAAAATTTTTCGCCTTTATTGGTAACCCTCGAGTAATAAATTTCCCTGTCGTTGCGAACGCCGCCGCCCGGTCTGCGACCCGCGGCGAACCACGAAGCCCGGCCACCCCAATTTATAGAATGTAATGAACCGAAACTTTCTCTACGCTGCCCAATGTTCCAATAAGCCCGTTTCATCTTTCCCTGTGTGACAATATAATGCCGACGAATAATTATACTCTTCCGCGTATTTACACAGCCCCGCACGAACAGGGTTATTATGAATATAATCTAATTTTTGATAAAACACGGCAGGTGTAAACAACTCTGTTCCCAACGGATTTCTTTTCCAAAATGCATGCTGGCGGTCTGCAGCATCTACCTCATATTTTTTCAGCGCTTTTTCAGCAGACAGTAATTTTAAAAATTCCTTTGATGTATGCTTTGCAAAGCTTGCCTGCACATCCCTAAGATCATGACCGTAGAGTGCCTGCCATATAAAATGAACATGGTTGCTCATAATAACATACGCGTTGAGTTTGATCCGGCTTTGCTCTTTTAAAAATCGCAGACTGCCAATGATAATATTTTTGTATCGGTCCTCTTCTAAAAGATGCTTCCAACCATGCATAGTGGCAGTGAAAAATTGCGGCCAATTTTCAGGGAAGGGATAATTCATGAATTAAAGTTAATTATTCCCTTTTAGTTTGGTCGGCGGGTCGCAGACCGGGCCTCGGCCACCACAGGATAGGATGGTTTATTTATCTTGATACCATCGAGTGCGGAATGAATGTATAGCTTATCCCATCGTTTGCTAATTCCCGTTCTTGTCCACCAAGTTCTACAATTTTATTTTCCCAAACCGAATCTGACATTTTAAACATCGTTATTAAATTCTCAACGTCACAAGAAATAAATATTTTGCCTGCTTTTGACTTGAAGGTACTTAATGTTTGAGCATAGAATTGAAAAGATAAAAGAAGACCAAAAAGTACAAAAAATAATTTTTTCATATTGATTGTCAAATTTAAAAATTCCTTTAAGAAGTGGACCATTGTGCATTTGCGAAGTAAGGAAACATTGAACATCCGGCCCGGAACATATGCCCATTTGAAAAATAAAGTTGAAGTTAGCAACTAAAAGTCAAATTTATAAATGCTCCCCTTGGTTCGTATCTGTGCGAGAGCGGGAGTTACTGCGAATATAAAATAAAAACACTCGTCCAAATAATCCGAAACTCCCCGCTCACTTCCTATTCATTACCTGCGCCCGTTTTTCCCCCTCACCTGCTCCCGCACCGTCACGGCCTTGCGTGCTACATCCTGCGAGGCCTTCTTTTCTGAAAGCTAAATACCTTTCAAAACTATAAGCAACCGACTCAAATCCATAATTTTATGGATTTGTTGGTTCGAAAATTTTGATAAGTCATAGTCATACGTTATACTAAAAGGTAGCTCTCATACGTTGCCCTGTGGGGATATTGCAGTGTTGAGATTCTGATTTTTTATGTATCTTGTACAAATCAACAGCACTGCGGATTCCCGCCGTACTATACCAATATATATGAAACACTATTTACTCCCGGGTATTTTGTTTTATTGTCTCTTCTTATCTTTTTGCTCTGCAGCCCAAATGCCGCGAACAGTAATTCCTTTTACACAAAAAGCTTCTCAAAAAAAATACGACAGCATCCGGCCATATCATGAGGGATTTGCAGCAGTAAGCCTGCATCATAAATGGGGCTTTATCAATGCCGCCGGAAATGAGGTGATCGCGCCGCAATACAAATATGCATCAGATTTTATAGAAGATAATGCCGTTGTTTTTTCTGACCGCTGGATCATGATCGATACTGTCGGCCGCTTCATAAAAGAATCTTATCAAAGACAGGCAGAACGTTACATGGATGCCTATCGGCCTGTATCAACTCAAAAACGAGCTATCCCCGAGATCATGTATAATGTGGCTTCAAATGCAGCAGCAGCAAGGGCTACATTAGCAAGTACCTGTCCACCCAATATTGATTTCGAGTTCGGGAATTTTGCAAACTGGTATTGCTATACCGGCAGGGTAACCACTGTAGCGGGGTTGAATACCTTCACGTGGTTCAATAATTCACCGCCGGTAAATACGCCGGTGAACGGCAGGCATACTATGATCACGGCTACTACGCCTTCTGCGATGGATCCTTACGGGAACTTCCCGATAAATCCGCCGGATGGCAGCGGGCGTGCCATAAAACTGGGCAATGACCGCGTAAATGATTCTGCCGAAAAAGTACGCTATATCCTTACGGTGCCCACAAATGCATTAGATTATTCTGTAAGCTTTCAATACGCAGTGGTCCTGGAAAATCCTAACAGCGGACATACACCGGACCAGAAGCCACGATTGATCGCCCGTGTAATTAATGCTGCTACCAATACTGTTGTGCAATGCGCAGATTTTCTCTATGTTGCAGCGGGCTCCTTACCGGGATTTTATAATTCAACCGTAGATGCTAATGTAAAATGCAAGGCTTGGACACGAGTATTCGTAAACCTGAGTGGTTATCCCGGCCAAACCATGTATATCGAGTTCACAACAGCGGATTGTACGCTGGGTGCGCATTTCGGCTATGGCTATCTCGACGTAGGGCCATGCAGCCAACCTGTGATCTCGCAATATCAATGTACTCCTGCCAATAGCGTGACCTTTACCGGGCCGGGCGATTTTCAAACGTATAACTGGTATAATCAGAATTATACAACTGTTTTAGGTACATCTTCTACATTGATACTAAATCCGCCGCCGCCCAATGGTGTTATCCTTCACCTGGAACTGATCCCTTTCAACGGGAGTACATGTCGCGATACCCTGGATGTGACCGTGAATTCTCCGTTACCTGTAGCAGATGCCGGCCCTCCGGTAAATATTTGCCCGGGCGGCTCGGTCCAGATAGGCACTGCAGCTATAGCAGGAGCCACCTATCAATGGTCACCTGCAACTTATTTATCGAACGCCCAAGCTGCAAATCCTACGAGCACGGCTACACAGTCGATGACCTATATTCTTACCGTTACCGGTACCAACGGCTGTACGGCCAAGGATACGACCCAAGTATTGATGAACCCCGTACCGGTTACGGACTTTACGGTAAATAATATGGCCCAATGCATTGCGCAGAACAGCTTTGTTTTCCAAAATGCTTCTTCCATTTCCGCCGGCACCTATACCCTTTCCTGGGATTTTGGTGATGGCGGCACATCAACTTCTTTATCGCCGACACATGTTTACGCAACAGCAGGATCATATACCGTGACACTTACTGCGACCAGCAACATTGGGTGCATTAATGTGAAGACAATGGCGGTAAATGTATTGCCGAATCCTACCGTGGTTTCAGCCGCTGCAAATGCTTCGCAATGCCTGGCAGGAAATAATTTCAGCTTCAGCAACGGCAGCACGGCGTCTGTGGGCCCGCTTACTTATGCATGGTCATTCGGTGACGGCGGCACATCAATACTTGCAACACCAACACACCAATATACAGCAGCAGGAACCTATACCGTGAAGCTTGTGGTTAGTACGCCTGCCGGGTGTAAAGACAGCGTTTCTTATCCTGTCATTGTGAGCCCAATGCCGGTTTCCGATTTTACAGTGAATAACCTCAATCAATGCATCGGGCAGAACAGTTTTGTTTTCCAAAATGCTTCTTCCATTTCCGCCGGCACCTATACCCTTGCCTGGATTTTGGTGATGGCGGCACATCAACTTCTTTATCGCCAACACATGTTTACGCAGCAGCAGGCACATATACCGTGACACTTACTGCGACCGGCAACATTGGTTGCATTAATGTGAAGACAATGACGGTAAATGTTTTACCGAAACCAACCGTAGTTTCAGCGGCTGCAAATGCTTCTCAATGCCTGGCAGGAAATAATTTCAGCTTCAGCAACAACAGTACGGCATCTGTAAGCCCGCTTACTCATGCCTGGACATTCGGTGACGGCGGCACATCAACACTTGCAACACCCACTCATCAATATGCAGCGGCAGGAACGTATACCGTAAAATTAGTTGTATCAACGCCTGCAGGTTGCAAGGATAGTGTTTCTTATCCCGTGAGCGTAAACCCGATGCCGGTTGCGGATTTCTCCGTAAATAATCTCAGTCAATGCATTGTGCAAAATAATTTTATCTTCCAAAACGGGACTACGCTTGCTTCCGGAACTTATGCACTGGAGTGGAACTTCGGCGACGGCGGCACGTCAACGGCAACAAGCCCGTCGCATCAATACCTGCTTCCCGGCACTTACCCGGTAAGACTGATCGCTACCAGCAATAATGGCTGTAAGGATACCATGACACTTAATGTACAGGTGTTAGAAAAACCAACGGTATCTTTTTCTCCGAACAATACTTCTCAATGCTTCAGCAATAATAATTTTATTTTCAGCAACGGCACTACGGCTACCGTAAGTCCACTTAGCTATGCATGGGATTTCGGTGACGGTGGCAGTTCTTCGGTTCCCACACCATCACATCAATATGCCGCAGCAGGAACATATACCGTAAAGCTGGTGGTATCAACGCCTGCAGGTTGTAAGGACAGTATTTCATCTGTAGTAACAGTGATGTCGGAGCCTGCAGCAATTGCGGGTCCCGATCATAATATTTGCCCGGCAACTACTATCAGCATCGGTAGCCCGGGTATTACGGGTAATACGTATCAATGGACACCTGCAACTTCCTTATCCAATTCACAATCACCGAACCCAACGTTTACGCCAACACTAAATATCAGTTACGCGTTGTTGGTAACTGCTGCTAACGGTTGCACAGCCAACGATACGGTGGAAGTATTTATGAATCCTGTGCCGGTTACAGATTTTTCCGTTAATAATTTAAGCCAATGTATTGGGCAGAACAGCTTTGTTTTCCAAAATGCTTCTTCCATTGCAGGAGGAACCTATACGCTTAGCTGGGATTTCGGTGATGGCGGCACATCCGCTTTATTAAACCCTACACATGTTTATACAAATGCCGGCAGCTATATAGTTACGCTTACTGCTACGAGCAACCTGGGTTGTATCCGGATAAAGACCGTAACAGTGAATGTGCTGGAAAAACCAACGGTCTCCTTTGCACCGAATAGCGGCGTACAATGCATCACGAATAACAGTTTTGTTTTCAGTAATAACACTACAGCTACAGTAAGCCCGCTAAGTTATGCATGGACATTCGGCGATGGCGGTACTTCTACACTGGCTGCACCTACGCATCAATATACAATACCCGGCAATTATACGGTAAAGCTGGTGGTAACCACACCTGCAGGATGTAAGGACAGCAGCAGCTTCCAAATAAATGTAACTCCCCTCCCTGTCGCTTTATTTACCGTACCACAACCGGCACAATGTGCGGTAAACAATAGTTTTTCTTTTACCAACAACACCTCTTTAGCTGCGCAGCCACTCACCTGGTATTGGGATTTCGGAGATAATATTTTTTCCAATCAACAAAACCCAACACATAGTTATACAGCAGCAGGCATTTATACCGTCACCCTTACGGCCACATCTCCATCAGGCTGTACGGATACGGAAACGCATACCGTCACCGTATATGAAAAGCCGGTGGTAACTTTTACGCCTTCATCTACGGCACAATGTCTACGTGGTAACAGTACGATCTTTACGAACAATTCTTCGATAACGCCCGGTAGCCTTACTTACAATTGGAGCTTTGGCGACGGAACATATTCTACAGCAACAAGTCCCACACATGTCTATGCAGCAGCCGGCGTGTATGATGTGCGTTTAATAGCCACAAGCAACAACGGCTGTATAGACAGCATGCACCAAAACATTCCGGTATATGCAAATCCCCAGATCACGGTAAGTACCTCGCCCTCCACCACAATATGCCGTGGCGGCAGCACAACGCTTACGGCGGGCGGTGCAGCAACTTACACCTGGTCACCCGCGCTTGGACTGAGTTGCAGCGTTTGCCCAAATCCAATAGCCACGCCTTTTGGAAATATGACCTATATAGTTACCGGCATAGATAATTTTAATTGCCCCGGGACAGATACGGTTCACATAAGAGTGATGCAGCCATTCCGCATGCGTGCTACAGGCGATACGATCTGCCGGGGTGATTCTACCGGCCTGCTTGCTTCCGGCGCGGCCACTTATTTATGGTCTCCCGCCACGGGACTGAGCAGCACAACGATTGCCAACCCTAATGCATCACCGGCGGCCACTACGGCTTATACGGTAATAGGATATGACGGTGCCAATTGCTTTACGGATACTGCAGATATAACATTAACTGTTTGGCCAAAACCAACATTATCATTGGGAGCAGACCTTACCCTCCCTACCGGCGCACAGCAAACGCTTACCCCGGTGATCACTAACGGCCCGATCGTTTCCTGGCTATGGTCACCGGCCACATACCTAAGCTGCAACCGCTGCGAAAACCCGGTATCTACGATAATCAAGGATATCACTTATGAACTTACCGCGAGGAATATTTATGGCTGCAGCGTAAAAGGCCTGTTGCGCATACATACTTTCTGTCCCAACTCACAGGTATTTATTCCGGATGCTTTTACACCGGATGGCGACGGTATCAATGATATTTTTTTGATCCGCGGTAAAGGGATAACTGCAATAAATTACCTGCGCATCTTTAACCGCTGGGGCGAACTGATATTTGAAAAGACGAATTTCTCTCCTAATAATCCGATTTACGGTTGGGATGGTAAAATTCGCGGCGTTAAAGGCCCGCCGGATGTATTTGTATATACAGCAGAAGTAGTTTGTGATAATGCAGGGAAAAATATTTTTAAAGGAAATGTAACCGTGCTGAGATAAGATGAAAAAATATTCCTTTCATACCTTATTCTTTTTTCGGGGCTTATCGCCGCGGCACAGGATATTAATTTTTCCCAGTTCTACGAATTGCCGTTGCTGCGCAATCCTGCACTCGCAGGCCTTTTTAAAGGAGATATCCGCGTGGTGAGCGCTTACCGCAGCCAGTGGGGAAGCGTTACCGTTCCATATCTCACACAGGCGCTTGGCGGAGAGATACGCCTGCCGGTATCCCCACGCGATTTTCTTTCCATTGGTATGCAGATCACTAATGATATTGCCGGCGATTCCAAACTTGGAAGAATACAGTTCCTTCCCATGGCCGCTTTTAATAAATGCCTTAACGAAGAAACGCATACCTATTTATCCATCGGTGTTTTAGGTGGCCTGGTACAGCAACGCTTCGATCCCTCTCAATTAAAATTCGACGACCAGTTTGTAAGCGGTTCCTATAGCCCTGCAAATGCCACGCAACAAACTTTTAAAACACAGCAGCTAAAATATTGGGACCTGAATGCGGGATTAAGTTTCAGCGCACAGGCGGGTGAGGTGGATTATTATGTGGGCGCAGCTTATTTTCATCTTTCTCAGCCGAAAGTAACTTTTGACCCTACCAATGATCTTCGTCTAAATAAAAAGATCGTGGTAAATGCCGGCGTAAATATTCCTAATGGCATGCAGGATATGCTTACCGTATTTGCGGATGTATTTGTACAGGGCGGCAATAACCAATGGCAGGGAGGCATGATCTACAAGCATGATCTGAAGGAAATGCAGGCTGATGAGGAAAAAAGAGTAAGCATCAGTGCAGGAAGTTTTTTTCGTTGGGAGGATGCCGTAATACCCGTAGTAAAGCTGGATTATAATAAATTTGCGTTGGGTGTTACTTATGATATCAATATCAGCAAGCTGAAGCCTGCATCGCAAATGAGGGGCGCTTATGAGCTTACGCTCTGCTACCGGATTTCCTCAATAGCCTCAGCAATAAGTTTGACAATACCCGTTGCCCGGTAAAATTTTAAAATGCCGGTTTCACAACAGTTTTTTTCTTTTCTGTCGTCTAAACCGGTAATACATCAACCCAGACCACTCTTTGGAAATTGAATTAAATCTAAATGAGATATCAGGGACAATTTCCCCTGATGACGGAAAAGAATCGAAGTTCAATTGGAAACTAAAACTTAAAAATAATAAGACCATAAATGACTGACAGAAACAACCAAAGACAAAATGGGGTTGGGCAATAGCAAAGCCGGACGTTGTTATCTTCGGCTGTAGTTAGCTTTCAGCTTCAGGGCCAGGGAACAGGAATAAGTTTATCACTCAGTTATAATAATGTAAAAGCCCATGCCGGTGAAATAAAAGTGGAGAGTAAAGAAGGAGATGGAAGGTAAGTTTATGATTCAAATACCGGATTCTTTATAAAAAATGAAGCACTGTATCATCATAATTTTATTTGTATCACTTCTCTATGGCGTGAAGGCTCAGCAAATACTGCCTGACAGTTTACTAATTGCTTTTCAGAAAGCCGCCAATGATTCAGTGAAATTTAAAGTTTCCAGGTCCATCTATACTTTCTACGAAGAAACGAACCGGGACTCAGCATTACATTATGCGCAGTTTCGGTATGACTTAGCAAAAAAATATAACCGTAAGATTGAACAATCCTATTTAAAAGGGCAATTGGGTTATCAACAAATATATCTTGGTCGTTTCAGCGAAGCATTAACCAATCTGACAGAGGCCATACAAATAGCAGAAAAGAGTAAGGATGAAGCTACCTGGGAACTAACCCCTTTTAATACTCCCGGTAAAAGCCGTCAAATTACTTTGTCCATGCTTAATCACATGTACGGCCACTTAAAATTGCAAACAGGCTGCCCGGAGAGCCTGCATTACTTCAAAGAAGGAAGAAGAATTGGTAAAGAAATCGGCAATGACTTTCGTGTTACAGTCGGCGATATGGTTTTGGCTACTAATTACCTAATGTTGAATCAGCCCGATTCAGCATTAGTTTATGCCAATGAAGGAGAATTTTATGGCACACGTGGAGGCGTTACAAAATATCTTGCCTATATCTGGTCCTGCATGGGAGATATTTACCGGCAAAAAGGATTTGACTCCTTAGCACTTTCTTATTATCAAAAGTCACTTCAACATTCAAAAATTGAGGGAAACTTTACGGTCGTCGCAGGCACCTACGAGAGCCTTATCAATCACTACCAATCAAAAAACAATGCTGATTCAATTCTATATTATGCTGTCAAAAACCTTTCTGTAGTAAAATCACTTGGCGCTGTTACCTCTTTTGTAGCACGCGAAATAAACCTTGGCAAGGTCTATCAGAATCTGGCTATGGCTTATTCGCTGAAAAAGAATACTGACAGCACAAATAAATACCTGCAGCTTGCACTTACAGTCAAGGATAGTTTAACGGCTGATAAATTATAAAGGCTTGCAGCATTTCAAAGGTTGTCATTGGATGAACAGCTTCGCCTGCAAAATGAAGAAAAGAAGCGGGTAGAAACCGAAAACAAATGAAGGATATACATTTTGTTTGCCGGTATTGTTTTGGCAATTATTATAATATTGATCATCTATCGAAACAACCGGCAAAAACAGAAAGCCTACAATCTGTTGCAATTACAAAAACCGAAACTGATTTGCAGAAAGAAAAGGCAGATACTGCTTTACTGGAATTAAAAAGCACCCAAAAGCAGCTGATCCATTCCGAAAAAATGGCTTCCCTCGGTGAACTAACTGCCGGCATTGCCCATGAAATTCAAAACCCGCTGAACTTTGTCAATAATTTTAGTGAGGTAAGCAATGAGTTATTAGATGAAATGAATGTTGAGTTAGACAAAGGCGATATTGAAGAAGCCAAAGCCATTGCGGCAGACGTAAAACAAAATCTTGAAAAAATAAACCACCATGGCAAACGTGCAGATGGCATTGTAAAAGGAATGCTGCAACACAGTCGCAGCAGCAGTGGCGTTAAAGAACCAACTGATATCAATGCATTATGTGATGAGTATCTACGTCTCTCCTACCATGGATTACGGGCAAAAGACAAAAGTTTCAACGCAACAATCAAAACGGATTTTGATCCATCGCTTGAAAAAGTAAATATCATTCCACAGGATATTGGGAGGGTTATTTTGAATTTACTAACGAATGCTTTTTATGCGGTCAACGAAAAAACCCTGTCGGCGGTTTCAACCCCGACAGCGGTTAATTACGAACCGACAGTTTCTGTTAGTACAAAAAAGATTAGCGATAAAGTTCTCATCAGCGTAAAAGACAACGGCAACGGCATTCCTCAAAAAGTACTGGATAAAATTTTTCAACCTTTTTTTACTACCAAGCCAACGGGTGAGGGAACCGGGCTGGGTTTATCATTAAGCTATGATATTGTAACGAAGGGGCATGGCGGCGAATTAATAGTGGAGACAAAGGAGGGAGATGGTACAACATTTATCATTCAAATGCCAATAATTTAAAATGAATAAAAAGTTTTTTATTTAAAATAATCCTGTTATTATTGCCGGCTTCTTTTACAAAGCACAATCCCGGCACAAAGAATTAGACAGCCTTTACAAGGCTAATGAATTTGATACCCAAAATGGTTGGTTCATTTTCTTAGCATTGCCGGGTTGTAACACTACTCTATATTATGCCATAAATGGTTTCAAAATATCAAGCACTTCGTTCATGTGAAGTTGTTGATCAAAACTTGATGTACCTGCATTGCCGGTTTTATAACCACCGATATTATTTATATTGAAAATTAATTTGCGATGCTTTGCTTCTCTTTTATAAATAGGTGCCAATGCGGTTCCCTTTGTATTATCATTGCCTATTATCCAAGGTTTAACTGTAGTATCAAATCCATTCATTCTCCTTGCAAAACGTATGTGTGCGGAATGCCTCGCTTCTACGGAATGAATCCTCAGCGCAGCTTCGAGTAAATCATTGTTTGGTTTCAAACGGCCTGCCTGCCCTTTATATGCGGCAACACCCGTATCTTCAAATGCCTGGGCAACACTTAAAAATTGTGCGTAATCAGTAAATACATTTGGATATAAACCTTTAGCTGTAAAATCATATTTAGCTTCTGCAACCGGAGTGCCGTTTGCAGCAGTAATAGTTTGTTGTAAAAATCTTACATGTGCCTTTTCATGATCACGTATAACATTAATATTATCTTTTTTAGGAATAAAATCAGCGTTGCTTAAAGCAGTTTCGTAAAACCTATACTCAAGATGTTCCAACGAAAGCGCAAAATTCAATACATCCATAATTTTACCTGATACATTGCTCCCTGCATAAGCTTTATTGAACATAGTACCTAATGCTATAGGTACAGCAGCAATGGCAATTTTAGAACTGAAGTTCATAAAATTCTTTATAACATTTCTTCTTTGATCAATTCTATCGTACACTTCAGGATCAACATTTTCTACTTCCTGTATAATTTTTGAAATATCCATGATTTTTAATTATGTGGTTGGTAAATATTGTACTGTAATTTTTGTTTTAAAATATTTGTCTGCTTTAGCAAGTACCTGCGCCGGAGTTTGAACAACATCCAAACCATCTGCATCTATAACATCATCGCCCGCAAAATCTCCGTAGCTAATCATATTTCTTATTGTTGCCGCGTGGCGTGCTTCCACAGAAACAATTTTGCCGGCTTCTTTTAAAAAAAGCCGTACATCCAGCAACTTGCCGGCTCCGTTATAGGCCGAAACACCTGTATCTTCAAGTTCTTTTGCCGTGTTTAACACACTTGACCTGTCATTAAAATTTACAGATGAAAAATCAAATTCAAGTTTTGGAAGTTTTTTCAGAAAAAGCACATTACGGAAAAATTCACGGTGGGCAATTTCATCGTTTCGAATGTCTGTTAAAAAATCTTTTTCCATTTCAGTTGCACCGGTATAAAAACCTGATACTGCTTTCTCGTAAAATGCAGCTTCCATTTGCTCCAGCGCATATGCATAATTAAGTACCGAAAAATCGCCTTTGCCGGGATTATATCTGCCTGCTACCTTATTGTGAATCTTACATCCCGAGGAGCCAAAAAAAATAGCTGCAGCCGCAGCTCCACCAAATTTTAAAAAGTCACGCCTTACAAAAGAAAGTGGTATTCTTTGTTGTTCAGTTTCATTTTTTTCAACACTGAAGTTTTCACCTGATGACATAATAAAGTTTTTAAAATTTATAAAATTCTAAAGATAATTTTTCAATTATTATGCCTGATAAAATATATTTTTATAATAGTAAGAATACTATAAAAAAAATTATTAATTAATGTTTGGGGAATTACTAGGAAATTTTTACTCAAAACTAATTTATACTATATATTGAAACCTAAACTTTTTAATCTATTACTGAAGCTGAATACAAAGACCCCTACCTCACCTTTCCGCATTAATATAAACTTCCTTCTCAAACGTCATCGTAATATCGTCCTGGTTTTGTCCTTGGGTATTTGCAGAAATTACCGTGTTGACAGGAATGGAATAAATGCTTTCCATCTTATCATTAAAGAAAGAAAGGTCACTTCCTTTTATACTTACATATCCTTCTCCGTTGAAATCGAGATCCCCCGATTTGATAGTTAGGTAGTACTGGCCCAATGATGTTCCGAAAAAGCTGCTAATGGTTTCATTGGCGTTATTCGGCTGCGATGTTGAGGGTAAAGCTGTTTCCATGATGCAAATTTACCTATTTCAATCTTAAATGTTCTTTTCTGAACTTCTTAGGACCATCGTCGGCCCGCCGCCTTTCTGTAAAAGCGTTAAATTTACCCGATCAAAGCGCTCACCAAAAATATCATCCGCAAATTCCTTAGGCCCCGTGCAGCGGATACGCATAAAGGATCTCACGGGCATGCATTACTCATCGCCGGCAATCGCGGAAAAACAGGTGCTGCGGTCATTGCTTCTAAGGCTTGCCTGCGCAGCGGTGCGGGCCTGGTCACGGTGATGTTGCCGGCGGAAGAAAGGGCCATACTTCAGGTGGCGATACCCGAAGCCATGGTGGCGATGCGGGAAGAGATTATTGACCTTCAAAAATTTTCAGCCATTGCGATCGGTCCCGGGATCGGGATCGAAGATGCGGCTAAAACCTTAGTCATAAAAATCATTGCCGAAACTAAAGTTCCTTTCCTGTTGGATGCAGATGCGATCACGATCCTTTCGGCAGATAAAACAATTTTCGAAAGCCTCCCTGCAGAAACCATCCTTACTCCTCATCCGAAAGAATTTGACCGGCTGTTTGGCGATCATGAAAATGAGAAAGCGCGCCGGGAAACAGCGGTAAGGATCGGTGAAGCGAACAATATTGTTTTAGTCCTAAAGGGCCATCAGACGTTGATCACAATAGGCGGCAAATCCTATATCAACAGCACCGGCAATTCAGGCCTTGCAAAAGGCGGTTCGGGCGACGCGCTTACCGGTATCATTAGTTCCTTTCTCGCACAAGGTTATAAGCCGTTCCATGCCGCATTGATCGGCGTGTATATTCATGGCCTTGCGGCGGAAATTGCTTTAAAGGATCAAAGCCCGGAAAGTATGCTGATCACAGACGTGATCGGTTGTTTGGGAAAAGCATTTAAAAAGTTATCTTCCGGGAAATGATATTCAACAATTTCAGCTCTTCATAAAGAATAAACACCCATAATGATCTAAAACTTGAAATCTGTTGTCTGAAATCTGTTGTCTGAAATCTGTTGTCTGAGATCTGTCGTCTGAAATCTGTCGTCTGAGATCTGTTGTCTGAAATCTGTCGTCTGAAATCTGTCGTCTGAGATCTGTTGTCTGAGATCTGTCGTCTGAAATCTGTTGTCTGAAATCTATTGTCTGAAATCTGTTCTCCACCCCCCAATTTCATAAAATGCATTAATTTTACCCGATGTCAATTTATATTTATGCAGGGATAGCTTTCGTGGTCGGGTTTTTAGCGGCATGGCTTATCCGAACTCTGACCGTAGCAAGGCTGAGAAAGGATTGTAAAAGTGTGCAGGGGAGATTAGACAGTGAAAGGCTGATCAAAGAAACGGCTCAAAAAGAAAATAAATTCCTGCTCCAAACCGCAGATGCGCAATTACTCACCTTAAAAGATAAACTCCGAAAAGCCGACTCATTGATCAAGGTCATGGATGCGGATATCCTGCTCATGCAGAAAAGTAATGAAGAGACAGAGGCATTATTAGCGGAAGGTGAGCCCGCGCTGCATGACATGAAACTTAAACTGATAGAGGCCAATAACACCATTGCCCGCTATAAAGCGCAGTACGGGGAAAAGGCCCCCTAAATCCCCCGAGAGGGGACTTCAAATGCAGTTTATAGCGGATCGAAGTTTTTAATAAGATCGTGGATGTGGCTCCCCTCTCTATCGGAGAGGGGTTGGGGGTGAGGCCAATTATGTCTTTTTCGCCTCCTCGTTTTTCTTTTGATCCTTCTGGAATTTTTTGAAGAGATCCAATTTAAAATCAACATTACCGTCAGATCCCGGCCTGCCCCTCAGGAATATACTACGCCCCCCCTTTTTATCAGTGCCGAGGTTTATAAGGTTGAATTCATCTGCTTTTTTCACAATATTATTCAGCGGCACCTGGATACTGAGATCTGTTTTACCTTTCGTACTGTAGATACCTTCCACGAACAGCGTCATTACAGAGGATTGAATTTCCATCCGGTTTATTTTTATTTCACTTTTGTTGATCTCCAGGCGGTCTTTCAGTTCGGCAAAACGAATATTCCCGAAATCCCTTTTCTTAAAAATGAAGCGCTGCATTTTTTTTATGGGTTCAAAATCATTGAGTGCTCCGTTCTTTAATGAAAAATCCACCGTGCCGTTCACCGAAGAAGGCACCACCGCACCCGCATCGGTGATATTCATAGTCGCCAATACTTTTGAAGTTAAGTTTCCTTCCAGGTTCTTTCCGGAGATCGCATCCTGCCCGAAATTGTCAAAGGCTGTAAAGATCTTTTTCACATCCACATTATTTAAAGCTGCATTTACAGTAGCAGTATGAAAGTTGGCGCCTGCATTTACTAACTGTGCACTAAGGCCCATCGATCCGCCGGCAACAGACATCCCCGCATTACTGATCACATAGCGATCCCGCAACAGGCTGATATCGGCCGACGCATTCGCCGCCCGGAAATTCTTATATATCAATTGGTCCGCTTTCAGGCTAACCTGTATAGAACTTTGCTGAAGGATATTATCTATCTTCCCCGCCATCGACCCTAAACTTTTAGGACTTTTTTTCTTAGCCACTACCGGTGCCCGTTGGTTCTTTTTGAGGAGGTAAGTAAAAGATCCGAGGTTTAAGGAAGGAGAATAAATATTGTAGTCGATCCGCACGCGGTTGGGATCCGTATTGATGAGCGTAAGCAGGTTTTTGGCCACACCGTTCATAACGATCTTATTATTCAGCACCACGCACTGCAGGTTTTGAATAAACACATCGGAATTTTGAAAATTGATCAGGCCGTTCACACTCTTCAATTCTATATTCCGGGGAACAAACATCATCGTTCCGTTTTTGAAAGAGATATTGCCGTTGAGGAAAGAATTCGTGTTGTCATTTTTTTGGATCGGGCCCTTATAGGTCAACAAAACATCGCCGGTACCGGAAGAAAGCTGAAGCGAATTGTTTTCGATAACTTCATTTAAGGTAGTAAGCGGAAATGACGAATGCATATCACAACTCAACTCCGGAACGGAAAGATCCAGGATCTGTATCTTATTGGACACCACCGGCAGTGAACGCCATTCCGCTTTAAAATTATTGACGATGATCACGGAATTCGGATCATTTCGCGGCAGGCCAGGGGTAACCTCATTTGTAAATAACCCGGTGAATGAAGCTTTATCAAAATCTGCAAACGGCGAAGTAAGTCGCGTATCGTTTACCTTCCAGGTAGCCATGATATACGGCTCTCCTCCCTGCAGGGGGCCCGTAAGTAAAGCATCCGCATCCAAACGCTTATCGAGGGTGACGATGGATAAAGAATTGGAGATACGCTTCGGCAACAATTTTTTAATGTCTTCGTACAGCACTTTCCTCGCATGCACCCTTAAACTAAAACCGGGGTTTTTATCGCCAAGATCAAACGACCCTGAAAGGTTGAAAGGAACAGAAGCGATCTTTATGTTGATACTATCGAAACTAAGCAACTGCGAGGCTTTGCCGTATTTCATATCGAAATCACCACGGAACGTAGCCTCTTTGAGAAAAGTACCTTTCGGTAAATTGAAAGCGAGGCTCTTCACCAAAATATCTGCCTCGTTGTGCATGACCAGGTTATCGTCACCGTCATCCAGCTTTATAGATAAATTACTCACTTGGAAATCATGGAGCTTTTCTTTTTTTCGGTCATCCAGCACGATGTGCAGGTTCTTTAGTTTGACCGTTTTAATAATGATATCTTCTGAAGTTTTTTTTGGTCCCCCTTCCGGGTCTTTTTTACTTTTCAACAAATACGTATTGGTATATCCCGAAGTATCCGTAAAAAGATAAATGCTGCCATCGTCGATCCGGATGCCGGTAAGCGCGGATTGTTTTTTGATGAGCTTCATGATGCTGAGGTTGGCATAAACCGCCTTTGCGGAAAAGAAAGGATGCCGGTGTTGTTGATACATGGTATCTGTGAGCAAAATGTCTTTTATCTTAACGGAGATCTTCGGAAATGTACTGAAGAGGCTGATGTCGGCATCCCCGATCACCAGTTTGCCATTCAATTTGCGGCTGACCTGTTCGGTAAGCTGCAGTATAATTTTGTCTTTATTAGCGCTCACATAGAGATAAGCGCCGCCATACAGCAAAACAAATACGATTAGCAGTATTTTGAGTATTTTTAAGAAGCGGGATCTAAATTTTTTCGATACAGTAGGTGTTTGCATATAACAGTTTATGTTATCAAAAGATGCGCCCGAATTCCGAAATTCCACCTGAACTCATTAATACTATGAAGATACATCTGCGAAGCGTAGGAAAACCACATGAAAGTTTTGTTAATGAGGGCATAGACCTGTTCACAAAGCGGGTGGCACGCTATTTCCCGGTAGAATGGACATTGATTGCTGCCCCTAAAAACGCAGCTTCTATGGAACCCGGGATCCTTAAGTTAAAAGAAGGGGATTTGATCCTGGCCGGGTTGGCAAAGGAGGATTACCTGGTACTGTTGGATGAAAAAGGAAAAAGCTTCACAAGTGAAGCCTTTTCCGCTTTTATAGTCCAACGGACAAATGAGAGTATTAAAAACCTTGTCTTCCTCATTGGAGGAGCCTACGGTGTGAGTGAGGCTGTACGGCAAAGGGCGAATTTCACCTGGAGTCTTTCTCCGCTGGTATTTCCTCATCAATTGGTACGCCTCATCCTCGCCGAGCAATTATACCGTGCCTGCAGTATCATGAAAAATGAACAATACCATCATGCTTAGGAGAGGTAAGATGTATGATATAATATTGTGAGGTTCATAAGGTTTGGTTTTTTCATTGATAGTGCCCCAAGGATACATAGTCCAAAAGAACGGATCCACTTCAAGGCTTAAAAAATATTAAATATTACATCTTAAATATTAAATACCCACTACCTGATCCTCGTCCAGCTTTGCGTATTATCCCGGCCCGCAGCATTTTGGCCGGATACCCTGATCTCATTTGCATTCACAACGAATATTGTAGCCGCTTGGTAATTGAGTGCGCCCGAACTGCAATTGCTGAGGAGATTTTCCAATGTATATCCACCGGCTTTGTCTGACCGGATATTTTTCCACTTCACGTCATTTTCACGATAGCACTGGGTATTATTGGAAAGGGATGTTATAGATCCCTGGGAAACCAACGGGGTAACCGTCACAATAGAGTTGACCAATGTATTTTCCGGGCTGTTGGAGGTCAGTTGCCATTTACCGTTAAGGGAGAATACCGCACCGCCGGTTGTATTAGTAGCCTGTTGCAGGGTCTCGCAACTTGCCATCACGATGACAAATGCCATCAGTGAAAAAAGTTTAACTGATTTCATGTTTTAAGGTTTTAATGTAAACCGCTTATGCCAAAAAATATACCAACTGTTTTTCGGGCGGTTCAGGTTCCTTACTTAACAAAACTTTTCATAAAACTTTCCTGTAGCTTTGATCAAGCAGCACTATGGATTTTTCTCAAAGCCCGATTACGATCCTGCTCATTGCAGCAAACGTCATCTTTTCCCTTATTGGTTTTTCGAACCGCGATTTCCTGAATAAAATGATCGGCTGGCCCTATTATGAAAAAAGGAACAACCAGTATTATCGTTTCCTCACTGCAGGTTTTTTACACGCAGACTGGATGCACCTGATATTTAATATGTTCACGTTGTATTTCTTCGGAAGAAATGTGGAATATATTTTTTCGGAAGGCGGCCTTGGGGGGCAGTTGGCATATCTTGCTTTGTATTTTATCGGCTTACTCACGGCTAACCTGCCCGGGTATTTTAAACATAACGATGATCGCGATTACCGTTCACTCGGTGCTTCGGGGGCCGTGTCTGCCGTGGTATTTGCTACGATAATTTTCAGTCCCTGGAGCAGCATTTACCTCTATGGCGCGCTGAAGATCTCCGCTGCGGTGTATGCTGTATTGTACGTGGTGTATTGTGTTTACATGGGCCGCCGAAATATGGATAATATCGGGCACGATGCTCATTTATGGGGAGGTGTGTTCGGACTGGTGTTCACTCTTGTGTTGATCGCGGTGTTGAGGGCAGATCTCTTTCCTTTTATATTAGAGGACCTTAAGAACCCAAGCTTGTTTGGCCGGCAGGAAATAAGCTCAGTTTTACAGAATTTAAGGTAACCTCCCTGATCTTAAACCTTTCATCGATACGATGACCTACGACCCAAATGATCTTCTTATCGGATTCCAGCACCCATACATTTTCCTTTTGGATCAATGATAATTTAAGGTCGCCGAAAAACCGACTGAGCTTTTTCTTTCCCTTCGAACCCAGGGGATAAAAATAATCTCCCTGTTTCCATTTTCTGAGCAGCAGCGGGTATTTGATCATGCCGGCATCGATACATGCAATATGCTTATCGGGATTTATTTCTGCGGGGTTGGAGACAGGTTTCACCGTCAATTCACCACCGGGAAATAAGACTGTAGTGTCATTCGCTTCTATCAAAAAATAAGTATTGCTATCCGCCTGATCACGCGACGAGATGATTAGCCAATTTCGGTTGCGCAATATCCTGTGTGAAGCGGAAAGGATATACTTTCCGGACTGACTGTGCAACAGTTTTTCTGCTTCGTGAACCTGCAACGCAGTAAAACCGTAGTCTTTGATGATCTCAAATAAAACGGTTCGCAGCGGCACTATACCGGCAAGTTTCAGCACGGGTATATGAAGTTCAGCACCTTTTTTTTCTACCAGTTTATTTTTCAGCGCGGTAATGCTTTGATCATAGAGGTATTCCATTTCACCGAACCGCTCAATATTGCGAATGATATTTTGCTTTACTTCCGGTAAAACTTTTTCAATGCCGGGTATCAGCTCATTGCGGAAGAAATTACGGGTATGATCATTCAGTGCATTGCTGCTGTCGGTAACAAACCGGGTATTATTTTCTGCAGCGAATGCGTTGATCTCATTTCCCGTAGCAAACAATAAGGGTCTTATTATTTTCCCATGCATTGGCCGGATGCCACGGAGGCCCCTTATACCCGTGCCCCGCAAAAAATTCATCAATACGGTTTCGGCATTATCATCGGCATGATGTGCGGTGAGCAATCGGGTAAAAGGAAGTTGGCCGCCCGATCCCGATTGGGTAATGATCTCATCGAACCATGCATAGCGCAGGTTTCGGGCCGTTTCTTCTATGGATGTTTTGTTTTCTTTTGCAGCATAAGCCGTATCGAATTTTTTAATGAAGAGGGGTACATTATTTTTCCCGGCAAGTTCTTTTACAAATGTTTCATCCCTTTCGCTTTCTTCACCTCTCAGCTGAAAATTACAATGCGCTGCGGAAAGATCAAACCCGCTGCGCAGGCAGAGTTCAAAGAGAACAGCAGAATCCCTTCCCCCGCTCAATGCGAGCAGCAGTTTGTCTTTTTTTTCAAAAAGATGATTTGCTTTGATGTATGCTGTAAATGCTGTGAGTAGATCCATGATGAAGCAGTGGCGGAGCAAAGGTATATCAGAATCTCAATCCCGGCCGGTTGTTCAGCGAATTTACCTGTCCCACTCCTATCAATTGATCCGTGCGGTCGGTAAAGCCTTTATAATAGATCAGGATGGTATAATTATTTTCGGTTTCCCAATAATTGCCTTCGAAAGGGTTTGTCCGGTCCACACCTTCTTCATCCTTTACGAGGTAAGTATAGGCATAGTAGCCCTGCTTCATAAACACCGATCCTTCATAGAGGCCCGTGCTGTCATTGAAACTCATTTTGTATTTATCATCCGTGCTGAACCCCGTAAAATCACCAGCTACAAAAATATCTTTATTTTCAATGGCCTTCTCCTGGCGGTGCAAAGCTTAATTTTACTTAGAATAGTCACCCTCCAAAAAAGGTTTTATAATTTAATACGTGATGTTTTTATAAGTACCGTTGTAATCCGGGTAATACACATAACGACCGGTACTCCTGTCAAGATCCGTCACGACATAAATATTGGTGAAGGTCTTCCCGTAATCCGCATGGTCTACACGGTCACTTTGAAGACGGAAACTGCGAAGATCCAACCACCGCCACTCTTTGCCACCGGGGAATTGCGCGATATTTTCATTGGTGTAATCCAACACATTTCCGCGAACGAACGTAGGAAGGATATCGCGTTGTGCAATGTCCCAACGGTTATTTTGAATGATCACTGCCTTCACCTGTTGTGCTGCGCTGAATGCATTAAGGTCTTCGGTCGTAACCGTAAACCTTATTTTTTGGTGCGTGCGAAAATTCTGCGCACCTAAAAGCTGTACAACGGCTGCATTTACGGAAGCCTTTACATCCAATACCAGCAGGCGTTTTGTAAAAACGAGTTTGGAAGTATCCCCGTCCAGGAATACTTTAAATATATAATTACCCGAACGCGTAGGCAAAGAATTTTGCTCGGGCAAAATAGCCTGGTAATGAGTGTACCGGGTGAAAGCGATAGAAGAATAGCGATAGGTAGTAATGCGATTTTGGGTAAACCCGCGCATAAAATCAAATGCGGAAAGATTCGCGGGCTGCCAGTTATAATCACATAACTGGTAGGTGTAATAATAACTTTTATACCCGCCATCCAGGTCATCAAATTCCAGTTGGAAGCGATCGCTGCTATTCAGCCGGTAGATCGGTAATTGCGTTTGATTGCCGTATTGAAATAACTGTGCAGTGGCAATATATGGTTTGTATATTTTGTTTGGTTCCTGTGCAAAGGCGGCGCAGCATGCGGCTATGAAAAATAGGATGCAGTATAATTGTTTCAATCCCTTAGACTTTAATTATTTATTTTTGAATATACAACAAAATTAAGCCCATTTTGAACGTTTCGATCTTCATAGCCAAAAGATTAGCATCTGTTAAACAAAAAACTTTCAGCCGTTTTATCATCGGGCTTGCCGCGGGGGCCACTACCCTAAGCGTAGCGGTCATGATCGTTGCGTTAAGTTTTGTTAACGGTTTTCAAAGGGTGATCAGTAATAAGGTCTTTAACTTTTGGGGGCATATCTACGTACAAAAAAACCTCGATAATAAAGAAGGTATTTCCGAAGAGATACGCTTTACGGCAGATAAGGGTATAGAAAAATACCTGGATAGCTTACCCGAGGTACGATCAGTAGAACCTTTTGCAACCAAATCTGCCATTCTAAAATACGGTACGGATATAGAAAGTGTTTTTCTGAAAGGCATCGATAAAAAATATGAATTCTCCCGCCTGCAGCCGTTCCTGCTAAAAGGAAAATGGCTCTCTTTCCCGGACAGCGGTTACAGTAATCAAATAAATATCAGCACTTATACCGCCGATCGCCTTCAGCTTGATGTGAATGACAGCCTATTGGTTTATTTTTTCCGGGAGGACAGAACCCGAACAGCCCGAAAACTCAATATTGCGGGTGTCTATAAGATCGGCATTGAAGATTATGATCAGAAATTTGCGATATGTGATATCAACCTCGTGCGGCGCCTGAATAACTGGGAAGAAAATGAGATCGGCGGATATGAAATATTACTCAATGATTATCGCAAAACGGATACCCTCAACGCTATAATGTATAACGCACTGCCGGATGAGTGGTACAGCAAAAGTATCCGCGAGATATACCCGCAGATCTTTGACTGGCTTAACCTCCAGGGCCAGTTGAAAAATATTCTCCTCGGCGTGATGATGATCGTCGCTGTTGTTAATCTTATCACCTGCCTCATTATCCTGGCTTTGGAACGTACAGCAATGACGGGCATCCTGAAAGCAATAGGGGCAAGGGATTGGGACATTCAGAAGATCTTCCTCTTCAATACTTCCGGGATCGCATTGCTTGGTATCGTGGCCGGCACCCTGTTGGGTTTACTGGTTTGTTTTATTCAACAACGCACCGGCTTTATTACCTTGAATGAAGAATCTTATTATATGTCCGTTGCACAGGCAGATGTGGATTGGTTGCAGGTACTTGCAGTTGATATGTTCACTTTACTGATCTGTTTTGCCACATTGATCATCCCGACTTACCTGGTTAAAAAAGTGAAAGCGGTAAAAGCGATCACATTCCGGTAACCTATAAGGTTTCGAACTTAGATGCCTTTAAAGCTTAAAAAAACCTTATAGCGTTTTTAAACCTATAAGGTTTTCGAACTACATCCTTTTAAAGTTTAAAGAAAACCTTATAGCGTTTTTAATTAGACGCCTTAAAACGGCAGGAAAACCTATAAGGTTTCGAACTTAGATGCCTTTAAAGCTTAAAAAAAACCTTATAGCGTTTTAATATCACCCCCTCACCGAAAATAAAATAATCCCCGCCGCCACTGCAGCATTCAATGATTCTGCGCCGCCGTACCCGGCAATGGATATAGATTCTTCCGCCAACTCCTGCAATGCAGGCGAAATGCCTTTGGACTCATTCCCGATAATAATGAACCCTTCGCTGATCCTTCCGAAGGTTCTTACATCTTTACCGCCCAACAGGGCGGCATATTTTCGGATACCCGGGTTTGCCGCCAGTGTAGCCCGTATATCACCGTAAATAATATTTACCCTTCCCAAGCTCGCCATCGTGCTTTGCACCACTTTCGGATTATAACAGTCTGCCGTGGCGGGGGAACAAAGCATTTGTTTCACACCGAACCAATCTGCGATCCTGATCATCGTGCCAAGGTTACCGGGGTCCTGTATATCATCCAGCACCAAGGTCAGCCCTTCCTTAAAATCAGGCGCATCAGCCGGCGCTTTTTTTTGAAAGACCCCTAAAATATGATTGGGTACCGTAAGGGCAGAAATTTTTTCCAATTCAAAATCTTCAATGATATTGATTGTTCCGGGTTCTATGTCGCCGAATAATGAACTGATCAGCCCTGCACCGGTTTCGGTACAGAAAATATCCTCACATTCAAAAATTTTATCTTTAAGCAATTCCGCTACAAGCTTTGGCCCTTCAGCGATAAACATATTATGCTCATCCCTGAATTTTTTGTCCTGTAAACTTTGGATATATTTGACAGTCGCTTTATTGATCATTATGAAATTTTATGCAGTGGATCTGCACTATCTGAGATGAGGTTTTCTTTTCCTAAAAATATCATTTATTTTTTATTGCTGCTCTCCTCCTGTACTATTATCCGGAAAGCCCCGCAAAACAAACCTTACCTGGTAAAAAATACCATCGTTGTCAGTGGCGGAAATTTCAGTAAAACGGAAAGGCAGGCAGTGGTGCAGCGACTGTTCAACCAACTCGATGACAGTTCAAAAGTAAATACTAAAACTTCATTTTTCGTTCTAACCACTTTGAAAAGGCCGGTTGCTTATGATACCGGCTACTCCTCCGTTTCTGCTTTGAACATGCGATCTTCCATGTACCACCTGGGGTATTATAATGCAAAAGCTACCTATACCCAGGATACCTCAGGCAGGAAGGTCTCTGTGAGGTACCTGGTCAATACGGGCAACCCAACATTAATAGATACCCTGAGTTATAACCTGAAGAAACCCGAGTTACAGCAAATTGCCCTCCGTTCAAAGAAAGATGCGCAGCTTGTAAAAAACAACCCGATCACTAAGGTATCCGTGCTGGCAGAAGTGGGCAGACTGGTGGACAGTTTCCGGAATAACGGCTATTATAAATTTACTGCCGCGGAACTCAGGGTAAGAGGGGATACCACTATTGCCGCCCTTACCACTATTACCGATGATCCGTTTGAGCAATTGAGATTACTGAATGAAGCCCAGCAACAAAAAGATTCGCCTACGATAAAGCTCGGCATCGTGATCAATAAACCCGATGACAGTGCCAAGCTTAATAAATACTATATCAATAAAATTTATGTACTGCCGGATTACCGCCCGCAGGATATCCTGACTGATACGGTGAACCTCATTCAACGCACCACCGATAAATTTGTACTGCGTTATCATCGCCGGCTTTTCCGTACCGCATTGTTCTCCCGGAATATCACTTTGCGCAAGGGGGAAGTTTACCGCCAGGAAGATTATTATAAAACCCTCAGTAATCTTTCAAAGCTGGGCGTATGGCAAAGTGTGAACATCCGTGTTATTGAGAACCTCGACGAAGCAAATAAAGTGGACCTCATCGCAGAATTACTCCCCGGGAAAAAATTCGGTTTTGAAAGTTCGGTGGAAGCCAGTTACTCCGCCACAAGCAATACCAACAATGCTTTGGGCGGCAACCTCTTCGGAATATCCACGAACTTCTCCCTGGTGAACAGGAACATCGGCAAAGAAGCGATCCGCATGACGCATAACCTGCGTGCGGGTATTGAGCTTAATAATAACAGCCGGAGTACTGCAACAGGCCTCATCAATTCAAGCGAACTCAGTTACAGTAACAATATTCTTATTCCGCGGCTGTTGATGCCGCAGGGCCTTATAAGGAGACTAACACCAAAAACCGCTGAAACGTTTGTCAACACCAGTTTTTCATATAATAATCGTCTCAATCTTTTCAGCCTCCAGTCTGTTAATTTAAATTTCGGATATTCTCTAACCGATAAAAAGAACAGGCGAATTATCATACGCCCGCTTAACGCTGAATTCAGTTATTTGTTCAATGAATCGCAGAAATTCAGAGACCTTTTAGATACCACAACTTTTCTGCGCTATTCCTATAATACTTCTTTCATCTTAGGAATGGCAGCAGGTTATTCAAGCCTTTACCGAAATCCCCGTCACCCGCTGAGTTTGCTTAAAGAAAGGTCTTTAAAATTGAATCTTGAAGAGTCAGGCCTTACCATCGGTGCTTTTCCGATACTAAATAATTATAAGAAAAGTTACCTGAAGTTTGATGCTGAATATAAGTACACGGTATCTAAACTAAAGACAGCCTTTGCATTCAGGGCATTTGCCGGGGTGGGTATACCCTTATCCGGCGATACGGCTTTACCTTTCTTTAAACAATACTATGGCGGCGGAAGTAACAGTATGCGTGGCTGGCCGGTGAGAGGTATCGGGCGTGGTTCTCAGAAACTCGCCTCGTTTGCACAAAACATTTTTAATGACCGTACCGGTGATATCCAATTGGAAAGCAACATCGAATACCGTCATGATATCGCAAGGCTTATCCCTGACCTGCTGACGCTGAAAGGTGCAGTGTTTGTGGATATAGGGAATGTGTGGAATTTCCGTAAGTCTTCGATCGCAACAGACCCGGCAAAATTTGAATTTAAAAACCTCTATAAAGAATTAGGACTCTCCGCAGGATACGGATTTCGTTTTGATTTTAATTACCTGATACTGCGCACAGACTTCGGTTTCCGGTTTAAAAGACCCGAAACAAGTGAGATCAATAACGGCTGGAAAGCGCCGCCGATAGGTTTTGATGATGCCTTCCCGAAAATATTTTCCAAAAGATTCCGGCAATGGCGATATGAGAATTTTAATTTTACGGTGGGGATCAATTATCCGTTTTGATTAAAATGTGGGTTCCCACAGATTGCACGGATTACCCACAGATTAACACAGATTTGTTTTCCCGCAGAATTGTTTCCCGCAGATTTTCGGAGATTTAAAAGCACGCAGATTTTCGCAAATTTGCCTGTCGCAGAAAAAAAGGGTTCCCACAGATCATCACAGATTTTTCCCACAGATCACCAGATTTGTTTTCCCGCAGAATTTTTTCCCGCAGATTTTCGGAGATTTAAAAGCACGCAGATTTTCGCAAATTTGCCTGTCGCAGAAAAAAAGGGTTCCCACAGATCATCACAGATTTTTCCCACAGATCACCACAGATTTGTTTCCCGCAGATATAAGATGATATAAGAGCAGATCCCGCAGATTTGCCTGCCGAAGGCAGGTCCTTTGTGTATTCTTAGCGCCTTTGTGGCCCAAAACCTTTGGTTCTAAAACTCTGTGCAACTCTGTGAAATAACTCCCTTACCTCTGTGGTTAAATTATTTCTTTCACTTTTTCCAAAAACTGTTCAATACTCACCGCATCCTCCACCCGATTATCACCGATCGCTGTTCTTCTCAACTCACTCAGGTAAGCACCGCAACCCAGTGCTGCGCCCATATCATGTGCCAGGCTGCGTATATAAGTGCCGGTACTGCAAATGACTTTAAACACCACTATAGGCAAATTAATTGCTGTGATCTCAAATTCTTTTATAGTAACGTTTCTTGCTGTCAGCTCCACCGCTTCTCCCCTCCGTGCCAGCTCGTATAAAGCCACACCATCTTTTTTAATCGCGGAATATACCGGCGGAAATTGTTCAATGACGCCCGTGAATTGTGCAGCCGCGGCTTTGAGCTGCTCAACAGTGATGTTATTAAAATCTTTAAAATCTTCCGGGGCACTTTCTTTATCATAAGTGGGCGTTATTGCACCGAGGGTAAAAGCACCGGTGTACTCTTTTTCTGCAGCCATAAATTCATTGATCTTTTTTGTAAATTTCCCGGTACAAATGATCAGCAACCCGGTGGCCAACGGATCCAATGTGCCCGCATGTCCTACCTTTTTAATTTTTATCGTGTTGCGTATTTTTCTTACCGCATCAAATGAGGTCCAATGCAGCGGCTTGTCCAGTAGAATAACCCTACCTTCTTCAAAACTCCTCCTCGTTTCATCACTCACTTTTACCTGCGGCAGTCTTAACTGTTGCCCGCCTTCTTCCGTTCCGGAGATTCTTTCTTTATGCTTTGCGAAATAGGATCCTTTTGCCAATGTTGTAAGTTATTATTCTGCGAAAGTAGTTCATGTGTTCATCCATTCAAGGTTCAAGGTTCAAAGTTCAAAGTTCTTCATGCCGAAACGTTTCAATTTTTTGGGAATACGTTTAAATTACAGCCTTCGATCCACAACCTTGAACTTTGAACCTTACAGAGCTTGCTTTGCCTTCAACTCCAAATATTTATTGATCGCATTCACCGTAAGTTTTTCCGGTGCAGTGAGCACAGATAATATGCCGTAATGCTGCAGTTCTTTTACCACCAATCTTTTTTCATAACCCAGTTTATCTGCAATGGTCTTTATATACACATCTTCTACATTATGCGCTGCGGCGGCGGCCAGTCCCGTGAGTTCGGTGTTCTCAAAGAATACTACTAACAGGAGATGGTGTTTCGCGATGGAGCGGAGGTAATTTACCTGTCGCTTCAGCCCGTTCAGCGATTCAAAATTAGTGAACAGGATCAGCAGGCTTCGCTGTTTGATCTTATGGCGAACCTGCATGTACAGCATTTCATAATCACTTTCCGCAAAAGTTTGTTTCTTCTTTATAGAGCACCTGCATGATATTCTCTTTCTGCACTGCTTTCCTGTCCGCCGCAATGATGCTACCGGCTTGTCTGAAAAACTGATCAGCCCGATCTTATCCTGCTTTTGCAAACAAATATTACTTAAGGCAAGGGTGGCATTTACAGCATAGTCCAGCAAGCTCATACCGCGGAAAGGCATCTTCATCAGCCGGCCCTTGTCAATGATACAATACACCTGCTGCGATTTTTCATCTGCAAAATGATTTACCATCAACCCCCCTTTTCTTGCCGTAGCCTTCCAGTTGATGGTGCGGATATCATCCCCGTTCACATAATCCTTGATCTGCTCAAACTCCATGCTCTGCCCTATTTTTCGCATCCGTCGGCTGCCGTATTCGGTGGCGGTACTTTCTGCAAGCAAGCGGTACTGACCAAGCTGCGTAAAAGCCGGATATACTTTTACCGTTTCTGCAGCCGATACAGCGGTCCTTCTTTTTACCAATCCAAGTTGGGAGGCGGTATACAAAATGATATCCCCGAAGGCATAAGAGCCGCGCTGCACAGGCTTTATGGAATAGCGTATCGTAGCCCGGCCGCGTGAACCTATTTTTTCGGTGAATCGCATGCTGCGTTCCTGCAACTGAATCGGTAGTTCATCGATAACTTCCACCTGTATCGGGAACGGCATCCGGTTGCTGATGGTAATGGCAGCTGTATTCTCCTCCCCGTTACTCAATCTTTCGCTGACAGTTCTCTTTGCCGTAGGTGCTTTAAAGAGAAGGAACATAAAAAAATAATCCGCCGCGGCAAGGAGGCAGATCACTGCAAACAAAATATTTACTATGGGTAATAATGACTCCGCAAAAAAAGCCACGACATATAAAATAACACAACCGCCTGCGGCCAGGTAAAAACGCATCGTTACAAAAAGGTCCCCGATATATTTTTTATATACATTCATTTACCGTGGTATACCTGTTCCTTTTACAATAGACTGAATGATGTCATCCGGTGTGATCCCCTCCATTTCTTTTTCGGGTGTGAGCATGATACGGTGTCGCAGCACATGCGGCGCCATTTCCTGTATATCCTCCGGTATTACGAAAGCCCGGCCTTTCAATGCGGCAGCCGCTTTTGAAGATTTAAGTAATGCAAGAGAGGCTCTCGTGGATGCACCGAGATATAAAGATGAATTGTTCCTTGTTTCATGAACCAACGCAGCGATATATTCTACCAGCCTGGGCTCCACAGTGATCTGCTGTACTGTTTCCCGGTATTTTGCAATGGAAGATGCCGTCAATACTTTATTGGCATTTTGTAAAAGTTGGTTTTGTGTTTTCCCCTGTTGCTGCGTCAGGATCATGATCTCCTCCTGCAACGTGGGGTACCCTATCTCTATCTTAAAAAGAAACCTGTCCAACTGTGCCTCCGGTAAACGATAGGTCCCCTCCTGCTCTATCGGGTTTTGTGTGGCCAACACAATAAAAGGATATTGCATGGCATGGGTGAGGCCATCTACCGTAATTTGACGCTCTTCCATTACTTCAAAAAGTGCGGACTGTGTCTTTGCAGGCGCACGGTTGATCTCGTCGATGAGAACGATATTGCTGAATACCGGGCCGGCTTTGAAATAAAAATTTCCCTCCTTTGGGTTGAACACAGAAGTGCCGATAACATCGCCGGGCATAAGGTCAGGTGTGAACTGTAACCGTGAAAAATTTACATCCACGATCCTTGCCAACAGTTTTGATGCAAGCGTTTTCGCCACACCGGGTACGCCTTCCAGCAATAAATGCCCGTCGCATAAAAGCCCGATCAACAACAGGTCCACAACCTGCTGCTGCCCAACGATCACTTTTGCTATCTCTGCGCGTATCTCCAGAAGTTTGCCGTTCAGTTCTGTTACCGGTGAACTTTCGGGAAAAAGAATGTCTTCCATTATGATTTATGTTTAAAGAATTTTTCAATTAGTCCGTTCAATTCCAGCAGTTGCTGATCCTGTACATTTCCGGTCGTCGATACTGTTCTTATTATTTCAGTAAGCGGTTGAATGATGCCTGAAGGTACACCGCTTTTCCTGCTGAGCATATCTTCATAACCGGCATCCTGCACATTCATATGAAAAAAATATTTTGACCGGGTATGCTCATTAAAATAGTTGATCATCTTTTCAGCAATCAGGCGGTTATCTTTTTTATTAAGGTACAGCCCGGCAATAGCTTCCGCAAAAGCAATGCTGGTATTTTCGGGAGGTTTGATCACGGGTATTACGCGCTGCCGCCGCTTGCTGTTGAAGAGAATATAGAGTAACAGTAACCCCAATGCAATAAAAAACGCCTTGGCTAAGGCAGGGTAACGAAGCAAGGTGGAAAAAGTTGAAAAACTCCCGTCCTTCTTTCCGCCTGCATAATTCTTAGTAGTATGGAAGTTATCCCAATAAATATTTTCAGGTGATGCCGGCAGCATTTGCAGGATCTCCTGCATATATCGGTAATTGTTGTTGGTCAATAAAAAATAATTGCTGAAGGCCCGCGGTTCACTGTGTAAATACAGCCGACCTTTACCCCAAAAGAACACAAAGAAATTGGTTTGCCCCGCATCGTTATATCCTGCAATCCGGGAATAAGCACCGTTGATCTCCGGGAAACTTCGTTTGAACGGCCGGTAAAAATAACTGAAGCTATCCTTGTAAAGGGTAAGCCCTCTTGTAAAACGGAGGGAGGTATTCCGGAATTTTTCAGGGGGCATAAAAAAACCGGGGCCGGACTTTTGGGTGCAAAATATTTTACGAAGTAATATCGTGTCTATATTTTCTGCGGCTATAAAAGCAGTATTACCCTTATAGACATAATCCAGCAGTTCTTCTGCATCTTCGTCTTCCACATAAAAATTTCTGCTCACATTTACATAAACAGTTGCGGTATCATACTCCCAATAGTTATCACCGAATTGTTCTTTGACGAGTTCAGGTTCGAATGCAGGATAGGCATTCCGAAGGAGCGTATAAGCAATACTACCGCCAAACGGTCTTGTATCCCGATAACCATATGTTTCCCGCAGGTCGGGGAGTGACGTTTTATTGCTGCAGGACGTTAATACAGCAGCGATCAACAGGCTGAAAATAATATGGCGGGAGATCGGCTTCAATTATTTAACGTGTTTAAGAACGCATTGAATTGTACAGCGATACCTTCAAAGGTTTCTTGCTGTAGGGGTATATTTCCATACCAGGAATATTCGTAGTAAAGAGAGATTCGGGCAAATGCATTTCGTTTAGCCGCAGGCAATTCCTGCAGGTACATACTGTTGGTCTTGTCGGGGGCAAAGCGGATCAGTTCCTTTTCATCCAATTGCTGTAAGGTCACCAGGAAAAGGTACCGGGTAGCAGACCTGTAATCACCGGCCAGGGCAGCTTTACGGCTTAATGCCCGGTAATCTTTCCCGGCCTGCATGCCGGCTGAATCGTCAGCAGTCGGCGCCGGAGCCGCGGCGGTTGTATTCCTGAATAGCCCCTTGCTCATGAACAGCTTTATGATCACAAACACTACGAACCCCGCGGCCAGGAACCAAAACAAATATTCCATAAATGCGGAACTGAATAGCCGGTCCAATGAGGAGGTTTTAGCAGGCTGCATAGATACCCCCGTTGACTTTTTATCCCTGAGCTGATCTGCCCTCAAGAGGCTGTCAAGGTTTTTTATCCAACCGTATTGCTTTTTATTTTTCCAAAATACTATGCTGTCTTCACTGATCTGCAGATCACGGAAAACAACACCGGTATCCCCTAAAACATCTTCCGCGAAAGCCGAATTTATACTATCGGTTATGTCAGTTCCGCTGCGGATAGTGTAGTCACGCTCCCCGTCGGGTAAGGGTTGATCCTGTCCTCTTCCTGTAAGACAGGTCAGCATTATGGACAATAAAATTACCGGGAACTTATACATCGGCGTGTTGCATACGTGATACAATGCCGCCTTTTTTTATAAAGAACCCTTTCCGGTAAAGTATAATCGGCCATACTATAAAATACCATGTGATCAGGAAAAAAGAAGAGGCCAGGATCATCACACTCACCCAGGCAGGCATACCGCTTCGCCCGGTGGCATACGAATCACTCATCAGGTGGGTGATATAACTTTCCAAAAAAGCTGCAGCAATAAAAAAAGGAATAAGACATATTAATATTTTGGCTGCATCCTTTGCATGCCGGCGAAAGGATTCTCCCCTGCTGTATGTTCCCGGAAAAAGTACACCGCTAGCAAGAATAAATCCGGCAGCACCGGCGATGATGACGGAGGCGATCTCGATCGTGCCATGTATCCAGATCACGAGCACAGAGCCCATGCCCAGGCCATTTGCAAAGAACATGTATTGAAAACTACCCAGCATAACCCCATTGCTCCATAATAATTTCAACGTAAAAAAACCCAGGCTGAACCCACCCATGAAAGTGAGAAATGCCACGCGGATATTATTAAAAGCGATGCGGACAAACATCGTAAAACGATTTTCATCTTTGTACACACCGAACGGATCACCCTTGGCGATATTATCCTCCGTCATTCTCACATAATCCTCTCCCATTACTCCCCTTACAAAATCAGGATTTTCTGCGGAAGAAAAAACCCCGATGCAAACAAATAATATAAAAATACAGGCCGTGAATAAAAAGGTACGGTGATGACTTCGTATGATCAGCGGGAGTTCGTATTTCCAAAAGCTGAAGATGCGGGAATACTTTTCTTTCCTGTTCCTGTAGATATCCTGGTAGATCCCGGCAGCAAGGCCGTTGATCCAACCGGTCGTTTTACTGCGGGGGTAAAAAGTTTTAGCATAGGCGAGGTCGTCCATCAACGTTACAAAACGCTCCGCCGCTTCTTCCGGATCCGAAGGATCTTCCTGCTGGTAAGTCTTCCACTTTTCAGCGTTTTTTTTAATGAACATTGCCTCCCGCATAGAGATACAATTTGATGAATTTTTCATTCATAAAAAAATCCCTTTTTGAAGACAAATTTGATAATTTGATAATTTGGTAATTTCGAGATTTGGAGATTTGGAGATTTGGAGATTTGAAAATGGAAATCCGGTTTTCATTGTGTTGCAGGGTTGAACCGGAATTGGGGTTTCATAATGTAAAGCCTAACACTCTAATATCGCTAGGTTAAACCTGCTTTTCATTTGCCCATTTGCTCATTTGCCCATTTTATCCCATCCATTAGAAAATCTTGGCCTGACAGCCTCCTATCAATTATAAAGACCGATAGCTAAGTACTGCCTTTCCATTATCAAATTACCAAATTATCAAATTTTCAAATTGTCCGTTTTCTCCCTCCCGCCTTCGAAATTTTATGATCACATCTCCTAACATTAATAACCATCGACACCTAAGTACTGGCTTTCCATTTCCAAATTTCCAAATCTCCAAATTATCAAATTATCTTGCATACCATGTCCACGGTCCGAATAAACACCGCTTTTAACGTAGCACTCGATTTTACAGTGGCGCCGTTTCACAAAAGGCTGTTTGCATATATCATAGATTTTACCCTGCTTGTCATTTGGCTTTTTGCGATGAAATACCTCCTGTATGAAAGCCTGGGCCTTTCCATCCGCAACAATATGGGTTTCGATATCCTCGTCATTTCTATTCCCATGCTTTTTTATTCCATCGTCACGGAATTGTTGATGAACGGGCAGACCGTTGGAAAGAAATTAATGAAGATCCGGGTCATAAGCCTGGAAGGCGGTGAACCCACTGCGGGCCAGTTCATTCTTCGTTGGATCACAAAATTTTTTGAATGGCCGTTCCTGTTTGGTTATATCTACGCTTCCGCATATTTATTGATCGCTTACGTTTTTTTTACCGGGTTTTTGGGGATAGCCGTTGTGATCATCATCCTGATCTCGAAAAACAGTCAGCGCCTTGGCGATATGGCCGCCGGTACCGTAGTCGTGGATGCAAAATCTTTCATGTCGGTACACGATACGATCTTCATGAATGTAAATAAGGATAATTACGTGGTCAGTTTTCCTGAAGTGATGCGGCTTTCAGACAATGACATCAACACGGTGAAGAATGTACTCACACAGGCACGGAAGACAAACAACACGGAAATTTGTATGCGGGTGGAATATAAAGTGAAGGAAGTGCTGGGAATTTCCTCCAAATTATCTGCAGCGGATTTTTTGGAAAAATTGCTCGAAGATTATAATTTTCTCGCCACAAAAGAATAAAAAAAAGTTGTTTCGTAATCAACGTATCGATTATGAAACAACTTTATCAGAAAAAAAATAATTACCTGTTATTAGACTGCTTTATCACATCCATGATCATCGTACCGAAGAAAATAAAGTAGAAGATCATGATCACTAAAAAGAGCGCTCCCAGTATTAATCCTATCAAAGAACAGATGCGACCTGAGTTGGAAGTACTGTAGCTGGATGAATTGTACATGTCCGGTGCTGCACGGTAAGCTTTACGGTCTTTGTTGGCCAGTATAAGTCCGATAATTCCGCAAATCACTCCTACGATACCGTAACAAAATGCACCGACAATGGAAATAATACCCAGGACCAAAGTGGCTGTCGCATTCGGCAGGTTGGCCGGTTGATTGTAATTCGGTGTGATCAGGTTTGGTTGCTCGTTCATAAAAAGTTGTTTTGGTTGGTTAGTTTTGAAATATAAAAGACCAATATAATAATAAAAATGACTGCAATACCTGTTTTGCGGATAATTTCAGAGGATTTGAATTGAAATTTCCTGTCCGCGATCAGGAAAGCAAAGAATAATAACATCGGGATCAATGCGGGGTAGTAGGCCAGGCTTTGCCCGATATTCCCTTTTAACAACGCAATGCCGCTGCGCTGAAACCCGCAGCCGGGGCAGTCAAAATGAAACATAGCTTTGATCAGGCAGGGCAGTTGGTGCTGCTCCAGCCAAGTAACACCCTGTATAAAAAAAGATAATATCATCAGTTATCAATAAGCCCGGGCAAACAGCACCCTTTCCCTGCTGGGCTTACCCGAAAGGATACATTTCCCTTCCGCCTGTTTATTATCCAGGGGTATGCATCTTATCGTTGCCTTGGTTTGTTCTTTGATCTTTTCTTCGGTCTCGGGTGTACCGTCCCAATGAGCCGATACGAACCCCGCTTTTTCATCCAGCAGTTGTACAAATTCATCCCAGGTATCTGCGATTCGCAGGTTCTCATTCCGGAAAGTCAATGCGCGGTCATAAATATTTTGCTGTATTTCCTCCAGGAGTTTCTTAAGATATTCCGCGAGGCCGTCAAGAGAAACCGTTTGCTTTTCTTTTGTATCTCTTCTTGCCACTTCGGCTACATTATTTTCCATATCCCGCATGCCCATGGCAATACGAACGGGAACACCTTTTAATTCGTACTCCGCAAATTTCCAACCCGGCCTTGCATTATCATTATCATCATATTTTACACGGATGCCCAATGCCTTCAGTTCTGTGATGATCTCCTGCGATTTCCCATCGATCACCGCTTTGCTTTCTTCTCCTTTATAGATCGGTATGATCACCACCTGCAACGGCGCGATTTTCGGTGGCATGATCAACCCTTGGTCATCACTGTGCGCCATGATGAGTGCACCGATAAGGCGCGTAGATACGCCCCAGCTCGTGGCCCATACATAGTCGAGTTTATTATTTTTATCGCTGAATTTTACATCAAATGCTTTGGCAAAATTCTGACCGAGGAAATGAGACGTGCCGGCCTGTAATGCTTTGCCATCCTGCATTAAGGCTTCAATGCAATAGGTATCTTCCGCACCCGCAAAGCGCTCACTAGCGGTCTTCACACCTTTGATCACGGGTACCGCCATATACTCCTCTACAAAATCTGCATAGACGCCGAGCATTTTTTCGGTTTCTTCAACTGCCTCTTCTTTTGTGGCGTGCGCGGTATGGCCCTCCTGCCAAAGAAATTCCGCGGTCCGCAAAAATAATCTTGTGCGCATTTCCCAACGCACCACGTTCGCCCACTGGTTGATGAGTAAGGGCAGGTCGCGGTACGATTGTATCCAGCCTTTGTAGGTATTCCATATGATCGCTTCACTGGTAGGCCGCACTACGAGCTCTTCTTCCAGCTTGGCTTCCGGGTCTACAATTAATTTTCCTTTATTATTCGGATCGGCTTTCAGGCGGTAATGCGTTACCACGGCACACTCTTTTGCAAATCCCTCAGCGTTGGTCTCCTCTGCTTCAAACAAACTTTTCGGAACGAACAACGGGAAATAAGCATTCACATGGCCGGTGTCCTTGAACATCTTATCCAATTGATCACGCATGTTTTCCCAAAGCGCATAGCCGTATGGTTTGATGACCATACAACCCCGCACGGCAGAGTGATCCGCTAACTGGCTTTTCACCACCAGCTCATTATACCACTGCGAATAATCGTCTGTCCTTTTTGTAAGTTCTTTGCTCATAATATTTTTATTGTCCCGGCAGCAAACCTATGGTCAGCTTCAGTGGCGTCGCACTCTTGTACCGGGTAGCTGTATTCAGCCGCGAAGATATATTTATTTAGCACGTAGATTTTCGGGGATTTGCGTTCGGTAGAAAAAAGGGTCCCACAGAATACACAGATTTTCCCACAGATCATCACAGATTTTTTTCCCGCAGATTATCGGGGATTTAAAAGCACGCAGATTTGCGGAGATTTGCCTGCCTACGGCAGGTACTTCGTGCCTTTGTGGCCCAAATCCTTTGTTGTACTCTCTGTGAAAATCAGTGAATATAACTCACTTACCTCTGTAGTTAAAGTATTCCCTGCACTTCCCCTGCCTAAGGCAGGTCCTTTGTGTAGAGCCTTTGTGGCCCAAATCCTTTGTTGTACTCTCTGTGAAACTCAGTGAATATAACTCCCTTACCTCTGTGGTTAAAGTATTCCCTGCACTTCCCCTGCCGAAGGCAGGTCCTTTGTGTAGAGCCTTTGTGGCCCAAATCCTTTGTTGTACTCTCTGTGAAACTCAGTGAATATAACTCCCTTAACTCTGTGGTTAAAGTATTCCCTGCACTTCCCCTGCCGAAGGCAGGTCCTTTGTGCCTTAGAGCCTTTGTGGCCCAAATCCTTTGTTGTACACTCTGTGAAACTCAGTGAATACAACTCCCTTGCCTCTGTGGTTAAGTTTCCCGCAGATGCCTGCCGAAGGCAGGTTCTTTGTGGTGTGTTCAAAAAACGTTTGGTTCTCTTATCTCAAGGAAACTCTGTGGTTAAATACTTAAATTGCCCCCGATTAAAAAATACCAATGGATATTCAGTTCAATAAAAACGAAGATGAACAAAAGCTGGCCTGGAGCGGTGTAAAAAAACAGCTCGAAAAGATCTACGAAGGCGGCGGCAAAAAAGCCGCGGATAAGCAAAAAGAAAAGAATAAAATGGTGGCCCGGGAACGCATCGCCTATCTGCTCGATCCCGGCAAACCCTTCATCGAGATCGGTGCCTTCGCCGGTTTTGAAATGTATGAGGAGTACGGTGGTTGCCCTGCCGGGGGAACGGTAAGCGGTATCGGCTATGTAAGCGGGCGCCAATGCGTGATCCTCGCCAACGACCAGACCGTAAAGGCCGGCGCTTGGTTTCCCATTACCGGTAAAAAGAATCTCCGTATGCAGGAGATCGCCATGGAAAATCATCTTCCCGTTATTTATATCGTTGACAGCGCCGGTGTCTTCCTTCCTATGCAGGATGAGATCTTCCCGGATAAAGAACATTTCGGCCGCATATTTCGCAATAACGCGAAGATGAGTGCCATGGGCATTACACAGATCGCTGCAGTAACGGGGCCATGTGTGGCCGGCGGCGCATACCTGCCCATCATGAGCGATGAGACCCTGATGGTAGAAGGAGCAGGTTCGATATTTTTAGCCGGGCCCTATTTGGTGAAAGCAGCCATCGGCGAAGACACTGATGCCGAAACATTGGGCGGTGCCGTTACGCACAACGAACTCAGCGGGATCGCGGATTACCGTTTTAAAACAGAAGAAGAATGTTTGGATCAGGTAAAGAGGATCATCAGCAAACTCGGAAGAACCGCCACTGCAGGGTTTGACAGGATCGCAGCGCTTGCCCCTTCAAAAAAACCGGGAGAGATCTACGGCATCATTGCTTCAGATAACAGTAGGCCATACGATGTGCTGGATATCATCAACAGCATTTGTGATGCCGATAGTTTTGATGAATTTAAACAGGATTACGGGAAAACAATTGTAACGGGTTACGCCCGTGTGGATGGATGGGCCGTGGGTATTGTGGCCAACCAACGCCTTATCGTGAAAAATAAAAAAGCCGGTGGTAGTGTGGAAATGCAGCTCGGCGGGGTGATCTATAATGACAGTGCGGATAAAGCCGCGCGGTTTATCATGAATTGCAACCAGAAAAAAATTCCGCTGGTGTTCCTGCAGGACGTGACAGGCTTTATGGTGGGTAGCCGGAGCGAGCACAGCGGCATCATCAAGGACGGGGCTAAAATGGTGAATGCAGTTGCCAATTCTGTCGTACCAAAAATAACCATCATCACCGGCAACTCTTACGGTGCAGGCAATTATGCGATGTGCGGAAAAGCTTACGACCCGCGTTTTATTTATGCATGGCCCGGCGCCAAGATTGCCGTGATGGGCGGTGAACAGGCAGCCAAGACGATGCTCCAGATACAGGTAGCGGCTCTAAAATCAAAAGGGCAGGAAGTAACACCGGAGGAAGAAAAAATCATCCTTGCAAAGACCACCGAAAAATATTTAAAACAAACCAAGGCGCCCTATGCTGCTGCCCGCTTGTGGGTAGATGCCATCATTGACCCCGCAGAAACACGACGTGTGATCAGTGAAGGGATCGCCGCTGCGAATAACAATCCGAAGATGGAGGAATTTAAAATGGGGGTGACCCAGGTGTGAGCTAAGGGAACAAGGAGAAAAAGAGAACAAGGGGCTATGGTTGCTATAAGTTTGGCTAAGCTAACAAAGAGAAAAAGGGAACAAGGAGGCTACGCGAGTTGCTATAAGTTAAAGAAGGGAAAAAAGAGAAAAAGAATTTAAAAAGTTGAACAGGTACAGCTCCTTCCTCTCGGGAAGGCGTGGGATGGGCCGATGAAAGAAATTATTTTACAGTTCGTAAACTTTTAGGTTTTCACTTTTAACTTTTGACTTCTTTGTAACCTCTCGAAATGAAAGAAATTATTTTATATACAGACGGTGCCGCCCGCGGCAATCCCGGTCCCGGGGGTTATGGCGCTGTGCTCCTATTCGGTCATCACCGCAAAGAATTATCAAAGGGATTTAAACATACCACCAACAACCGCATGGAGCTTTGGGCCATCATCGCAGGGTTGGAAGCCATTACTAAAAAAGATCTGCCGGTAAAAATATATTCCGACAGTCAGTATGTAGTCAATGCCATCAACAAAGGCTGGCTGAAGACCTGGATGAAGACAAATTTCAAAGGCGGCAAAAAAAATCCCGATCTCTGGAAAAGATTTGATGCATTATCCAAACAATTTAACATCACTATTTTTTGGGTGAAAGGGCATGCGGAGAATGTACATAATAACCGCTGCGATGAATTAGCGACCGCTGCTGCTGACGGTAAGGAACTGGAAGTTGATTCGGAATATGAGTTGTTGAAACACTAAGGTTTTGGGACAAAAGGTTTTGGGCCACAAAGGCTCTAAGGCACAAAGGGCCTGCCTTCGGCAGGCGATCTGCGAAAATCTGCGTGCTTTTAAATCCCCGTAAATCTGCGGGAAAAATAATCTGTGGTGATCTGTGGCAAAAATCTGTGATGATCAGTGGGAACTCTTTTGCGCCCATCTGCTCTTAAATCTCCTTCTATCTGCGGGAAACAATCCCCGATAATCTGCGGGAAAAAAATTCTGATCTGTGGGAAAAATCTGTGATGATCTGTGGGAACTCTTCTGCGCCTATCTGCTCTTTAATCTCCTTGTATCTGCGGGAAACCTTACGCCACCTCTTTCACCAAAATATACCTCTCTGACAATGCATACACCCCAAAAAACACCACCCCAAAGCAGCCCGTAGAGATCAAACTTGCTCTTAAGAACGGCAGTCCCGCGATCAAACTTTGAATATACCCGTCAAACGTTTGCGGGTATGTCCCGAAAGCAGGGTTGCTTAATAAGAAATATGCGGTGTTTGAAAAGAGGAAAAATACCAGGCAGGAAATAATAGAAAAAAAAGCCACGTTTACCACATTGATCTTTTTCATAAAAAATCCGATGCCCGTCACCAATGCCAGCAATGCATAATTGATCGCCTGCGCGCTGCCGTAAAAACCCGGTGCAATATTGAAAAGGTCGAACAGCACATCAGACAGAAAAATAGCCGCTAAAGGAATGATGAAGGCCAATTTCTTATCCTGTATAACTGCCCCGCCGAATAAAGACATAGCGATCAGCGGGCTGAAACTTACAGGGTATATCAGCACGCGGGAGATTGCAGCTGCCAGTATCATCAGTATAGCGATCAGTATAACAGTATTGGATTGTTTCATCTTATTCAATTTCTGCAAAAATAAAGAATAAA
>JBBJLU010000033.1:0-25201 GCA_037719665.1 Ferruginibacter sp.
CTTTGTACGTTTGGATCAATTATACCCCTCACCTCACAAGAAACGGGATGAATTGTATAAAAGATCAAGTAAGGATATCTGGCATTGGGTGCAGGAAGAGCCGCAGAATATGGGGGCTGCTTCTTATCTGCGTATGAACCTGGAAAATATTAATATCCATATCATCAGCCGGAAACCGGGTGCCTCCACGGCCTCGGGGTATGCAAAGATCCATGCTAAAGAACAGGAAGAGATCCTTAACACGGCTTTTGACATTTAAAAAAAATCATTAACACTCAAGATCACGATCAGTATGTTCAATTCTCTCTCGGAAAAACTGGAAGGCGCGTTTAAAAATATTAAAGGTGAAGGAAGGATCTCCGAACTTAATATTGCCAATACCGTAAAAGATATTCGCCGTGCGTTGGTGGATGCGGATGTGAATTATAAGATCGCAAAAGAATTTACCGACCGGGTAAAGGATAAAGCGATGGGCGAAAAAGTTTTGCTGGCCGTTAATCCCGGGCAGCAGATGGTGAAGATCGTTCAGGATGAACTTACGGAACTGATGGGGGGAAAGGAAACGGAATTTAATATTAACGGAAATCCTGCCATTATTTTAATTGCCGGCCTGCAGGGTTCCGGTAAAACAACTTTCAGCGGTAAACTTGCCAATTACCTTAAAACAAAAAAAGGAAAATCTCCGTTATTGGTGGCAGCTGATATATACCGGCCCGCGGCCATCGATCAACTTGAAGTGCTTGGCGGCCAGATCGGCGTAGATGTGTACAGTGAACGGGAAAACAAGGATGCGGTATCCATTGCCCGCAATGCCATAAAAGAAGCGCGGTCTAAAAATAAAAATGTGATCATTATAGATACTGCCGGCCGCCTGGCAGTAGATGAAATAATGATGAATGAAGTGGCCAATGTAAAGGCTGCCGTTAACCCGCAGGAGATATTATTTGTTGTAGATAGTATGACCGGCCAGGATGCTGTAAACACCGCCGCTGCTTTTAATGAGCGTTTGGATTTCAGCGGGGTGGTGCTTACCAAACTTGACGGTGATACGAGGGGTGGTGCTGCATTATCTATTCAGTACACGGTAAATAAGCCCATCAAGTTTACCAGCAGTGGTGAGAAGTTGGATACCCTGGATGTCTTCTACCCGGAACGTATGGCCCAAAGGATCCTGGGAATGGGAGATATTGTGAGCTTGGTAGAGAAAGCCCAGGAACAATTTGACGAAGCGGAAGCGGCTAAACTGGAAAAACGTATCAGGAAAAACCAGTTCGATTTTGAAGATTTTAAAACGCAGCTTGCCCAGATCAAAAAGATGGGAAATATCAAGGACCTGATGGGTATGATACCCGGCGTAGGCAAACAAATAAAAGACGTGGATATCAATGATGAGTCTTTTAAAGGAATAGAAGCCATGATCAATTCCATGACGATCGTGGAGCGGCGCAATCCTGATATTATTAACCCCGCCCGTAAAGCACGCATTGCAAAAGGAAGCGGTAAAGAAATGGATGAACTGAACCGGTTCCTCAAACAATTTGACCAAATGAAATCTATGATGAAGATGATGAACAAAATGCCGTTGGGCAAAATGCCGGGGATGGGGAAGCGATGAGATTAAGGTTCAAGGTTCAAGGTTCAAGGTTCAAGGTTCAAGGTTCAAGGTTCAAGGTTGGTTACCTTTGAAGATCGTAAAAAATTGTCAGGCTGAGCATATCGAAATGGGTTGTAAACGGTCTCCCTGATTTCTTATAATACAAAAAGGCTGTCCTTTACGGGACAGCCTTTTTGATTCCGGGAGTAATATTAAGCATTCACTGCCTTATGCATATCCCTATACTGTTTGATAATATCGTGAGAGGTCTTTAAAGAAGACTGCTGTGACGTGATCAGTTGTCTTGTGTCTGCATCGATCTCCGCATCTGATGCCAATGCATCTCTGTACGCTTTCTGTGCGGCATCTTCGCCGAACTCGCAGGATTCCAAAGCCGATTGACGATCATGACCGGTAAATGTTGCTTTTACATCCATCCATACCTGGTAGATCGATCCGAGTCCTGTTCTCCCTTCTGCAGGTGTACCCCCAAGCCTGGTTACTTCCTGCGAAAGTTCTGCTTTGTACTTCCGGCTTTCATCGGCCATTTTATTAAAAATTGCCTGCAGATCAATATCAATATCTTTAGTTTCTTTTGACGCTTTTTCATAACCGGTGATACGGTCAGTATTGATCTCAACGAGGTCATTCAACACCTCAATTAATTTGTCATTCATTGCCATGATTTATTGTTTTAATTTTTAATAATAAAATAGATGATAAGGGAGAAATATCAACTATTACGCCAATAATAAATCCAAGTCGTTTCGAAATGGCTATTTAAAATTGTAGAAAAAAATACACGGAACCGGTTTATGAAATAAAAAAACCGTCGTTTATAAGAACGACGGCTATTGTAAGATACATTAGTTTTAAACAGTGTCAGACTCGCGTGTAACTGTTCTTTTTACCGTTACTGAATCTGAATTACCCGATTTATCGCCGCCGCCCCTGGCTGCAAGTACGATGATCAGGATCAGAATAATTGCTCCCACAACCCATGCCCATGGTTGCATATACCATGTTTGTTCAGTAGTAGATGAAGTGCTGGTAGTTGTGCTGGTAACGGAAGAGTCCTGTGCAAATGCTACTGCTGTCATTAGCGTGAATAAGCAGAAACTGCTTATTTTTTTGAAAGAATTCTGAAGAGTCTGTTTCATACAAATGGTTTTAGTGAAAAAGAGTTTGGTAAAATTTACTCAACAAATGCGCCGGCTTGTCAATACCTGCCTGAAGACGCCCGTTAAGTTATTTAAAATTAGCTCTTTTAAATCAGAAGTATCAGTATCTGAAATAAAAACCTTACGGTTAGGTTTACCGGGATATTATTCACGGGTATTTTTGAAATGAATATCGTTGGGATGTTTTTATAAAGTTGATCTTAAAGGATTCCGGGACTTGTTGTACACGTCCAGCCCGGCCCGATATTGTTTGTATCTTTACGTCAAGGAATTAAATATGGCGACGAAAAAAACCCGTCCGGGTGCGGCGGATGAAACGGATGAATATATAGAAGTATTCGGTGCAAGAGAGCACAACCTGAAAAACATTGATATCAGGATCCCCAAAAACAAACTGGTCGTCTTTACCGGTGTAAGCGGCAGCGGTAAATCCTCATTGGCGTTTGACACGATTTATAATGAAGGCCAACGGCGGTATATGGAAAGTTTTTCCGCATATGCCCGCCAATTTGTCGGCGATATGGAACGCCCCGATGTCGACAAGATCACGGGTCTTTCCCCTGTTATTTCCATAGAGCAAAAAACCACCAATAAAAATCCCCGGAGTACGGTAGGCACCATCACCGAGATCTATGATTTTCTCCGGTTGTTGTATGCAAGGGTAGGTGAAGCGTACAGTTATAACACCGGAAAAAGATGGTAAAATTTTCCGAAGAAGAAATTGTCCGGTCGGTATTTGAAAAGTTCCATAACAAAAAGATCAGCCTGTTGGCACCTGTAGTGCGGGGTCGTAAAGGCCACTACCGCGAACTGTTTGAGGATATTCGAAAAAGGATTTCTCAAAGTAAGGGTAGACGGAGAAATAACGGATCTAACTCCGCGGATGCAGTTGGATCGTTATAAGATCCACGATATCGAAGTGGTGATAGACCGCCTGGAGGTGACGGAGGATATGAAGTTTCGCCTCAGCCAAAGCGTGCAGAAAACTTTGCAGATGGGAAAGGACCTGCTTTTCCTTCTGGTAAACGAGGAAAAACAACCCGCACAATACAGCAAACAGCTGATGTGTATCGACACCGGCATCTCTTATGAAGAGCCTTCTCCGAATGCGTTCTCGTTTAATTCACCTTACGGCGCATGTCCCACCTGCAAGGGACTGGGAACAGTTTTCAGTATTAATATGCAAGCCATTATCCCGGACAATTCCCTCAGTGTAAAGGCCGGCGGTATTGCACCGTTGGGAGAGGAACGGGATGCGCATGCTTATAAGCAGGTAATTGCCATTGCCAAAAAACATAAGATCAGCCTTGATAAACCCGTAAAAGATCTCCGAGAAAGCCATGAATATTTTGCTGTACGGAAAAGAAGTCATTGATGAAGATTCCTTTCTTCCGATGCGGATATGGAAATGCAGCAAACCGGGAAAGTTATTATTAACCGAATACAAGGGGGGCATGATGGTAAAAGATGGTTCGGAGCTGCCTCATCAAGTGACAGTATAAGAGACTGGGCTGAAAATTCATGCAGCTCAGTTCCTGTAATACCTGTAACGGTACGGCTTCGCCGGAAAGCCTTTGGTTTAAACTGACGAAAAAATTAGCAGAGTTAAGTTAAATGGACCTTGACATCCTGCATGCCTGGTTTACCGGGCTGGAAAAAGACTGAATGCCAAACAAAATATTATTGCAAAGGACCTGCTCAAAGAGATCAGGGAGCGGCTTGAGTTTTTATTGAATGTTGGCCTTACTTACCTCAACCTGTACCGACCTTCCAAAAGCCTGAGCGGGGGAGAATACCAGCGTATAAGGCTGGCAACGCAGATCGGCTCCCAACTGCAGGGCATTACTTATATTTTAGATGAACCAAGTATCGGCCTGCACCAAAGAGATAATCAACGGCTGATCACTGCCCTGCAAAACCTGCGCGATATCGGTAACAGCGTCCTGGTGGTAGAGCATGATAAAGATATTATGCTGGCCGCAGATCACCTGGTAGATATCGGTCCGAAAGCCGGGACCCACGGAGGGACTGTGGTGGCTGCGGGTTCACCGGCAGAAGTGCTGAACTCCGATTCTGAAACGGCTAAATATTTACGGGGCGAAAAAGGCATTGCCATACCCGCGGAATTACGCAAAGGCAACGGCAACCTCATAGAACTGAAAGGTGCTTCGGGAAATAATCTTAAAAACATTTCTGTAAAATTTCCGTTGGGAAAAATGATCCTGGTCACCGGGGTAAGCGGCAGCGGAAAATCTACCCTTGTCAATGAAACATTGTATCCGTTACTGGCCACGCATGCTTATGATTCAAAAGGAAAGGCGATGCCTTACAAAACGATCACGGGATTGGAACATATTGATAAGGTAATAGAGATCGATCAAAGTCCGATCGGCAGAACCCCGAGAAGTAACCCGGCAACATACTGCGGTTTTTTTACCGATATCCGAACGCTGTTTGCTGCCGTGCCGGAATCTAAGATCCGGGGTTACAATGCGGGCAGGTTTTCATTTAATGTAAAAAGCGGTCGTTGCGAAGTGTGCGAGGGTGGCGGGATGCGCACCATTGAAATGAATTTTCTGCCTGATGTATATGTGCATTGTGAAAAGTGTAACGGCAAACGGTACAACCGGGAAACACTGGAGATCAGGTATAAAGGAAAATCGGTGAGTGATGTGCTCAACATGACCGTGGATGATGCCGTAGAATTTTTTAATGCCGTACCCTTTATTTACCGGAAAATAAAAGTGCTGCAGGAAGTCGGCTTGGGTTATATCACACTTGGCCAAAGCGCCGTTACCCTCAGCGGCGGAGAAGCACAACGGGTGAAACTTGCAACGGAATTGGGTAAAAGGGATACCGGAAAAACTTTTTACATTTTGGATGAACCGACCACGGGCCTTCATTTCAGTGATATACAACATTTATTGGACGTACTGAATAAGTTAGTGGATCGGGGAAATACCGTCTTGGTAATTGAACACAATCTTGATATGATCAAAGTTGCTGATCATATTATTGATATCGGACCGGAAGGGGGAAATGCGGGGGGTAATGTAGTATTTGCGGGGGAGCCTAAAGATATGCTGAATGTGAAAGGCAGTTTTACCGCCACATGGCTGAAAGAAGAATTCAGGCAAACTGAGAAAAAATAGCAGCGCATATCAACGAAATAAATTTTGCGGTTTCAGAGTTAAGGCCGGGCATGAATGCACGCCTTGTTTTGCAATATCAGCTTCTGTTGTATGCGATGCAGATTTCTCATATATTAAACGAAAGCGGTAAAATATTATTGTGTTAATTGGGGTAAATGAGAAAAAAATTACGCTCTACGGGAAATTACGTACCCTGCATTAATATCCGTATTTCTGTTGCCAGCGTGCTTTTAGAAATCTCCTGATCTCCTCCTCTCTCGCGTTTGAGCCCGGTTCATAGAAAACAGTACCGCTGATCTCAACAGGTAGAAATTCCAAGGCAGTAAAATTATTTTCATAACTATGGGCGTACTTATACGCTTTCCCATAATCCATATCCTTCATCAGATGTGTGGGGGCATTGCGTAAATGTAAAGGAACGGCAAGATCTCCTCTTTGTTTTACTGCCGCACCGGCAGCATTAATAGCCATGTAAGATGCATTGCTTTTTACCGAACCCGCAAGGTATACCGCACATTGGGAGAGTATGATGCGGCTTTCCGGGTAACCGATAAGGTTAACGGCCTGGAAAGTATTGGTCGCCATCAGGAGGGCGTTCGGGTTGGAAAGGCCAATATCCTCACTTGCAAAGATCACCATTCGCCTTGCAATGAATTTTACGTCTTCACCCCCTTCTATCATTCGGGCCAGCCAGTAGACCGCACCGTTTGGATCGCTGCCCCGCATGCTTTTGATAAATGCAGATATAATATCATAGTGTTGTTCTCCTTTTTTATCATAGAGCACCACGCGCTGTTGGGCTATTTCCATCACAGCAGTATCAGTAACTACCGCATTGTTGCCCAACACGTCTGTTACCAATTCCAGTAAATTCAGGAGTTTCCGCGCATCTCCGCCGGAAATCGATAGTAGCGCTTCAGTTTCAGACAGTGTTATATTATTTTTTGATAATACTTCATCTGTTGCAACAGCATGATCCAACAACTTTACCAGGTCCGAATGTTGTAAAGACCGGAGTACATAGACCTGGCAGCGGCTGAGCAATGCACTGTTGACTTCAAAGGACGGGTTTTCCGTAGTTGCACCGATCAGCGTTACGGTCCCTTTTTCAACGGCCCCAAGCAGGGAATCCTGTTGGCCCTTATTAAAACGATGGATCTCATCAATAAATAATATAGCACCCTGCTGCTTTTTGGCTTCTTCAATGATATCTCTAATATCCTTTACCCCGGATGAAATGGCGCTTAATGTGTAAAACGGAAGTTCAAGGGTATTTGCGATGATATGGGCAATAGTAGTTTTACCTACACCCGGTGGCCCCCAAAGTATCATCGAGGGGATTTTACCATTTTCCAATGCGGTCCTTAGAATGCTCCCCTTTCCTGTAAGATGATCCTGACCTATCAATTCACTTAATTCTATCGGTCTCAATCTTTCGGCTAAAGGGGTCTGCATTTGTCAAAATTAATTCAATCATGTTAAGCTCCTTGTAATTCACACCGGCATATCTTAAAAAAATCGGAAATCATTAGAACTAATTCTACATGATGTAGTAGAAAAACTCAGTTATTAGTAGGCATTTTACTTAAAAATTAAATTTTTTTCATTTTTTTTTGCTTTATAACTCATTATAAAAGAACTCATTAAAGTAAAACCACTATTTTTTCCGTAAAATTACTGTCTAAAAATTTGGCGGTTTGCGAAAAAGGTTATTATATTTGTGTAGAAATTAACAATGACGATTTACCTCGGTTATTATTTTTTTCTTGTATTAATCCTCTTGTTCTGATTACAGTTTAATCCGGTTCGCCGGTTCCCATGTAAAGACCGCTTTAGTAAACCAGAAACCACAAAAAAATGAAAACGACTATTACCAACCTCGCCGGAAGTCTGTTCCTGATCATCTTCCTTATCTTCTCTTCAACAGCTTTTGCAGAAAATAACAATGTAAATGTTACTCCCGGTGCCAATGCCGTGAGATATTTGTCATTAAATGCAGTAGCACAGGAAAAATCTGTTGTGGTAAGCTGGATGACGGAAGAAGGAGCAAATGACAGCCATTATATAGTAGAGCGTTCTTTCAATGGTCAGAACTTCACTACTATAGGGATAGTCCTTGACGGTTTCGATAGCGACAACGGCAAAAGCTACCTTTTCAAGGAAAGCAAAACAGCACTTGAAGGAAATGCGGTGATATACTACCGCCTTAAGCACACACAGCCCGACGGTAAATTCACCTATAGCAATATCATCAACGTTACGTTGAAAACCGATACCGAAAAATTCATGCAGGTATCTCCAAACCCGTTTACCGTTAAAATAAATGTCCTCTTCAACAGTAATGAGAAAGGATATGCGGAGATCAGGATGGTGAATGTAACCGGTGAAGTTGTACTTACCAGAACGGTTTATGTTATTAACGGTATAAATAACCTGAACATTGAAAGCCTTGGTTCACTGCCCTCAGGTGTTTATGCAGCCACGGTTATCATGAATGATAAAGTACTTAATACGAAAAAAATTATAAAATAGTATTGCGGTTTCAGAGACGGCTACTGCCGGTCCTATGGGCCGGCATTTTTTTGTTTTATACTTTCCTTATTATTCATCTTCGGCAGGTAAGCACTGATATCTTTAAATGTTACAGCAGACTTTTTATCATCTATTTCTATCAGGATCAAATATCCCTTCGGGCCACCGGCAGCTTTAACTGCCTGAGTAAGTAAAAACTGATCACTCGAAGCTAAATAACCTTTATCATCCCATGTCTCTTTGCAAACAAGACAGCCTGCGGAAGGGGAATAAGGAAAATAGGTTTTGTCTTTATAAAAGGAAGGGTCAATGGTAGTGCCGTGAGCTATGATCTCATTTCTACCGGCTTTACCGGCATAATATGTCCCGTATAGCGGTTGAAACTGTCTTAGATCCGGGGGTAAAAGATTTGCATATTCTGCAGGGGTCCAAACAGAATCCCGCAGTAAATTATTTTGGTAGAAATGAGTCGCTTTAAATTCAAAAGGCATGGTCAGTTGAATATTGGTGGTGGTGCCGATAAAATTACTCTTAGAAGTATCAAACCCGTCCATACGAAAGATTCCCTGCGGCGTATTGCCCATACTGATATAGCCCGGCATATTGCTTTCGCTGCGCGCAAGCTGGCCTACGGAAAAATAGGAACCGCCGGGCTCCTGTAAAAAGCTTCCGTCAGCTTTTCTTACCATTGCAAGTCCCGGATAATTCCGATCCCGTCGTTGAAAACTGAATACCAATACCTGTCCCGGTAAATAATCTGCTGAAAAGAAAGATCGGAGTGAAGGCATTGAAATTACTTTACCCTCTGTTTGCAGCTGCATTTGTAAAGAATATAGCCGGGCATCTTCGGGGTCTGATTTAAGTAAAAGCGCCACTTGTTCCTGCATAAATTTTATATCCGCAGGGGATGCACCCGGTAAAATATAATTTGCGGAGATAGCCCGGAGTTTGGCATCCTTGCCTGCTTTTTTGAAGATCATTTTTACGGCAGCGGCATATTGTTTCGGGTAATCACTGTTCAGTAATTCGATGAGTGCGATCTTAAATTCGCGGCTGCGGGCATGCATCTGCTTTACGGCATGATCTGTTTTTGTCGTCACAAAAGCTGACCGGTATTTCAAGAGTTTCAATTCACCGAATGCGTTTATCCAGGCATTTTCATTAGCGGTATTCAACGGCAACGATAAATTATTAACGATACCGCTGATCATATTCCGGTGAAAAACTGTCCTGTCTGCTTTCCGCGCAGAAGGAAAAAAGGCAGGATTATGTTGAGCCGTCACAACAAATTGCGCACTTAACAGGATCGTGCAACATAAAACTATTGAGCGATAAATTTTACAGTACATATTGATTCAGGAATGCCTGTACTTTATCAAAGGAATCGATAAGGTTGGCGCCGATCCAACCATGCCCTTCGGAGGGATAAAAAACATATTGTAACGCCACCGTATTGAGCAGCAATTTATTCCGGAGTGCAACAGACTGTTGATAGCGCACAAGATTGTCAATACCCCCATGGAGAATGATCGTTGGTGGGCTTTGGGCTGTTACATAATTCAGGGGAGAAGATGAATTGTATAATGCACTTGGCGGCGGCCCGTTTAGCAACAGGGCAATACCCCCTGCCGGTGCGGAGGGAGAAGCGGGGTTATTATGCATGTCAGCCATATCTACAGGTCCGAAAAAATCCACGACCGCTTTTATTTTCGGAACTGCATTTTTATAGGCCTGTAATAAAGAGAGATGGCTGCCCGCACTTACTCCCAGGAGAACGAACTTATCCGAGATGTTGTACTCATTTCTTTTATTGTACACAAAATCCACCGCCGATCTTACATCGTTTTCCTGTGTAGGGAAACTGTTGCTGCTGAATGTTGCAAGACGGTAATTGATGTTTACTACAGCATACCCCGGTAATCTTTTTTGAAAGGTATCTACATACTGTGTCATATCTGATTTGTCTCCCCCGCTCCAGCCTCCGCCGTGCACGATGATCATGAGTTTGGTAGCTGCAGTAGTTCTGCCCGGAGGGAGGTAAACATCCATCTTTTGGAACGGATCCGAACCGTAGGGTACATTCATCATTGTGCTTGCCGCAAGTGTTACGGGGGGAGTGACAGGCGGCACAGGATTAATATCATTTTTTGAACAGGAGACCAGGAGGACCAGTAGTCCCGTCCATATTGTTGCCGTCAGCTTCATATTTTATGTTTTAAGCAATTTAAACTTTTATGTTGAAGACTGCAACTGCTTCTTCGGAATTACTTCAGGTCTAATTTGATCTGCAACTCCTCAAATTGCTTTTCATCGATCGTTGAAGGAGCATCAATCATAGTATCCCTGCCTGAATTATTTTTAGGAAAGGCAATAAAATCCCGAATGATCTCACTGCCGCCGATGATGGCACACAACCTGTCGAAACCAAAAGCGATCCCGCCATGGGGCGGTGCACCGTATTCAAAAGCGCCGAGCAGGAAACCGAATTTCTGCTGTTGCTCTTCTTCATCCATTCCTAAAGCAGCAAACATTTTCTCCTGCAACTCTTTTTGATGGATCCTTATTGAACCGCCGCCGACCTCGTTCCCGTTGATCACCATATCATACGCATTGGCTTTGATTCTTGCGTAGGGATGTTTCAAATACTCCGCAGCATTTGATATTGCGGGATCATTGCTGATCATGGAATTAATTTGGTCCGGTTTAGGAGAGGTAAACGGATGATGGCGTGCTACCCAACGATTACCTTCTTCGTCATATTCAAATAACGGAAAATCCAATACCCATAACAATTTAAATTCTTCGGGCTTTCTCATGCCCAAAGCCGTTGCCATGTACATGCGAAGGTCACTGGCTGCTTTGCGGGTCTTCTCTTCAGCACCGGCAACGATCAGGAGGAGATCACCGGGCGCAGCGTTTGCCGCCGCCGCGATGGCTTTTAATTTTTCCGCATCATAAAATTTATCTACGCTGCTTTTGTAAGTGCCGTCTGCATTACACTTTATAAATACCAATCCTTTCATGCCCACCTGCGGACGCTTTACCCACTCTGCAAGTTCATCGGTTTGCTTGCGGGAATACTCGCTGCAACCGGGAACACTGATAGCGATAACGGTTTCCGCCTCATCAAATACTTTGAAATCCGTTCCGTTGATCAGGGCGGAGATATCATTTTTATCCGGAAACTGTGTGAAGGGAATTTTAAATTGGTCAGCACCATGTCAAACCGGATATCAGGTTTATCATTGCCGTAGGTCCACATCGCTTCCGTCCAGGTCATCCGCGGAATGGTTTCTGTGTAATCTATATTTTTTACATCTTTAAAAATCCGCCTCACCAATCCCTCAAACATCACCAGGATATCTTCCTGCTCCACGAAGGCCATCTCACAATCAATCTGGGTAAATTCGGGCTGACGATCTGCACGAAGGTCTTCATCGCGGAAACATTTTACGATCTGGTAATAACGGTCATAGCCGCTTACCATCAGGAGCTGCTTAAATGTTTGCGGGCTCTGCGGTAACGCATAGAACTGACCCGTATTCATGCGGCTGGGCACCACAAAATCCCGGGCACCTTCCGGTGTGCTTTTTATGAGAAAGGGAGTTTCAATATCCAGGAAATTATTTTCATGCAGGTAATTCCTTGTACTCCTCCCCACGGCATAGCGCAGTTCAAGATTTTTTTTCACCGCATTTCTCCGGAGGTCCAGGAATCGGTATTTCATGCGGATATCATCACCGCCGTCGGTATCATCCTGAATGGTAAAAGGCGGGGTTATGGATTTATTCAAGATCGAAAAACTGCTCACTAAGATCTCAATGTCCCCGGTGGGGAGGTTAGCATTTTTGTTGCTGCGTTCATTCACTTTGCCTGTCACCTGCAGAACATACTCCCGGCCAAGCGGATTTTCATCCAAGCGGTCATTGAGGCTTTCATTAAACAGCAATTGCGTGATGCCGTAGCGGTCGCGAAGATCCACAAAAGTAATACTGCCGAATTTGCGCACGGTTTGCACCCAACCGGCGAGGGTAATTTCTTTTTGGATATCTGACGGTCGGAGTTCGCCGCAGGTATGGGTTCTGAACATTTAATTTCTTTTCGGGGTTAGTAAATTCACCTTGTTCTTTAAGGTTTAAAACCTATTCGTTGTCGTGGCTCCTGCGGCGGATTGAGTAGTTTTTTTAAAGCTGCAAATATTAAATCAGTATTTTCTTCATTTTTTGTAGTCCTGCTATTTTGCTTTAATAATTCTTTTTCAATTTTTTCCAATCTGACCAAAACATCTTTGTTAGTTAACATCATTTCCCGAAGCTTTGTATAAACCCTCATTATTTTGATATTTACCTGAATGGCAATGGGACTGTTCAACACGCCTCAAAGCATAAGTACACCATGTTCAGTAAAAGCTAAAGGTAGTTTTCGCCTCCCACCCCAACTTGATGTCGCATTTTGCGACTTCAAGTTTTCAAATTCTTTAATAGTGAGGTGAAACATAAAATCAGAAGGAAAACGGTCAATATTTCGCCTGACCTGCTCATTAAGACGTCTTGTTTCTATTCCGTACATTGAAGCAAGATCCTCATCGAGCATTATTTTAACCCCCCTAACTAAATATATTTTGCTAATAACTAAACCCTCATTTACAGCTAATATATTTTTATTGCCCATGTAATCTTTTAGCAAATATACAGCAGGGTCTTTGAGTACAAATTAATTAGAAAGTTATTCCGGTTCTGCTCTATACTTTGCGGGAATAAGTAATACTGTTATTTGACATAAGTTGGATAAAAATGTTTCAGTTCATTTACCTCACCCTTCTATCAAATGCGGTAAAAACCGGCTGGTATTATCCGTTATCAATTCCTTTCCTTCCCGGATTCCCATACCTGCCGGCTCTCCGCCGATGACCCAACTGCCGATCACGGGATAATTACCGTTAAATTCGGGTAAAGTAAAAAGCTGCTGCCATACATATCCTTCAGCACCGTAATGGCCCTCGGTCTTTTCGATAGTGCCGTAATGTTTTACCAATTGAATATTTGCACCCTCACGGGATAGGATTGGCTTCTTTACATAATCCGCCAGATCATGTTCTTCAAAATATGCCGGCAATAAATATTCACAATCAGGATAGAGTTCCCATAATACCGGGAGGATGGCTTTGTTGGAAAGGATCATTTTCCATGCGGGTTCTATCCAAAAAGTTATGGCGGCATTGGTTGGGATATTGTCGCCGAACTCTTCAGAGGCCATCCATTCCCAGGGATATAATTTAAATATGTTTCGGATCGGTTCATTTTCCATGTCCAGAAACTGATGTGATTCATCCCTTCCTATATCATCTATGAAAACAAGTTTGGTTTCTATCCCCGCCTGTATCGCGCAGTCGCGCAAATACTCGGTATTGGTAAGGTCTTCGAGGGATTCTTTTACACAGGTGAAATGCAGCAGGCCGGGTAGCAGATGAGGTTTCAGGTATTTCCATTGTGCGATCAGTTTTTCATGAATGCTGTTGAACTGGTCGCTTTCCTTTGCAAAATCCTGTAGCCAAAACCATTGAATAATACCCGCTTCATAAAGGCTTGTAGGAGTATCGGCATTGAACTCCAGCATTTTTATTTTCCCGTTTTTGAAGCAAAGGTCAAACCGGCCGTAAATGGAAGGATGGTCTTCATTCCAGGTTTTTTCGATGTAGGGAATGAACTTTTCGGGTATATGAAATTTGCTGTATAGTTTATTGTCAATGACATGCTGTACGGCGCCGAGGCATTTTTCAAAAAGTACAGTTGTCGCTTTTTCTATGGAATCGATCTCTGCCGCGCTAAAACTATAATACGCGCTTTCATCCCAATAGGGGTTATCTGTAGAATGGAACCCGAAACCAAGGCTCTCCACTTTTGCCTGCCAGTCGGTTCTTTTTTGCGTTTCAATTCTTTGCATGAAATACGTGTCGGAGTGAGGAAGTGGGAACTTAAAAAAACGGATCATCGTACTGCGTAAACCTGTAGGAATATTAGCTGCTAACTCTTGAGCCGCTCCTTCCGAAACCGCCGCGGGCCACATTGCCCTTGGCAACATTTGAACCGATATTAGAAGAAGCCGGTATTGCATTGGAATAATAGCCGGAGCGGGTATAGGCCCCGTTGTTATAACCTCCCATCGGCCGGAATGCATAAAACCAAAGTGCCGCAGCGGCAAGTCCCATCCCGTTGCCGTGGTGGGTGCGGGCATATGGTGCGGTACTGTCGCCCCTCACATAGGTCTTGTTGCCGTCACCCCATTCGGGTTGTTTTTTTTCGTTACTGCACCCGGCAAGGGCTGCGGTGATCAACAGTAATTGTATTGCTTTTGTTTTTTTCATGTTGAGAAATTGAACGGACACCGCTTTATTTTACCGTAATGAATATTTCGTAATCTTTTTTTCTTTCCACAGGCACGGATTCCCCCGCCGCATTTTCTACCCGGGTGGTTTCCTTCCCTAATGAAGGAACGGTATCGGCATAAGAGAATTTTTTATATTCATTCCCAAGGTGCCAAACGGTATGGGTGGTCATCAAAATATCATTTGAATCATTTAAATGCTGAACTGTAACGGCAGTTTCCACAGAGCCGTTCTTATTCACGGTATTGGTAAGGTCCTCATTAATATTTTCCTCCGATTTGCAGGATGAAAAAAAAGTTGCCGCAAACAGGCTCAATAACAGGAGAAGCATTTTCATTTTTGGCATCGCTTTATTTATAGTGATCTGTAAAAATACAACAACAAATGTTATGGGGAAGTTGCAATATCCTGCAATTTGTTTCTCGGTTTCCACCATAAATAGTACCATGACAAGATGCAAACACCGGATAAGAAGGGTATGAGTGCAAATTGTTTACCGGTAAGGCCGGCTGCAATCACCGTTTCGTCAAAACCAAAAAATTCACTGATCATCCAGTATGAATTTGCAGCAATCCAACAAACTATTGCCAGGTTGTGGCAGAACTCCTCCGTCAGTTTCCGAGTACGAAAGGTAAGCCGAATGGCAATGAATAGGGTAGGAAGGATCATGAGTATACCCAGCGGTCTCCAAAGCATGCACCAGGAAATGTCCTTTACAAGCCAAAAAATGATATGAAGATTTTCCAAACGCCGAAAACGTATGGGAAAGGGAAAACTATTCCCGGTTTCGCTGATCCTGGTCATAGGGATTGATGTTTTATTTTTGAAATAAAAAGTTAAGCAAAAACAGCGAATCGCAAATAAAAAGCGTTTATCCCGGGCCTCCCGCGGATAAACGCTTTACTTTTTTATTAAACATTTATTCTCCCACACTCACCCTTACTCCTTCACTGTGGCTCGTAAATTCAGGGGCATACATGCATTGGATCGTTGTGATGCCGTTGCTGAAATTACCGTTATGAGTAACAAACATCGGGTATTCGAAAACATAACTGCCTTTCGGTAACCATCCGAAAAAGAAATTGGTGCTTGCATCTTTGGTGCTTTCATAATAGCCCAGGCCGCCTTGGTATTTATATTGACTGATCACATTCACCGGTTCCATGCAGGCCGCGCGCATATCTTTCATATGAATATATTCCATGTCGCGGTCAGACCGGAGTTCTATCCGAACCTTTATCTTATCGCCTACCTTTAATTCATCACCGTCTTTTATGGCCTGCAACACCGGCCCTTTATCGGAATTCTTTTCTATGAATAATTTTTTGACCAACTTCAGCGGTGTTTCCGCAGCCGTTATTTTATCAAGGTCCTCGAAGTACTGCCAATAGGCTGCTCCCCATGAGGTTGAAGTAGCATTGAGGGGTTGGTTATTAGCTGCACTTAATGCCACAGTGATATTCCCCATTCCCTGCTGAACCTTATCTCCCTCAATTCTTTTTTTGAAATAACCGGTTCCCGATTCAGATTTTTCGTCTGTGCTTTTAATGATCGTATTCCCGAGACTTATCGTTACCGTTCTTTCTTCGGCAAGCCAATCGCTGCCTGTGAGTAGTAATGCATAACAGGCTTCCGCAGTGGCTTTGGTTGTTGGCCATTGTTGTGTTTGCTTTTGTTTCAGCAACCATGTTTTGAGGTCATTTACCGTAGCGATGTTTTTGTCAATATCCGTGAAGGCTTCGATCATCATGGCCTGGCTCTCAATGGGTGCCTGGTGCCAATAATACCCGCTTTTATTAAACTCCTTCCAATACATGCCCATCTCTTCGCTTATGATGCTGTTTTGTTTTAATGATTCAATGATGGCTTTAGGTATTTTGCTGTCCCCGTTGCGATGCAGGGCCAAACCTATCATCGCCTGCATATATTTAGTTTGGCTGAGCCAGAATTTCTTTGCCTGCCCTTCATAATAATCCGCAGCTTTTTTTGCATTGCTGCTGATGGAAGTTTCCGGGAAAAAACTGCGCATGTATAAATATTGTATGGCAATATAGGACAGGTTATTTTTTGAAAGGTCTGCTTTATACCTAACAAGGTTATCATATTCCTCTTTCAACCTTGCATCCAAATAAGGGAGAGCCTTGTCCACTATGGGTTTTAAGGCTGCATAATCCGTACCCTGTACGGCATTTAATTTGCGCAGGTGCCCTATGCCGGTTATGATATATTGTGTCATATAGCGATCATCCCGCCCGCCTTTGAACCAGGCAAAACCGCCGTTGCTGCTTTGCATTTCTTTGAGTTTTGCCAAACTGCGGTTTTGTTCACCGGCAAGTCTTACCATATCAAACAGTAATGCAATATTTTTCTTTTGTGCTGTTTCGTTTTGCGCCTGCAGCACCCAAGGCGTTTCCTGCAACAGGACAGATTTCAGTTCCTCATTTTTCTGAAGATTGCTCATCAGGGCAGCAGTATCCACCTCACCCCCCGCCCTCTCCTTCAGAGAGGGAGCCTTGAGCCACTTTTCGAATACCGCTTTGATCTTTGGATTTGAATTAGCAATATTCGCGGCCAGGGTATTTGCATAATAACGGTTAAAATTTTGCTCAGCACAGTCATAAGGATATTCCATGAGATAGGGGAGTGCCTGCACAGCATACCAGGCAGGATTGCTGGTATACTCTACGGTAAGTGCGTGGTTGGTAAGTGAACCGCTGTTGGCACTGTTCAATAACTTTCCGAATGTAAAAGTTTTGCTGTTCGTATTCCGCATGTTCAGGGGCAGGGTTTCTGTAACCAGCATGCGGTTGGTAAGCACGGGTATGGCGGCTTCTTCTCCGTCTGAAAAAGAACCGTCGGCCCCCTCCCGCCCTCCCCCGAGAGGGGAGGAGGATACTGCTTTAATCCTGTAAGTCATAGCAGAATTAAAATTGAACGGAATATCTATCGGGAATTTTACTGCTACGCTCTGCCCGGCGGGTACCGTAAAATATTGTTGCGGGAAAATGTTTTTAAACCAGCCATCCACCGGTTTGTTGGTTGCCGCATCCAACAATTCCAAGGAGGATCTGCCGGTGATCTCTTTATCGGTCAGGTTCACAATTTTTGCGGAGAATTCCATGCGATCCCCTTCTCTTAAAAACCGCGGTGCATTCGGCTGTACCATCAGCTCTTTTTGCGTAACGGTGGTTTTGGAAGAATAGGCACTTGCCAGGTCTTTATTATGGGCCATTACCATCAATTTCCATTGCGTGAGTGCCTCCGGGATGGTGAAGGAAAATGCTACATTACCGTCTGCATCTGTTACCAGTGAAGGGAAGAAAAAAGCGGTTTCGTTGAAATTTTTGCGCAGTTTAACTTCCGGTTGAGGTTGTAATTTGGCCCCGCCTTTAGTAGTAATTACTATGGCTCCATTAATACCTTTTGCGCCAAACAGTCTTGCTGCTTCTTCTCCTTTTAAAATATCTATTTTTTCAATATCATTTGGATTTAACTGGTTAAGGCCTGCCGAAGGAACTACTACACCATCAACAATAAAAAGAGAGGAATTATCCCCTGTTATCGAACTTAATCCTCGAAGCACAATTTTCTGTGAATCTGCATTTCCTTCCTTAGCTTTTATTTTCATATTATTACCACTCACTACAACCGACTGTAATTCTGCATTTGCAGATGAACTTGGAGCCGCTGTCCTATCCATAAACCGCGGATTATTATTGTAATCCTCATTCCATCCGTTATCAGCCAATTCATCATATGATTTATCCTTCCCTTCCAAATACTTAACTCCTATTGTATTATTTTCCTGCGACTCAGTGGACCTGAAAGTATTTCCTGTCCAATTGAAATTAGAAACCAGGCGGGGCCATAAACTGCTTAATGATGACCATTGATGGGGTTTGAACTGATCCAGTGACGCATCATACATACTGACCAATGTTTCGGCTGCTACCTTTTCCGCATTATTACCGGTGATCTTTATTGTCCATTTTTCTTCACTTCCCGGTTGTAGTTTGTCGCGGAACGTTTCATAAGAGATCTGCAATTCTTTATTACTCCATGGCACGGCAAAGTTTTCCGCACCGCTGTAGATGCGGTTATGCTTAATAAAGGCATAATTCATATTAATACCTCCGCGATCATTTTCTGTAATGTCAATTGTATTGGAAAATGTTTCACCTGCACTCACGGTGGGGTAAGTGATCGAATAATTATTATTATGGCGAATGATATTTTGTATCAGCCATATCTTATCATAGCCGGTTGAAATATCGTAATTGATCTTTTCACCGGGCAACCCGGTTTTCTTTTCAGCATTGATGAGTATAGGATCCCTTATCCCCGGAACATCTTTCCCGGCGGTCAGGGCTGAGGTCACCTGTAAAAACTTTTCCGCTTTTACCTCTTCGCCGAATTTATCTTTTGTGGTAACAATGATCTTATACCATCCCGCAGCCAGTCCTGATCCTTCAACTTTGAATTTTGAATCTTTTGAAGTGGTGTCGGTAACATCTATAACTTTTTGTCCTAATGCCCACTTGCTCATTTCATATTCATCAGCATAGGCATCATAAGGAAAGGAATTGTAATACTCTGACCTATTCATTACAAATACATCAGGCCTTTCCCAATAGCGCTTGCGAAATACCCGGTTGGGTTCCTGCAATTTGTACATTGAAAAATTAACCCTTGCTTTTTCAAAGATCCCGTTAGCATTGGTACTGCTGATGCCGATGTTTATAATACTGTCTGCCGCTATTTTTTCTCCTGTAATAATATTCAGTTGCAATGCCTGGTAAGAAACAGCCACAACTGTAGTGGCAGTTCTTGTTTCCCCGATGTTATCGGTAACGTCGGCTGTTACACGATATTCAAATATGGGTTGGTTTTTTTTATCGATGGTTTCATCCGGTATGGCCCTGAATGTAACGGTAAATTCCCCTTTTGCATTCGTGGTCGTGATGCCGTTTGTGATCTCCATTTCTTCATTACCGCGGGGTGGGTAAATGCTTCGGTAATAGTTAAACCAGATGGGGTAACGAACGATCCTTACTACCCGGTAGCTGACCTTGGCACCGTCAATATTATTTCCCGCATATGCTTTAGCCAGGCCCGTAACTTTTATGCTGTCATTGATACGATAGGTCCCTGCCGGTTTTTTTATTTCTGCAGAAAATTTCGGCCGCTTATATTCTTCCACGCTAAAATATTGCCTGGACTGTGTTACCGTATCCAATATATAAAAGTTGCCGTTCAGCAACCCGCCCGGTAATATAAAGTTGCCGTTGTATGATCCGTAACTGTTCGTGATAACATTTACACTGCCCTGTTTTTGGTTGTTGTTGTCAAATAATTGCACGCTGGATTTCTTATCAGGCACCGGTTCGCTTTTTCTACCGCTGCTATCTGTTTGGGTCATGATGCCTTTAAAAAAAACAGTTTGCCGGGGGCGATAGATGGATCGGTCTGTAAAAAAGAAGGTTCTCTTTGTTCCTTTCCTGCGGTTTTCAGAGTCATTGTAATAATAACTGTTGTAGCCGTCATCCGTAAACAGTTCATCATTGCCGTGTTTCACCTGCAACAGGTAATTTTCAGAATTTACTGAACGCGGTATTTTAGCGTAGCCGTTCTTATCCGTCACATAAGATGATCTTAATATTTCCTCGTATTTCCGGGAGGAATAGTTATAGCTATTTGCCCAAAGCTGTATGGTAGCTTTATCTAACGGCGCTCCGCTTTCGCGCTCCATTGCATATACTTCATTCTTATTATTGGTGAGATAACTGATATTGCTGATGAAGGTTACCGTCTTACCTATTATGTTATTGCTTAAAGAAAAATCCTCATTCCTGCTCATCAACAGGTAATAGGTTCCCGGTGCTAACGCATCGATCTTTGCTTCTGCCGCATGTTGCTGATGATCTTTCTGATCGGGCAGATCCTGACTCCAGCTTTTTATGGGCTTTAATGCCAATATTGACGGCCATACTCTGTCATGATCATTTCCCTGTTCAATTTTCTTTACCTGCTCCCTGTCTGTCTTTACAACCCGGAAATAAACCCGCGCAGTATTTTTAAACTGCACCAACGTACGGAAGGGCTGACCGGGTACATTTACTTTTTCTGTTTCGAAATGTATCCCGGGCCTTTCGATCTCCGTGATAAGATTTTTACAGTTGATCCCGCCTTCACTTTTCGGAAATTTAGCATAGGCCGCTTCACAGATCTGTTTAGCGGTTACAAATTCAAATTGATGTTCATTTCCTAAAAGGGGTTTATACAAATTTCCTTTTTGCATATGTAAGTGTGCACGCAAATACGAAGCCTGTGCACTTGCCGGGTTATTGCTGTACTTCATTTCAATATTTAGCAGGGCTGCTTCGTACAACCTGTCTTTGTTGTTAAATACGCCGTGCTCATTTACAAAAGCCAGCCGTTTAAGATCCGCATCCAGTAAGGCATCGGGTTGAAGGTCCTTTGCATGGAACCTTAACAGTTCCTGCATGATCAACAGGGCATTAAAATAAAGAGAGGCCGTGTCTTTGGTGATGAAACGGTGAGAAATAAATTCCGGTACCGGCGAAAATGCCTTTTCATCATTGATGATAAATTTGTAAGCAGGGGAACTGATATCATTTTCCGTGCTCATGAAATAGTCTAATGCGCGATGGGCCAAAAAATCATAAAGGGTAGGGCGGAGGTTTTCCGTATTCTCTCCTTTTTCAATGATGGCTTCAAAACCTTTCAGGCCCGTTGCCTTCAGCAGCGTTTCATTTTGTAAAGAGGCCTTGTATAGGGAGGATATCTTCTCATTCAGCTTCGTAAGGCTCCATGTGCTGATATCATTTCCCTTTTCTTCCGTAAGTGCAGTGCGTCCGTAGAATTTATAACGGTTGTTTTCTTTGTAGGTCTGAAAAAGTTGTGCCTGCATACTCAGCAGGATGTTCTTTGCAGGGGCCTTGGCTTTTGCGATCAGGGTATCAACAAAAAATATATTTTTCTGATTATTTTCTTCCTCAGTCATATTCCTGTACTTCATTTGGTACATGGCGGCTTTCACCTGTTGGGCCTCGTTGCCCTTGGCAACAGCATCATTAAAAATAATGAGGGTTGCTTTAAGGGCATCTTTTGTAAGGCCTTTTTTTTCGAGATCATCTATTTTCTTCCATTCAGCTTTGTAGTCGCCGGTTTGTGCTTTCACATTTGAAATATTAAACAGGAAAATGATTAGTAGTGTTAAGAACCTTGTCATCATATCATTCAATTTAGCAGCCGGGCAAAAAGATGCGCGGCTATGTGCAGGTAAGATGATGCATTTATCTTAAATGCATAAACATATCCCGGAGTTTTTTTCTTTAACTTTTTGTTATAAAGGTTTGAGTAGTCCTTATCAAGCTGAGAGCGATAACATTATCAAACCAATTAGGTTTCCCACAGATTTTCACGGATAAAGGACAGCACAGATAAGCACAGAGGAATCTGTACTTATCTGTGCTTTATCTGTGAAAATCTGTGGGAAATAATTATTTGATCAGTTCCGCCATCGTCTTCCCGATATCTGCGGGACTGTCCACCACGTGAATGCCGCACGCGGCCATGATCTTCATTTTAGCGGCAGCAGTATCATCTTCGCCGCCTACGATCGCACCGGCATGGCCCATGCGCCTGCCCGGAGGGGCCGTTTGCCCGGCAATAAAACCGACAACCGGTTTTTTGTTGCCCGTTGATTTTATATATTCTGCTGCTTCCGCTTCCATGCCGCCGCCGATCTCACCGATCATTACGATCGCATCTGTTTCAGGATCATTCATGAACAATTCAATAGCTTCTTTTGTTGTAGTGCCAATGATCGGATCGCCGCCGATACCGATAGCGGTAGATATTCCCAAGCCTGCTTTTGCCACCTGGTCTGCTGCTTCATAAGTAAGCGTACCGCTTTTAGATACGATACCGATGCGGCCTTTCTTAAAAATAAAGCCGGGCATGATACCTACTTTACATTCATCCGCGGTGATAACCCCGGGACAGTTTGGCCCGATCAACCTGCTGCTGCTGCCCTTCAGGTAATTTTTTACATTCACCATATCGCTCACGGGAATCCCTTCTGTAATGCATACTATCAACCCGATACCCGCGTCAATGGCTTCCATCATAGCATCTGCCGCAAATGCCGGCGGAACGAAAATGATACTCACATCAGCGCCTGTTTGTTTTACCGCATCAGCTACCGTATTGAACACCGGCTTTTCAAGATGTGTAGTGCCGCCTTTGTTCGGTGTAACACCACCCACCAGGTTGGTGCCGTATTCGATCATCTGTGCTGCGTGGAAACTACCTTCGGTTCCGGTGAAACCCTGTACAATGACTTTGGAATTTTTATTGACTAAAACTGACATGAATAAATATGATTTTGAATGTAATTTTTTAGGTCCGGCAAAGATAAGGGTTGTTATCGCAGATTATTTCTTCATGGGTTTTTTGCTGTTCAAAACTGATTCATATTTTTCGATCCAATCCTGCACTGTCATCTTAGAAGCAAGCTCACCTATAAGTTTGTAGGGAATATTATCCGGCTTTTTAAACCTGATACAGCTTTTACCCATATCTAATTTCCCTGTAACCTGCTTTGCAAATTCATCCGTAAACCAATCCATCAGTTTTGGATCCATATAAATACCCATATGGTAAATTGCAATGAAGTTTTTCTGTGAAGCCAATCCCATAAAAGGCAAAGGCAGCTTCGGGTCACAATGATAGCCGGGAGGGTAAAGGGAGTGGGGCACAGAAAATCCTACCATGCCATAACCCATTACTTCTTTAAATCCTTTCGGTATATTTTTCTTTATTTCTTTGCGAAGCTTTGTCATGGGTACTTTCCTGTCAGCAGGCAATTGATCATAATATTGATCGGGCGTTAAGGCGTCACTATGCATAAAAATTATTTTCCCGAAAATAAACCATTTCCCCCGGCGAAACAATGATTACTGCGATAGCGGCGGAGGTATTTCGTTGTGCCCGCTGTTGCGGCTGCCTCGTTACGGGAAACAAAAAAAGCATCCCCGAAGAATGCTTAATTATTATTTCCTGCTTTATGCTTATTGTCCCGCGCCGTGACAGTTCTTATACTTCTTCCCGCTGCCGCAGGGGCATGGCGCATTGCGGCTGATCTTCGGTTGTTCGCGAACGATTGGCTCCCGCTTCACATCAGCATTCCCGCTCGGATCAAAATAATCATTTTGGTTCGCCGCATAGTCTTCACCCGCCGCATCTATCTGCGCTTTGTTCATATTCATTTTGCGCATGTCCGTTTTTTTCTCACGCCCTTCTTTGATCTGGCCCGCATTAGTTTTTTCCATCGGTATGCCGGCGTGTGAAAGGAAACTCACAATATCCTTGTTTACCTTATCATCCATTTCTTTGAACGCGCCGAATGCCTCGATCTTATAAATCACCAACGGGTCTTTTTGCTCGTAGCCTGCTGTTTGCACGCTATGGCGAAGATCATCCATGGCACGCAGGTGTTCTTTCCAGGCATCATCAATGGTACTCAATGTTATACTTCTCTCCAATGCATTTCCGAGTTCACCGCCTTTGCTTGCTAAATATTTATCCAGGTTTGCAAGCGCCTGAATTCCTTTTTTGCCATCAGTGAACGGCACCGCAACGTTTTCTATATGGTTACCCTGTTCTTTACGGATATTCCCGATGATGGGCATCGTCTGCGCAGCTAACGCTTCTTTCTTATTGCTGTAATGAATGATCGATTCGTTATATAATTTATCCGAAAGCGTTTGCAGATCTGTTTTTTCCAGGTCCTCTGAAGTGATCGCGGTATCCATTCCGAAATGCATGATGACGCCCAGTTTAAATCCGTCGATATCATTCGCTTCTTTAAAGGAGCGGATCAACCCTTCCGCTACGGAATAAAATGAATTATCAAGATCCAGTGCAAGCCGCTCTCCGTGCAGGGCGTGATTGCGTTTGCCATACACAACATTACGCTGCTTGTTCATCACGTCATCATATTCCAACAAACGTTTTCTCGTACCGAAGTTATTTTCTTCCACTTTTTTCTGTGCGCGTTCAATACTCTTTGTGATCATGCTGTGCTGGATCACTTCCCCTTCTTTATATCCCATACGATCCATGAGGCCGGCAATTCTTTCCGAGCCGAACATGCGCATAAGATCATCTTCCAGCGATACAAAAAAGTTTGAAGTTCCGGGATCACCCTGGCGACCGGCACGACCGCGTAGCTGCCTGTCTACACGACGGCTTTCATGGCGCTCCGTACCTACGATGGCAAGCCCTCCTGCTTCTTTCACACCGGGTCCTAATTTAATATCCGTACCTCTAC
>JBBJLU010000034.1:0-24893 GCA_037719665.1 Ferruginibacter sp.
AAGGTTCAAGGTTCAAGGTTCAAGGTTCAAGGTTCAAGGTTCAAGGTTCAAGGTTTTTTAATCCCGAAATTACCCCTTATGTCAACGATCTCAAAATTTGAGGATCTTGAGATATGGCAGTTGGCCCGACATCAAGCCAACTCATTATTTCAGATATATAGCTCCGGAAGTTTTTCTAAGGATTATGAATTGCGGAATCAAATAAGTCGGTCATCCGGTTCGGTAATGGATAATATCAGTGAGGGTTTTGAAAGAGGAGGCAATAAAGAATTTATAAATTTTCTTTTAATAGCAAAAGGGTCTAATGGGGAAGTAAGGTCGCAATTATATCGTGCGGCAGACAGAAAACATATTGATGATAAGTCATTTTCGGAACTTATCAATAAGTGTCAACAATTGAGTAGACAAATAACAGCATTAATTAAATATTTAAAAACTTCAGACCAAAAAGGATTCAGATATCATAACACAGATGGACCTGAACAACCTTGAACCTTGAATATACTATGATAATCTCTTTAATCGTCGCTGCATCCACCAACAACGCCATCGGCAAGGACAATGCTATGCTTTGGCACCTGCCCACCGACCTGAAATTTTTTAAGAATACTACCTGGGGCATGCCTGTGGTGATGGGAAGGAAAACTTTTGAAGCAATGGGAAAGGCTTTGGCCGGCAGGACGAATATCGTTGTTACGTCCAATAAAGATTGGAAAGGGGAAGGGGCCATCAACGTACCGGATATTGAAGAAGCCTTAAAAGTTGCAGCAGATACCACCAATGCAAAAGAGGTTTTTATCACCGGCGGCGGAGAGATATATAAACAAACCATGAAAATGGCAGACAGGATCTACATGACGCGTATTCATACACAAGTGGAGGGCGATACTTTTTTCCCGGAAATAGACCAAACAGATTGGAAACTTGTTTTCTCCAAAGAAGTAAAAGCCGACGAAAAGAATACATACGACATGTCTTTTGAGACATGGGAAAAAAAATAGAACCCATTTCAAACAGATTTTAAACATCCAACCTTCGGCAACCACCCCAATTCATAATTCATCATTCCTAATTCATAATTCCTCATTGTACTCATCCCTCCAACTCACCATAAAATATCTTAAGTACTACTTCTCCGCCTCAAACGGAAAGGGCCATGGCATTCATTCTCCGTTTGTTTTTGAGTTTATCAAACATGTGCTGAACGATACGAGGCATTATGCCATTTATGATTCTGCCGAAGGCATGAGAAAACAACTGCTGAAGGAAGAGGCTTATATTGAGGTGGAAGATTTCGGCGCCGGCTCTGTCTTGTTGAAAAACAGGAGAAGGAAAATAAAGGATATCGCGGCATCATCGCTGAAGCCAAAAAAATACAGCCGGTTATTGTTCCGGATGGTACAATATTATAAAGCCGCGCATGTATTGGAACTGGGTACTTCGCTGGGGATCACAACTGCCTATCTAGCTTCGGCCGACAATGAACCCGAAGTGACCACGATGGAAGGCTCGGAAAATATTGCCGCGATCGCTCAGCAGAATTTTGCCGGCCTTGATCTTGAAAATATAAAGATCATTACCGGTGATTTTGAACAGGTCCTTGCGCCATATCTGCAGACCGCTTCGGTGGACCTGGCCTTTCTTGACGGGAATCACCGCAAACAGCCTACGCTGCAATATTTTGAACAACTATTGAAGCGCTCGCATAATGATACCATCATTGTGCTCGATGATATCCATTGGAGCAGGGAGATGGAAGAAGCCTGGGAAGCCGTAAAGGGTCATTCGGCCGTCACACTCAGTATTGACCTGTTTTTCATCGGTATCGTTTTTTTGCGGAAAGAATTTAAAGTCAAACAGCATTTCACCGTACGGTTTTAATTAACTTAGCCGCAATATTATAATTTATGACGATAGGAGTTTTAAAAGAGCCGACTCATGAGACAAGGGTCTCTTTATTACCGGAACATATTTCCGCTTTGGTAAAGCAGCAGGTAAATGTGATGATGGAAAAAGAGGCCGGGGAAAAAGCATTTGCAACCGACGAAAAATATGAGGCTGCCGGTGCCATGATCGATGCCCGGAACAATGTTTTACAAACTGCCGATCTTATACTCTCCATACATCCGCTCTCTACGGAAGACATTGCAATTTGTAAAGGAAAAGTTTTGCTGGGTTTTTATCAACCGCTTTACAATTCCGCGCTCACAAAAGAATGGAGTGAAAAAGGTTTTACCGTTTTCAGTATCGATATGCTGCCCCGTACTACCCGTGCACAAAGCATGGATGTACTCAGCAGCCAGGCGAATATCGCCGGGTATAAAGCAGTGTTACTCGCCGCAAATCTTTACCCGAAATATTTCCCGATGTTCATGACGGCAGCGGGCAGCATACCGCCCGCCAAATTATTGATCCTCGGCGCCGGTGTGGCGGGCCTGCAGGCCATTGCAACGGCTAAAAGGCTTGGAGCCGTTGTAGAAGTTTTTGATACCCGGCCGGCGGTGAAAGAAGAAGTGATGAGCCTTGGTGCAAAATTCGTTGAAGTGGAAGGTGCAGCCGATGCGGCGAAAGCGGGCGGCTATGCCGTTGAGCAGTCAGAAGAGTTTATGGCTAAACAAAAAGCAAGGATAGCGGAAAGCGTTGCAAAATCAGATATCATCATCACCACCGCTCAGATACCCGGGAAGAAAGCACCGATATTGATCACGGAAGAAATGGTGCACAGTATGAAGAACGGCTCGGTGATCATTGACATAGCTGCGGCTACAGGCGGCAATACGCCCTTTACCAAAAGCGGGGAGACGGTAAAAGTAAAAGGCGTTTCCATAATCGGAAATTCTTCGCTGTCATCGGATATGCCGAGCGATGCAAGTAAATTATACGGCAAGAATATGCTCAACTTTTTGCAACTGATCATCAGCAAAGAAGGAGACCTGAATTTGAATTTTGAAGACGACCTTGTAAAAGGCACATGTGTTGCACACGGCGGACAGATCACCAATGAAAGAGTTGCGGCCATGCTGCCTGCAACCGTTTAACCATCTAACCTATAACAGTTCATGCAAACCATTCTCGATTTTTTCTACCAAAACCAGGAGATCATTTACATCGTGATCCTCATGATCTTTCTCGGGATCGAAGTCATCGGTCGCGTACCGAGTGTACTGCATACACCCCTCATGAGCGGTGCCAATGCGATCCACGGCGTGGTGATCATCGGTGCACTGATCGTGATGGGACAGGCAGAACCGGATAATTATACCGCACTGATCCTTGGATTTTTTGCAGTGATCCTCGGAACGTTGAATGTGGTGGGCGGATTCGTTGTTACCGACCGGATGTTGGAAATGTTCAAGAAAAAAAAGCGCTGATGATTCCTTCATCTTCCAATTTGTAAATCTTCAAATCTCCAAACCAACTAATGAATTCTTCTATACTTACCATAATCTACCTGGTGGCTTCCGTTACGTTCATTCTCGGGTTGAAAATGCTTTCACACCCGGAGTCTGCGCGCAGGGGAAACCTTATTGCGGCAGGCGGAATGGGGATCGCGATCTTCGGAACGATATTTTTGTATGAAACAACAGAAGGCGGAAAGCTCGGTAACCTCGCATGGATGTTCGGCGCATTACTGATCGGTGCGGTGTTGGGTGCAGTAAGTTCACGTAGGGTAAAGATGACGGCCATGCCGGAAATGGTAAGCCTGTTCAACGGGATGGGCGGTGCATGTGCGATGCTGATATCGTTGATAGAATTCAACCACCTAAACGGCATAGTGCCGTTGGGGCAATACCTGGCCATCGTGCTGGGCCTGATCATCGGTAGTGTTTCCTTTGCCGGCAGTATCGTTGCCTATCTTAAGCTGAGCGGAAAATTAAAGGACCTCAGCTTTAACGGACAGCATATTTTTAATATGATCTTATTCGCTTTCGTGGTTGCCGGTGCAGTTATGACTTACAATGCTTCCGCAGAAAATGTTCACCTCTACTTTTATATCACGTTAGCGTTGGCACTGCTCTACGGAATTTCTTTTGTGTTACCGATCGGCGGTGCGGATATGCCGGTGGTGATCTCCCTGCTGAATTCCTTTACCGGTGTGGCCGCGGCCTGCGGCGGATTTTTATATAACAATAAAGCCATGCTTACGGGCGGTATCCTGGTGGGCGCAGCGGGCACCTTGCTCACCATATTAATGTGTAAGGCGATGAACCGGAGTTTGCTCAATGTGGTGATCGGTTCCTTTGGCGGAAACGCTGCAGCGGCGGCCGCTTCATCCGAACACGGCCATTTCAAAGAGATCACCGTTACCGATGCGGCGATGGTGATGAGCTATGCCAATAAAGTGGTGATCGTTCCCGGCTATGGCCTGGCCGTGGCGCAGGCGCAGCATACCTGTCATGAATTGGAAAAATTATTGGTCGAGAAAGGCGTGGAAGTTACTTATGCCATTCACCCTGTTGCAGGACGTATGCCCGGCCATATGAATGTGTTGCTTGCAGAAGCGGATGTAGCCTACGAAAAGCTGGAAGAAATGGAAGATGCCAACAGCGGTTTTAAGAAAACGGATGTGGTGCTGATACTCGGTGCAAATGATGTGGTGAACCCCGCAGCAAAAAATGATCCCGCATCACCGATCTACGGCATGCCCATACTTGAAGTGGAACTGGCCAAAAATGTTATTGTAAATAAAAGAAGCATGAAGCCGGGTTACGCGGGTATAGAAAATGAATTGTTCTTCCAACCGAAGACCTCCATGCTATTTGGCGATGCAAAAAAAGTCCTGCAGGATCTATGCGCAGAAGTAAAATCAACCTAACCGTAGAATTTTTACCGATTCTTTAATAGTTTATTACCGCCCTCCCCGTTGAACTGTTCCCGCTCTTATGTAATTTTAATGATGATTCGATCGGTACCACTTTCTTCGGCTTTTGTTGTGTCACTCCCTTGTACGGCATACCGTTATTCAACTTTTTCCCGCGCTTTTCTCCTGTTCATTGTTGTATTGGGTTTCGGTACGGCCTACGGGCAGAATATGCTCGCCAATGCGGATTTTGAAGAGTTGAATAACTGCACAGAATATCACCAGGATTGTTCATCCGAGGCTTGGTTCTACATCAAACCGGCGATCACCCCATTGATCAATTTTAAAGCCGTTCCCCAGCCTGCAAGCGGGAAGGACCTACTCATCCTGTCTGCGGAAAATATCGATAACCCGGTAAAAGGACGCTCCTTTGTGTATACCATGTTTTGCTGTCCGCCGGAAAAAGAAAAAAAATATAAACTCTCTTTTTACATCAACACCGGCGGGAAAAGTTTTTACGGAATGGATTTTTATATGCGCTCTAAAGAATTCACTTCTGATAATTTTTTCCCGGATTCCGTTCAACCTGATATTCATATCCCCGCGGAAGAAGTGACCAACGTGTTCGGAAGTTGGAATTATATCAGCGTGGTGTATACCGCAAGGGGTGATGAAAAGTTTTTATTGTTGGGCAACCTCAGCAAAAAACCTTTTGAGTATTTATCGTACCAACGAATGAATAAAGCCGGGGATATTTTTTATTTTATAGATGATATCAGTTTCAGCCCGGTCATCCCGGGGCCGCAATGCAAACAATTTCCCGAAAACCGGCAAATGCTCTATGATCAAAACCTCCGCCACACCGAGCGTGTGCTGGCAGACATCGGCCCGCAGGTAATTATCGATACCATCACAGTGCCGGCAGTTTTTTTTGAAACCGATAAGGCCGTATTGAAACCCGCTTTTAAAAAATTAATTGACAGCCTTATCCGGAAGTTTGCAAAGAGAGATATTAAAAGTGTAAAGATCGGGGGCCATACAGATAATGCCGGTACAATGGATCACAACAATATTCTATCTGCACAAAGAGCGGAAAGCGTTAGAAAATATTTCCTGTTTCGTTCACCCGGTTTAAAGGATAATATTTCTGCTGAAGGTAAAGGAGAACAATATCCAATAGCAGATAATAAAACACCGTCAGGTATGGCTAAGAACCGAAGAGTGGAAATTATTTTAACCTACCTTAAGAGACCCGAGTAGCTTCGTATTTTTACAGAATGAATATCCTTCCGCCAAAGTTATTAGAATCCCTTGTTGATGTTCCGGGGTTTGACGCGAATAGCTTTGAAGCGGTACATAGTTCCGGAGATCAATTAACATCTGTAAGAATAAACCCGGCTAAAAACTTTGATGCGCAGGAATTTTTTCCGGGATCTGAAAAAATCCCCTGGAGCAGTCATGGATATTATTTACCCGCACGGCCTTCTTTTACACTCGACCCGTTGTTTCACGCGGGTGCATATTACGTACAGGAAGCAAGCAGTATGTTTTTGGAAGAAGCGGTTCGGCAAACCTGCGATCTTTCCGTTCCCTTAAAAGTATTGGATCTCTGCGCCTCCCCGGGCGGAAAATCAACATTGCTGCAGTCTTTGATATCGGAAGACAGCTTGTTAGTAAGCAATGAACTCATTAAAACCCGGGTGAATACCCTGTCCCTGAATATCACCAAATGGGGAACTTCCAATGTAATAGTCACCAATAACGATCCGAAAGATTTTCAGCGTCTCCCGGCATACTTCGACATAGTAGTGGCTGATGCTCCTTGCAGCGGGAGCGGACTTTTCAGAAAAGACAATGATGCAATAACGGAATGGAGTGCAAATAATGTTGAGCTCTGCAGTCAGCGGCAGCAGAGAATTTTGGCAGATGTATTGCCAACATTGAAAGAAGGCGGCATCCTTATTTATTCTACCTGCTCTTATTCAGAAAGTGAAAATGAAGCGGTCGCAGATTTTCTTTCCGAAAATTGCGGAATGAAAAGTATGCAGCTTTCTGCACAGGAATTTCCGGGCATCACTGAAACATTTTCTGAAAAGCATCATTGCGCCGGGTATCGATTTTACCCAAATAAAATTAAAGGGGAAGGGTTTTTTATTGCGGCATTTCGCAAAGAAGGAAATGATGCCGGCAGCTCTCCTTCAAAAAAACTAAAGAGTGCATTTGTCAGCAATACCGAATCGGAACTCCTTTTACCCTTCCTCAGAAATGCCGGGAGGTTTTCCTTTATAAAACAGGATGAAGATATTTTAGCGATTCCCACAGTCTTGCTGGGTGCGCTATCCGATATGCAGTCTGCGCTCTATATAAAAAAAGCCGGAGTAAAGTTGGGAGCGCTCATTCGCGGTGAACTAATACCTGCCCCTGAATTGGCGCTGAGTACCGATCGTGCTGCAACATACCCGGAGATCACTGTTCCCTTAGAGAGGGCATTAGATTACCTCAGAAGAAAAGATATCACTGTTGATACTTTTGAAAAAGGTTGGGCACTGATCAAATATGCCGATCACAGTTTGGGATTTATAAAAATATTGCCCGGTCGTATCAACAATTATTACCCGAAGGAACTGCGTATTCTTAACAGGTAATTCGTATTTTAGTCAGGGTATTTTCGCATCTTTGCACCTGGCTTGCACCCTTATTAAGTGAACGATAAATCCACGATCATGAACAAACTCGTTATAATATTATCCTTTATTCCCTTCTTCGCGAATGCCCAGGACGGGCGACTAATGGTCCAGGGTAAAGCAGGTAATTTATACCTCAACCATATCGCTGCTCCGAAAGAAAATTTTTACAGCATCGGCAGGATCTATAACATCAGTCCGAAAGAGATCGCTCCCTATAATGACCTGGCATTGGAAAAAGGCCTCAGCCTGGGCAAAGCGATAAGGATACCTTTAAAAAATAATTTTATTCAAAACGGCGATGTGGCGGCTGATGAAGTTACTGTTCCGTTATACCATAAAACAACGGCGAAAGAAACACTGTACCAATTAAGTACAAATTACAATAAAGTACCCCCGGCTACATTAAGATCATGGAATAATTTAAAGGGCGATGCACTTACGCCGGGCCAGGATATTATCGTGGGTTACCTAAAAGTAAAAAAAGACCTTTCCTCTCTTGCCCAAAGAAGCACGGTAGTGCCGGCAGTAAAGAGTGATACGAAGCCTGTTGAGACTATTGTTGTGGTTAAAGAGCCGGTGAAGGAACCGGTAAAAATTACACCGGAGAAAGTTACCCCCGCTGTCGTAAAAACGGAACCTGTTGCGGAGATAAAGATCACGCCTGTCGCACCGCCTACAGTAAATATTTCACAAAAAGATCTGAAAGAGGGCAGTTTTAAATCGCTTTTTGATGATTCCGGTAAAGTACAAACGGGAACAGCAGGCATATTTAAAAGCACCAGCGGTTGGGAAGACGGCAGGTTTTATTGCCTCCATGATACTGCGCCACGCGGGGCTGTGATAAAAGTTACCAATACCTCTACCGGCAAATGGGTTTTTGCCAAAGTATTGGATATCATGCCGGACCTGAAACAGAATAATGACCTGAAAATAAGGTTGAGTAATGCTGCTGCCGATGCATTGGGAGCGGGAGAGAATAATTTTACCTGCACGATCAATCATTAAAAGCAGAGATGAGCAACGGGATCTTTCAGGGGGCCTGCATTCGGAACCCTCTTAAAAAATCTTCAACAGCCATTCTTTTTTTTCCTTCGGGTTGCAGTTCTTTTAAGAAGATGTATCCGTCAGCACAGGCAAACTTGAGGAAGCTTTTTTCATCTGTCTTCCAATTACCGGGAGAAATAACCGTTTTTTCAATTGACTTTTCCGCTTTAAAGATCTTTATCATTTTTCCATTCAGGTAACCGAATGCACCGGGATAAGGGGAGAGCCCGCGGATAAGGTTATGGATCTTATCAGCCGGGAGGGACCAGTCAATTTTCCCGGTCTCAGTAATTAATTTCGGCGCATGTTTCAGGACTGTTTCATCCAATGCCTGCGGTTTTTCTTTGATAATTCCCTCCGCTAATCCTTTGATCGTAGTGAGCAATAAGCCTGCACCCTTTTCTTTTAATTTATCATGAACCGATCCCGCATCATCCGTGGATTCAATTTTTACTTTTTCTGTGAGCAAAATATTCCCGGTATCAATTTCATGTTGAAGTTTGAAGGTGGTCACACCGGTATATTCCTCTCCGTTTATCACAGCCCAATTGATCGGTGCCGCCCCGCGGTATTGCGGCAATAAGGATCCGTGGACATTTACGGTTCCCATCGGCGGCATATTCCATACGACCTCGGGCAGCATCCTGAAAGCAACCACGGCCTGCAGATCCGCTTTTAATGAACGCAGTTCTTCTAAAAAAACAGTGTCTTTTAATTTTTCCGGCTGCAGGATATGCATTCCTTTTTCAACGGCATATTTTTTTACTGCGCTTTGCTGCATTTTCATTCCACGACCGCCGGGCTTATCCGCTGCAGTGATCACCCCCACGATATTACAGCCCCCGGTCACCAGTTTGTCCAGTGAGGCCAGTGCAAATTCCGGCGTGCCCATAAATACAATGCGTAAATCTTTATGATCCATTCCTGCTATTGAAAATTGAGCAAAGATGTTCTGCGGGTATCCCGTTTATTCAAAATCCTTGTACAATAAATATTTTTTCCTGACCGCTTTAAATTTTGCCAATGCAGGCTCCCAGCTTTTCCTGATCTGTTTTTCAGAAACGCGGTTTTTGATCTGCTTCATGAGAACGTCATTTCCGGCAAGCTTATTAAAAAAATTATTTGCCAGGAAAAAACTGTCCTTGCCCGGAAATAATTTGTATGCTTTAATTAAATAGTTCAATTGGATCTTCCCGTTAAGTTTTTTAAGCAGTTCTTCTTTGCTGCCGGAAATATTCCAGCCGTAACATCTTTGGTAAAAACATTTACTGCTTTTCGACCCTTCATTCGGCATGGGGGTAAATGAATATAAATTTTTAGGTAATGAAGGATGACCGAAGATCTGAAACGGTTTGTCCGTACCGCGGCCTTCGCTTAAGACCGTCCCCTCAAAAAAACAGGTGCTCGAATATACATACACCGATTGCATTTCTTTCAGGTTCGGTGAAGGCGGTACGGGCAAAATATATTTAGTATCGTGATCATAATTTTTGCATTTGATCACCTGCACATGAAACGGGGTGTCAACGGTAGGGTTTGTGGTAATGTTATATGCATTGATTGCATTTGCTTTTGCAGACAGCCGGTTTTCACCCGCAAGCATCAGGGCATATTCCCCGATGGTCATTCCGTAAACAACCGGTACCGGCTGCATGCCGATAAAACTTTTAAATTTTTCTTCCAGCACCGGGCCGTCCACGTAGAACCCGTTTGGATTGGGACGGTCAAGTATCAGCAGGGGCACATGGTTTTCAAGGCAGGCTTCCAACAAATATTCCAATGAAGAAATGTAAGTGTAGAAACGTACCCCTACATCCTGGATATCAAAAATTACAATATCTACATCTTTAAGGTCTGCCGGGGTCGGCTTTTTATGATCGCCGTACAGGCTCACCACAGGTAATCCTGTTTTCTTGTCAATGCCGTCATTGATAAGTTCCCCTGCATTGGCCGTACCCCGAAACCCATGCTCCGGCCCGAAGATCTTAACGATGTTGACCTTTTTTTTGAGTAGGGTGTCCACCAAATGCGTTTGCTGTACCATGCTGGTCTGATTGGCAAAAACCGCAACTTTTTTGTTCTTCAGGTAAGGGAGCCACACATTCATCCTGTCTGCACCGGTGATCACCTCGGAATTCGTAATACCCTGGGCATACAATTTACGTGGTGCCGAAAATGAGATAAGGAACAGGAAAACAACGATTTTGTTCATGGCATCAAAGTTGGGATATATTTTTTTAATACGGCGAACAGGGGTTAATAATTAACTTGCCGTTCAGATTATTAATAATTAAAAAACTGAAACCATGGAACAGGTAAAAAACGGCGATCTGGTAAAAGTGCATTACACCGGTAAATTAACGGACGGTGAACAATTCGATTCTTCAGATGGCCGCGATCCCCTCGAATTTACCGTAGGGGCCGGGCAAATGATCGCAGGCTTTGACGCCGCGCTACCCGGGATGAAGATAGGGGATAAGAAAACCATTAATATTCCTGCAAAGGACGGGTACGGAGAGATCGACGAAACGGCGATCATAGAATTTCCCAAAGAGAATGTACCGGCAGATATGAAATTGGAACCCGGCCAACAGCTAACGTTGAGCAATCAGGAGGGACAACCGTTCCCGGTAACCGTTAAAGAAATTAAAGATGATGTGCTCATTTTAGACGCCAATCATTTCCTTGCCGGTAAAGAATTGGTATTTGATATTGAGTTGGTGGAGATCGGATAAGCCCACGGTTTAAACCGTGGCTTAAAAAAATTATTCCAAAACCCACGGTTTAAACCGTGGGTTTTTCAAATAATTTGATGATCGTTTCAGATTCATGATCAAACGATATTTTTGAATGATGTTGTTTTTGATTTTGAATGTACGCGGTCACCCGCGGAATAACAGATTCACTTACTGAAAAAGCATAATAGCCGGTTTGCCATGAAAATTTTTCGAAGGTGAGGTCATTATGATTTACAAAATAGGAACTGCTTCCCTTAATTTGTTTGATCACATCCGCTAAGGCTTTTTGAGGATTTAAACGAAAAAGGCAATGAATATGGTCAGGCATCCCGTTAATGATCTTAGCAGGAGAATCCATGGCAATGAATTCAGTATACAAAAGATCATACAAACGCTGCTCAATTTTAAAATCAATTAACGGATACCTGTTCTTTGTTGACCAGACAGCATGGACCCAAATTTTGGTTAGGGAATGTGACATGAATTAAAATTATTTTAGCCGCTATCACGGTATGTTTCCTGTTGATCATGAAAAACAAATATTATTATTTTTTCCCGCCGGAAAGATAAAATTGCCTGAATTAGAAACCATGGTGATTAAACCGTTAAAACGGTTTTTTTACCGGGAATTTCCCCCACACCCCATGGTTTAAACCATGGGCTTTGGGATTAACCGTTAATTTCACCAAACAAAAATTTCTTAATGATAACAATCAATAAAGAATCGCTTACAGAACGCTTCATGCGCTACGTGCAGGTAGATACCCAAAGCGATCCCGAAAGCAGCAGTTCCCCTACGACCGAAAAGCAAAAGGACCTCAGCAAAATTTTATTTGCAGAGTTGCAGGCTATGGGACTTTCCGATGTCGAATTGGATGAATTCGGGTATACCTATGCAACGATCCCGGGGAACACTGATAAAAAAAATATCCCCGCAATTTGTTTTTGCTCACATGTGGATACGGCACCTGATTGCAGCGGTATGAATGTAAAACCGTTGCTGCATAAAAATTATGACGGTAAAGATATCACGCTGCCCGATGATACTTCGCAGGTATTGAAAGTTTCAGTATCTGCGTATTTACAACACCATATCGGCGGCGACATCATTACTGCAAGCGGCAATACATTACTTGGTGCTGATGATAAGAGCGGCGTGGCGGTGATCATGCAGGCTGCTCAATACCTGGTGGATAATCCGACGGTTAAACATGGCGATATAAAAATTGTTTTTACGCCGGATGAAGAGGTGGGTAAAGGAGTGGCAAAGATCGACATGAAAAAGGTAGGCGCGCAATTCGGGTATACTTTGGATGGCGGTGAAGCAGGCAGCCTCGAAGATGAAACTTTCAGTGCAGACGGCGCATCCATAATTATTCATGGCGTGATCGCACACCCCGGCTATGCAAAAGGAAAACTGGTAAACGGGATAAAAATTGAGGGAGAGATCCTGGCTGCATTACCGACTAACGAATGGAGTCCCGAAACAACCGAGAAACGCGAAGGCTTTGTGCACCCCGTTTCTGTAAACGGAATTGCTGAAAAAACAACCATAGGATTTATTGTAAGGGATTATACAAGGGAGGGGTTGGTACAACATCATGAAAGACTAAAAAAAATTGCGGAAGAAGTAGTGGCCCGTCACCCCGGGGCGACGATGGAATATGTTCCGACAGAACAATACCGGAATATGAAAGAAGTATTGGATCAGCATCCAGAGGTAGCCGCCAATGCCGCTGAAGCCATCAGGAGGAGCGGACTGACCGTTATTCAGGAAAATATCCGTGGCGGTACTGATGGCAGCAGGCTCAGTTTTATGGGTTTGCCCTGTCCGAATATTTTTACGGGTATGCAAAACATTCATAGCAAGCTGGAGTGGATCGGGGTAAATGATATGATGAAATCTGCAGAAACGATCGTTCATTTGGCGATGATCTGGGAGGAGGGGGGCACGAATTACACTAACACGAATTAGACGAATTACACGAATTACACGAATTGGACGAATGGTGATTCGTGGTTATGCAATAGTTATTCTGTTTTTAGTATTTTAATTACGGCCTGTAATCCCATCAAGGTACCGCCGTAGAAATTTTTCTGGGCAAAATAAGGGAGCATGATCTTGTGCACGATCTGCCACGCCTCTTTCTCCGTAAGCCCACCCGTGGAATTTTCAATCTTTATCTTTCGCAACTGCACGGAAAAAGCAATGATGATGCCGTTGGTCTTGTTTTTCTCCCCGATCTCCCAAGCCTCGGTCAGCTTTTGGACATAGGCATCCATCTCTTCCGGTACCAGGTGCAGGGTATCCCATGCTACGATGGCAATTTCGTCTCCTGTACTGTCTTTTAAAGTTTTGATGATCGCGGAGAGGGTATCTTCCTGCCCGGGTGTAAATACATTTCCAAAATCACTTACAAGGCCAATAGGATCCGGCACGGGAAGTTCTTCTGCGGTGGAATCAGGTATGACAATTTTTTCCTCTACCGGGGGTTTTGGTTTCTTTGATTTCTTTTGAGCAAGGACAGCCTCCGGCAAAAAGCATGCAGCAGTGGAAAATAAAAATGCTAAAAAAATTATTTTCTTCATAAATAGGTTTTGCAGGCTAAAGATAAAATCAATTACCTTTCCGTCACTAAATTAATTGCTATGGAATTTCTACGGGATTATTGGTGGGCGATATTACTCGTTCTGGCCCTGTTTGGTTGTTTTGTAACGGTGAACCAGGGGCTCATCGGTGTGGTGACCATGTTCGGTAAATACCGTCGTATCATGCGGCCGGGTCTGAATTTTAAGATCCCCTTCCTCGAACAGATCTACAAAAAAGTAAGCATACAGAACCGCTCTGTTGAGCTGGAGTTCCAGGCAGTAACGGTGGACCAGGCCAATGTTTATTTTAAATCCATGCTGTTATACTCTGTTCAGAATGAGCAGGAAGAAACCATCCAAAAAGTTGCATTTAAATTTATCAGTGATAAAGACCTGATGCAGGCACTTATCCGCACAGTGGAAGGCAGTATCCGTGCATTTGTATCTACAAAAAAACAGGCAGAAGTGCTCAATGTGCGCAGGGATATTGTAGAGAATGTAAAAGAACAGGTAGATGTGGCACTCGAAAGCTGGGGCTATCATTTACAGGATCTGCAGATCAATGATATCACTTTTGATGAAGCCATTATTACGAGCATGAGCAAGGTAGTAGCAAGTAATAACCTTAAGGCTGCTGCGGAGAATGAAGGCCAGGCCCTGCTGATCACCAAGACAAAGGCTGCAGAAGCGGAAGGAAACGCTATAAAGATTGCAGCAGAAGCGGAAAGACAGGCGGCACAGTTGCGCGGTCAGGGTGTTGCATTGTTCCGCGAAGAAGTGGCCAAAGGAATGAGCCAGGCCGCTACGGAAATGAAGCAGGCCAACCTCGATACGAATGTGATCCTGTTCAGCATGTGGGTGGAAGCCATTAAGAATTTTGCCGAGTACGGTAAAGGGAATGTGATCTTCCTGGACGGCGGAAGCGACGGCATGGAAAAAACAATGAAGCAGATCATGGCCATGACGCAAATGCAGGAAAATAAAAAGTAAACCGTTTTTGATATTGATGCCGCAAAGTCGCAACATCTGTTGCGGGTCTGCGGCATAATTTTTTTGTCATGTCGGGTAAAACCCGGTTTTGCTAAAGCAGTCCCTTCAACATTAACAATTTCTTTGGCGCATCCTAATTATACTTTCCTTTTATTGCATCAATAAACCGTTGCCGGGGGCAAGGGAATAAAAATCTCACTTCTATGTTCGATATCTTTTTACAAACAGACAGCACCGGCATTGCGGCAGGAATGGTAAAATCCGAATCCGTAATGGGTATGCTTACAAAAGGCGGCCCGCTGATGATCCCGCTCGGTATCCTGTTCGCGCTGGCCGTATATGTTTTTATTGAACGCCTGCTGGTTATCCGTAAAGCCTCTGTACCGGATGAGAATTTTATGAACATTATCCGCGACCAGGTGGCCGGCGGGAATGTGGCGGCTGCAAGAAGCCTTTCCAGGAGCCGCAATAATCCTATTGCACGCATGATAGATAAAGGCATTCAACGTATAGGTAAGCCCATTGATGCGATTGAAAAGAGTATGGAGAATGTGGGTAAACTCGAATTATATAAAATGGAAAAAAACCTGACGGTGCTTTCCGTAATTGCGCGCATTGCCCCGTTGTTTGGTTTTGTCGGTACCATCGTGGGATTGGTGATATTGCTGAAGGATTTTGCTACGATTGCAAATCCCTCCATCAGCCAGATCGCGGATGCCATGTACATTAAGCTGATCACTTCCGCAAGCGGGCTCATTATCGGGATGCTGGCTTACCTCGGATACAGTTATCTTGATGCGCAGGTAAACCGGATGGCAAACCGCATGGAAGCCGCCGGCAGTGAATTCATAGATATTTTACAGGAACCGACGAGGTAGAGGTAAGATGTAAGAGGTAAGATTTTGGAGTCGTTAAAACCCGCAACACTCCACCCGTCACGCGCAACTATTAAAAATGCTTAGAAAAAATAAATTAAGAGGAGAACATTCGGATGTTGACACCGGCCCCCTGAATGATATCCTGTTTATCCTCCTCATGTTCTTCCTCATGATCTCTACATTGGCAAATCCCAATGTGATCAAAATGAGCGTACCGAAATCAAAGAGTGATACCAGGCAAAAACAAAGTGTGGTGGTGAGTGTCGATAAAAATAAAAATATGTATGTGGGATCAAAACTGATCATACCTGACTCACTGGAATCGGTGCTTCGTAAATATATCAATGAAGGCGACAGTATTAAACCGGCTGTAGTGATCAATGCGGATTCCGTATCACAATGGGGTGAGATCGTGCGGGTGATGCGGGTTGCAAGGAAATTAGGTGCCACTACTTCTGCAACTGTTACCGGCAACGACTGATAAGTACCATTCTTTCTTTCCCCGAAATATCTTTTTCAACGGTACATTCATATTTTTCTTTCGGGAATAACCCAGCGGTCCCGTTTGCAAAATTTTCATGAACCTCGAGAAAGATCCTCCCGTTCTCAGCAAGATGATCATCTGCGAAGTCCTGTATTTTTTTGTAAAAGATCAACGGGTCCTGTTGCGGAACAAACAACGCTAAATGCGGTTCATGCATCACCACATTTTTATCCAATAAATTCTTTTCCTCTTCGGGAATATAAGGCGGGTTGCTGATGATCACATCAAATTCCCCAAGCGCATCGCGGGATTTTTCGTCAAGGAAATTCATTTCCAGGAATTCAACGGTGGTATTATTAATTAACGCATTTTCATTTGCAATCCTAACCGCTTCACCGCTGATATCTACAGAGAGAATCTCTGCATCCTGTACAATTTTTTTCAGGCTTACCGGTATACAGCCGCTGCCGGTTCCGATATCCAAAACTTTTTTCCCTTTGTTAGTTTTCAGAAAATCTGCAGCATGCTTTACCAACTCTTCTGTTTCGGGGCGGGGAATAAGCACCCGTTCATTTACTGCGAATTTGATATCACAAAACCATGCAAAACCGGTGATATACTGCACGGGGATATGCCTGAGCAATTTCTCCATCGCTGTATCAAGTTGGTTTACCAACCCGGGGGTAGCCTCCTCATCTCCCCGCATGATGATCTGCTGACGCGAAATGACGGCGAAATGACTGAAAATAATATCCGTGATAGCAGCAGCTTCGCCCCCCGGGTAAATATTCTTCAGCTTTCCCAAAAAACTTTTGTGGATTTCCCTCCATGTCATCATTGTAAACTTAGTTTATTTTATGATGCTTATTTTTGGACGGTGACGGAACATTTTTCATTTATGCGCCGATGTATAGAACTGGCAAAGCAAGGTGCCGGCCATGTGGCCCCAAACCCGATGGTGGGTGCGGTCCTGGTGCATGAGGGCCGAATCATCGGGGAGGGTTATCACCGGCAGTACGGCGATGCACATGCAGAGGTAAATTGCGTGGACAATGTGCAACCAAAGGATATCCCGTACATCTGCAAAAGCATTTTGTACGTCTCTTTGGAACCCTGTGCGCATTTTGGCAAAACACCGCCATGTGCCGATCTCATTATCCGTCACCGGATCCCGCATGTAGTAATCGGTTGCAGCGATAGTTTTGAAAAGGTAAACGGAAGCGGTATGCAAAAACTGCTATCCGCCGGGATCAAAACGGAGATCGGGATCTTAAAAGAAGAATGCCGGGCTTTAAACAAACGGTTCTTTACTTTTCATGAAAAAGAACGGCCCTATATCATTTTGAAATGGGCGCAAACTGCAAACGGTAAAACTGCTGCTGACGGCGGTATGACAGTAAAGATCAGCAATGGCACCACAAACAAAACGGTTCATAAATGGCGTACGGAAGAAGCGGCCATTTTTGCCGGAACAAATACTGTTATACAGGATGACCCTGCATTAACGGCAAGGCATTGGCCCGGAAAAAATCCGGTAAGGGTTGTAGTTGATAATGAACTGCGCATTTTATCCCATGCAAAAATATTCCGGGAAGATGCGCAAACTGTTATCATCAACCGGCAGAAAAATGAACAGGCAGGTCATCTTCTTTTTTGGAAGGTCACCGACGGCGAATCATTTGAAGTCGCCTTCGCCCGGTGCCTCCGGGAACTTCAGCTGACTTCGGTATTGATTGAAGGCGGCGGGAAAATTTTGCAAGTATTTATTGATGCGGGCCTTTGGGATGAAGCCCGGGTCATTACCAATTCAACGTTGCAGATCCCCGGTGGTGTACTTGCCCCTATACTTAACCGGGAGGTCAGTACGGGTACAGAATGGATCTTTGACGACAGGATTGATTTTTATAAAAAAGAAACCAATGAGTTTTTATATTACGATTGAAATAGAGGGGATAGCCTAATACCGGGACAGGGGAAGTAAATTTTTAGCGTACGTTTTCCCGTTTACGGAAAAAGCAGCCCTGAAAACTCATTTATCCGCGCTTAAAAAGGAGCATCCCAAAGCCGCACATTTTTGTTTTGCGTACCGGATCGGTACAGACGGGAACAATTTCCGCTCTGCTGACGACGGCGAACCGGCAGGGAGCGCAGGAAAATCTATCCTCGGGCAGTTGGACAGCAAAGGGCTCACTGATGTGCTGGTGGTGGTGGTCCGTTTTTTCGGGGGTACACTATTAGGAGTACCGGGCCTCATAAATGCTTACAAATCAGTTACATCGTTAGTTTTGCAGGTCATTCCCGGTGTACAAAAGCCGATCATGGTAAACCTGGAAATCCAATTTGATTATACACAAATGAATGAAGTACTGATGTTGTTGAAACAATCCGGCTGCACCGTCATTTCACGGGAAAATCAACTATTCCCGATCATCCGTGCAGGCATTCCCAAAGACCGTAAACAAGAAGTAATTTATAAATTGAAAAATCTGCGTAACGTAGAGATATCCACAATATTGTGATTTGCCGGAAATTTCCGAAATCACAGCAATTTCTTTTAACTATTTATTCTAACTTTAGCGACCAATTTACCCACCAATTATATGAACATGAGAAAATTTTCACTCCTCCTTTTTTTACTTGTTGTTGTTTATGGGGCTTCTGCCCAACAGCTCCATTTTATGAGCCAGTATTTAGAGCATAATTCCCAGCTCAATCCCGGCGCTGCAGGTATAGCCAACAAAGACATGGTCGGTGTAGCATACCGAAGTCAATGGTCCTCCTTTCCCGGCAGTCCAAAAACCTACATGGTCTACGGGGATTTAAACCTGCCAAAGCTAAAGGCGGGTATCGGCGGGTATGTATACAGAGATGAGACCGGCCCAACGAGCCGTACGGGTATTCAATTGGCTTATTCCAAGCATATTATATCCCGCGACGAAAAGCACAAAGTAGGGTTAGGAATTGAGATTCGCGGACTCCAGTACGCCATTGACAAATTAAAGATCGTAAACGCACTGGGCAATGATCCTGCATTAGGCGGTGCTTCTTCCAAATTCGGATTTGATGCAGGTGCCGGTGTATATTATTCCAATGATAAATTAAGTCTTGGGGCAGCAGTAAGCCAGATCATCCAATCTAAGTTGCAATTAGCTGATGTACCGAATGCTAAGATCAGCGGACGGCTTTACAGGCATTATAACTTCCTTGCTAATTACCGCATTCAAACAGGTGATGATATTTTCCTGGTGCCCAATATGTTGGCAAGGGTAATTGAACATTCGCCAACGGAATTTGAAGCAGGGATAAAACTGGATTACCAGGAAAAGATCTGGTTCAATTTTATTTATAAAGTGCGCCAGTTGTACAGCTTGCAGGCCGGTTTTAAGATCGCCGACAAAATTAATATTACTTATAGCTATGATGCCTATAAAACCCCGATCAGTTCTTTTGACGGCGGCTCAGCCGCTCACGAGATCGGGTTAAGATTTGATTTCGGAAACTATTAATAATGCCTGCAGAAAAAAAATATAAAACTTTCCGAAGTTTTTATCCTTATTACCTGACAGAACATTCAGACAGCAGGAACAGGATACTTCATTTTTTAGGTACGGCCCTGCTTATAATAAGCCTTGTAGCAGGTATTATAACGGGGCTTCCGTTGTTATTTGCAGCTATCCCTGTTTTAGGTTATGGCTTTGCCTGGACAGGGCATTATTTTTTAGAAAAAAACAAGCCGGCTACTTTTAAGTATCCTTTATACAGCCTTGCTTCCGACTTTGTAATGTTCTGGCATACTCTCACCGGGCAGATTGATAAAAAACTTGAAGACGCGAAGCAGTAAATACATTATTCTTAAAAAACCGGACCCAAATAAATCATATAAAAATTCACTCATGCATATTTTTACCTTTCTGAAGAGCAAGATGACTTTTGTAAATATCTCTGCAAAGTTTGTTATGTTTTTTGCCGTGATGTTTGTGATGTCTTTGCAGGCTACTGCCCAGGTTCCTGCGAATGATGAACCTTGTAATGCTACTGTACTTATTGCAAATGCAGCGTGTACTTTTACAAATGCTACAACAATTGATGCCAGTTTAACGACTATTCCGCCTGCAGTTACAGGTATTCCGTGCGGTAATCTTACTGATGCGGATGTATGGTTCAGTGTAGTGGTTCCTGCCGGGGCCACATCGTTGGTAGTAGATTCAAAAGGTACTTCTCTTTCTGACGGTGCAATGGCCATATATTCCGGGACGGTTTGTACTGCCCTTACTTTTTTAAGTTGCTCCGATGACGGAAGTCTCAACCCCGGATTCCCTAAAATTACTATACCCGGTGTAACACCCGGCCAAACATATTGGATCCGTTTTTATGGTTTTGGCGGTGAACAGGGAACTTTCGGGATCTGTGTTACAGCTAATATTCCTCCTTCTAATGATGAGTGTTTGACGGCTACATCGCTTACTGTAAACCCGAATCTGCTCTGTGCTGCTGTTACAGGTGGTACAACAAACAATGCTACTCAATCTGCTACCTTACCTACGCCTACCTGCGGCGCAGCAGGAGGTTTCAATGATGATGTATGGTTCAGTTTTACCTCAATAGGTACTATTCATCGTATTACCTTACCGACCGTTTCGGGTGGAACGAGCATGACCATGGCCCTTTATAGCGGTACTTGTGCGGCATTAACCCAAATAGGTTGTGTAAATGGAACATCACTTGATGCAACGTTATTAACCCCCAACACAGTATATTATGTACGCGTTTTTACGAATTCCGCAACGACGACTGTCACCGCAACTTTTAATATATGTGTAGGCACGCCGCCGCCGCCGCCGGCTAATGACGAATGTATCAATGCAATAGGGCTTACCGTAAATGCTGATTTTAATTGCGGCGTCGTGACTGCAGGAACTACGGTAAGTGCAACACAATCCAATACCACACCTAACCCTACCTGTGCCGGCCTTAATGCATGGAATGATGATGTATGGTATTCTTTCGTCGCAACGAATACTTCACACAGAGTGAGCCTGCAAAATGTAACGGGAGTTACGACAGATATGACTACTGCCGTGTATTCCGGAACCTGCACTAACCTTACTCAAATAGGCTGTGCCACTGTGGATCCTAATGTGATCAACCTTGCAGGACTTACAGTAAATTCAACTTATTTTGTAAGAGTGATGACTGCGTCTGCTTTAGCAGCCACAACTGCGAGCTTTAATATTTGTGTAGGTACACCGCCACCGCCGCCGGCAAATGATGAATGTCCCGGTGCAGTTCTCCTTACTGTAAATCCTACACTCACCTGTACTGCAGTAACTGCGGGCACAACTATCAGTTCTACTCAATCCACTGCTGCTCCTACTCCTTCCTGCAGTGCTACGGGAATTGATGATGATTCCTGGTTTACTTTTGTAGCTACAGGACCTGTACATCGTATCAGTTTATTAAATGTTACGGGCTTTACTGCCATGACCATGGTATTGTATTCCGGTACCTGCGGTGCCGCTTCATTGGTTGAATTGGCCTGCAATACTACCTCGTTGATGCAGGTCGGAGGACTGGTAGCAAATCAAACGTATACTGTACGGGTATTTACTACTACTGCAATAATCGGAAACAACTCCAATTTTAATATATGTGTAGGCACACCGCCTCCGCCTCCCGCAAATGATGAATGTGCCAATGCGGTGGTTGCGCCCGTGAATTCGAATTATACCTGCACATTGGTTGCGGCAGGAAACACTGCGAGTGCTACCCAATCTACCGGGGCCCCTGTACCGACCTGTAGTGGTGCCGGGATAAATGATGATGTATGGTTCCAGTTTACCGCCACAAATACAAGACATCGAATCAGTTTACTGAACGTTACTCCTGTAACTCCCATGGCATCTGCTGTGTATAGCGGTACTTGCAGCGCTTTAGTTGAACTGACCTGTTCTGCAGTTTCGCCTTATAATGTTATCGGGCTTACAATAAACCAGGTATATTATGTGAGAGTATGGACAACATCAACTGTTCCTACAATTGACGCATCATTTAATTTATGTATCGGTACACCGCCACCGCCACCGGCCAATGATGAATGTACCGGGGCAATACCGTTGACCGTTAATCCGAATCAACTTTGCGGTATCACAACCCCCGGAACTACAGAGGGAGCTACCCAATCAAATAACAGCCTTTCCCCAACCTGTAGCCCTGCTAACGGATGGGATGATGATGTTTGGTTTTCATTTGTAGCAACAGGCGCGAGTCATACCGTAAGCCTTCTGAATGTAACGGGCATTTCAACAAATATGCTGACATCTGTTTATGCAGGTACCTGCGGTAACCTTATCCAGATCGGGTGCGCTACAGTAGATCCTAATTTAATTAACCTGACAACCCTAACCCAAGGAACAACTTATTGGGTAAGGGTTCAAACAGAACTTGCCGGACCTTTCGATGCCTCATTTAGTGTATGTGTGGGAACACCCGGTCCCGGATCAGTTTGTGTAAACGGAAATCCGTTCTGCAGTACATCCGGTGTTACTTATCCGAGTGTTACCAACCAACCGAGCCTCGGCGGCGGTGGCGTTTACGGATGTCTTGGCACTACGCCTAACCCTACCTGGTTCTACATGCAGGTATCTTCTCCGGGCAACCTGGTATTCCAGGTAAGCCAGGTAAATACCGCCGGTACCGGTATCGATGTGGACTATGCAGCATGGGGTCCCTTCACCAGCCAGGCTGACGGATGTACACAAATTGCAGCCGCTAATATTACACCGATCTCCTGCAGTTATTCCACTGCACCTATTGAAACTATTACGATCCCTAATGCACTGGTGGGCCAATTTTACATCGTGCTCATCACTAATTTTAACGGTTCAGCCGGTCAGATCACGTTCAACACTACCACAGGAAATGTCGGTTCTACTAACTGTAATATTGTTTGTAACACAACCGCATCCAACAGCGGACCGGTATGTGTGAACAGTCCTTTTAATTTATTTTCAACAGCCATTGCGGGTTCCACTTTCTCCTGGACCGGGCCGGGTGGTTTTACTTCTACTGTCCAGAATCCAACCGGGGTAATTGCACCCGCAACTGCCGGCAGTTATACCTATACCGTTACCACTACTAACGGAAACACATCCTGTGCAGGAACAACAACTGTAGTGGTTACCGCTAATGTAAGTACACTCACACTAAGTTCAGCTGCAACCACAACCTCTCAATCGGTTTGTACGGGCACGGCGATCACACCTATTACATACACAACCGGCGGCGGTGCTACCGGCGCAACGGTCACAGGCCTTCCAGCCGGTGTCACCGGTTCTTTTGCCGGCGGTACTTTCACGATAAGCGGAACCCCTACAGCAACGGGATTATTTAACTATACAGTGAGCACGGCCGGCGGATGCGGAACTGCTACACTAACGGGTTCGATCACCGTCACTGTAGCTTCTACTTTAGTGTTGAGCTCAGCCGCGGGTTCGAATAACCAAACTGTTTGTGTTAATACTGCCATAAATAATATAACCTATACTGCCGCTAACGGCGTTACAAATGTTACTGCAACGGGCCTCCCTGCCGGTGTAACCGGTACATTTGCGGGTGGAGTATTTACGATCAGCGGATCACCAACAGCAGTCGGGACATTTAACTATACGGTCACTTCCTCCGGTGGCTGCGGAACGGTTGTTCGTACAGGGACCATCGTTTCTACTACACCATCCACTTTAACGCTTAGTTCAGCTCCTTCCACGGCTGATCAATCGGTTTGTATAAATACTGCTATTACCAATATTACCTATACTACGGGCGGCGGCGTCACCGGCGCTTCCGTTACCGGTTTACCGGCTGGCATTACAGGAACATTTGCAGGTGGTACATTTACCATCAGCGGAACTCCGACTGTTGCCGGATCTTTTGGTTATACCGTCACTACAACAGGTGGCTGCGGTACCGCTACTAAAAGCGGAACCATTAATGTTATAGCTGCGGCAACCGTTACTTTGACTTCTCCTCCTGTAACAGCAAACCAAACTGTTTGTATAAACACACCTATCACCGGTATTGTGTATAGTGTTGGCAACGGCGCAACAAGTGCTACCGTAACCGGTCTTCCCGCAGGTGTAACCGGAACTTTTGCAGGTGGTGTCTTTACTGTCAGCGGAACACCAACAGTCGGAGGGGTATTCCCTTACACAGTTAGCACTATGGGTGGTTGCGGAACAGCTTCCCTTACCGGGACAATTACGGTAACCTCACCATCTTCATTAACCTTAAGCTCCGCCGCATCTACCACAACCCAAACGGTTTGTTCGGGTACGGCTATCGTTGATATCACCTATACTGTAGGCGGTGCTACCGGTGCTACGGTTACGGGCCTTCCGGCCGGTGTAACGGGAACTTTTGCCGGCGGTACATTTACCATCAGCGGCACACCTACTGCATCCGGTACGTTCAATTATACGGTTAGTACAACCGGCGGTTGCGGAACGGCTACACAAAGCGGAACGATCACTTCTACCGCTGCGGCTACTTACACACTCAGTTCTGCTGCTGCTACAGCCAACCAAACGGTTTGTATCAATACAGCTATCACTAATATTACTTATGCTGCCGGAAGCGGTGCTACCGGTGCTACCGTAACGGGCCTGCCTGCAGGTGTTACGGGTTCTT
>JBBJLU010000005.1:0-78775 GCA_037719665.1 Ferruginibacter sp.
ATAGATACTAACGGATCGATGGTTCCGTGGATCATCAGCGTAGGAGGAGATGTACGGTCTGCATGAACCAAGGCCGAGCTCTCCCTGAATTTTTCGGGTACTTCTCCATATAAACCTCCGAAATAAGATCGGTAAATTTTATCGGTATTTAATACCAGGGAATTTACTTTCACCTGCCCTCCCCATTCCATATCCGCGGGACCGTAATAATTAATGACACCTTTTATATTTGGCAAATGAAGTGTGTATGCAGCAGATAAAACGATCTGTCCCCCTGCAGACCTGCCCAGTAGAATAATGTTATTGGTATCGACCTTAAACTGTGCTGCATGCTCCATAAAAAACCTGATCGCATCCTCCACATCTTCCGCGGGGGCCGGCGCTTTATAACCCGGGGCCAGGCGATATGTGATGGCTGCTACATTAAATCCTTTGGAAGCGAGATAGCTGTTAAGTTCCGGTAACTGTTTATTATCACCGCTTTCCCATGAACCACCGTGCACAACGATCACCAGCGATGCCGGCGTTTTAATTTTGGCCGGGTAAAAATCGGCAAGCAGATCTTTGCCCCCCGCCCGCTTATACACAAAACTTTGAAAAGCCATTGTGGCATTGGGAGTGAACATTTTGAAGAGGCTGAAAACTACCGGCAATTCATCTTCATTATTGACCGGAAATATTTTATTCATCGCGGTAGGCACGGTGACCGTTTGCCGGTACCCGGAAATGATCGGTAGTGAAAAAATGATAAAAGCAATACTGCTTATGGCTAAGATCGGCCAATGAAAACGTTCGGCCCTGTCACCCAAATAAAATGAGAATCCTGTTAAGAGCATTGGTATATATGGAAAATTCGTAAGTGCGACAGCAACGAGCCAGAAAAAATTTGTGGGTGCACGGAACAGGACCAACATGGACAGCATCAGCAACACTAAGGAAAAGATCAGTTTGATCATGTACTTTTTTTATTAAAAAGGTAATGGCTTACGATCCACTCTTGGCCGTTATTATATTTCCAAAGTTCAGCGCAGGCCATATAAAATAAACGCCAATATACCCACCATTTCAACGCGTCGGATTTGCCGTATGTGTTCTCAAACAAAGGCATGATCTCTTTTTTATGCGCATCCATATTACTGAGCCATGCTTCGGATGTTTTAGCATAATGCAGGCCGCTTACGTGCCAGTGATTTTCAACCGACAAGTCAGCATTAAAATATAATAAGAGGTCATCGCTAGGCATGATTCCGCCGGTAAAAAAATATTTACTCATCCAATCGGTTTCATCCTTTACTTCAAATTTATAAGCAAAGGATTTATGCGTAAAAATATGTACGAATAGTTTGCCGCCCCCATTCAGCAGGGAAGCCACCTTCGCCATCAGCAATTCATAGTTGCGCATATGCTCAAACATTTCGACGGACACTACCCTATCGAACGTTTTGTCAATGGCAAAGCTGTTCATATCCGCTGTGATCACTTCGAGGTTTGTAATATTTCTTTCCTTTGCCTGCTGATCAAGGTACATTTTTTGGGTGCGGGAATTAGACACTACTGTAAACCGGCTTTGCTGATATTTTGCCGACATAAATAATGATAACGAACCCCAGCCACAACCCAGTTCCAATACATCCTGACCGTTTTGAAGTTCTGCCCTGTTGCAGGTTATATCCAGCATATCGCGTTCTGAAATATTAATATCTGTAACGCCCTCATTCCAGTAACCGCAACTGTATTTCAGGTGCTTGCCAAGGCAATATTCATAGAATTTCGTAGGTACTTCATAGTGTTGCTCATTCGCATCTGCGGTGTTTACTGCTATTGGTGATGATCGTAATTCCCCGATCAGTTCCATCAAATGAGCCTGCTGAAGTGCGGGATCTGCCTTTTTTTCGTCACGGAGCCTTTGTCGCAGGAGTTTTCTTATCCCGATGCGAATAAGGAAGTCGGGAAGTTTGTTTTGTTCTAATAATGTATCGGTCAGTTTCAATTTCTAATTTTTATTTCCCGCAGATAAACGCAGATTTAATTCCCGCAGATTTACGGAGATTTTGGTTCCCACAGATCTTCACAGATTTTAGACAACACGGATTTTCACAGATCGCCTGCCGCAGGCAGGTACTCTTTGTGTAATGGTGCCTTGGTGGTTCAAAACCTTTGCGGTTCCTTTGCGCCTTTGCGTGAAATCTTCATTTCTTCTTAAACCATGGTACAAAAACACTTGTCGATCGTTGATATGCTTTATACTTTTCTCCTTTACTTCGCAACGATTGCTCTTCTGTCATCGGTATTCCCGTCACTTTAAATAATAAATAAGCTATGGTAAGGGGGCTGATGACGGCTAACCATCCGTAAGGAGAACATACGGCAAAAATGAACACTCCGATCCAAATCATTAACTGGAAAAAATAATTCGGGTGGCGGCTGTAGTTCCAAAGCCCTTTGTCGCAAACTTTTCCTTTATTGACAGGGTCTTTTTTAAACTGATCCAATTGCCTGTCTGCAATGGCTTCGCCGATGATGCTGATCAGCCAAATGCCCGCTCCCGCATATTCAAGCCAACATATCTCCCCTGCCGTATTACATGCAATAATAAAAAAAGGTAATGCCAGCCATACATTGCTGAAGGCCTGCATCTGGAAAAAGAAAAAGAATTTGAGATGGATATTTTTCTGCCAGTCTTTCCGCAATTGTTTATAGCGCCCTTCTTCTTCATCGAGGTGGGGAAAGATCCTTTTGCTTAAATGAATACCGAGGCGCAGGCTCCATAAAAAAGCCAATATGCAAACGATCATTACTCTGGTATCATTTCCCGGAGCAGTAAAAAAAATGAAACAGGCAATCATCGCAAAATTGAAAGCCCAAAAAACATCGACCACGCTATAGTTCCGGATGGTTGTACCCCATATCCACGCGCCAAGCATAATGGTACATACGATCGCAAGGGCAATCAACGGCAAACATATAAGGGGAGACATATTTTAATTTTGTCGCGCAAAGATAACTTTCAAAGGCGCTTCCCCCTTTTTGGCTGTAAAAAGCTGCACCAATATATACGCTGCCGTGGCAATACTGCCTAAAGTACAAAAGAGGAGGATCCACATGGCTTTTTTCCAAAGCTTGCTTTCTTTATAGCAGATCCAGGCACTGAGGACCAACACATTTGCATAAAAGTCAAGGAGCGTGGTTTTCATCCAAGGCACGCCTGCAAGGAAATCCCAGTTCTCAAACAGGGGTGTCTTCATTTGAGTATCCACTACAGAATAACTCATAAAAAGAAAAACAGCGCAGAATACAATTTTCAACGTTGTGGAAAGCATGATTACTTTTTAAGGTGAATGATATTGAGTCGGTTCAAAACCAGGATCACAGGGTAGGTGGGATCAAACTCGTACCATTTCTTAGCAAAATTGATGCTGTTGGGGCTTTTGTGATGGTTGTTCTGCATCAGTTCTCCCATTAAGAGGAAATCTATAGGAAGGGAATTTTTACTTTGGTCATTATTATTAAAATTGCTATACCCATACTTATGCCCGCACCAGTTCACGATTGCTCCGTGGATGGGTCCCATGAAAAAGTGAATAGGGAGGAGTGCAAACATCCACCATGAAGTGGCAAATTGTACATAAAACAATATATACCCTACCATAAATAAAATACGGACAAGCCAAAGATTACTCAACCTGTCCAAAAATTTCCATTCGGGGTAATTCCCTTGGAAAGCTTTTTCGGGTTGGGTATTAAATTTTGCATAATTCAGGTAAATGTCTTTTGTATGCATCGTCATGTCCCAGACATCCCGAAAGAAATGGGGAGAATGGGGATCTTTTTCCGTATCGCTGTACGCATGATGCATTTTGTGCATTATGGCATAAGCCCGTGGATTCAAAAAGGAGGAGCCCTGCACCAGAACTGTGAAGCCGTAAAAAAATTTCTCCCAAAACCTGCTCATAGAAAACATTTTATGAGAAGCGTAACGGTGGAGGAAAAAAGTCTGGCAAAAAAGGGATAAGAACCAATGTGCGAGAAAAAAGATCAAAATAGCCATAAGAAACAAAATACTTTAGATAACATACGGAATTCCGGGCCGCAAAGATGCACCTAAACTGTCGAAAAAAGTGCAATGAACCGGGGAAATTAACGTTATGGAAAAGGCAAGTTGTATGCCGGCTTCATAGGGATAATATAGGTCAGTTTACGGACAGTCCCCTCATCTGAAGACCTTTACCACCCATGATCTTCATCGTAACAGGTTTACCGTTTACGGAAACGGTTATGTCATTTTCCCCGGCTGTAAGGGGCACACGGACATAACTCACATAGGCCGGAAGGCTTTGCCAGTTTCGGGTATCAGCCTTTTCAGTTGCAGTATTGATCACATTCATCAGGAAGCCTGCCATTTCACCGGTATGTTTGGCGCGCTCTTCTTTTTTCTTTTTTTCTTTTTCTTTTTCCGCTTCGTCTGCGTTCTTATCCTCTTTTTTATCGTTGCTTTTTGCTGCTTCGTTTGCTACAGCTTCGGTCCCTTTCTCCACCAGTTTTTTCGTGATCTGCCGCGCAAGAGCATTGCCCATTTCTAAAAGAAAACGTTCTTTCAGCACATTCACGGCTACGTTATTAAGATCCTGACCAAGTTGGGGAGTGTAAGAAATGCCGTTCACATGCACATCAACATTTTGGCGTTGAGGGTATTGGACGCTGTATTGGGGAAGGGCAATACGAAATGCACGTTGTGAAGTAAGCTTATCTCCTGCTATGCCGTAAGAATTGTAATTGAAATTAAATTCTGAATTCAACCCGTTTGCGTCTGTAAAATAAAAGCTGCTGATACCGTTCTTACCGGCCGTAAGGATAAAATTCTTTTCCTGTTTTACAGGAGCCTGTCCTTCTTCAATAAAAAGGATGAGTTCGCCGGCCACGGCCGGTTTTTCCGCATAACTGACCCGGTACAGCTTTTCAAATTGATCCTGCTCCCCTGCAAAACCCATCATTGCTGCTGTACGTACCAGGTCGGCACGAAGTTGAACCGGCATCTGCACCCCATAATACTCATTGTTAGACCCCGAGTACATTTCCGCTGCATTGCGGTAGGCAATAAATGCATTGTTCATATCTCCGGCCATTTCATAGATCATGCCCTGCACGTTAAAGGCAAAGGCATCTCTGCTATAGTGTGCCTCTTTATTTTTAAACTTCTCCCCCTGTGCATTTGCGGATACCGTAATGCGCCTTGCTTCCACTACGGCATCTTCATTTTGGACCAGCGCGGCATAATTCAGCGCCTTATAATAATGCATCATGAATTGTTCAAAGTCTTCCCCACGATATGAAGTATGCATAGGGTTCAGCAAATTCCCCATGGCAATATCTGTAAAACTTTTCCTGTTGCCCGCCATCAGGTTATCTGCCCTGTTCAGGTACATATTGCTGTTTACAAAATCATTTTGCAACCGGTAAAGCTTCCCCATTTCGAGGTTAAACAGCAGGGCGTTCCTGTTTTTCTGCATCAGCTTACTGTGTTCGAGGCTGTGCATGGCCTTGGAATAATTATGATCCCGAAGGTTGGCATAATATCCATCCATTGATTTATTGTAAGTGGCGCAGGAAACAAGAACGGGTACCATCAGTAATGCCGCAAATACCCGTTTTATGTTGAGTAGCATCTCAGAATAATTTAGAAAGAACGCCGATCATCCTAATTGGACCGATCATTCCGGGAGGAAGAGGATCGTTCATGATCAACCTCAAACACCGGCATTCTGAACTTTAATTAATTTTTTACGTACTTGGCAATCTTCTTATCGCCTATCCAAACCACTTCATTTGTCCGGATGTCGGTAAGTTCAAGGTTGACCTGGTAGGTAACGGTCTTCTTTCTTTTGAAAGCATCCACGATAGAGTTGATCGAACCCTGGAGAATATAATCCGCTCCTTTTTCCAGGCCGAATTTTTTCATCGTTCCGATTGTGGCATTGGTTTGCTGATCAGCTTTTTCAGCGCGCATTTCTTCACGCTTTTTGCCACTCTGTACTAAGGCAACTTTTGAAGTGGAAATGAATGATCGTTCCAGGTCATTCATAAAAGTTTCCGCCTCAATGTGCTCATGGCTTTTGTTGGTGACCATGCCTACGATAACAACAGGTTTTTTGCCGATGCTCTGAACATGTTCGTTGAGCCAGGTGCCGGTGAGTGTTTGATTAATCATTTCCTCTGCGGTCATGCGGCTGTCGGTATTATTCCAGGAGCCGTTGATATCCGGGGTTTCTGAAGGATCTATCCTCGTCACTTTATGACTGCAGGAAGAAAAAACTACAATCGCTGAAGCGATTGCTAAAGTAAAAATTGATCTCATGTCGGTTTAATTTAAGCGTGCTGAAAAGGGTTATATATATTTACCAACGCCATCTGCGGCCGTTGTAATAGTTGTAGTTGGGTGAAGGGTAATAGTAGTAACCGTTGCCGGGACCGTAGTAAGGCTGATTGTAACCGTATTGGTTATAATTATTAACCCCGTTATACCTCCTGTTTTCACGGCGGTCATTCCGGCGTTCTGCCTTCCTTTCTGATTTAGCTGTACTCCAATCGTAAGCCTTGTAGGTGCTTTGCACCGTAGTATTCATCGTGGCCTGCAGGTTATCTTTCGCGGCCAGGTATTTTTCCAGGCTTTGTTTGTAATTCGGATTTTGATCAGGCGCAAGCTCCTGGGCTGTTGCGGTAAAACCCGCGGAGATGATAAATAAAGAGAGTAATATTTTTTTCATGTTGTGGGTTTTTAATTTGCTGAAACAAATGTAAAGACGTTCATGAATACGAAAACGCAGGAGATAGCGATAAGTTACAGCGTTAACAAAAGTTTATAAATCCGCTTTAAAAACAGCAGTGTATGGCGTTGTTACGGAAGATTTACAGTTTCCCCTAAAAAATATTTCAACTCCCCGAAGGTTTTTGTATGTTGTATCGTCTTATTACAAACACTGCACTGTTTGACCGAATCTGAACTGATCATCCGCCTCAGGGAAGGAAATGAAGAGGCGTTCCGTGAGTTGGTGACAACTTACCGCGACCCTGTGTACAATACTGTGCTCAGCATTGTTCAACAACGGGAAGATGCTCAGGATATAGCTCAGGATGTTTTTATAATAGTATTCCGATCGGTGCAGCATTTTGCGGGTAATTCAACACTTTCTACCTGGATTTATCGCATAGCCGTGAACAGTAGTCTCGATCATTTGCGCAGGAAAAAAAGGCGAAAAAGGTTTGGGTTCATCCTGCAGCTTTTTGGTGATGAAAATGAGCAGGTCCCTGTTGAAGGGGATTTTAATCATCCCGGGGTTCAGTTGGAACAAAAAGAAAATGCGGCCATTCTTTTCCTGGCAGTAAAACAACTTCCGAAAAACCAACAGGTGGCCTTCCTGCTCAATAAAACAGAAGGGCTTAGTTATAGTGAAGTAGGAGATATCATGGGGATCAGTGAAGCCGCAACAGATGGCCTACTCCAAAGAGCCAAACAAAACCTTCGTAAAATGCTTAATAAAAAATCTTTTTTTACAAAGGCCGAAGGTTTTTCCGATAAATAACATCTTAAGAACAGAATGACCCGCAATACGGACAAAATATTAAGCAGTTTAGATCATATGACCCGTGCAACGGCGCCTGAGCAGTTTTACGCGGGGCTGCGGGCAAAAATGGAAAGGCAACAAAGCAATGCGGTTATATATCGGTCTGCCCTTAAACCCGCATACGTCACCTTGGTTTTGTGTATTTTCCTGGCAATAAATATTTTTCTGCTTGCAGGATATCCAAACCCGGAAATAAAACAGGTAAGTACTATTTCAGACATACAGGCATTTGCAACAGAATACGGGCTTATTTCACAAAGCCCCATACAATAAGGAGGATGGAAAAAATAAAAAATAATTCGTGGTTATACCTTGTTGCCGGCGTTGTCATTACTGCAAATATTGTTACGCTTGCCATGTTATGGATACACCGGGGCGGGCATGATGAAAAGCATGATCGTACCCGGGGACCTAACCTTTTTGAATACCTGAGCAAAGAACTCAGTTTTTCAAAACAACAGCAGGATGCGTACCGCGAATTGCGAAACGAACATCGGGAAGGTTCCCGTCGTTTGCAGGATAGCATCAGGGATGCCAAAGACGGACTCTTTGATATGTTGAGTCAAAATAATGCAGAAGAAGCAGCCATAATACAGCAAAGCAATAAAGCAGCCTCACTGGGTTCAAAGTTGGATACATTCACTTTCCTTCATTTTAAAAAACTGCGGGCATTATGTACTCCCGATCAACAGAAAAAATTTGACGGGATCATCCGGGAGGCTTTGCAAATGATGGGTCCCCGACATGGGCCACCGCCTGGTCAGCATTAATAATATCAATCATAAAAAATAAACATCATCATGAAATCATTTTCAAATTTAATGTTGGTTCCGGTAGTTGCTTTTTGCATCTTCAGCGGTTGTAAAAAAAGCAATGATGGCAGTACAACAACAACTACCCCCACAACAGGCACAACTACCCCCGTAACGCTCCCGGCCCCGTACAACAAGATCTATAATGTAACGCAGGCCTATACCGAGGGCAACTTCCTTGTCGTGAAAACAACTGACCTTCCCGATCATAAAAGTCCATATTACCAGACCACGCAGTGGGAAAGTACAAAATATGAAGCGTACAACGGCCCCGGCCCTTTTGCTATAAATCCCAGCCGGATCATGTTGCAGAATATTACCTTCAAAATACCCCTGAATCCGGCAGTTGCTGCGGTTCATGTAGCCACTCCAATGGGACCGATCGGTGTTGCCATTAACGGCGTGCCGATGTACAATCAATATGCAGCGGGAGGTGCGGCACTTAGCGGAGAGATCATTTCTTTTGACCAATATAACGGGCATCCGCAGATGTCGGGACAATATCATTATCATGTAGAGCCCTTATGGCTTACGACGACGAAGGGTAAGGATGCCTTACTGGGTTTTTTATTGGATGGATTTCCGGTATACGGCCCCAAGGAAAACGGTGTAACGCTTACCACGTCGATGCTTGATGCTTACCATGGCCATACCGGCGTTACTGCGGATTATCCCGCGGGGATCTATCATTACCATATCACGGCAGATGCCCCGTATATCAACGGCAGCGGCTTCTATGGCACACAGGGAACCGTTACGCAATAAAAGTTTTTCCTTGAAATATATTATTCTTTTTGGTCTTTTAAGTATTAGCCAGGTTGCCTGTGTGAACAGGCAACCTGCGGTTTTATCCGATGTGCAAACAGACAGCAGCTTGAGGCTTCCTTATTACACGACCGCTGATTTTACACCACATTGGCTTAAAAATAATGAAGAGGTTCCCGTGGAGGCTCATACCATCCCGGAGTTTTCTTTTACAGACCAGGCCGGAAGAATCATTTCACAACAAACAACTAACGATAAAATATACCTCGCAAATTTTTTCTTTACTTCCTGCCGGGGCATCTGTCCGAAACTTTCAAACAACCTAAAGATCGTGCAGGATGCATTATTAAAGGATGAGCAGGTGCTCATCCTGTCACACAGTGTAATGCCCGAAGCCGATGATGTCATTGCATTGCAGCGTTATGCAAAGAATTACGGAGTAATTAATAAGCGATGGCACCTGCTCACCGGCAACAAAGACTCCATTTATACCATTGCGCGGCAAAGTTATTTTGCAGATGAAGACATGGGTATGCAGAAAACCAAAGATGATTTTCTGCATACAGAGAACATCCTGCTGATCGATAAACACCGCCACATCCGCGGCATTTATAAAGGCACATCTCAATTGGAAATGCAGGCTATCATTGAAGACATCAATATCCTCGTGAGAGAAAAATGAAAAAAATACTTTTACTATATTTCCCGGCTGCCTTCCTGTTCTCCTGCACGGAAAAACCCGGCCCTGTTGTAAAAAATATTCCGGGGATCATCGTACCCGCCTCTGATCCTGCACTGCATATACAAAACGGAACGCTATACTACGGCAATCAATTATTCTCCGGCAATACCCTTGAAAAATATTCTACCGGTGTCGTAAGAAGCAATGCTTCATTCAAAAACGGCAGAGAGCACGGTATCACGGAAACCTTTTACGAAAACGGGGAAAAGGAAACGGTACGTTTTTATACTGCAGGCGAAAAAGACAGCATTCATCAGGGCCGGTGGCCCGGGGGACAACGGAAATTTGAGTATCACTTTAAAAAAGGTAATTATGACGGGCCATTTACGGAATGGTACGGGAACGGGCAGATGAATCAACAGATCATTTATGTAAACGGGAAAGAATTATCAGGAAAGGGTTGGCGTGAAAACGGAAAGCCCTATATGAATTTTTCCTGGAAAGGAAACCGTCGTTATGGGTTGGTAAATCCGAATATGTGTTACGGGGTTGAAAAGGGAAAGTGAAGGAAATGGATAATTGAAAAATGGATATCTAAAAAATGGACAATTGAAAAATGGATAATGGATAATTTTTCCGGTTTGGAGTACTGCCCTATGGGAAGTATTTTCAAATCGAAGAAATTATCCATTATCCATTAAAAAAATATCCATTAAAATTTATCGATTAATGCTGATGACCCTGCTGCATAGCCACCAACTCCTCCGGTGTTACCGTCTTCTCTTTCGGTTTAGTTTGGCCTTCGGCCCAGTTGAATAATTTTTCCGTAACCAGGCGACGATAAGTGGCATCCACCTGCTTTTCATCTTTCATCATGCGATCAAGGTAGCTATCCAGCCAACTCATATCCTGGCCCATATTCATTTGCCCGAAATAACGGCTTACTTCCTCCCGCATATGTGCGCGAAGCTCTTCCTCGTTCACATCCAGTTTATTTTCGCGGGTAATATTATCGCTGATCAGTGTCCATTTCAACTGGTTCTGAAAGGAAGGGTATTCTTTTTCTGCTTCTTCCTGCGATCTTTCCTTATCACCGCCGGTCTTTAACCAACGCGTAAGAAATGCTGTTGGAAATTCCATTTTCGTTTCGTCCAGCAACAGGTGGTAGATTTGATCGTGCAGTTGGTTCCGGGTTTGGGCATCCCAATATTTTTTTATTTCTTCCTTCAATGAATCCCGCAATTCGGCCTCGGTGGTTATGCCTTTGCCCGGGTATACTTCATTGAAAAAATCCTCATCCATATTTCTTTTTTCAATAAGTCCTATGGATCTTATTTCGAGCTTAAAGAATTTTTTCGCCGCGTCTTTATCATCCTTTTCAAAACCGAGATCCTTCAGCATCATTTCCAGCTTATCGCCTTCAAAGGTTTGATCAAGCTGAAATACAAAACTTTCACCGATCTTTTTACCCATCAGTTGCTGTTGCATTTGCGGGTTGAAATATTTTACGATCACGGAGTTTTCTTTCACGATGCCGCCTTCCGGTTCAATGCCGTTCTCATCGGTTTCGGTAAATAAAACATTCACCGCATTATCTTCATGATCTATAGTATCCCGCTCCGCCATCTTCCCTGCTTTGATCTGCATCCGGCTGATCTCTTCGTCTACCATCGCATCGGTTACATCCACAGTATGTTTGGTGAGTTTTGCTTTTGAAAGGTCAGGGAGGGAATATTCCGGTTTCAAACCGATCTCGAATGAAAAATCAAAATCGCCAGGATTGTTCATGTCGAGCTTCGACATTTCATTTTCCATCGGTAGGGGCTGCGCGAAAATATCGGGTCTTTCCTTATCTATATAAGTGTACAACTCTTTTTCAATCGTACGCAATACTTCATCAGAGAAGATGCCCGGGCCATACATTTTTTTGATCATACCTGCGGGTACCATTCCTTTTCTGAACCCGGGGATATTCGCATTCTTACTGTACTCTTTCAGCTTCTTTTCAAATGCCGGGATATAATCTTCTTTTGCAAGTTTTACAGTGAGCTTATCATTGAGTAAGCCGATGTTTGATCTTTCTATAGTAGCCATGTGTTATTATTTAGCAGGCCTAGCCTGAGCCCTTTGAAGGCGTATTTAAATAGTACCGGTTTTAAAAAAATCCTCCCGTTTTTGCGGAAGGACTAGTGCGGATAATAGGGGTCGAACCTACATGCCTTGCGGCGCCAGATCCTAAGTCTGGTGCGTCTGCCAATTTCGCCATATCCGCAAACGGGTGGCAAAATTAAGGAAATAGCAGGAAAATGAAAGGTTTTTTGACATTTTTCAACAGAAGAATATCCCAAACGCTGACGGGTCTTCATGCTGCTGATAAAAATTCCCCTTAATACAATTATCCCCGGGTAACAACTACTCCGGAAAATACACTTTGGTGATCTTACCTTTTGCCGTCACATATATTGCAATTCCGTACTTTGGTTTTTTCATACTGTTAGCCGTTAACTCTTCATGATCTATTACAATATTATCCTGTACAATACGGTTTACCAGGCGACAATACAAGCCGGGAATCTTTAATATCCTTTCATAATTCTTTCGCATTTCCGCTTTTCCTTTCATAATTATTTTACCTGAGAGGTCATAGATCTCCGCATCTTCCGCATAAGGCGCGAGGAATGCATCAATATCATGGGCATTGTACCCGTTCAACTGTTGCTGGGCGAGGAGTTCGGGGCTGTTTTGAATAAGTGTATCCGGGCGTATGACCAATCCCCTGCGGATAATTGAATTTATCTTTCGCCAATTTTCCAGGCTATCCAATGGGTTTGCATCCAGAAGGACCATATCAGCAAGCTTTCCGGCCGAAACCGAACCGGTGATGTCCTGTTTACCGGTGGCTTTTGCACCGTTTATCGTGGAGGATACCATCAGGTCCCAAAGACCGAGACCGGCATCCTGCATGGCCTGCAGCTCTGAGAAATAGGAACCGGCATGCTGCGTTCCGATATTACCGGCATCAGTGCCTGTTGCGATCAATACGCCGGCATCATGCAAACTCTTCAGGTTGATTGCCAATAAAGAATCGGTATATGCCTGCCTTGAAACGGCTTTGGAAGAAGTCACATTTTTCATATAAGCTTTACCAAGTGTGGTATCGGGAAAAGGAAATTCAAACAGGGAAGCTGCAGTCATCGGGTTAGTAAGCAGGAGTTCATCATGGGTAAAATGATAGGTTCGCCCCAATGATTTCATGTAATTATTTCCCACAACCATCGTGGGGCAAAGCACGGTCTTTTTCTTTTTCAGCAGGGCGGTGAAAGCGGGTGTTACCCGTTCATTCTCTATATTATGTACCAGGAAGTCTGCGCCGGCTTCCACGGCGAGTTGAGCCGTGATCATCTCCGTAGCATGCACGGCCACACGCATATTATTTTTACGGGCCTCATCAATAACAGCCTTTACCAGCGGAAGGTTTTTCTTTGCACCGGCTTCTTTATCCTTATCCAAAACGATGTACCATATTTTAATAAAATCTGCTTTTCCTGCCTTGAGTTCCCGCACGGATTGACGAACACCTTCTTCGGTTTTCATTTCAATAAAAGGCGCGTCATTTCCCAGGTCCTTATACGCAGCGGGCACATAGGTCGTGAGCAAAGCCCCTGTCATCCTGATCTCCGGCGAATAAAACTTATTGGCAAAACTTTCACGCCGGTTTAAAAAATTATAAGTAGATCCTACATCCGTTACCGAAGTAATGCCTGTTGCCAAATAGCGGCGCAGAAAATCTTCCATATTATTATGCGAATATTTTATTTCTGCAGCATAAGGGCGGTTTTTTCGGAGGTCGATCACATCAGGCCGCGCATACAAACTGCCGCTTTGAAAAAAATGCACATGGGCGTCATGCAAACCCGGGATCAGGTATTTGCCCGAACCGTCTATTACAACCGTGCCCGCGGGGAGTTTATATTGTTTCCCTTTTTCAACAGAAACGATCTTCCCATCTAATGCAAGGGCATCATAACCGCTTAAAAGTTTCCGGTTGATCACATCAACAACATTGGTGTTTTTTATGAGCACCTGCGCATGGAGACTTCCTGTAAGAATAGCAAAAAACAGGAGTGAGGAACAGATCTTTATCATAATGCAAAGTTTTTTTCAAGTTAATAAAACTTTTGTTTCCCGGGGTGCGGTGAATGTTTATTATGTAATCGTCGAATATGCAGCATCGTATTAGTATACCCACATCAAAATCTTCATCATGAAAAAAATTATCCTCATCACCCTGTTAGCCGTTTCGGTATCTGCTGCAGCACAAAACAATACCGCTGCACATTTGATAGAAGGCAGTAAAAGCCTGGCGGAATTGGTACGTATTTTTAAGACACCTAAATCCTCAATGTCGCAATACACTTCATCGCAATTAAAGGACAGCTGTGCCATAAAAGGGCTCACCGATTTCTGTGTGAAAAATAATACAGGCAAGCCTTTATTGGTAAGCATCTACAGGAGGAATGAGAGCGGGTATGATGCGGCGGTTTTATTCTTAAGGGTACTACCGCAAAATAAAGAATGGCTGTATGCCATAAAAAGCGGGATCTATAAAATAAAAACCGAGACCGAAGAGGCCGGTGTAAAAAAACCATTTAAAGAGGGAGAAATAAAAATAAACTCCTGTGAGAACCCGGTGAAAACATTTCAGCATTGATCCTGGTTATAAGTTTTAGCCCTATGCTGTAGTGACGGTTGTCAATATTTCTTTTTAATTTTAAGCAACTAAAAACTAACGCATGAACATTTTATTGATCATCCTTACAGTAATTGTTTCGCTCATTCTCCTGTTTTTACTGATCGCTGTTTACACGTCTAAAGATTATGCTATCGTAAGAACGATCCGGATCAATGCACCCAAACAAAAAGTATTCGACTACATAAAAATGCTGAAGAACCAGGACTACTATAGTAAGTGGGTGATGACCGATCCCGCCATGAAAAAAGAATTTACGGGTACAGATGGGACAGTGGGTTTTATTTACGGCTGGAGCGGCAATAAAAAAGCCGGTGAAGGAGAGCAGGAAATAAAAACTATTACCGAAGGCAGCAGCATGGTTTCAGAAGTACGTTTCGTGCGTCCTTTTGCCGGCCTCTCCAACCTGGAGCTGACCGCAACTTCAGTAGGAGACAATGAAACCGAAGTAAGTTGGAGTGTACGCAGTATTATGAAATTTCCTATGAACGGGATGATCCCCTTCATCAAAAATATGCTGGCAAAAGATATGGATACTAGTCTCGTGACGCTAAAGTCTATTTTGGAAAAATGATCGTGTATTAAAAGACTTTTTTGAACCGCGAGGGCGCAAAGCGTTTCGCAAAGAACGCAAAGCTCAGCCCTTAAATCCGTGCTGATCCGTCAAATCTGCGTTATCGGTGTTCTACCGCTTTATTTTTTGAAAGACTTTTTTGAACCGCAAAGAGCGCAAAGCGTTTCGCAAAGAACGCAAAGCTCAGCCCTTAAATCCGTGCTGATCCGTCAAATCTGCGTTATCGGTGTTCTACCGCTTTATTTTTTGAAAGACTTTTTTGAACCGCAAAGTGCGCAAAGCGTTTCGCAAAGAACGCAAAGCTCAGCCCTTAAATCCGTGCTAACCCGTCAAATCTGCGTTATCCGTGTCCCCGGCTTCCCGGTAATTTCGCAAAATTTGTATTATATTCGTAAGCGTGGATGTTACGTTAGACACAGTAGCTGTACCCTATACGTTGGGTGATGAAGATGAGAAAAAACTCATCCTTCGTCAGTACCGTGCGCTTTCCCGTGCCCTGAAAGCAAAGCTGAAGCCGGGTGATAAAATGCTGCTTCGCAATGCTTTTGAAATGGCTGCGGAAGCACACCGGACAATGCGTCGTAAAAGCGGCGAGCCCTATATACTTCATCCCCTTGCGGTAGCCATGATCTGCGTGGAAGAGATCGGCCTGGGTGTGCGAAGTACGATTTGTGCCCTGCTGCACGACACAGTAGAAGATACGGATATTACATTGGATGATGTGCGCCTGGAATTCGGTGCAGAGATCGCAAAGATCGTGGACGGCCTTACGAAGATCTCTTCGGTGTTGGACAGCAACTCCTCCCAACAGGCAGAGAATTTTAAAAAGATATTATTAACGCTTACTGATGATCCGCGGGTGATCCTGATCAAACTGGCTGACCGTCTTCATAACATGCGCACGATGGACAGCATGAAGCGGGAGAAGCAATTAAAGATCTCCTCGGAGACAGTCTATGTATATGCGCCGCTGGCACACCGCATGGGGCTGTACAACATTAAAACGGAGATGGAAGACCTGGCCATGAAATACATGGAGCCGGACACTTTCAGGTTCATTGCGCAAAAGTTACAGGACTCCAAAAGGGAACGTACCCGCTACATCAATGATTTTATCAAACCGCTGAAAGAAAAACTGGATGCTACCGGTTTTGATTTTGAGATCTACGGCCGGCCGAAAAGTATTCATTCCATCTGGAGTAAAATAAAAAAGAAAGGCGTTTCGTTTGAAGAAGTGTACGATCTTTTTGCGATCCGTATTTTAGTAAATGCGCCGCCCGCAAAGGAAAAAGAAGAATGCTGGAAAGTATACAGCATCATCACCGATGCATACACCCCAAGCCCGGAGCGGCTCCGCGATTGGTTGAGCAACCCGAAGAGCAACGGTTACGAAGCATTGCATACGACGGTGATGGGCCCTGCGGGAAGATGGGTGGAAGTACAGATCCGAACAAAACGCATGAATGAAATTGCGGAAAAAGGGTTGGCCGCCCATTGGAAATATAAAGAAGGCACTGCGGACGAAAGCCGGTTTGATAAATGGTTTCACCAGATCAGGGAAGCGCTCAGCAGTAATGATTCCAACTCACTTGACTTCCTACAGGATTTTAAAACATCTTTTCTTACCGAAGAGATCTATGTATACACGCCTAAGGGCGATGTGAAAATGTTACCGATCGGCGCTACCGCCCTTGACTTTGCCTTCGGGGTACATACGGCTGTTGGCAGTAAAACGATCGGTGCAAAAGTGAACCACAAACTGGTGCCGATCAGTTACAAACTGAAAAGCGGCGACCAGATCGAGATCATCACCAGCGCCAAGCAAAAGCCCAACCCGGAATGGTTAAATTTTGTTGTCACCAGCAAGGCAAAATCTAAAATTAAAGACACTTTAAAAGAAGAAAAAAGAGCCGTTGCGGATGAAGGAAAATATGCACTCCAACGCAAACTCGAAAGCATGGGTGCTGCGGTGAGTACAGGAAATATGGAAGAACTCTGCCAGTATTTTAAAATTAACAGTTCCCTGGATCTATGGTATGAGATCGCTACGAAAAAATTCGACCTTAAAGAACTGAAGCATTTTTCCGTCATGGGAGATAAACTCGTACCTCCAAAGCCGGTAAAAGCTATTGAAGAGAAACCGCAATACGATCCGGAATTTAAAACGGCCGGTAAAAAAGATACCGAGCTCATCATCTTCGGTGAGAGCAGCGATAGGATCATGTATACGCTGGCTAATTGTTGTAAGCCCATCCCGGGGGATGACGTGTTTGGCTTCGTGACCACCGGGGAAGGATTAAAGATACACCGTACCAATTGTCCGAATGCAACAAGACTGATGGCCAATTACGGCCACCGGGTAGTAAAAACAAAATGGGCTAAGAATAAAGAAATTTCATTCCTTACCGGTCTTAAGATCATCGGGCTCGACGATGTGGGCGTGATCCATAAGATCACCAACCTGATCAGCGGTGAGTTACGGGTAAATATTTCCGCGATGACCATTGAAGCTAAAGAAGGCATTTTTGAAGGGAACGTAAAAGTATTTGTACACGATAAAGATGAATTGGAGAATTTAGTTGCGGCAGTATTAGCATTGGAAGGGATCGAGCGGGTGGATAGGTATGATATAGATTAAGGAACGTTTCTTGTTTCTCGTTTCTCGTTGTTTCTCGTTACTCGTTTCTCGTTTTCACCGCAGAGAGGCAGAGATTACGCAGAGGAGACCGATCAACAATACTTATTAATTATCCATTACAGGAACAGTAACGAATTAAAATAACCTTGAACTTTGAACCTTCAACCTTGAACCATCATGCAGGAACTGATCAAAAAAATAATGGACAACGCGGAAATATCCGCGGGGCAAACGATGAAAGTATTGGAAACGATCAAAGATTTTGTAAAAGAACAATACCCGATGATGGCGGGTGCTGTAGATAAATTATTTGAAACTAAGGGTGAGGACGGTGATGCACCGAAGATGCATGCGGATGCTGATGATTTTGTTTAAAGGCGAACGCTGATGGTCATCATGACGATGAGCGTTCCAAAAGATCATTTTAAAATTTCTCTTCCTATCACCAGCTTCTGGATCTCGCTGGTACCCTCCCCGATCGTACATAGTTTGCTGTCGCGGTAAAATTTCTCTACCGGGAAATCCTTTGTATAGCCATAACCCCCGAAGATCTGCACAGCGTCTGTACTGATCTCCACGGAAATTTCACTTGCATAATATTTGGCCATCGCCGATTCTTTAGTCATCGGCAGCCCTTTCATTTTCAGGTCACATGCCTGGTTGATGAGCAGTTCAGCACATTGGATCTTTGTAGCCATATCGGCCAATTTAAAAGAGATCGCCTGGAAATTGCCGATCGGCTGATCGAACTGGTGGCGCTCTTTAGCATATTGGACTGAAGCTTCATAGGCACCTTTAGCAATTCCAAGACTGAGAGCAGCAATAGATATCCTGCCGCCATCCAACACTTTCATTGCCTGTTTAAATCCTGCACCCACTTCTCCCAGACGCTGTGTATCGGGGATAATGCAATGATCAAATATCATCTCGGCGGTTTCGCTGGCGCGCATACCTAATTTATTTTCTTTTTTGCCGCCGCTGAAACCTGCCAGGCCGCGCTCTACCACGAAGGCCGTACAGTTATTTTTTGTACGTGGCTCACCCGTACGGCAGATCACCACTGCTACATCACCGGACCTTCCGTGCGTGATCCAGTTCTTCGTTCCGTTGATGATCCAGTTATCACCGTCGCGCACCGCTGTTGTTTGCATATTACCGGCATCGCTGCCCGTGTTGGGCTCCGTAAGTCCCCATGCGCCGATATGCTCTGCAGTAGCCAGTTTGGGAAGGTATTGTTGTTTTTGCTCTTCGTTACCGAATGCCAAAATATGGCCCGTACATAATGAATTATGTGCCGCCAGTGAAAGTCCTATTGATCCGCAAACCTTTGAAACTTCCTGTATCACTGCACTGTACTCGTAGTACCCCAAGCCGGTTCCGCCGTAGGTTTCGGGCACTAACACACCCATCAGGCCCAGCTTGCCCAGTTCTTTAAAGATATGTACTGAATTCCTGGCTCTCATCCCATTCCATCAGGTGGGGCTTGATATATTGAAGGGAAAATCGCGGGCGGATTGTGCTACCTGTTGGGTAAGCTCGTTTGAGTGAAATCCATAATAAATTGAATGCTTATTGAGGCAGCAAATTTAGCGTATTTCTTTGCGATCTTTGCGGAAATTCTTCGCGGTCTTTGCGATACCTATAAGCCATTCACTATTCTTTTTACTCCGTCCTTTAAAAACAAAACATTAAAGTTTATCAGTAACCCGAGTTTATGTTCTAACAATTTCAAATGGGTAAGTGTTTGTGCTTTATGAATCTCTCCCAATACCTCAACACTTTTAATTTCTATCACGACTTTGTTATCTGTTATTAGGTCCGCTCTGTACCCGCATTCCATTCTGATCTAATCAAAAATCACCGGCACCGGAACTTCTTTTCTGACACTGATCCCTTTTTTAGAAATTCTGTAAAAAAGACATTCTTTATATACAGATTCCAATAATCCCGGGCCAAGGGTTTTATGAACATAGATTGCTTCACCGATTATGATATTTGATAATTGATTTTCTGTCATTTTTTGTATCGCAAAGGGCGCCAAGGGCTACCGCAAAGGGCGCAGAGCATATTTATTAATAAGTAAGGTATGGGCTGATCTTTTTAATGGTTTCCGGATCAAGGATCATTATTTTTTTCAGGTCTTCCGACGATTTAAAATTCCCGTGCTGCTTTTTATATTCTGTAATAACATTAGCGAGTTGCCATCGGATGTAGGGATGGGCTTTCAATTCTTCATTAGTGGCGGTATTGATATTGATCTTTCGGATCTCCGTACCCGAGATCTTCAGCAACGGTTTTATTTTTTGAAAGACAGAATCCGGTAAACCGAATGTCTCCGCCACCTGTTCCACTTTATAAAAACCTCCGAGTTTTTCGCGAAAATTGATGATCCTTTTTGAGAACCCCGGGCCGATACCGGGAAGGGAAACATAGGCCGACGAATCCCCCGTATTGATATCTATGGCTTGCGTAACTTTCTTTTCATAGATCGGTTTTTCATAACTTTTTGTTTCATTTGACGAATAGGATCCCGTAAACCTCCCGGACACTGCAGCTGCAGCCGCTATCCGCACATATGGGATCAACCTTTCTTTTTCATCCTCCCGCAACCCCCATATTTTCCTCAGATCCTCAGGCTCACGGAATTTACCGCCTTTTGATACATAGTTTTGTATGGTTGCAATGGTCTTCTCCCGCAGGCCCAGCCGTTGCCACCCGGCTTCATTCAATGTATTCGGGTCGAAATAAAAAAGTTCCCCTGCAACCGGCCTGTCATATTCCCGCTTCGAATAGGAAGGATAATTTTCTTTACCGCCGTACTGCGGTTTGTAACCGGATCGTTCTTTTTCTGCTGACTGAATTTCTTTGAGTGAATCTGCGAGAGCAGCGAGGCGCGAATGATCTCCAAAATTCTCTTTTACGATCAACGGGTAAATATATTTTGAGCTTAAGAATATAAGGAAGATAACCGCTAAAATAAATAATGTACCCCTTTTCTCTTTTTTAGTAAAGACGAGGTACCCGTTTAAAGGATCTTTTTTCATGGAAACGATTAGCAGCCAAGCTACAGCATTGCGAGGCCGTTCCATGGAGGTTTCCCCGGCGAATAGCAGTATTTTTCTCCTGTTAAAATTTGTGTCTGCCAATATTCAAACTGAATAAGTTCCCGGAAACACAGGAAATGCAATCTGAAAGAATTATTAATTATTAAATATTAATTATTAATTAATACCTCTTGCCCGTCAAACGCCAACGCACAACCACTCGGAAGCGTCTTGCTTACGGCTTCATGTAAGCCAAGCTGGTGGCTGATATGCGTAAAGTATGCCTGCGGGATCTCCAATTCTTTCGCAAGATCTATCGCCTGCTGCAATGTAAAATGGGAGATATGGGCCTTGTGACGAAGTGCATTAAGCACGAGAACCTTGCTGCCCTTTATTTTATCTTTTTCTGACTCTTCGATCCTGTTGGCATCAGTGATGTAAGTAAAGTCTCCGAAACGAAAACCGAGAACGGGCATGTTTAGGTGCCATGCTTTGATGGGAACGACCGGGATATCGCCAACCATGAAAGGATCATCCTGAATATCATTCAAAATGACATCAGGTATACCGGGATATTTCTGTTCCGCGAAAATGTAATAGAACTCATTTTTAAGTGCTTTCTGCGTAAGCTCATTTGCATACACATCAATGGCGGATTGTTGAAAATAATTAAAGGCCTTGATGTCATCGAGCCCGGCCACATGGTCTTTATGCGGGTGTGTAAAAAGCACCGCATCCAGTTTCTTTACCCGAGCCGCGAGCATTTGTGTACGAAAATCAGGAGTGGTATCCACCACTAAAGTTGTCGTGCCCGATTCCACCAGGATGCTGCTGCGCAATCTTTGATCCTTCGGATCAGCGGAGGTACATACTTCACAGCTGCACGCTATCATTGGCACACCGCTGCTGGTGCCGGTACCGAGGAAAGTAATTTTTAAGGCGGGGGTAGGCATTCGCAAAATTACGAATAATGGTGACGGAATTTTATCCTGTTACCGGCGTTTTAATCAGCTCTGTAAACAGCTTCTGGCTTTCAAGCGTAAGCGCATCAAATTGGATATCCAATTGCGGAAGCAGGTCGGTCAGTGTGTTTATCCTGCCCTCGGTCGCTAAAAATTTATTGAGCACCACTACTTTTTTTTCCTGCAGGATACAGTAACCGCTTTGAAAAGTTCCTCTCTCATAACGGATCACATAACCGCTTTCTTCCGCGATCTTTTCGATCTTATCCAAGGTATGTTGCGTAAATTTCATGATCAGTTTTTTTTCCCCGCGGGGCTTCCTAATCCCCGCGTTAAAACGCGGGGGTTGTCTTGTTTCCCCGCGTTAAAACGCGGGGTTTTATTTGTTCGTCATACGAATCACCGGCACGATCATCTCCTCTAAACTTACTCCCCCGTGCTGAAAAGTATTTTTATAATAGTTTACAAAATGATTGTAATTATTAGGATAGCAAAGGAAAATATCCCCTTTTGCAAAAACATACGTTGAATTGACATTCGGTACCGGCAGCCCGGCTTCGCGCGGATCGCGGAATGCCAACACATCCTTTGCTTCAAAATTAAGGTTTCGGCCGTGTTTATACCTGAGGTTGGCAGTTGTTTGTTTATCGCCGATAATTTTTGCCGGTGTTTTTACCCGCGTGCTGCCGTGGTCCGTAGCCACCACCATGGTAATATTCTTATCGGAGATCTTTTTCAGTGCCTGGTGCAACGGGCTATGCTCAAACCAGCTATGCGTAATGCTCCGGTAACCGGTCTCATCCCCTGCAAGCTCCTTAAGTACTTCCATTTCCGTTCTGGCATGACTGAGCATGTCCACGAAATTATAGACGATAACGTTCAGGTCATTATCCATCATGTTGTGGATATTTTCCACCAGCTTCTGCCCGTCGTGGTTATTGGTGATCTTCGTGTAGGAATATTTTATGTTTGCCTTACCCGCGCGGTTAAGCTGTGCCTTTAAAAAATCTTCTTCAAACAGGTTCTTCCCGCCGTCCTCATCATCATTTTTCCATTGAGTGGGGAAGTTTTTTTCAATATCAACGGGTAACATGCCGGCAAAAATTGCATTGCGTGCATATTGGGTAGCCGTCGGCAGTATAGCATAAAAAGTCTCTTCCTCGTGTATTCGGAAGCTTTCGGAAAAGATAGGCTGAATGGTTTTCCATTGGTCAAACCGGAGATTATCGATGAGTACAAAAAAAAGCGGCTTTCCTTTTTCGAGGTGGGGAAGTACTTTATACTTCAGCAGGCTATGGCTCATGATGGGCCCGTCGGTACTTTTCGGCGACACCCATGAGGCATAATTTTTAGAAATGAATTTAAAGAATTCGGTATTGGCTTCGTGTTTTTGCGTGGCAAATACCTCCTGCATTTCCGGGCTGTCGCTTTTTTTCATTTCCAGTTCCCAATACACCAGTTTTTTATACAGGTCCATCCACTCATTGTAATCGGGATTATTATTCAGTGTCATGAAAAGACTGCGGAATTCCTGTTGGTAAGCAGAAGTGGTTTTCTCCGCAACCAGCCGTTTGTTATCGATCAGTTTTTTCAAAGAGAGCAATACCTGGTTAGGATTCACCGGTTTGATCAGGTAGTCGCTGATCTGGCTTCCGATCGCATCGTCCATGATATTCTCTTCTTCGTTCTTCGTGATCAACACTACCGGGATGGTACTGTTCACCTCTTTGATCTGCTGCAGGGTTTGCAGTCCCGTAATGCCGGGCATACTTTCATCCATGAGTACGACATCCACCGGATTGTCTTTTACATATTCCACCGCATCAAAGCCATTTGTCTTCGTTGCCACTTCATATCCCTTTGCTTCCAAAAACATGATCTGTGATTTGAGACTGTCTATCTCATCATCTACCCAAAGTATCTTTCCTGCATTCATATATCGCGGTGCTGATTTGTATTACCTGAAATACTGTACCCCGGCAAATATAATTTTTAAAAAAGATGCGGTATAGGTTTGCGGCACTTTGTTTTAGTTTTAACATATAAAGCCCTTTTTTATATCGCTTCCCTGGTTTTGCAACCTACCGTCAAAAAAAAATAAGGTTGTTGTCCTTACCTTCGTGATCAGCGGTTAAACAGCCTTCCATGCCTTTCCATAAAATTATTAATGACCCGGTTTACGGATTCATCACCATTGATGATGAACTCATCTTCAGCATCATTGCCCACCCTTATTATCAGCGGCTGCGGCGCATACAGCAGATGGCCATGGCGCATTTGGTATACCCGGGTGCTGTGCATACCCGCCTTCATCATTCTCTCGGTGCATACCACCTCATGAGCATTGCTTTAAAAGAACTGGCGGGGAAAGGTGTCCTCATTACACCGGAAGAGCAGCAGGCAGCAAAGATTGCTATACTGCTACATGATGTGGGACATGGTCCGTATTCACATGCGTTGGAACAGGTATTGGCAGAAGGCGTGCACCATGAAAAGATATCCCTGCTCATTATGGAGGACCTGAATAAAAAATTTGAAGGGAGACTGCAAATGGCCATGGATATTTTCAACGGCAGTTACCACAAACATTATCTTCACCAGTTGGTGAACGGCCAGTTGGATGTGGACCGTATGGACTACCTCACCCGTGACAGTTTTTTCAGCGGGGTTATTGAAGGATACGTTGCCTATGACCGTATCCTTAAAATGATCACGGTACACGAAGGTGAACTGATGGTAGAAGAAAAAGGGATCTATTCCATTGAGAAATTTCTCATTGCGCGACGGCTGATGTACCGGCAGGTTTACCTGCACAAGACCGTGCTCAGTGCAGAACAAATGCTGCAAAGGATCATCCGAAGGGCAAAATATGTGAAGGCACAATGCGGACAACCGCTCAACAGTTTTATCAATGAGCCTTTGCAAAACATTACGATCGAACAATTTTGCAGCATCGACGACGCGGATGTACTCATGGCGATAAAGGCTTGGTGCGGCCATCCTGATAAAGTGCTTTCCTTTCTGTGCAGGGGAATCATAGACAGGCAATTGCTGAAAGTAAAATACCGCCCCGAACCCGGGGATGATCAGTTTCTGCGAAGCCGTATCTCCGCTACAGCTGTTTCCTTGGGAATATCCGAAGAAGATGCGGGCTGGCTTGTTTTTACCGGCATTTCCGGGAGTAACACGTACGATTTTTCGGGAAAGCAGATCAAAATATTATTTAAAGACGGAAGTATAAAAGACATTTGGCAGGTTGATGATGCTTTGATCAATGAAAGCATGCGTGGCGCAATGAAAAAATATTACATTTGTTACCCGGGACTTAACCTTTAACCTTAAAAGAAAATGCAGTTCAGCGCAGCGCAAATAGCAGAGATTATCGGCGGCAGGACGGAAGGCGATGCAGAAAGGAAGGTTTCCTCATTCGGAAGGATAGAGGAGGCAAAAACCGGTCAGTTGGCATTCCTCGCCAATCCGAAATACGAGGAGCATCTTTATTCCACGCAGGCCGACATCATTATTGTAAATACGTCACTTGAACTGAAGGGGCCGGTTTCCGCTACCCTCATCCGCGTGCAGGATGCATACAGTGCATTTGCTGTTTTGTTGGAATTTTATCAAAAGTTACAGGCACAACAACTCACCGGCATCCGGGAGCCGGTATTCATCCACCCAAGTGTAAAGACCGGTGAGCAGGTATATATCGGCGAATTCGCCTACCTGGGAGAAAACTCAGTCATAGGGAACGGCGTGAAAATTTATCCCCAGGTTTATATCGGCAACAATGTGACAATCGGGGATAATACCATCATACATCCCGGGGTGAAAATTTACCATGACTGTGTAGTGGGGAAAAAAGTGGTGATCCATGCGGGCACTGTTATCGGCGGTGATGGCTTCGGATTTGCCCCTCAATCTGACGGCAGTTTCAAAAAAGTACCACAAACCGGGAACGTGATCATCGAAGATAATGTGGAGATCGGAAGCAACACCACTATTGATCGTGCTACCATCGGCAGCACTATTATTAAAAGCGGTGCCAAACTGGACAATCTTTTACAGATCGCACACAATGTGGAGGTAGGCAATAACAGTGTGATAGCGGCCCAAAGCGGCATAAGCGGCAGTACCAAGATCGGCAATAACGTTATGATCGGCGGCCAGGTGGGGATCGTAGGTCACCTGCAAATAGCGGATGGCAGTAAGATCAATGCGCAAAGCGGTGTAAGTAAATCTATGAAAATCCCTAATACCGTAGTGACCGGTTCCCCGGCCTATGAATATGCATTAGCCTTACGCAGCCAGGCCGTGGCGCGTCGCCTGCCCGAACTTGAAAAAAGAATTTCGGAACTGGAGGAAGCGTTAAAAACGCTCACCGAAAAAGCCGTTTCCTGATCATATTTTCACAAGGGTGAGGTAATCCAACACCCCGTTATTATCGGAGATACGACGCTGCATCTTAACTTCTCCGGAATTTTGGAAGGTGATATCCCAAAAGCCGCCTGAAAGATCTGTCATCATCATAAAACTATTATCAAAAGGGAAAATGAAGTTCACCGAATTTTTGCCGTCGCGCTTCGATATAGTATATGTACCGCCTTTTACGAAAAGATCATTAATTAAACTTACCCTTCCGTTGGTTTCAAAAGTCATCCGAAAACCGCTAAAATCAGCTGTTTTATCTACATTATTAACGGAAAAATAAGTAACTCTCCATGAGCCGTCCGAGAGAGATTGCTGTTGCTGCGTTTCTGTTTGATTGGACGCGGATGTATCTTTTTTGCATCCCGTGAACAGGATAAATGTTGCCAGGATAATGAGAATGTTTTTCATATTTACGTTTTGAAGTGTTAACAGATCATTTCTACATTCCCTATAAAAACAATAATAATACCGAACCTGTGTACCGCGAACGGAATTCCCCGTTCTATATTCCCGTTTGGTGAATAGGATACATATCCGCAGGATGTTTTTGCTTTAAGAGCGGAATGTTGATCGGGGAGAATCAGTCCCCTGTTTCCTCAAAGCGTTCTGCCGTAGTTCGGGATTCGTGGACATAATACAATAGTTTTCATATTTTTGCAGCTATGGATTTTCTGAATTGCCTTACGGATGGTTTCCAACATACCATCAAAGACGACATAGTAATTTCAGGGGCGGGTATTCACAGCGGTAAAGCAGTGACCATGCATCTCCGGCCTGCCGCACCTAATACCGGCATTAACTTTCAACGCGTAGATCTTCCTGAAAAAACCATCGTTAAAGCCGATGTTGATAATGTAATTGAAACGAACCGCAGCACCGCTATTGAAGTAAAAGGTGCCCGTATCAATACAATTGAACACCTGATGGCTGCACTCACCGGTATGGGTATAGATAATGTACTGATCGAGATCGATGGTGAAGAAGTTCCCATTTTAGACGGCAGTGCGGAACCTTTTGTGAATGCCCTTCAACAGGCAGGCCTGCAAAAACAGGATGCGCCGAAGATCTGGTATTCCATAAAAGAGAACATCACTTTTTTGGATGAGGAGAAAAAAGTGGAAATGGTGGCCTTGCCTTACCACAGCTACCGCGTCAATACCCTGATAGATTTTAATTCGCCGGTATTAGGCACACAGCATGCTGATCTTAAAAATATCAAAGACTTCAAGGACCAGATCGCTTCCAGCCGAACATTTTGTTTTTTTCATGAACTGGAACTTCTGCTGGACAATAACCTGATCAAGGGCGGCGATATCAACAATGCTATCGTTGTAGTGGATCGGCCCATATCGGATGAACAGGTAGAACGCATTTCTAAAGTGTTCAATAAGCGGGATGTGAAGGTGAGTGACGAGGGTATCTTAAACAACCTCGAACTTCGTTTCCCCAATGAGCCTGCACGGCATAAGTTGCTTGACGTAGTCGGCGACCTTGCACTGGTAGGCTTCCCGTTCAAAGCGCATATCATTGCGAACCGCCCGGGTCATTCTTCCAATGTTAAGTTTGCCAAAAAGATCAAGGAGCATATCAAAAAAATAAGGCATAGGCACGATATTCCTCAATATGACCCTAACCAAGTGCCGTTGATGGACACAGGAGATATCGAGCAAACATTGCCGCACCGTTATCCTTTCCTGCTGGTGGATAAAGTGATGGAGCTTACCGATAAATATGTGATCGCCATAAAAAATGTAACCTATAATGAGCCTTTTTTCCAGGGGCATTTCCCGGGCAATGCAGTAATGCCGGGCGTTTTGCAGGTAGAAGCACTTGCGCAGGCCGGGGGTTTCCTGGCGATACCTCGCGATAGCGAGGATAAGTATGACACATATTTTTTAAAAATCGAAAGTTGCAAATTCAAACAGAAAGTAGTGCCGGGTGATACCTTAATTTTGAAGATGGAACTGCTTAATCCTATCAGGCGGGGAATTTGTGAAATGAAAGGCACTATATTTATAGGGGATAAACTTGTTACCGAAGCGATCCTCGTAGCACAAATAGTAAAAAGACCAAAGCTGTAGTATGATAAGTCCGCTTGCACATATAAGCCCTAAGGCTGTTCTGGGAAAGAACGTAAAAGTGGAGCCTTTTGCTGTAATTCACGAAACTGTTTTCATAGGGGATGATACCCATATCATGTCGGGTGCTGTCATTTTCCCGGGTACCACCATCGGGAAAAGTTGTACCATATTCCCGGGTGCCGTGATCGGTGCCGTACCGCAGGACCTGAAATTTGTGGGGGAAGTCACCACCGTAGAGATCGGCGATAATACGACGATCCGCGAATGTGTAACAATCAGCCGCGGTACGAAGGACCGTTGGAAAACGGTTATCGGAAGTAATTGCCTGCTGATGGCGTACGCACATGTGGCACATGATTGCCTCTTGGGCGACCATGTTATTTTAGCCAATGCCGTGCAGTTGGCGGGGCATGTGGAAATAGGAGATTACGCGATCATCGGCGGACTTGCAGGAGCCGCACAGTTTGTCAGGGTAGGCGCGCATACTTATGTTGTAGGTGATTCTGTTATTAACAAAGATGTTCCACCATTCATCAAAGCAGGTCGCAGCCCGTTGAGTTTTGTCGGTGTGAATACAGTTGGCCTGCAGCGCCGCGGGTTCAGTACCGATACGATCAACAGTATCTCCGAGGTCTATCGTTATTTTTATGCAAAGGGACTCAATATAACCCAGGCGCTCGCATTTGCAGGGGAGGAAATTCCCGCAGGCACCGAAAAGGATATGATCCTTTCTTTTATACAGGAAAGCAGGAAAGGCATCATCAAGATCTTAAATAAAGGCGAAACCGATGAAGATTAGCTTGCAGAATGCAGGTAAACGTTTCAACCGCGAATGGGTTTTTCGTCGCTTAGATTATACATTTTTGCCCGGCAGATCTTATGCCATTACCGGCCCCAACGGTTCCGGGAAATCCACCTTATTACAGATTATCGGCGGTGGCGTCATGCACAGTGAAGGAACTATAGCCTACGGCAACGATGACAATACACAAAACAATATTGTAGGAGAAAATGCATATCGGCAAATTTCTTTTGCAGCACCCTACCTCGAGCTGATAGAAGAAATGACCGCCAATGAATTCCTGGCCTTTCATGCCCGATTCAAACAATTTCAAAAACCTTTTTCTGAAATGCTTTCCGTTGTAGGATTATCAAAAGCCGGCGATAAGCAGATCCGTTATTTCAGCAGCGGCATGAAACAACGCCTGAAACTTGCACAGGCCTTTTTCAGCAACACTTCTGTCTTATTACTCGATGAACCTTTGACCAATCTTGATGAAGAAGGTATTTCGGTCTATAAAAAATTATGGGATGAGCACGCGGCGGGCCGCCTGGTGATCGTGAGCAGCAATGATACGCAGGAGTATGAGAGGTGTGGGGAAGTGATTTCGATATATGATTATAAGGGTTAGTGAAGATTCAGGGTTCAAGGTTCAAGGTTCAGGGTTTTCCGGTTTGAAGTTTCCATAGTGAAGCGGGTTCGCAATAAATGAAATAAGTTATTGGAAAAATGGCAGAAGCAGACCGGGCTAAGGTTATACTTATTAAGTAATATGACTAGTTATCTTGAATATAATAATAAAGGTTTTTGGGTAAATGATAGCCTGATGCAGTTTTCATTAGGGTTCTTATATTGTGAAATAAAAAAGGAGAGTGTTTTGGTTGTCAACAAATATTTAAGTACAATTATTTTAGAAAATGCCTTAGGTTATTATCCTTGTTATTATGAATGTAATCTAATTTTTCGCCCTGCCGGGAAGCGCTGATCAATTTGCTGATATTTGGGTTATGCCATATATCCATTCTCCTATCAGTATTTGATTTATAGAAAATTGAATTTTCCGTCAGAGTTTTATAATTTTTTCTTTGATAACTTTTCCGGAATGTAAAGTAATCTCAACAACATAAATACCTGCCTGTACTTCATTCATATACAGTAAAGAAAAACTTGTAGTCCAGCTTTTAAGTTTGCTTCCAAGCATATCTGTTAACTGAATATTTTTAATAGAACCGGAATTCGTTACACGAAGTATTTCATTTACAGGGTTAGGATAAATACTTGGAATTAACTCTTCTTTTATATTTACTACCTCAATCTTACTGAAGGTGAATTTACCGTCTGTATCTATTTGTTTGATCCTGTAAAATAATTGACTGTAATTTGATAAGGAGCTAATATTATCCGGAGTACTGTAAGTATTTGAGGACTGGTTTTTTGCAACAACACGGCCAATTTCTATAAAAGTATTTCCATCAGTACTTCTCTGAATTTCAAAATGGGATACATTTTGTTCATTTGCAGTTTGCCAATCCAAACACACATCCGTTTTGTTGCACTTTTGTGCTTTAAAAGAAATAAAACGTAAAGGCACGACTATAGGCGCAGTGGGGAATCATTAAGAAGAAAAAAAATGAAGACCTGTCAATAACCCTTTGTATTTTTAATCATCAAATAGCTCTTACAAATATTGCCTGCTGCGCAGGTGGGTCAACATCCCGGAATGGTGGGTCAACATGGCCGGAATTTATACTAATAGGTAATGATTTTGTCATTTTCTCTTACAATCCTCCCATTGTTTTAATGGTTGTGATAAAATTACTTTGACTGGATAATCGAAGCCCTTTGCTCCATCTTTATTACAAAGACTTCATAGCTAATATGGCTTCGTCCGACGCTTCTGGTTGCATTTCCTGCCTAAGGCAAGATTGAGTTGCAGTATAAACTGTAGAATATTTATTGAACAGCTTTTCCTGAACGTTCAGCACCATGCCTTTTGAACACAGCACCTTCAGGTGGTTTACATACTCCGTCTGTACAGCGTATGTGGTAGACCTACTACCTTCTTTTATACAACATTGAAAAGAACTATCCATCCTTTTCATTCGTGACACACCGAACCAAGGCGGAGGCATGGCTGCATATCTGCTAGCGGGAGAATTGCAGTATGCCCGCTTACGTTCAGATTATTTATATCGGCAACCAGCCTAACTCTTTCTCAATCTTTGTTCTTAGTAATGTGTTTATTTGTTTAGGCGTTTTTCGAATATATTCTTCTGCTAAAACACTTGCTTCTCCTTTCAACCCCTTCAAATATAGAATGGGATCAGTTACAGGAACCTTCTCTGCCTTATCATTCTCATAAAACATCTTTTCTCCCAAATTTGTCCATACAACTGCATCAATTCCTTCATGCTCTTCTAACCAATCTTTAATACGTTTAACGAAACCGAATTCGGCAGTGTGTAATTTATTATCTCCCCGTTCATAAGAACCAATAGAATTTCTACAAGTTCCTTCCCTAAGGGCAAGGTCTAAAACTGCCAACTCTGTGGTGGGATATATGGAAAACGCATACAAAGTTGTTTGCTCTAATGCATCACTTTTAATAACCAATGTCAGTCTTCTATTCTTAGAAATCCGGGCAAATTCGATTGGGAGCAAGGGACCGTCAGTAAACCATCCTTTGTCTCCGATGCTTGTATCAATTTTTAGATCTTTGGGCTGCCAGATTAGTGACCCCCAACCAAGGATTGCTATTTTCATAAGTTAGGAGATTTTACAAATATTATCTATTTTTTCAATAAAATATTTTCTAAGGTTTTCTTTATCAGGCCCAAATAAAATGTTTTGTTTGTACTGTTTAATAACTTTTTCGATTGCTTTTTGAAATTCATTTCTATTTATGATATAAAGACCATCTTGTTCATAATAAAATGGTTTTTCTTTTTTAGATATAATTTTCCAGCTACTCTTTGTTTGGGTTTCGTGTAACAAAGCACATCTTACTTGTCTATAAAATTCTACACCGTCAATTTTTACATTCTTAAACGGTATTCTCGTTTCAAAGAAATTCCTAAAAATCCCTTCATTATTATTTTTTTCAACTCCCAATATTTTATTGTATTTCTTGGCACCATTGGTTGCGAAATCATAAATCCAACCATCAAAAAAACATTCTATTGTTTCTATTAGCGAACATTGTAAACTGACTATGGCAAATCCTTCGCCATTTTTAAAATCTAAGTCAACAATTGCTTGGATCGGATTTAGGTATCTTAATTTTATTCGTTTATAAAATAGCGAATAGGCTAAGTCCCAATTGGCATCATTTTTATAATCAAGTTTCATCCTAAATTTTTCCCAATCTTTTATTGTCATCTTTCCAGCTATTTTTATGTTTTTATCCATTAATATAATTGTTCATGAATTTATAAATGATTTTTCCGTTTAAATTAGAATCTTTAAAGATATCAGCATCTTCAGATAGCTCTTTCAAATCCCAGTGATCGCTATATTTTTGAATTAGTTGGTGAGACCAAAGTAAATTCCTGTTTTTCCCCAAGCGATACCAATCATACCCCTCAAACCTGTACTTAAACTTATCTATTAATTGTGTCGACCACGGTATAGATTCGTTTCCGCATATTGCTACCCAGTTCCAATGTTGTTGATATTTGTCTAATAATTCAATTGACCATGGCAATCCAGGATTGCTATCTAATGATCCAGTTTGTAAATTTCTTTCATAACTAAAATGAAAATATTCTTTATATTTTTCAATTAAATTCAGAGACCATGGAAGTCCAGAGTTTAAACTTAAGGATGCCCAATCAAATTGGTTTTTATATTTTTCTAAAAATTCAGCAGACCATGGAAATTGCTCATTTTTTGATAAGCTTTTAAATAAATCTTTTACCTGGCCCATATCTTGAAACCATTTAAAAAAATCAAAAGTCCAAGGTAAGCCCGGGTTTCCACAAAGTTCATCCCAATCCCACCTATCAGAATATTTTTCAATTAATTCAATTGACCACGGTAGAGATGCATTGTTACTTAAAGAAAAAAATGGTCTACTACATCCAAAATTCCAATTATTTTCAAATTTTTGAATCATTTCTATTGACCAGGGTAGACTTGGATTTCGGCTTAAGTATTCCCAATCCCATTTATGTTTAAATCTATCAATTAACTCAATAGACCAAGGCAAACTTCTGTTTTCACTTAAATTTTCCCAATCCCACCATTCCTTATGTTCTTCAATAAAAGTAATTGACCAAGGCAAGAAATTATTCTGGCTTAATCGCCAAGAATTTAAGAAACCGGAGCTTATAACTTTACTTAAATATTCTCTATCCCAGCAAATATTCTCATTACTACCTATTAAATCCCAATTTAGAATACCTTGGAATTCGTCAAGCATTGCGTAGCTTAAAGGGTAATGCTTAGATATTACATTGAGTGAAAAATTAGACCTATTCTGATATTTTATTAAGAACTCAAAAAGTTCTTTTTCATCGTCGGTAAGATAATTTTGCAACAATTTATTCGTTACAGTTATCATATTGCCGGCTTTACCGAGAGCAATGCTATTATCTTTCTTTACCATATTTCTATTCTCACTCATTTTCTAATTCATTTAATTGCTGTTGAAGTTGAATTCTTAGTGTAATAAAATATTCGTCCCAATCCTTAATTCCAATGATGGTTTTATACTCTGAGCTTTCCTTTATTTTTTCCATTACTACAATCAGATCCTTAATTTTAATTCTCAAACTTTTCACCAATTCCTGTAACAAATATTTGTCCTTGGTCTTTTGTGAATTTGTCTCCAATGGCTGCCCTGTTTCCAACTTGTGTAAAATTTCTTTTACTTTATTTAAATTATTGAGTTCATAGGCATTATTTAAAGCTATAAACCATTGCTCTCCACCTTTTGCCACATCAGGATGGCATAAAAAACTGGCTGCCCTATACAATTTTTTTATTTCCCTTTGTTCTTCTTCATTTAGTTGTATTAAAATTTGATTCTTTTTATTCTCAAACTCTTTCCTGTAAGAGTTTAGATCTTCTTCTGCTTCTTTAGTTTCATGCTCAGTTATTGCTTTTGCTTTTTTAAATTCTAATATTTGTAAAATCAGGCTTCCTAATTCCTGAGTATGCCTTAAAGTAAAATTATTGAGTAATTTTTCAATTTCTTCATATTCGTCGGATAAGGCATTCAGCTGAATTTCCAATGATTTTGCTTCTAATTTCAGCCCGGCAGTTTCGGGATCTATAAATATTGCAACCTGCTTATAGCGTTGTACAAACCCCTCGATCATTTTCATAGCAGCACTATAATTTCTCTTTTGCAATTCCTCAACAATTTCCACCAACTCATCATTCAATTGAGTATGTTTCAGTCGCAGTATCTGTAATGGAATATCCTCAGGTTCTTCAAGTGAGATGAGGCTCTTAATAATCTCGAGCCGTTTTACTATTTTAGAAATATCAATATCCTTTTCAGCTTTTTCATTATTATAATATTTTTCCTTTAATCTTTGAAATTCATTTGCAAATTGAATCGCTAAATCTTTGGCATCCCAGGAAACAGTTATATTTTCATGATTAGTTGTAGCATTTCTTGTCCAGTTATAAGATCCATTAATTACAGTTTTTAAATCTATAATACAAAATTTATTGTGCATAATCGTTCCTGTGTTCTCATCGCCTAATCTATATATTTTAGCACCTGCTTTTTCTAATTTTGTAAAATCAACCGAATATTGCATGTTTGTTTTATCATCGTAATACATTACTTCTACAATAATTCCATTTTTGACTTTGGATAATAAGGTAGAAAATAAGTCAGTATCTGTAAACCATGCAACAGCTACCAATATATGATGGTTTGCTTTCTTTAACTCATCATCCAGATGGGTTTTAATATCTTCAAAATAGCCCTGTGAGGTCATGGGTAACTTTTGTATAATTATGCCTAAAGTATTTAAAAAATAGGAATAAATTCTAAAACGACTTACTAAACCCCCTCTGGCGCAAGTGTTCCGCAGGATCACTTGATGCCGATTGGCTTTCAGGTCTGTGACCGGTTTAGGTAGACAGATGTTCAATATTTACCAATCCCTTTCTGTTGGAATAATAATCTGTTCCGCTGCTATAAACATACTCTTCGGGACTTCTTACCAAACCTGCACGTACCGGATTCTCATGAAGATAATCCATTTTTTGTTTAAGCATTCCGGGTGTAAATAATTCGATCGGGTGATTATCCTGCTGCCAAAATTGAAAGTCTTTGTTATTACTATTATATTTTCCCGCCCGGGCAAAACGATACAGCATCCATTCTTTCCTGCTTTCCATACTGTTTTCCGAAATCGATTTAATGATCTGCCGGCTTGTAAATTTCTTCATATCACGAAGTGATTCCATTATTGTAAAACCAGAGGCTGCACTTTGGATAAAGTGTACGTGGTTAGACATAATGATCCATGCATGAAGTCGCATTCCTTTATTTAGAATGCAATATCGAAGCGAGTCTACAATAATATCGCGGTAAACGTTTCTTGTGAATACGTCAACCCAATCCACGGTTGCAAATGTTATAAAATGCGCAATAGCATCATCCCCTGTTTTATATTTAACAGACATGGGTACGGTTTGCAATAAATTTAATGAATAGTGGCGAATTTCAAAAAACGAATTTATTACCAAAAACAATTTTCTTCTTTAACCCGGTCGAAGACCGGCATCCCAAAAAGTCACAAGTGATCCTGCGGAACACTTGCGCCAGAGCTGAAGTGGGTTCACGATCAATGAAATAAATATTTTAAAAAGCTCAAAGCTCAAAGTTCGATAGTATACCTAAAATCTCAATCCTCCCCACAATTCGAACATCCAACCTTGAACCTTGAACCTTGAACTTTCCACCTATCTCCTGCTCGCGATCAGTAAATTCAGATCAGTATATTTCAGGTTGAACCTTTCACTCAGGTGAAAATTGGTAAGGGATCCTTTGAGAATATAAATACCGCTGCGGATATTGATCTTGTACCAGATCACATTGTCTATGCCGCCGTCCTCGGCCGTTTCCAGCAATAATGGCATCAATACATTACTGATGGCCTGTGAGGCCGTTCTCGCAAAACCGCTCGGAATATTGGGTACACAGTAATGAATGACGTCATACTTTTTAAAGGTTGGTTTTTTATGAGAGGTCACCATGCTGGTCTCAAAACAACCGCCGTGATCAATGCTCACGTCTACGATCACGGAACCACCGCGCATATGGCTTACCATATCTTCGGTAACGATCATCGGTGTGCGCCCGCCGTCATTACTGAGTGCCCCTACCGCCACATCACAGGTCTTCAATTGCTTGGATAATATTTTCGGTTCAATAACGGAGGTCCATAGCCGCATGCCGATATTATTTTGGAGTCGCTTCAACTTGTAGATACTGTTGTCAAATATTTTTACACTGGCGCCCATTGCTAAAGCAGTACGGGCTGCATATTCCCCGACGATGCCCGCGCCGATAATGATCACCTTGGTAGGCGGTATGCCGCTGATGCCCCCTACCAACACCCCTTTTCCGTTATTGGCCGTGCTGAGGTATTGGCCCGCGATCAGCATCACCGCCGAGCCGGCGATCTCGCTCATGCTCCGCACGATAGGATTATGACCGCTGGCATCTTTCAGGTTTTCAAAACTGAGGGCGGTGATCTTTTTCTTCATCATCTTCGCCAATATCTCGCGCTTCATCACCGCAAGGTGGATCGGTGATATGATGTATTGATTCATTTTCAACAGTTCGCAGTCTTCTTCACTTACGGGTGCGCTTTTCACCAATATATCACATTCAAACACGGATTTCTTATCGTATAAAATTTTAGCCCCGGCCTCGCTGTAATCTTTGTCGGAATAATTTGCCCCCATGCCGGCCTTGGTCTCCATGTTCACTTCGTGGCCGTTGGCAACGATCACACTAACGGCTTCCGGAGTAAGGGCTATGCGGTTCTCATTGAAAGAATCCTCGCGGGGTATGCCGATACATAAGACTTCGCGTTTGGGTTTGATGTCCAGTTTTTCCTCCAGTGTTTCGTAAGTAAGTGACGGTGATACAAAGGGTTTTACTGTTGCCATGTTGCTGAAGCTGTTTAGTATTACAAATTACAATTTTATTTGCAGCATACGTTCATTATTCCCCGTTACGGTAAACTGAGCATGCACCGTGCCTTCGGGCAATAATCGTTCTGCAACCCCGGGCCATTCAATGAGGCAAAGGGCCCCCGACGAAAAGCAATCTTCCACGCCGGCTGCAATAACTTCCTGTTCATCTTTGAGCCGGTAAAGATCAAGATGGAAGACCGTGTCACCGGTGGCGGTTGTATATTCATTGATGATCGAATAAGTGGGGCTGCTCACCGAATCACTCACCCCGAGCAGATCCGTAACTGCATGCACGAAAGTTGTTTTACCTGCTCCCATTTCGCCGTGCAGGGCAATGATCTTGCTGCCGCCGATCGCAGCCAGGAAACTTTTTGCAGCTTCATTGATATTGCCCAAGGAAAAAATGACCTCCATCCTGCAAATATAATTTTCATAATTAGTAAACCGTTATCCCGTATCCGGGATAATTTTGCAACATGCAAACCACGGAATGGAAAGTAGAGGGAATGACCTGCAGCAACTGTGCACTTGATGTTACCAATTACCTGAAAAAACAGGGCCTTGCAGCAATAAAAGTGAATGCCATAACCGGCGCCGTGCATTTTGATTCTGCCATAGCCCCCGATGAGGAAAAATTACGGGCGGGCATCCAAAAACTGGGTTACACCGTGGCAGGGGAAAATGCCACCGAAAGAAAGCCCGGTTTTCTTTCGAATAACAAACAACGATTCCTGTTTACTTTACCATTCACCGCAGTGTTGCTGATGCATATGCTCCCTGCTTCCATGCACCCGCATTGGCTGATGGACCCATGGGTTCAATTAGCGCTCTGTCTCCCGGTATTTATCACCGGGATGTATTTTTTCGGGAGAAGCGCGGTGAAGAGTTTGTTGCACGGCACGCCGAATATGAATGTATTGATCGCTGTAGGTGCATTGGCGTCGTTTGTGTACAGCCTTACCGGTGCATTGTTGGAATTAGGAGAAGCCTATCTTTTTTATGAAACGACAGCTTCCATTATCACGCTCGTATTTTTCGGCAACTACCTGGAGGAAGCTTCGATACAGTCCACACAAAAAGCCGTGCGCTCACTTTCCCGATCACAGAAAGTGATGGCAAACATGATCGCGTTTGATGACCTCCACCGGGAACAGATCTTCCCGATAGAAAATATTTACCTGAAGACGGGCGACCTGGTACTGATCAAAACCGGGGAGCAGGTACCGGCAGATTGTAAGATCCTCGCCGGTGATTGTACCGTGAATGAAGCGATCATTACCGGCGAAAGCCTGCCGGTGTTGAAGTATAAAAAAGACGCTCTTATCGGCGGGAGTGTGCTGGACAGCGGAACGGTGAAAGCCCAGGTGACGGCTGCAGGAAAAGACAGCCTGCTGTCCGGTATAGTAAGGATGGTGGAAAATGCACAGGCAGAGAAGCCGCCCATGCAGAAACTGGCGGATAAGATCAGCGCGGTATTCGTTCCCGTTATTTTGATCATTGCGGCCGGGACCTTCCTGGTTAATTTTTTTGTATTTGATATCAGCAGCGGCGATTCCCTGATGCGTGCAGTGGCGGTGCTGGTGATCTCCTGCCCCTGTGCCATGGGGCTTGCAACCCCCGCGGCTATTGCTGTTGGCCTCGGCCGTGCGGCGAAGCAGGGTATCCTTTTCCGGAATGCGTCGGCATTGGAAGCTTTTAAGACGATCAGGCAGGTTGTGTTCGATAAAACGGGAACCCTCACTACCGGGAAATTTACCATCACGGGTTTTCAAACATCCCTTGAGGAAGCAGAATTTAAGAACATTGCTTATTCCCTTGAAAAGCATTCCAACCACCCTATTGCGAAAACGATCACCGAAAACTGGAGATCAACCGCACCGATCATTTTTAAAAAGACCGAAGAAATAAAAGGTCTCGGCATACAAGCTGAAGATGCGGAAGGCAATATTTATGAAGCCGGTTCTTTTAAACTGAACAAGGGTACCGGGGAAGAAAAATCGCATAACATTTATATTTATAAAAACAGGATAGCCGCCGGATGGATAGATGTAGCCGATGAAATAAGGCCCGAAGCGAAGCAGGTGATCAGTTGGCTGCAGGCAAAAAAAATAAAAACGATCCTGTTAAGCGGCGATCTTCAGGATAAATGTGACCTTATTGCCCGTGAACTTAATATTGACGTGGTGATAGCTGAACAAAGTCCTGCGCAAAAAATGGAAAAGATCGCTGCGCTTGCGGCTGAAACGCCCACAGCAATGGTGGGCGATGGTATCAATGATGCGCCGGCTCTTGCAAAAGCAACCCTGGGTATATCGCTGAGTGATGCTTCTCATATCGCTATGCAAAGTTCCGATGTCATCCTGATGAACAACGGCATTAAGAACCTGCCGCTTGCTTTAGGGCTCGGTAAACATACCTATCTCACGATAAAGCAGAATTTATTCTGGGCCTTCCTGTATAATATTGTTGCAGTGCCGATCGCGGCATTCGGGCTGCTTACGCCTACGCTTGCTGCATTGGCGATGGGCTTCAGCGATATCGTTTTAGCATTGAACTCGGTGCGGTTGTTCATTAAAAAAGTTGTGTAGTACTGAATAAGTCAAAAGGCAGAAGTGAAAACCCCAAATTTTCTAAGGTCGCGGTTTTCACTTATAGGTTTTGACTTTTACTTTTAAGCTCCTTTTGCAAAATCTAAAACGATCTGAGAACGGGTTGCCACTTTTAGGTTTTGACTTTTCACTTTTGACTTTCTTAAAAGCCCTATTTTGCATACTACGATGGATCCGTCAGCAATACTGAAAAAATATTGGGGGCATGAGCATTTCCGCCCTTTGCAGTTGGATATTATCCGGTCTGTATTGGAGAAGAAAGATACGCTCGCCCTGCTCCCTACCGGCGGCGGCAAATCCATTTGCTTCCAAGTACCCGCATTAATGCAGGAAGGCCTTTGTTTGGTGATCAGTCCACTGATCGCCCTCATGAAGGACCAGGTAGAGCACCTTGAAAAAAAAGGTATAAATGTTTTGGCGGTTTATTCGGGCATGTCTTATCCTGAAATTAAAAAAACATTGCAGAATGCGGCATTCGGAAATTATAAATTCCTGTACGTTTCCCCGGAGAGGTTGGAAACAAAATTATTCCTGGAATACCTGCCTGCCTTAAAACCTTCGCTAATCGCAGTGGATGAAGCGCATTGCATCTCTCAATGGGGATATGATTTCCGGCCGGCTTACCTGCGCATTGCCAACCTGCGTGAAGAATTGCCGGGTGTACCCGTCATCGCCCTCACGGCTTCGGCCACGCCGGAAGTACAGGAGGATATTTGTAAGAAGTTATTATTCGGTAAGGACAGCCGGCATTTTGAACAATCATTTGCGCGGCCGAATCTTTCATACAGTGCCTTCTGCCCTGTATCCAAAGAAAAAAAGCTGGAAGAGATCCTGCAAAATGTAAAAGGGTCCGGTATCATCTATTGCAGGAGCAGGAAAGAAACGATGAAATTATGTGAACTGCTGCGCATGAAGGGTATCAACGCGGATTTTTATCATGCAGGTTTGCCGGGAGATGGCAGAACCGCAAAGCAGGATGCCTGGGTGAGCAATAAAACCGCGATCATGGTTTGCACCAATGCATTCGGAATGGGTATCGATAAGCCGGATGTGAGGCTGGTGGTCCATTTCGGAATACCGGATTGCATCGAAAATTATTACCAGGAAGCGGGGCGCGCCGGGCGGGACAGCAAGCGCGCCTACGCGGTATTGCTGTTTTATCAACATGAGGCAGAAGAACTCTTGTTGAAACAGGAGACGCGTTACCCTTCGCCTAAAAAATTAAAAGAGATCTATATCGCTTTAATGAATTTCCTGCAGGTTGCTGCCGGCTCCGGGGAAGGATCAGGTTTTGAAATGGACATTGCATTGTTTGCACAGCACTTCAAACTGAACATATCGGAAGCAAGCTACGGATTACAGGCATTGGCGCAGGAGGGTTTGATCAGTTTTACAGAAACAATGTTTCGGCAGGCCACCGTAGAATTTTTGGTTGAAAAGAATGACCTGCAAGAATTTGAAATACAACACCCGGAAACAGAACCCGTCATAAAGGGATTGCTTCGTTCTTATGAAGGCATCTTTGATTTTCCCACTGTGGTATATGAATCATTATTGGCCAATTTCATAAAGTTGCCCGCAGCCGAACTGGTAAAAAAATTACAGGAACTGCATCGTTACGGCATCATCCGATACAAGCCTCCTTCGGGTAAACCGGAAATTTTCCTCTTGCGCAACCGTATGTATTCTGATGATTATAAAACCGATAACAAAGGAATGGCTGCACGAAAAACGGAAGGAATAAAAAGAACCAAAGCAGTACTCCATTTTGCAAAAGAAGAGATGGTTTGCAGGAGCCGAATGATATCAGATTATTTCGGTGAACGTAATTTACCGGACTGCGGAATTTGTGATAATTGCATCAACAATAAGACGGCCATGTTACCCCCTGCAGAATTTCAACAGGCAGCGGAACGTATTACCTTGTTGGTAGAAAAAGAAAGACTGTCCACCGATCAAATTATAAAGGCGATGAAGCCTTTAGGAGAGCGTGCCGTTTGGACGGTAATTTCCTTCCTGTTGGCAGAAGAAATATTGTGTACGGATGGAAACATTCCGGGAAATTTAAAGATCAATGTGCCAACACCGTAAGTCGGTCATATACAGCATAAAAAAAGGGACCAAGATAGAAATCTAGTCCCGCTTTAAAATCCAATATCCTATGAAAAACCAAGGCGAATGTACACCGGTTAATATTAAAAAACAAGATTATTGAGGTTTTTGTCGAAAAACTTCTACATTAAAACAGAATAAACTACCGGTATAATCATCTTATAGTTAATACGTTATACAGGTAGAAACAATTTATTAACCTAAAACCAGCTTTTTTTTCTTGAGGCGGTGCTTCTTCCGCCCATTCCCAATACGCCCAACAGGGATCTTACTAATCCATTGCCTACAGTTCTTGCCATGCTTTTAACGACTGAATTGTTGGCTATTTTTTCAAAGGCAGTCGGTTCCGGTTTTGCCGGTTTTTTAGCGGTTACTTTAACCGTTTCACCGGCATTTGCTTCTTCTATTTTTTCATTCAGCATTTCATAGGCACTGCTGCTGTCAATATCCGCATTGTATTTTTTTACCAGCTTGCTGCCGGCATTTATGGTATTGATCTCTTCATCCGACAAAATATCCATCCTGCTCCTGGGGCTGCAAAGCATGGTATGCGCCAGTGGTGTAGGAATTCCTTTCTCATTCAATAAAGTGACCAACGCCTCCCCGATCCCTAATTGTGTAATGAGATCTTCGGTTTGATAGAAACCGGTCTCCGGGTAATTATCAGCCGTTTGTTTGATCGTTTTCCGGTCTGCTGCAGTAAAGGCTCTTAATGCATGTTGGATCTTCATTCCCAATTGCCCGAGTACTGATGCCGGGATGTCCATCGGGTTTTGCGTGCAAAAGAATATGCCTATCCCTTTGGAGCGGATCAGTTTAATAACGGTCTCTATCTGGCGGACCAGTTCCGTACTGGCTTCCTGAAATATTAGGTGCGCTTCATCAATGAAGATCACCAGTTTCGGTTTGTCCAGATCCCCTTCTTCGGGCGAGGAGGCATACAATTCATCCAACATTTGCAACATAAAAGTAGAGAACAGCTTTGGCCTGTCCTGCAGATCGGTTACGCGAAGGATGCTGAGCATTCCCTGGCCGGTATCGCTTACGCGCATCAGGTCATCCACCTCGAAACTTTTCTCTCCGAAAAATACATCGGCTCCCTGTTGCTGCAATTCGATCACCTTTCGCAGGATCGTACCGGTGGAAGTGGTGGAGATCTTTCCGTATAATTTTTCAATTCCCGCTTTGCCTTCATCGCCGATATACTGCAATACTTTTATAAAGTCTTTGAGGTCGAGCAGGGGCATTTTATTATCATCACAATATTTAAAGATCAGCGCGACAACACCTCCCTGCGTATCATTGAGGCCAAGGATCTTACTCAGCAACACGGGGCCGAATTCACTAACGGTGGCCCGTAGTTTCACCCCATTTGTGCCGCTCAGCGAAAGCAGTTCAGCGGGATATTTAGCCGGTGCATAAGTGAGCTGTAATTTTTGGTAGCGGTCCTTTACTTTATCATTTTCAGCTCCCACCGCCGCAATTCCGCTCAGGTCACCTTTGATGTCCATCAACAGCACCGGCACACTTGCATCACTCAAATATTCGCTGATCATCTGCAGTGTCTTTGTTTTACCGGTACCGGTAGCACCGGCTATCAGGCCGTGACGGTTCATTGTTTTGAGGGGCAAAAATATTTTTGCATCGGGTATCACCTCACCGTCGAGCATCGCACAGCCGATCTGCACGGATTCTCCTTTGAACTGATACCCCTGCTGAATGAGCCCGGTAAATGCCGTTTTATCCTGCATAATTTTTTTTTGTGAAAGTACAATGAAAGATAATAATAACCGGATGAAAAAACCCGTGTATTTTTGAGTCCATGAAGGCAACTGTTGTAATGATCTTATTTGCAGTGCTCATCATCCCCGTATACAGTTTCATTGATAACGGGAGCCATGAGATCAGCAGCAGTTTAAAGATAAAGCTGGGGAAAAGGCTGTTCAATGAAAAGATACTTTCATTGGATTCTTCGGTGAGCTGTGCAAGTTGTCATAACCCGAAGTTTGCTTTTGCAGATACGCTTGCATTCAGTACCGGGATTCAGGGAAAAGAAACGGCCCGCAATGTTCCGTCCGTACTCAACATGAAGAACCGTCCTCATTTTTTTTGGGACGGCAGGGCTTCTTCCCTGGAAGCACAGGCCCTGATGCCAATCGCAAATCCTGATGAAATGGGCCTTCCCATACCCGAAGCCGTGCGCAGGCTGGGAAATAATTCAACCTTCCGAAAATTATTTTTTCAGGTTTTCAGGCAAAAACCGACAGCTGAAAATCTTTCTGCTGCACTGGCTGCATTTGAGCAAACGCTCGAAACGGTAGACAGCCGCTTTGATGACTGGAGCAATAACAACGGAAGGCTCACTGCAGCGGAGGAACGGGGCAGAAAATTATTCATCGGCAGAAAGGCTAAATGTTTTGACTGTCATTTCGGGGATGATTTTACCGGCGATGAATTTAAAAATATCGGACTGTTCAACGGAAATTTTCTCACCGACAGCGGCCGCTCTGCCATTTCAAAGCGGCAGGGAGACGTAGGTAAATTCAAGGTGCCCGGGCTGCGAAATGTAGCGGTGACTGCGCCTTATATGCATAACGGGATGTTTGCCACGTTGGAAGAGGTTTTGCGTTATTACAATGAGCCTAAAGGGTTCTTCCCACACCAGGTTAATCTTGACCCTGTGTTCAATAAAGGGCTGAACCTCAGTTCGCCCGAACAGGCAGATATCATATCGTTTCTGCGAACCCTTACAGACAAGGCGTATGTACGAAAATAGGGTTTAGAAAAAATTAGGCATTATATTAGCGGTATCATTATATAAATAATTTATCCTCAATAAAATAACTACATATGGAAGCAACTAAACCTAAAATTTTACTTTGTGAAGATGATACCAACCTCGGGATGGTGCTCAAAAATTATCTTGAACTGAATGATTACGATGTGATCCTCGAGAGAGACGGAAGACTTGGCCTGGCTGCATTTCAGCGGGAGAAATTTGACATTTGCCTCCTGGATGTAATGATGCCGAATATGGACGGTTTTACCGTGGCCGAGGAGATCAGGGATATTAACCCGGATGTGCCGCTTTTTTTCCTCAGTGCCAAAACGATGAAAGATGATATTATCCAGGGTTACAAACTGGGAGCGGATGATTATATCACCAAGCCCTTTGACAGTGAAGTGTTGTTGCATAAGATCAAGGCGATTTTAAAGCGCAATGAAGAACTGCATAAAGAAGAAGCCAATGCGGAATTTGACCTGGGGAAATACCATTTCAACCCGAGGCTGAGAGAACTTACGGTAAACGGTAAAGTACAAACACTTTCTCCGAAAGAAAATGAACTGTTGAAAATGCTGAGTGAATATAAAAATGATCTCCTGCCGAGAGAAGCTGCATTGAAGAAAATTTGGGGCAGTGATACTTATTTCAACGGCCGAAGTATGGATGTTTATATTGCTAAGCTGCGTAAATACTTAAGAGAAGATGCAAAACTGGAAATTGTGAATATTCACGGTAACGGTTTCAGGCTGGTGGAAACGGAATAGTGAATAAAAAATATTGAATAAGAACGGGCTTCGAAAATTTCGAAGCCCGTTCTTATTTGCACGAAAGTTCATTACTGTGTTCATTACTGAACCTACCGCACAAGAGTGCGACGCAACGATGATGCCCAATGACTCCGCTGCTTGGCCCAAAAATACTTTCCTGTTTACAAACGTCAAAATCTTACCTCTTACCTCTTAAATCTTCCATTTATTATACGGTTCTTAATTCAACATTCATAATTCAACATTCATAATTCTCCTCACACCGCTTCATCAAACAAAAATGTATTCCCCGACCCTCTTGACGGTGTTTTACCTAAATGCCTGTATGCCTTTTCCGTAACCTCTCTGCCACGTGCAGTGCGCATCAGGAATCCTTCCTGTATCAGGAAAGGCTCATATACTTCTTCCAACGTCCCCGGTTCTTCGCCAACGGCGGTAGCGATAGTGGTGATACCGACCGGGCCGCCTTTAAATTTATCGATGATCGTACTGAGGATCCTGTTATCCATTTCATCCAGCCCGTGTGCATCTACATTCAGTGCCCGCAATGCATGTTCGGTTATATTCATATCAATGACACCGTTGCCGATCACCTGTGCGAAATCCCGCACACGCCTCAGGAGGCCATTCGCGATCCTGGGAGTACCGCGGCTGCGGCCGGAAATTTCTGCAGCCGCATCACTTGTGATGGTAGTTTTTAAAATATTTGCGCTTCTTAAAATAATATTTTTCAGGGTGGCCGCATCATAATATTCCAACCGGCTCTTTATGCCGAAGCGTGAAAGCAGCGGTGCGGTAAGAAGCCCGCTGCGGGTGGTAGCGCCTATCAGGGTAAAGGGGCTGATGTCTATCTGTATGCTCCTTGCTGCCGGGCCCGTATCGATCATAATGTCTATCCGGTAGTCTTCCATTGCGGCGTAGAGGTATTCTTCCACAACCGTACTTAAGCGATGTATCTCATCGATGAATAAGACATCATGTGGCTCCAGGTTGGTCAATAAACCGGCGAGATCCCCGGGCTTTTCTATGACCGGACCGCTGGTTTCCCTGATATTTACACCGAGTTCGTTGGCCACTATTCTGCTGAGCGTTGTCTTGCCCAAACCGGGAGGGCCGTGAAATAAAATATGATCGAGCGCTTCGCCGCGGAGTTTGGCGGCCTTGATGAAGATCTTCAGGTTGTCGATGGTCTGTAACTGCCCGGAAAATTCCGCGATCTCCCTTGGCCGTATATTATTTTCAAATTCTTTATCCGCCGCGCTTTGCCCGCCGGTTTCACTGTTCAGATTGGGATTGGCCATATTGTAAAAATAACGAAATGTTGAAAATGCGGCTTTTTATGATTGTGGTGCGGGATTTCAAACCTTTTAAACCGTTATTTTGCCAATAATAAAACGGGCAGGGTTGGCCGGTCCGGGTCTTTTTAAATTTGTCATTCATGAATAAAACAACAAAATATCGCTTATGCCAGCTCATCGGTTGGGGGGGTTGGCTGATGCTCCAGGTATTTATTGCCTTCCAATATGTACCGGAGGCATACCTCACCCCGCAGGCAAAACGCAACCTGTTTTATTTTGCACTGTTCTCTGATTTTGTTTGGTTTATCATTGCTACACATACGCTCCGGCACTTTCTGAAAAAGATCAATTGGCTGCGCCTGCCGCCCAACAAGATCTTTTTGATGTTCTTAGCGGGGGTGATCTTTACCGCCTCCTTATCTTTTTACGGGTCAAAATATACATTAGAGCTCCCGGGAATGTCATTTGAAAAGTACGAGATCAATGAACGGAAAGCGAAAGCTACGGGCATGGAAAAGGAAATGAAAGTGGCCAATACAGATTATTATCTATTTGAAAAAAACAACCTGCTTGATTCCAATAAATATGTAATAGCGAAGAAAATAAAGATGTCGACCGGTTGGTCAAGGGATAAACAGGGAAACTGGCAGTTTGAAGAGCAACGCAAAGGACGGAATTTTTGGGGAGTGGTCTTTAATTTTATTCTTTGTGCGATGTGGCTGCTCATCTACCTGGTATGGCATTATGTAGATAAGAACCGTAAGGACCAGCTGGATAAACTACGGCTGGAAGGAATGGTAAAATCGCTGGAGTTAAAGACCATTAAATCCCATATCAACCCGCATTTTATTTTTAATGCATTGAACAGTATCCGTGCATTGGTAGATGAAAACCCGGAACGGGCCAGGACGGCCATTACTGAACTGAGCAATATTCTCCGGAGCAGCCTCAAAGCCGAAACGCTGGAAACCGTTCCGCTTCAACAGGAGTTGGATATTGTAAAAGATTACCTGGCGCTTGAACATATGCGTTTTGAAGAACGGCTTAAAATAGAAATGGAGATCGATGAGGAAACGCTCAACCAACCGATACCGCCAATGATGCTGCAGACGCTGGTGGAGAATGCCATCAAGCACGGCATCAGCAAGGATGTGAACGGCGGAGTGATACGGATCTTTTCTTATTTTAAAAACAATCGCCACGAACTGGTCGTGCAGAATACCGGTAACCTTCGCCTGTATAAAGCAGGTTCATCACCGGCGGGATTCGGACTGAAAAGCACTAAGGACAGGCTTAACCTGCTGTATAACGGGCAGGCAAAATTTGAAATTTCAGAAAAGAACGGTGAACTGGTGGAGTCAAAGATCATTATGCCCATCACCGAAATTTTATAAGATTAAAACTGACATATGTACAAAGCCCTGATCATTGATGATGAACGTTTAGCAAGAAACGAACTAAAAAAACTGCTGGCCGAATTCCCGGAAGTGGAAGTGATGGGTGAAGCTGCCAATGCAAAAGAAGGTATAGAAAAAATTGACAGTCTTATGCCGGACCTCATTTTCCTGGATATCCAGATGCCCGGTAAAACCGGTTTCGATATGCTGCAGGAGCTGGACAGGGCGCCGCACGTGATCTTTACGACAGCCTACGATGAGTTTGCATTGAAGGCCTTTGAAGTAAATGCATTGGATTACCTAATGAAACCGGTAGAACCGAAAAGACTTGCTGATGCTTTGCACAAACTTCAAATGGCGGAAGAAAAAGAAATTGCCGCTTCGCTCGGCGGTATGCACCGCGGCATGCTGGGGGAGAACGACCAGGTGTTCGTAAAGGACGGGGAAAGATGCTGGTTTGTAAAATTGGCAGAAGTGAGGTTATTTGAAAGTGTAGGCAATTATGCAAAGGTCTTCTTCGGCACCAACAAACCGTTAATCCTGAAATCACTGAACGCACTCGAAGAACGGCTGGATGAAAAAGTTTTTTTTCGCGCAAACCGGAAGCATATCATCAATCTTCGCATGATCGATAAAGTGGAACCTTTCTTCAACGGGGGATTATTGCTGGACCTGAAAGGCGGGGAAAAGATAGAAGTAAGCAGGAGGCAGGCGGTGAAGTTTAAGGAGATGATGTCTTTGTAATGGATAATTTTTAATGGATAATGGATAATTTTTTTAGTTCGAATTCCTTTACTTCTACCGGGCATTAACAATTACTACGTAAACTTTTTATATGTTCATTAGAAAAATTATTATCGGGGCGGTACTTTTATTTGCCGCTACGGTTTCCTTTGCGCAGGCGGATAAAGGCCTGAATGCCGTTGAGGCCAAGCGGATACTCAACTATCTTGCTTCGGATGAGATGCGCGGAAGGAGGACAGGTTCCCCGGAAATAGATAAGGCAGCTGATTTCATCGGTGAGGAATTTAAAAAAGCCGGGTTACAATTCTTCCCGGGCCTGCAGACCTACAAACAAACCTTTTCCAATGTGCGCATGAAATTTATTTCCGCTTCGGGAACTGTCGACGGCGTGGCGTTGGAGACGGCCAATATAATTGCATATACCACTGACTCTTTACTGAAGATCAATGAAGCATCCGGTTTTTCCAAACTGGTAATAGGCAACAGTGAAAACTTAATTACCAGGGCAGGTGAGATCCTGAAAGAAAAGAAAAACTACCTCGTGTTGGTCAACCGGTTTTTCTCCGGTGATTTTAATAAACTGAAGCGATTCAAAAGAGACGGGCCAAAAAATAATTTTTCAGTTGTGTTTGTATTGGCAGATTCACCGGCAGAAAAATACGACCTGCAGATCAGGCACTTGGTGACAGGAACAAAATATACAAACGTTGTCGGTCTGTTGCCGGGCAAGTCGAAGGCAGCAGAATACGTGGTTTTCTCCGGGCACTATGATCATTTAGGCGTGAGCAAGGCCAATGCCGCCGGGGACTCCATTTATAACGGCGCCAATGATGATGCGGCGGGCACCACAGCGGTGGTGATGCTGGCAAATTATTTTGCAAATCTTAAAAACAATGAACGGTCACTCCTGTTCGTTTCGTTCACCGCAGAAGAGATCGGCGGATTCGGTTCGCAATATTTTTCCAAACAGATCGATGCGGATAAAGTAACGGCGATGTTCAACCTTGAGATGATCGGAACGGAAAGTAAATGGGGAAAGAACAGTGCTTATATCACCGGTTTTGAACGCTCCGATTTCGGACAAATATTACAGAAAAATTTATCCGGCACGGCATTCCGATTTGAACCCGATCCTTATCCCACGCAGAATCTTTTTTACCGAAGTGATAATGCGACCCTTGCTGCGCTCGGTGTTCCGGCGCACACGATCTCCACCTCCAAAATGGATACAGAACCTAACTATCATAAGCAATCTGATGAAGTGTCATCATTGGATACTGATAATATGGCCGAGGTCATAAAAGCCATTGCGCTCAGCAGCAAAACCATTATCAGCGGGGAGGATACGCCGACGAGGGTTGAAAAGAAATAGGAAGGAAAATGGATAATTGGGTAATAGATAATGGATAATTGGGCAGTCCGGTTTATGGTACTCTACTTTATCGTTTGAACTCTTTGGCGCCTTTGCGGTCCCTTTGCGGCTTTGCGTGAAACCTTTCCCACAGATGCTCACAGATTGATCCACAGATTTACACAGATTTTGTATCGTTGATTTCCTTAGTGATCCTTTGTGCCTTTGAGTCTTTGTGGTTCTCTTTGCGGCTTTGCGGTCCCTTTGCGGCTTTGCGTGAAACCTTTCCCACAGATGCTCACAGATTGATCCACAGATTTACACAGATTTTGTATCGTTGATTTCCTTAGTGATCCTTTGAGTCTTTGTGGTTCTCTTTGCGGCTTTGCGGTCCTTTGCGCCTTTGCGTGAAACTACACTTTCACCGCTACACTGTGAATAGCGGCAGCAATTTCTTTGATCAACCCGGCATCTTTTTCAATGGCATTACCCACGACGATCAGGTCCGCGCCGGCCTTACAATTGAGGTAAGCTTTTTCTGCCGTGGTAATACCGCCGCCGATGATCAGCGGAACATTGATACAGGATGCAACCTGTTGGATCATGGATTCCGAAATGGCTCTTTTGGCGCCGCTGCCGGCGTCCATATAAATTAATTTCATTCCCAGCATTTCCCCCGCCATAGCGGTACACATGGCAATATCATTTTTATCAGCAGGTAGCGGTGCAGCATTACTGATGTAGGAAACCGTCGTGGGTGCCCCGCCGTCAATTACCATATACCCGGTAGAAATGATCTCCAGGCCGCTTTGTTTTACCAAAGGGGCAGAGACCACATGCTGGCCGATCAGTAATTCCGGGTTGCGGCCGCTGGTGAGTCTAAGGTATAAAAGGGCATCCGCATACCGGCTTACCTGGGCGGGACTGCCGGGGAAAAGCACCACCGGGATATCACAACTGCGTTTGAGCAATTGAATGCTTTCATCGAGGGAATCCGACATCACCAGGCTACCGCCTACTAAAAAATAATCTACGGCTGCATCTACAGATAACCGGACCAGGTCTTCCAAACTGCTCTCATTCACTTTGTCCGGATCAATCAGCACGGCAAAAGACTTTTTGCTATGTTGCTTTCGATCAGTGAGGGAATGATAAATTGATTGCATAAAACGGTACTGTTAGTTGCAAAAATGCTTGTTTTTTTCTTATTATAGAAATATTAACCATACAAATAACCATGCTTCCTTCATTTCATTTTAAGAATGAGTAAATTTGAATGATGCCCGATATCAGCAGCGAAATAAAATATAAAACGGCCAGGAGCGGCGGCAGCGGCGGCCAGAACGTGAATAAAGTGGAAACCATGGTTGAAGGTGCCTGGGATGTGGCCGGCTCCGCGATAGTTAATGAATCACAAAAATTGCTCATACAGGAAAAGCTTGCAAACCGCATCAATTCCGAAGGGTTCCTGCAGGTAAAAAGCCAAACCGAAAGATCACAACTGTCTAATAAGGCCGAAGTGGTCAAAAGGATGAATGAATTGGTAGCAAAAGCCCTAATCGTTCCCAAAAAAAGAAGGCCAACAAAAATGCCCAAAGCCGTGAAAGAGAAAAGATCGGACGATAAAAAGAAATCCTCCCTGGTAAAAGAAGGCAGAAAAAAACCGGCTGCCCATGAATAAATTATTATTTTTTACGGCATTTATCATCTTTTCTCTTCAGGCTTTCAGTCAAAAGAAAACGGTGAAGAAAACAGGCATCCTGTTTACCAATATAGCCAACGGGAAACGCGTTGTACCGGCCGACAGTAAATATTCCAATGCCTTCGGAGAAAGCTATACGATAACCAAATTTCGGTACTACATCAGTAACCTGCATTTTATCACCGATAAGCCTTCCGCTGCTGTAAAAAATACTTTTCTGGCCGATGCTGCAAAGGAAAATAAATTCATCCTCAAAAAGCCCGCAGGAAAGATAAAAGGAATCTCATTTTTGTTGGGCGTAGATAGCCTGCTCAACAGCAGCGGTGCACAGAGCGGAGCGTTAGACCCGCTCAATGATATGTTCTGGACCTGGAACAGCGGCTATGTGATGTTTAAACTGGAAGGGAAAAGTGATTCTTCCACGGCGGACCTGCAAAGGATCGAACAACATATCGGCGGATATAAGGATCCGTACAAAACGATGCGACAGATTGATCTGTATTTTAAAAAAGGAATGCCCAAAAATGTTATTGTTCAATTAGATCTTGATAAGTATTGGAACGGTATACATAAAATTCATATTGCCCGGTCTCCGCTGATCACTAGCATCGGTGAGGATGCCGTGAGATCAGCAGATAATTTTGTAGGGATGTTTTCTGTCATTGAATAATTTTTTGCATTGAAGCTGAAAATAGTTTTATCATTTTTCATTTTTACCGCGGCGGCGTTGATGCTGATCAGTGCCGGTAAAGGTTGGCATGGCCCTACCCCGACCCCTTTAAAGATCCCGGTCGGTTTTCCGAAACCGCCGACAGACATTTTTAAAACGAACCCGCTCACGGAAGAAGGTTTTCAATTGGGAAAAAAATTATTCTATGACGGCGGGCTGAGCAAAGACGGGGAGATAAGCTGCGGAAGCTGTCACCAGCCTTTTGCGGCCTTCTCCACTTATGACCATGATCTCAGCCATGGTGTCAAAAACAGTTTCAGCACGCGAAATGCCCCGGCCCTTATAAACCTTGCCTGGATGCGTGACCTGCATTGGGACGGCGGTATCAATCATATAGAAGTGCAGCCGTTGTTTCCTTTAACTGCTCCCAACGAAATGGGAATGCGACTTGACAGCATCATGATTCATTTGAAAAGGGATACAGCTTACCGGCGAATGTTTCGAAACGCATTCGGCGATGCGAACATCAGCAGTGAAAGAATGCTGAAGGCATTGGCGCAATTTACCGGGAGCCTGGTGAGCGCAGACAGTAAATACGATAAAGTAAAAAGGGGTGAAGCCACATTCATTGAGCCCGAAAAGAAGGGCTATGAATTATTTAAAGCAAACTGCAATACCTGTCACCGTGAGCCGTTATTTACTGATAATGATTTTCATAATAACGGGATGAGTTTAAACCGCTTTAAGGATAACGGCCGACAGGGAATAAGTTTGAAAAGAACAGATTCATTAAAATTTAAAGTTCCCACCCTTCGCAATATCGCGCTGACGATCCCCTATATGCATGACGGGAGGATCGCCACCCTTGACATGGTCATGGATCATTACACCTCATTAGATACGGGTTTAGTGGCTCTTGATCCCCTCCTCCGCCATAAGATCACCATGACCCCAAAAGAAAAAAAGCAATTGGTCTTTTTTTTATATACCCTTACCGATACGGCATTTACCCGTAACAAACGATATGCTCCGTAACCGGTAACAATATCTTCGGGTGATATTTCTATTCCTTACTTTTGAAAAAACTAATTACGGGTGAGCGGTATTAAAAAACTGGCGGGAGAAACGTTATGGTACGGCGGCAGCACTATTGCCGCCCGCTTTTTAAATTACCTGCTCACACCTTTTCTTACTTACAACCTCGATAATGTAAGCGACTACGGAAAGATCGGTTTGATCTATTCCATCATTCCCATTTTCAATGTCATTTTCACATACGGTTTTGAAACCGCTTATTTCCGATTCTCCGGTGATAATAAAGACAATAAAAACCTTTACAGTACGGCAGCATTATCATTGTTTGTTTCTACGTTGCTATTTACCGCGGTACTTTGGCTCAATCAACACCTGCTCGGGCAGTCTATCGGACTGGAAGAATTTCCCGCCATACTTCAGCTGATGATCCTGATCATTGCCGTAGATACACTTGCAGCCATTCCCTTTGCACGCTTACGCCAGGAAGGAAGACCCATAAAGTATGCTGCGGTAAAACTGGCGGGTATCCTCGTAAACATATTACTAACCTGGTTCTTTTTCCAATACTGCCCCGAACATTATAAAAATAACAATTGGATAGATACGGTTTATGATCCTTCCGTTTCTCCCGTCACTTATGTGGTGTTGGCAAACCTGGTTCAGGCGGTGATCACTTTAGTTTTACTTGCTGCGGAAATAGTTCAGGTGCGATTTCGTTTCAATGCGGCTTTGTGGAGAAGGATGATGGTTTATGCGCTCCCGCTGATCCTCGTGGGCATGGGTGGTGTCATCAATGATACCATGAACAGGATAATGCTGCGCTGGTGGTTGCCGGGCACGGAACTCTACCGCGAATCGCAGGTGGGTATTTACAATGCCTGCACGAAGCTGCCGATCCTGATCACGCTTTTTGTACAGGCTTTCCGGATGAGTGCGGAACCGTTTTTCTTCCGCCAATCTCATGGAGCGGATGCGCCGCGCATGTATGCACGGATCATGAAATTTTTTGTGATCATCCTGAGCTTGGCCTTTCTTGCAGTAAGCCTTTTCCTCCCTATATGGAAATATTTTATCGGGCCCGAGTACCGTGTAGGGCTCAGCGTAGTTCCGATATTGCTGATGGCAAACATTTTCCTGGGCATATATTATAACCTTACGGTTTGGTATAAGTTGAGCAATAAAACGATGTACGGCGCATGGATCACTTTGATCGGCGCCGCAATGTCAGTAGCTATAAACTATTTTTTCATACCGATCGCCGGGTATACCGCCTGCGCCTGGGGAACCTTTGCGGCTTACGGCGTGATGATGATCATTTCATATAAGTGGGGTCAGAAACATTACCCCGTTCCTTATGCCCGCAAAAAACTTCTTGCCTACCTCGCCATTGTTACGGCCCTTTATTTTATTCATTTCGGGCTTACATATTTATATTCCAATATCATATTCAGCCACGCGCTCGCGGCGCTGATGATCATTATTTATTTCCGTTTCATTGCCTTAGTGGAATATAAAGAATTTATGAAACTGCCTGTAGTCGGTAAATATTTTGCAAGAAAGGATCCCGCCTGATGCGAAAGTTTTTACTATACCTGCTTAAACGCCCGGTACTATGGATAGCCGGCCGCTTTTCTGCTGCACCGAAGCGGGAGATCGTTTTTAAATCCCTATCCGAGCTCTATGCATTGGCATCCGAAAAACCCAACAATCGCCTGAAATTAGTAGAGACGGATGAAACGGCCGCAAAGTTTATCATCTTCAGTGACCAACACAAAGGCGATAAAAGCTGGAGTGATGATTTTAAAAACTGTGAAACAAATTACCTGGCTGCGCTGAAATATTACCATGAAAACAATTTCAGTTTTATAGCATTGGGAGATACCGAAGAACTTTGGAAATTCCGGGTGGATACCATCCTGCCGGTAAACGAAAAAGCATTCGCTGCAGAAGCAGCCTTTCAGCCGGACAGGTTTATAAAAACCTTCGGCAATCATGACCTGATCTGGAAAAATGCAATCGATGTACTATTATGGCTGAAGAAATATTTCACCATGCCGCTGAATGTGTACGAAGGAGTTGTGCTGCGGGTAAAAGTTGCTTCCGGGATGCTGGATATATTGCTTACCCATGGCCACCAGGGCGATATCATGAGCGATAATAACCGGCTGAGCACCTGGCTGGTGGCCCATATCTGGACACCTTTACAACGTTACCTGCGAATAAATGTGAATACGCCTAGCAATGATTATTCCCTGAAGAATAAACATAATGTCATGATGAGTGAATGGAGTGCGGCACAGCCTAATCTGGTTCTTATTACCGGTCATACTCATGTGCCGGTATTTGGCTCAGGGAAATATTTTGACCATCCTTCCAATAATATCCCCGGTAAAGAACAGCACCTGTTGAAACCATCTTATTTTAATACCGGCTGTTGCTGTTTCAGTGACGGCGATATTACCGGCATTGAGATCGCCGACGGACATATCCGCCTCATTAAATGGTATGATGAAGAAGTAGGTTCAAAGAAAATGGTGCTGGAAGAGATCCTTATTGAGGACCTCGTAAAAGACCTGCAGTAACTATAAATATTTTCGCAGCAAACTGTATAATATCTTCTTCTCCGGCAGCGAAAGTTCCCCTGTTGTTGTAACAGCAATAAAATGACTCCTGAATGCCTGCATTGCTGCCGGTAGGTTGCTGATATCATACCCGATAATGCGGAGGGCATGCGGTGCATTAAAATCTGCCGGGATGTTCAGGCCGGTGGTATCACTGTACCAATGCCCGTAACCGTTTTCTGCCAAAGCCTTCCAGGGAAAAAGTACGCCGGGATCTATCTTTCGGCCGGGGGCCACATCGCTGTGCCCGATAAAATTGGCGACAGGAATATTGTATGATCTTTTCAGGTAGGCGAGGACACCGTTAAGCGTATTCAGTTGAGCAGTTGTAAACGCCTCTGTCCCGTTGTTATCTATTTCTATGCCTACTGAAGAAGAATTAATATCGCTGTTGTTACCCCATTTACCCACCCCCGCATGCCATGCCCGTAAATAATCGTTAAGCATATGATGCAGCGTACCGTCCTTACAGATCACATAATGCGCGCTCACCTCTCTTGCAGGGGTGGTAAAGGTTTCCAATGTTTTATCGCAACTGTTCTGTGCGGTATAATGAATAATGACCATGTTCGGTTTTCTCATCCCGAAATTTGTAGTGAATACCGGTCTTACAGGAACTTTCAGGGAATCGGCGTATACAGAATCTTTTGGAGGAGCTGCAATGATCTTCGCAAATTTACCGGCTTGTTCACCATAAACTTTATTTTGCGGAGCATAAGGTTTCGGTGCACAGGAATAACATAGCATTGCCGATCCCAAAATGATCAATAACTTTTTCATTCATTCTATTTACAGGGCATTCTTAAGAAATGGTGTTTTTCTTCAAAATGCAGCGCGTGCGGGTATTTAAAATAAGCGGAATCTCCTTTGATGGCTATGTCACCGTAGCCTTCTGCCAACCCGGAAGAATCCGTTTTGAACATAATTTGTCTTACTGTAGATTTCCCTTCCGAATTGAATATATACCAGCCGTCTGCATGATCCCCGGCCAGTTTTAAACTTACGGTGCCGGTATTGCTGTCTTTCTCAAATCTTTTATATACCAACGGCCCGAAAGCAGAATCGCCCTCCTGCTTCAACTCCAGGTAGGCAGTATCTTTTTCAATGGTCATGCGGTAACAACCGGCAAGGCTTGCCGGCCCACTTGCAACATCTTTGCTTACAGTTGCGACAGGTTGGGATGCGATCGTTTCATCATCGCCTGAACAACCCGTGGCAGCATAAATAATGGAAAGAATAAAAAGTTTTTTCATGTTAGGTTTTTTATCATGTTACCGGTATGCAGAATTATGCCGGAATACGGCATAGGCTTTGAAAGATATTGTTTCTAAATATCAATTTATGGATAAAAATAATAATACCGGTTTAAATGAAAATGACTCAGACATTACTCCTGCGGAAAAAGCCATGCTCGATGAAACATTTTCCAATGATCCCCTTTCAGACGATAATCAGCGCCTGAAAAATTCTCAGTTGGATAATACTGACTATGACGGTGAATTGTTGAATGAGCAAAGCTCTGCAGATGACGCTTCCGGCGATGACCTTGATATTCCCGGTGCAGAAGAGGATGACGAAGATGAAATGACGGGCGGGGAAGATGAAGAAAATAACGGGTACAGCGAGGCTGATACAGATTAAAAAAGCGGAATAGTATCCCGCTTTTATTATAACGCTGTTGATTTATTACTCTATGATCAACTCATAGCGGAAGCTCCCCTTGTAAATGCTCCTTCTGTAAGATGCTGCCCTTCTGCAAATTCCTCGATCATTTTTTTATTAAAGGCAGGGAGGTCTTTCGGGCTGCGGCTGGTGACAAGACCCTTATCGCAAACCACCTCTTTATCTTCCCATATTACACCGGCGTTCTTCAGGTCGGTCTGCAAAGAAGGATATGATGTCATATTCCTTTCATTCAGCATACCGGTTTCGATCAACAGTTGCGGGGCGTGACAAATTGCAGCGATCGGTTTACCGGTTTCCATAAAATGTTGGGCAAAAGCAACATATTTCTTTTCCATTCGCATTTTATCAGGATTCATCACGCCGCCGGGGATCATTAGTGCGTCATAGTCTTCCGGGTTAGCATTTTCAAGGTTTGCATCGGTATCCAATTCGATACTCCAATGATCATGATCCCAACCTTTTACGATTTTTTGCAAAGAAACGATATGTACTGTAGCACCCGCTTCTTCCAATGCCTTCTTCGGCGAGGTCAATTCCACTTCTTCAAAACCATGTTCGGTGAGAATTGCGATTTTCTTGTTGTCAAGTATTGCCATATAGAATGTTTTGTTGAAGATTGACAAAATCCGTTCCGGCATTAAAGCGAAAAAAATTTACCTTAGGGTCATAAAGAGACTCCACCCCGTTTGCGGGGTCAAATCATTATCTTTGAGCCGGTTAACAGCTAAAAATGATAAACACGCTAGGTTTTTTTGAAAGCATTTTTAAAAATGCCAAAGAGAATTCAGTGATCATGATGGACCAAAAGGGTTCGATAATCGAAGTGAACAGAAGTTTTTTATCCGCTTTCGGTTACCGTCAGTCACAATTGGTCGGGAAGAATTTTTCCATGCTCTTTACCGCAAAAGACAGGAAAGCAAATAAGCCTGCACTTGAAATAAAAACTGCTGTCGCCAAGGGGTCTAAAAGTGATAATAATTATTTAGTTCATAAAGATGGGACCCCTATTTGGGTAATAGGAGAATCTGTCGCTGTAAAAAACACGGAAGGAGAAAAGTATATTGTAAAGATCATCCAGAATATTAATTCACATAAAAAGCTGGAGCGCTTTCTCATGGAAAGTAATGATTTTTTGGATACTGTTTTTGATTCTGTGAAGGATGCCGCATTTGTTATTCTTAATTCCGAAATGAGGATCCTACGCAGCAATAAAATATTTACGCGAATCTTCGGTCTTCAGGATACGCCTGTTTCACAGGTCAAGATCTTTAAACTGGAAAACAGTTTTTGGAAGAATACGGATCTCAGGAAACAACTCACAGACATCATGGTGCTTAAAAAGCAAATGAAGGATGTTCCCTTCCTGTATACAAACGCAGCCGGCAAAGAAAAAAATCTTGAAATAAGCTCCAAGACCATGGACAGTGAAGAGACGGGGAGAAGTATTTTATTGGTAATACGCATTCTGTAGGGAGTGCAGACGACAGACCACAGACGACAGACCACAGACAACTGACCACCGACAACCGACCACCGACAACCACCCGCAACCCGTCACCCGTAACACGCAACTGCCTCCACCCGTCACTTTAATTTTTCCAATCGCTTCGCCAATTTACTAAGCGTCTTCTCCATGGTCAGGCTTTTCAACTCACAGCCCCAGATCGTAATAACTTTCCACCCGGCCTTTCTTAAAAGCAATTCCGTCTTTTCATCATTGCGGATATTCCCGTTTATTTTATCGCTCCACCATTTTCTTCTTGTCTTCGGAACGGAGTAGTATCGGCAGTTCTCGTGACCGTGCCAAAAGCAACCGTGTACATTGATAATGGTTTTATATCGGGTCAGCACGATATCCGGTTTACCCGGCAAAGTTTTACTGTGCAAACCATAGCGATACCCAAGACCGTGCAGGAATCGGCGAACCAACATTTCAGGAGCGGTGTTCTTACCGGCGATCCTGCTCATGTTATAGCTTCTTGTCTCTTTGGAATGTATATCAGCCATTGTTATTAAGCACATGCAAAGATTTCTCCGGCTTATTTATTGTTTTCCATGGCATATAAAATGATCTTATGGCGACAACCAAAAAAGCTGCAAAAAAGAAAACAGCCGATCCGTGTTGGACCGGCTATGAAAAATTAGGAATAAAGATCAAAGCCGGGAAGAAAGTGCCGGATTGCGTTCCCAAGAAAAAAAGCAAATAAGAAACAAAGTTTTTGCAGTTGCATTTAAGTCTTCATCTTCCATGAATTCCATTTGACCAACCGGTTCGTGTAATTCGTGCAATTCGCGTAATTCGTGTTCTTCGTGTAATTCGTGTTCCTCGTGTAATTCGCTTAATTCGTGTTTACATGTTTCTTCGATATTGCCCCCCCACACTATACAGCGCATTGGTAATTTCACCGAGCGAACAGTATTTCACCGTCTCCATCAACTCTTCAAAAATATTGCCGTTGGCTATGGCCACCTGCTGCAGTTGCTCAAGCATGGCTGCGCTTTTATCAGCATGCCTTTCCTTGAATGCCGCCAGCATATTGATCTGTAGCTCCTTTTCTGCGGTGGTAGAACGGATCACTTCCATCGGCAATATGGTAGGAGATCCTTTTTTATTCAGGAATGTGTTTACCCCGACTATCGGGTATTCACCGGTGTGTTTCAAGGTTTCATAATAAAGACTCTCTTCCTGGATCTTATTGCGTTGGTACATTCTTTCCATCGCGCCCAGCACACCGCCTCTTTCCGTGATCCGGTTGAATTCCGCCAACACGGCCTGTTCCACGAGGTCCGTCATCTCTTCTATCAGGAATGAACCCTGGTTCGGATTTTCATTTTTAGCTGTACCCAACTCGCGGTTTATGATCAATTGTATGGCCATTGCGCGGCGAACGCTTTCTTCTGTAGGCGTAGTGATGGCCTCGTCATATGCATTTGTGTGCAGGGAATTACAATTGTCGTATATCGCATAAAGGGCCTGCAACGTGGTGCGGATATCATTGAAGTCGATCTCCTGTGCGTGCAAACTCCTTCCGCTGGTTTGGATATGGTATTTTAATTTTTGACTGCGGTCATTTCCTTTGTATTTAAACTTCATGGCCTTCGCCCAGATGCGACGTGCCACACGACCGATCACACTGTACTCGGGGTCCATACCGTTGCTGAAGAAAAACGAAAGGTTAGGGGCAAAAGCATCTATATTCATTCCTCGGCTCAGGTAATATTCGACATAAATAAACCCATTGGCAAGGGTAAAGGCAAGCTGTGTGATAGGATTGGCGCCCGCTTCAGCGATATGGTAGCCGCTGATACTTACACTGTAAAAATTCTGTATAGTGTGATCGATGAAATATTCCTGCACATCTCCCATCAGCTTCAATGCAAATTCCGTAGAAAAAATACAGGTGTTTTGTGCCTGGTCCTCTTTTAATATATCTGCCTGTACCGTACCCCGAACGGAGGAAAGTGCTTTTGCTTTTATCTGCTCATACACATCAGGTGGCAACACATCCTTTCCGCTAAGCCCCAGCAATCGCAGGCCCAGTCCGTTGTTCCCTTCCGGTAAGGCCCCGGCAAAATCTCCGAGGGCAGGCGTTACGGGGCTGCCATCCACGCCGTAATATTTCGGCAGTAATCCTATATCAAATAAGGATTCAATTTTAGCATTTACTTCTTCCCGAAGATTGTGTTCGAAAATATATTTTTCACACATCTGGTCGATAGCCGCATTCATAAAAAATGCCAGCAGCATGGGCGCAGGGCCATTGATCGTCATGCTCACCGAGGTCTTCGGATCACAGAGATCGAATCCGCTGTATAGTTTTTTTGCGTCATCCACCGTAGCAATACTCACGCCGCTGTTGCCCACCTTCCCGTAAATATCCGGGCGGTAAGCCGGGTCCTCGCCGTAAAGGGTTACGCTGTCAAATGCAGTACTAAGGCGCTTTGCGGGCTGACCAACACTCACATAATGAACACGCCGATTGGTTCGCTCGGGACCACCTTCCCCTGCAAACATGCGTGTAGGGTCCTCTCCTTCTCTTTTCAAAGGGAACACGCCTGCGGTAAACGGAAATTCGCCGGGAACATTTTCCTGCAACTGCCAGGTGAGAATATCTCCCCAATCTTTGTACTTCGGTAATACCACTTTCGGAATGATTGTCCCCGAAAGGCTTTTATAGGTCAGCGGTTGATTAATGATCTTATCCCTTACTTTAAATTCATAGAATTCTTTGGAATAACGTTCCTTCGTCTCCTCCCATTTTTGCAAAAGCTTTTGGCAATCCCTGTCCTGCTTTTCTTCCAACAGGTTTATCTCCGTTACTAAGGCTTCGGAGTTTTTATTTTCCAATACAGATACTACACCTTTCAATTGATATATTTTTGTAGCAATATCAGACTGCGTCTTCACCCATTGATCATATTCCCCGATCGTCTCTGCAATTTCTGCCAGGTACCGAACTCTCTTTGGCGGGATAACGGAACCTTCCATGCCGCCGCTTTTCGGAAACGCAGCATGAGCACCGAAATCTGCCGAAGTTTTTTCTGAAAGGATCTTCATCAGTTTATCAAAAAGGGTATTTACCCCGGCATCATTGAACTGTGCCGCGATGGTTCCTACCACCGGAAGGTCTTCATCTTTAGCATCCCATAGTCCATGATTTCTTTTGTACTGTTTGCGAACATCATGCAATGCATCCAATGCCCCCGCCTTGTCGAATTTATTCAGGCAGATCACATCTGCATAATCCAGCATATTTATTTTCTCCAGTTGTGAAGGGGCCCCGTATTCGGGTGTCATTACATACATACTTACATCGCAGTAATCCAGTATCGACGCATCACTTTGTCCCACACCGGCGCTTTCCAAAATAACGAGATCAAAATTTTCCGTACGGCAAATAGCAATGGCTTCACTTACGTATTGGCTGAGTGCTTTATCGCTTTCCCTGGTTGCCAGGCTACGCATATAGGCACGGGGAGAAGAGATCGCATTCATACGGATACGGTCGCCCAACAATGCCCCGCCGGTTTTTTTCTTACTCGGGTCCACAGAAATAACGGCGATCGTTTTGTCCTCATAATTATTCAGGAAACGGCGGAGGATCTCATCCGTAACAGAAGATTTTCCTGCACCGCCGGTGCCCGTTATCCCGAGTACGGCCCCGCTTCCTACTAAGGGCTGTTCAGGTGTCGGAATTGTTTCGCCATTTTCCGCTTTTGTTATCGTACGTGCGATACTGATCACGTCTTTCCATTCACCCATCGCAAAGTTTCCATTTAATGGTAATGATGCGTTCTTACTCCCCCCTTTGGGGGCGGTAGGGCTTTGCACTTTTTTACATTCATCCACCACATCCTGTATCATCCCTTCCAATCCCATGCGTCTGCCGTCATCCGGGCTATAGATCCTGGTGATCCCGTATTCATGCAGCTCGGCTATTTCCGAGGGCAGTATCGTACCGCCGCCGCCGCCGAAGATCTTTATATGACCACAACCGTTTTCATTGAGAAGATCTTTCATGTATTTAAAGAACTCTACATGCCCGCCCTGGTAACTGGTAATGGCGATGCCCTGCACATCTTCTTCAATGGCGCATTCCACTATTTCCGCTACGCTCCTGTTATGCCCGAGGTGAATGATCTCTGCCCCTTTACTTTGCAGGATCCTGCGCATGATATTGATGGCAGCGTCATGCCCGTCGAATAAAGCTGCTGCCGTTACTAACCTGATCTTTGCTTCTGTAGTTTCGTTCATTATATTTTTTTAATAACCTTCCCGGGACCGGAGGGTTTAATTCATTTTGAAAGTAAGTGCCGCAAACTCTTCTATACTCAATGCTTCCGCACGCTTATTAAAGATCTCATCCTGTAACACCGCGGTCTCAAACAACGGTTTCACTGCATTTCGCATCGTCTTTCTTCGTTGGTTGAAAGCCATTTTGACCAGTATCTTATACGAGCGCTCCGACCTTACGGTAAGCGCATCTTTTTTTCTCGTTAACCTTATCACACCGCTCATTACCTTAGGTGCCGGGGTAAAACTTTCGGGAGGCAAGTCCAATAAATATTCAATATCGTAAAAAGGCTGTATCAACGCGCTGAGCACGCCGTAAATTTTACCGCCGGGTTTGGCAGCAGCCCGTTGTGCCACTTCTTTCTGAAACATGCCGATGACAACAGGCACCTCATCGCGCCAATCCAGTATCTTAAAAAGGATCTGTGTAGAAATATTATAAGGGAAGTTGCCGATAACGGTGAAGGTCCCTTCAAAAGGTTTTTCGATCTGCAAAAAATCTTCGTGGATCAACTTATCCTTCAACACGGGGTATTTTGTTTGGAGATACTGCACTTTCTCATCATCCAATTCCACTGCTTTAAAATCGATACCCGGTATTTTGATCAGCTCTTTTGTGAGCGCACCGCCGCCCGGGCCAACTTCAAGTAATTGGCTGTACTCATTTTCATTTAGAGCTGCTATGATCTTTCGAAGGATATTTTCGTCTTTAAGAAAATGCTGTCCCAGCGATTTCTTCAGTGTGTACATCACGCAAAAGTACAAAAAAAAAGCCCCTTCTTTTTTAAGAGAAGGAGCTTTCGATAGGTTATTATTTTATTTGACGATAAACTTAATGCTCTCTGTATCGCGGTCCGCAGAAGATATCGTGAGGACATATATCCCCGGTAAGAATGTAGGAATAGAAATATTTGTCAATGTTCCTGCATTTTTTACCTGCTTTGTCAACAGGTTTTTACCGCTGATATCATAAATATTCATCACGAGATCTGTACCCGTTGCTGAGATGGTTCTTACCTGCAAGAGGCCCCGCACGGGGTTATTAACGAGGGAATAACTCTCCGGGGCAGCTCCATCGAGTTTCACGATCTTAGAGTACATAAAAATTCCCTGCGCATTTTTATAGGATGCCCGGTAATAGTTTGCTCCTTTCAGCGGGGACATATCATTGTAAATATATTTTTTGGCCGGCGAAGCCGCCAGCCTGTAAGGTCATGTTGCCAAGGGCTTCAAAATTAGTCCCGTCGGCAGAACGCTCAAGGATCACTTCGGTATTCGTTGTATTATCATCCATCAACAACACCGCCTCATTATACCCTTTATGTTGTTTAACATTGAAATCAATGATGTTAAAATCCACCAATGTGAGTGCCGTCATAGACCCGGATGATGTAGTCTTCAGGCTGTCATCATAAGTTATCGATGTTGGTGTAAATGTAAGCGGAAAGGTGAGCGTATTCCCCGGCACCTTCGGGCCCATTACGCCGTTGCCGGCTTTAGATAGGAAACCACCTCCCCAATCATAAAAAACTATGGTTGTTTTTTCTGAGGCCAGTGCCCCTTTTACATGCACCACAACCGGCTGGGTAATATAGGTAGCAGCTCCCTGGTAAGTGCGGGTTTGGTTTACCACGGAAAGGGCTACGTTGCGGTTTCCCGTTCCGTAAAACTGGTAGCCTATCGTGTTCGTGGGATAGCCGGTACCCGTAACATTATCTGTAAAGAACGGTGCCATATCCACGCCCAAACCGTTTGTAAATTTTTGTTCCAATAAAGCCGTATTTGCGGAATTATATTTTGTGGCAGCAGAGCCCAGGTAATCTTTCATGATCTCAAAGAACTTTTCATCACCGCAGATCGTACGGAGCATGGAGACCACCATCGCACCGCGGTAGTACACGGATCTGCCGTAACCGGTAGTGGTATTATTGTAGACCCATATTGTGCCTGAACTTGCAATGCCCGAATTTGGTATCCGAACCGGGGCTTGTTCCAACCTGGCCTGCGTTCTTATACCGCTTCGGATAGAATAAGGATTTCCCACGCCCGAAGTAAGTTCGGCTGCCAGTATCGGACCGTATTCTGCAAAACCTTCTGCCAGCCAGAGATCATTCCAGGTAGCAAACGTTACTTTATCACCAAACCATTGGTGGGTAAGTTCGTGGATGAGGATGTTCAAATTTTCCAAAGATCCTGTTGCCATGGCAGAGAAACCCTGGTGCTCCATACCCCCGCCGTTCAACCCCTCATAGTAACCATGCTTTGCGCCCACCAGTGAATCATGAAAGGATAGTCCCCGAATTTATTACTGAAGAGTGAAACCAGTTCTGTCGCTTTATCCATTGCAGCCAAAACTGAATTGTATTTGGTTGCAGTTTTACCTGCAAAAAGATAATAGACCACAGGCACTTTACGTCCACTGCTCAACGTAATGGAATCGCGGTAAAAGCGTGTATATTTTGCTACACCCAAACAAACCAGGTAACTGGCGATCGGGTAGTCATTGATATAGCGGAATGTTCTTTTTTTGGTGATCGTATTGATGGCAGAATCCTGTAACCTGCCGTTGCTCGCTACCCAAAAAGTATCCGTCGCCAGATTTGGATCCGCATTGTTACTTCTCCACGGAACAGTTACGGAAATATCAGTGGTTGCCTTATCCTGCATATCTGCTTTGCAGGGCCACCAATCGCGGTCCTCATAAGATTCCGATAAAGTATAGATCACATTTCCCGCAAGTGAGTTAGTTGTTTTAGTAAAGCCTTCCGTAGCGCCGGAGGGTGCCGGCGGTGCGCCCTCGTAAGAAATGGTCACGGAAGATGCGGTTCCCAGAACAGGAATATTGACCGGTACACTGAATGTATTCCCGGTCTTCACAGCGGTTACTGTTCCTAAGTTAGACGAAGCACTTAATATGGTAAAAGAATTGCGCAGGTCAAAACTGACAGCGGTGACGGAAGCCACGGTGGTCTTAAAATTAATAGTGACCGTGCCGCTGATAAACGGAGACGGCGCATCAGGATTTAAGTCCCACGAAACCACATATTGCTGAACATCTATATTTGCGCCGGTGCCACTGAAGCCTGAAGTTTGGGCGATCAATGAATTTTGAACACAAAGGAAAGCGGCAATAAGATAAAAAATACGCATAATTTTGAATTGAATCTTATAAAACAGTTTATAAGACTTAACCCGGCGTGCCGGATATTGGATCGTCAGCGTTTAATACGCAGGCTTTTCTTTATTATTGTGCTGAGGCTCAGCTATTTTAAAATATTCAGTATTTGTTCCTCTCTGCAGGAATAAATGCTGTAAATACCATATTCACAGATAAGTAAAAATACGTAGAAATAACTATGAACAATGTTGAAATTAAACCGGTTATCGGGATCAGTTGCGGTGATGTGAACGGCATTGGGCCCGAGATCATTGTAAAGACCCTCAGCGATGTACGGTTGCTGGAATTATGCACGCCTGTCGTTTTTGCCAATAATAAGGTCCTGAATTTTTACCGGAAAACGCTTCCTGAAAATAACCTCACTTTTAATATTGCCAAAGATTCATCGCATATCAGTACCAAACAGATGAATATTTATAATTGTTGGGAAGAAGATGTAAATGTCACACCCGGCGAAATGAATGAAACAGGCGGAAAATATGCCTTGCTGAGCCTGCTTACTGCCGGCGGTGCAATAAAAGATAAACATATTGACGGGTTGGTAACAGCACCCTTTCATAAAAAAAATATTCAAAGTGATGACTTCCGGTATACGGGCCATACCCCATACCTGAAGGACCTGTTCGGGGCAAAAGATGTAGCGATGATGCTGGTGGCAGATAATATGAAGGTGGCCTTACTTACTGAGCACGTAGCATTAAAAGATGTAGCGCAATTTATTACCAAAGAGGCAATACTCAGCAAACTGAAGATCGTTAATGATTCGCTGAAAAAAGATTTCGGCATCAACAGGCCGAAGATAGCCGTATTGGGGTTAAACCCGCATGCCGGTGATGAAGGATTGGTAGGGAAGGAAGAGAAAGAGATCATCAAACCGGCTGTCACGGAAGCTAATCAAAAAGGAATTTTATGTTTCGGACCGTACAGTGCCGATGCATTTTTTGCGCGGGGCCATCATGAAAAATTTGATGCAGTACTGGCTTTGTATCATGACCAAGGGTTGATACCATTTAAATCGCTTGCCTTCGGTGAAGGAGTAAATTTTACTGCCGGATTGGAAGGAGTGCGCACTTCACCGGATCACGGGACCGCTTTTGATATTGCCGGGAAAGGTATTGCAGAAGAAGCTTCGCTCCGTGAAGCCATTTTCCGCTGCGTGGATATTGTGAATATGAGAAATGAAATTGCCGACCAGCATAAAAATCCGCTGAAGAAACGCAGTGCGATGGTATTGAGAAATGCCGTGGATGAAAAGATCACTGAGGATTAAGATTTCGCGCAAAGGCGCAAAGTTGCACGCAAAGGCGCAAAGTACACGCAAAGATTTAAAGCAGTGAATCAGCGGGAAAAGTTGAACCACGAAGGCACGAAGACACAAAGAACCTGCCTTCGGCAGGCTATCCCCGAAAATCTGCGTGCTTTTAAATCTGCGAAAATCTGCGGGAAACAAATCTGTGCTGATCTGTGTAAAAATCTGTGCTGATCTGTGGGAACTCCTCCGCGTAAATCTTCAGGAAACTGTTTTTTATCAGTTTATTTAAACACCGCATCACTCACTCCCTTATTAATAATATAATTATTGAAGGTGATCTCCGCCCTACCTTTCTTATTCTTCGTTTTATCCTTCGGCGCCGGCGCATTAAGTTCAAAATCAAAGGTCACTCCTTTCGGCAGTTTGTACTCTTTGGTATTGAATGAAAAAATGATCTTATCCGGCAGGCCGTAATTCGCATATTTCCCATAACTCATTTCCAATTCATAAGTACCGTTATCCCTTGTGGTCGTTCTTACTTTACGCACAAGGCTGTTTGCCTCATCAATATACAGTGTACTCAATACGATCTCGCTTGCCTCCTCCTCCGGTAAAAGTCTCGCCACTCTGACTGTTTCCCCTTTGAGTTTATCCGTACCGGCATCGAGCACGGTGAATTTACCGGTACCGAGGATGCTGTTCATATTGAGGTTTACCGCTCCTTTGGGAATAAACGAAATGCCTTTTTCACTCTTTACTTTCAGCCTGTCGGGTCTTTTAAAATAAACTTTGATATTCGCAACCGGCACTTTTAAAAAGGCCACGTTGGTTCTCATACGGCCGGTAGCCTCATAATCATTAACAGTTTCCGTTTTGGCCCGGGCCTTTTGAAGTATGGCATTTATATCCTGCGAAAATATCGGGGATGTACAACAAATAAATAAGCAGATCATTATCGTTTTCATGCGAAACATTTAGGTAAGAATATCTTTTTTACGGAAGAACCAAACCGCTGCGCCCATTAGGACCGCTATATGGGCAAAGAGTATATAGAGACTTTTCCGAATGGCCCCCCAATTTTCGAGGCTTCCTTTTATCGGTACATTATCCGCATCGGCAGCTATATAAAAAAAGCCCTTCCATCCTACAAGGTAGGAAGTGAAGAGCCATGGCTTCACGTGCTTATCAATGATCGGAACGTTGATATTGGAAATGACGGTGCAAATGATCACAATACAAACGGTAGCGATGATGGGGCCGATGGAATTTTCTGCAAATACCGATAGCAAAACCGCAAGCGCGCCGATGACGGTAAGGGCTACTGCTGCATAACCGAACGCGGCAATATAGCGCCAAAGCACATCATCCTGTGTGATCTGCAATATCTCGGAATCATCTCCGCTTGTCCGGAAAACAAGCATATCTCCGGTGCCGAAAATGACCATGCTGAGCAGCAATGCCGTTAACGCCATCCACACCAATAACATGATGGTATAAATAAAAGACGCAAGAAATTTTACGAGGATAAGCTTTGTTCGGCTCACCGGCTTTGTGAGCAGCAGGCGTAGCGTTCCAATGTTTGCCTCACCGCTGATCGTATCACCGGCTATGAGCGCAACCAGGATCGGCACCTGTATCAGCAGGGTATTGAGGATTATGTAACACATGAAATACCCGTTGATGGCATTGGACCTGTCCAGGTCGAATGTATCGCCGGCGTTCTGCAACAGCAGGTTCATATAACTTTTACCGTCTGCTTTAAAGGCAAACTGGAAAATGAATACGATAGCCGTGATCGCCGCAAAGGCAATATAGGTCCGTGGCCGCTTCGAAATTTTATACAACTCAATTTGTAAAAGGCTCAGCATTCGTTTCGCGGTTGGTAAGTGATAAAAAATAATCTTCCAAAGAATGCCTTGGTTGCAATGCCAGCAGGCTGATGTTGTTTTCCTGTAAAAAGGAAACCAGTGCGGGGATATCATTCCTGTTCATCCGCATTCGGATCTGATCGGTTGTATCATTGATCTGCGGCGCCCAACTGCTTTTTAGCAGAATGGCTGCTGCCGCAGGGTTATTCGTGGTATCAATATCTAATATGGTATGAGAAGGATCCAGCAATTCCGCTACATTTCCTTCCGCAATTTTTTTTCCTTTATGGATAATGATCATCCGGTTTGCGACGATCTCAATTTCGCTGAGCAGGTGTGAAGAAATGATGACGGTCTTGCCCTCTTCCCTGCTTAAGTTTAAGATCAGGTTGCGCATGTCTGCGATGCCCTGCGGATCCAAACCGTTGATGGGTTCATCCAGTATCACCAGTTTCGGGGAATGCACCAATGCTACGGCGATGCCCAGCCGTTGCTTCATGCCCTGGCTGAATGTTTTCACTTTACTCTGTGCACGCTCTGCCAGACCCACTGTATGCAACTGATCCATGATGAGAGCACGGGTGGGTTTTATGCCGCTGAGTTTTGCAAAAATTGAAAGGTTATCGTATGCCGAAAGGAATTTATAGAGATCGGGTTTTTCAATGACGGCGCCCGTTTCCCGGAGCATGGCATTGCCGTCGTTCATAATATTTTTCCCGGAAAAATAAATTTCCCCCGATGTGGGTTGGATGAGTTTGAGCAGCATCCGAAGTGTGGTGGATTTTCCCGCACCGTTCTGCCCCAGGAAGCCATAAACATCACCGCTGTTGACCGTAAACGAGAGGTCATTTACGGCCCGTACTTCTTTAAATATTTTACTTAGGTTTTTGACTTCCAACAAACTCCCCATAGCATAAAATTACAGCTTAATCTGTGTATAGCAAGAATGCAGAGAATATAGAAAGAGTTAAAAAATAACAGGGATTCAAATCAATCTAGACCTGCCCCTTCCTGCGCAGACTATGACAAAAACCAAATAATTAAGCTGCAAATTTCCACGCCTCGGCAAGCCCCGATAGGAATTTTCTTTTAAATCCGTACCTACAGAGTTTCATTGTTTCATTGATATAGCATTACTGATTGATAGTGGTTTTGGGGTTTTTGCACATATCATAACGTAATAGATGTTACCCAATACATTCAATCATTTCGTCCCATATATTTACTATATTTGGGACGAAACAATGCAAATGGAAAGACCGGTTATAGAAAGTAAAGTTGCCGACGTACTAAAGAACCTGCCAAAAGGAAGTATTCTTTTTGTAGATGATTTTTTAGATTTCGGTAATTCAGAAAGCATAAAAAAAGCCTTGTTCAGGCTTAAAGAAAAAGAATTGCTTATTCGTTTGGCTCATGGTATTTACATGTATCCAAAAAAAGATAAAGACTTAGGAGTATTGTATCCATCAGCAGAAGAAATAGCCATTGCAATTGCCAAAAGAGACAGGGCAAGGATTATTCCTACGGGAGTTCAGGCGTTAAACAAATTGGGGCTTTCAACGCAAATCCCTTTAAAGGTTGTTTTCTTAACTGATGCGGCGGGAAGAAGTATCAAAATAGGAAAACGAACCATAACCTTTAAAAAAACAAGCCCCAAAAACTTAATGGTAAAAGGCGAAATAAGCGGATTGGTTATTCAGGCACTAAAAAGTATTGGTCAGAATAAAATCGAAAATCATATGCTAACCAAATTACTTATTATACTTAAAAACGAAAAAAAAGAAATCATTTTGCATGATGCAAAACTTGCTCCGGCCTGGATAAATAAAATACTAATGAGTGCGACAAAGTAATATGAATACAGCGTGGTTAAAAATATCTACCGAAAGACGAATTGAAATTCTCAATCAAGCCGGAAATAGCTCAGGATTACCTGCAATTGCAATTGAAAAAGAGTGGTGGGTTACATTAGCATTAAAGGCTTCATTTACTTTAGGCTATTCGCAACATATCGTTTTCAAAGGTGGCACTTCATTAAGTAAAAGCTGGAATCTGATAGAAAGATTTTCGGAAGACATTGATTTAGCCATAGACAGAAAATTCTTTGGTTTTGAAGGCAACATCAGCAAAAGCCAAATCAAAGTTTTAAGAAAAGAATCCTGCAAATTTATCTCAACTACTTTCTTAGAAGATATAATAAAGAAGTTTACAGAATGGAAAGTTATTGCTGAATGTAAATTAAATGCCCAGCCGGCAAATGATTCAGACAAAGACCCACAGGAAATCGAAATTCATTACAATTCCGTCTTTGACAAATCAGGTTACTTACCGCAAAGAGTTTTAATAGAAGTAAGTTCCCGTTCATTGATGGAACCAAGTGAGAACAGAGAAATTAATTCAATACTTAGTTCTACGTTTCCGGACCAAACATTTGCAACAGAATCATTCTCTATTTCGACTGTTTTACCACAAAGAACATTCTTAGAAAAAATATTTTTATTACACGAAGAGTTTTCACAGGACACAACTAAAATTCGCATTGACAGATTATCAAGACATCTTTACGACTTAGAAAAACTGATGGATACGGAACACGGAAAGGCTGCAATCAACGACACGGAATTATATAAAGGCATAGTAATACACAGAGAAAAGTTTAATCCGCTTCGTGGGCTTGACTACTCAAATCATATTCCAAGTAGAATAAAAATAATTCCGCCTGACACAGTAATTAAAGAATGGGAAAAGGATTACCAAACAATGACAGAGAATATGATTTACGGTGAACCTCTAAAATTCGACTCTTTAATAAAACGAATTCTGGAATTACAAAAAAGAATAAATAACATAGCTCATTAGCCCACGCTAAAGCCAGCACATTTGCAAGGCATACAAACCTTCCGCCTTTGTTGGTAACCTTCGAATATCGAAAATTTTTCTAACCTTGCGAACGCCGCGGGCCGCGTGCCCCGCATATCTGCGGGGGTCTGCGACCCGCGGCGAACTAGGAAGCCCTGCGATCCCAATTTATATAATTATTTCCTTTTAGTTTGGTCGGCGGGTCCGAATACCGGGCCTCGGCTCCCAAGAGATCGGATGGTTTTTAATTTTGATACTAACGAGTGCGGAGCGGTTCCGGGGACAAATATCTATTGGCATTTTGTTGTTATCTTGTACTTTAGTTTTTCAATCGGCTTCAGTTCCGGGGCTTGACCAGCAATGAATCCCCTGCCTGCAGCAATACTCGAACGTCAGACTGTGAAAAAACCAGTTTCCTCGTTTAAAATTAATCTATAAATCTATTGTACGCTTTCTTCAAGCGGTTTTAAGCAGCCTTTAAAAACATTGATCTTTTTGTTGACAAAAAATACCACTCCTTATTTTGGCTGCAAATCATTTGTATGAGAGCCAATTTTAGGGCACAGACTATTTTCTTATAGTTCGGTTTCCAGTTTTTGATCGCTTCCATCATTTTATCAAAACCCAAAATGTTTGTTGTTCGCAAAAAGTTATAGCAGAACATGATGAGATTCATTTCTCCGTTTACTTTTTGCAGTCCCTTTAGCAAAGTGTGAGTGTATCCCCAGTGTCTTTTTATTGTGCCGAAGGGATGTTCTACAATAGCCTGCCTTCGCTTGTAATAGTGTGGGTTTTGTTTGATGTTGTTGTCATTAATATCTACTGCATCCTGATATTCGCTGCGCTGTACAATCCGTTTGGGCAGTTTGGTACATTGGCTTTTCAGCGGACAGGTTTTACAGGCTTCGGTTCTGTAAGTTTTAAATCGATAGCTCGTTTCATTGGCCTCGCCTTTTTTGTTGTGCCACGTTCCCAAAGTCGTAAGGACGGCTCCTTCCGGACAGGTATAGCTATCCGTTACTGTATCATATAAAAAGCTTTCTGCCAGAAATTCATGGGCGATATGCTTAACACCGGGTTGTTCTTTATAAGCTACATGCGTGGTCATATTTTCCTGCTGACACTGCAGCAACTCTGCACCGGTGTGGTAGCCTTTATCTGCCAACAGCATGAGGATGTCTTCCTTTTTTAATTGCAAATTCTCTTTGGCCTGTACGGCCGCTTTGTGTAAAGCCTTGCCGTCATTGCTGTTGGTGGCTTGCGTATGTACAATGAGGTTGTATTTATCATCTACAGCATTTTGTACATTGTAGGCTACTTCTACAATATTTTTTACGATGATGATGCTGCGGCTGTCAGGATCTGTGGTACTGATCTGTTTGTCGGTAGTATTATCTAAATGCTGCTGAAGGCTGTCGTATTTAATTGTACGCTCTTTTAATTTGGCAAGGCCCTGTGCTATTTTTTCCTTTTTGATTTGCAGGCCGTCATCAGCCACATTTTCCTGCTGATCCAATTCATCCAATTCCTGTAAATATTTAGCGGTTTTGTCTGCAATGAACTGTTGATGCTTGTCAATCTTTTTTTGGTTGTAATTATTCTTGCGGCTGTTTACTGCCTTAAACTTACTACCATCAACGGCGATGGTTGTTTTGCCCAACAGGCCTGCATCGCCCAGGAATTGCACATAGAGTTTAAACATGTTTTGCAGCGGCTGTGCGTGTGCTTTACGGAAGTCTGCAATAGTATGATAGTTTGGTTGCAGTTGCTGCAGCAGCCATTGCAGTTCAGTGTTGCGCAAGCATTCCTTTTCCAGTTTGCGGCTGCTGCGTATCTTATTAAGATAGCCATAGAGATAGAGTTTTAAAAGTACAGCCGGTGCATAGGGCGGGCGGCCTTCGTTCTTATGCACAGTCTTTGTAAAACCTAATTTTTCCAGATCCGGTTTTTCTATAAAGGCATCCATGAGCCTTACCGGATTGTCCGGCGCCACCCGGTCATCGAGTGTGGCAAAATAAGTTTGATGGCGGGAGTTTCCTGTAATGAATTGCATACCATATCTCTGCAAAAACTATACGCTGCTTTTGCTATTCACATAGTGTGTATATTTATAAAAAGTAACGGTAGTTTTTTCACAAACTGACGTTGCCTGTAATTTTATGAGACATTTTTCACTCATCATACTGACATTTTTTATTACGACAAGTGTTTCTGCAAAATGTGCAAACAGCGGTATTTATTGTTTATCAAAAAGTTCAACACTTAATAAAAATGGACTTATCATTTTAGTATTTTACGGTTCAAGCCAATCATTAATTTCTGACGTAAACATTAAATACCCAATATATTTAAAATCATCAAAAGAAAAAGTGTCACTAAATATCATTGAGACTTTAAAAGGAGAAATGAATTTGACACAGATTATTTTGAAACCGGCATCTGAATTAAAAGCAGACGAAATTTACACTCTTCAAATTGAGAATTTGCCAAAGTATGAACTAAAACCAGAACGGTACAATAGTTTATTAAACAAGAGAGTGGAGTTGACATTTAAAATCAGCAATTCTATTGACATTGATTTACCAACTTTAACCAGTACGCCGACAGAACAAAAGAAAACATTAGTTTATTATGGCTGTGGTCCTGCAAGTTGGGTTTATTTTACTCTAGCAGGACAAGACAAATCTGAATTATTTGTAAGAGCAAGTGTTAAAAATAAAGCAACAAGCCAATCGACAACTTATATTTTGAGCTTAGAAAATGGTGTAGCTAAAATTGGACACGGAATGTGTTCAGGTGCTTTTCATTTCGACAATAGCGACAATTTTGAAGTAGCATTCCAATTGTTCGACCAATCAGGAAATAAAAGCAACTTGACAAAAACAATTTCCTTTACTAAGCCGACAGTTTCGACAAACGACGAATAAAAACTAAAGGCAACATTCGGTTTGGCATTATTGCGGATGGACTTTTCCGCCTTTCGCCTTTGTTGGTAGCCTTCGAATATAACAAATTTCCCTATCGTTGCGAACGCCGCCGCCCGCGTGCCCCGCATACCTGCGGGGGTCTGCGACCCGCGGCGAACCACGAAGAACTGCAATCCCAATTTATATAATTATTTCCTTTTAGTTTGGTCGGCGGGTCGAAGACCGGGCCTCGGCTCCCAAGTGATAGGATGGTTTTTATTTTTATACCAACGAGTGCGGAAACTTTTTCTGCTTTATTTTATCTTTTCCTTTGTTTTCCAAATCGGGCCATCCCAAAATCTTATATCATCAAGATTATATTTATACATGCTGTTACCATTAACATCTTGCCTTTTACTAAATTCCTTCAAATACATTTCTCTTATTCTGAAAGAAGCTTTTTCAAGAGTATAAAAATTGCTAATATTCGATGCACTTATCCAATTTATATTATTAAACGTGGAATCTCCTTTTAGATAAGCAGTAAAACAATGTGCATCATAATGATATTCATTTTTATTACCCCCGCTCAACAATTTATCATTTGAGTTTTTAGTTATTACAAAAAAAGCTGCTTTGTCTTTTTTCGGACTATAGAAAATTGTGTCAATAATGATTTCAGTAAATAAATCATTTTCTTTTGGATAGTAGGCTAAGCTTTTCCCGTTAATAAGATGCTTAATACTGTCTTTTAAAATTTTCTGATGAACTTTATATATGTGTGGTGGCACTTGGGTATTATTTCTATATTTTATCGGTGTAGTGTGTGAAGCAATGCCAGCACAACCGTAACAAAAATTCCATAAAGTAAATGCTACAAAAAAACAAACTTTCATCCTTGTTACTTTTTAGGTTTTTGTAAATCCCATTCTTGCATTTAATTTGAATATCGTTTCGTGTGCCACGAACCAATGCGGCGGATGGTGTGTCTTGTCCTGATAACAACGAGTGCGGAATAATACCTCCTGCCAAAGTGATATTACTTCAATGCCGCCGGACATATAAATTCGGGGATTTTATAAAATCCAATTGCGACGCTAGTTATAACTCTTTTGTATTTCTTCAAATCAGAGTTGCAAAAATAATAATTTACTCCCTTTTGAGAATCATCGATTATTCTGTTTGGTAAATATTTCCCAACAATTGCAGTATCAATTCTATCCATTTTTGCCAATTTTGCTATAAGCTCAAGAGATTTTTGCTTTGTAGAATCCTTCCAATAGAACAGTTTTCCATTTGTTTCAATAAAATTATTCGGAAATGAAGAATAGGAATAACTTTTTTCATCAGAGGAAATAACAGCAACTTTATTTTTTTCCGCAAAAATGTTAATTCCTAATATACTTTCTCTAATATTTTTAACAGTAATTATGAAAACAGTATCGTCAGTTCTAAATTTCCGATAATCTAAAAAATCGATTATCGCAATTTTGATAGGATCACTTTCTCTATTATTGACGTAGTAAATTTTATTTGTAGAAGAGCAGCCAATTAAGAAAAAGTTACACAAAACAATTTTAAAAAGATTTTTCTTTTTCAATATTCAATATTTTTCGCCTTTGTTTGTAACCTTCGAATATAATAAATTTCCTCATCCTTACGAACGCCGCCGCCAGGTCTTCGGACCCGCGGCGAACCACGAATTATTTCCTTTTTGGTCGGCGGGTCGAAGACCGGGCCTCGGCTCCCAAAGGATAGGATGGTTTTTATTTTGATACCAACGAGGTCGGAAAAGTAGAATCCCGTTTAAATGTAATTTGAAGTTTTTTGTATAATAAAGAATCAATATCGTAAATACCCAAATTTGTTTTCTTCAAATCTAATTTGTAAGTACCTAACTGCATATCAAAATTCATTTTTTTAACCACTCTGTTATCATAATTACATGAGAGTAGACTTAATATAAAAAAATAAGAAAAAATTTTAATCAATAATTTATTCATAAAATTTATTATTGAGGAATAAGTAAATTAAATGTCTGATTAATTTTTCCATACGGGGTTCTCTTTTCGTTATCTCTAATAAATGATTGCCAGAGGTGGATTTATAAATTTTTCCATTAACCCGGAGATCATATCTCGGGAAAGTTGGTATTGTTCCAAATCCAAACCTCACCAATCTATTTTTTACAAATACATACTCTGATACATATTTATAATACTTTTTTTCTCCTGAATTAATGGGCTCTTCCACTAAATAATTATAAGTAGTAGTGTCATTTTCTACATTCCTTACCAAATTCGAATTAGTAAGATTATTCCTAAAATTTGTAGTATCAATGCCCAACCTTATACTGTTATCGGAAATGAAATCTTTATAAAAAGATGTGAACTTTTTACCTTTTATTTGTTTTGAATTATACCCTACTTCAAAATATTGGCAACAAGCTGAGCCTTCTTGAAGAACAAGTCTAAAATATTTTCCAAAGTCTTTACTGATGATTTGTGTTTGTATCCATATCTCCTTCCCTTCCTTTGCCGATTTTTTTAATTGGTTAAGTGCCGGTTTTCCAATATGCTTTTTAATATTGGAATACTCATTAAGCCCTATATCATTTATAGCATAATCAATTAAGCTATCATTTTCAACTTTATTTAAGGAATGAACAATTGTATGCTTTTCTTGAAACGCAAATAAACATATGCTTACAAGCAAAAATGGGATTGTAAAAATTTTAAAAGTCATAACTATTTTTCTATTTCCGCCTTTCGGCCTTTGTTGCTAACCATTGAATATATTAAATTCCGCTATCGTTGCGAACGCCGCCGCCCGCGTG
>JBBJLU010000035.1:0-24218 GCA_037719665.1 Ferruginibacter sp.
CATTTCTCAACTACTTTTGCACCGCGATATGAAAGTGTACTCAGATATCAATTCCCTGCCTCATTTCCCGAACGCTGTGATCACTACAGGCAGCTTTGACGGCGTGCATTCCGGCCATGTGCTCATATTGGAACAGTTGGTAAAAGAAGCAGAAGAAAAAAACGGCACACCGGTGGTCATTACGTTTTTCCCGCATCCAAAACAGGTTGTACAAATAAAAGATAAACCCCTACACATTTTAAATACACCGGGGGAAAAATATGAATTACTCCACAGTAAAGGCATTAAAAATATCGTGGTGGTTCCTTTTGATAAATCGTTTGCGGAATTATCTGCACAGGATTACATAGAGCAGTTCCTGGTAAAAAGATTTGACCCCGCTGTGATCGTTGTGGGCTATGATCATCGTTTCGGTAATAACCGCGACGGTGATTATAATCTTTTAAAAAAAGCCGGCGCTGCATTTAATTTTGAAGTCAAAGAGATCCCCGAACACGTGTTGAAAAATATCACGATCAGTTCTACAAAAATAAGAGAGGCCATGCTGGCGGGTGATATCAAAACGGCTGCGGAATACCTTGGCTATGATTATTTTTTCAGCGGCACGGTGGTGGAGGGAAACAAACTGGGCAGAACGATCGGCTACCCTACTGCCAACCTGCAGATCGAAGATGAAAATAAGTTGGTACCGGCAAACGGCGTTTACGCGGTGGATGTAGAACTGAACCACCGATCGCTGAAAGGAATGATGAACATTGGTGTTCGGCCGACTGTGAACGGCACCAAGCGGGTGACCGAAGTAAACCTGTTTGATTTTGACGAAGAAATTTACGGCCAATCTTTAAAGATCACATTGAAGCAGTGGTTAAGATCCGAGGTAAAATTTTCCGGGCTGGATGAACTGAAGGCTCAACTGGGAAGGGATAAGGAGGAAGCGATGAAGGTAAATAAGTAGGAGGAGGTATATAAGTATATAAAGTATATAAAGTATACAGGGTATATAAAGTAACACGGCAAGTGCCGTTTTTATCAAAAAAAATCTATCAGCCATAAGCCGGATTCTGTTCCCGTTTCACCCAAAGGCGAAACGGGGGCCGTCATTTATCTTGCCCCTGCATTACTGCAGGGATCATGCTGCCTACCCTCCCCCGCGCACTTTTACAAATGCAACAAGCGGGCCGCCGGTCTCGCATAGCGACCGGGGGTATATATGGCATTACAGCATGCAAGGTTTACCCTCCTCCCGGGTTGCCCAAGGAAGACGTGAGCTCTTACCTCACATTTTCACCCTTACCTTATAAATAAGGCGGTTATTTTCTGTGGCACTTTCTCTTTCCCGATAAAATCGTGAAGCCGGTCGTTAACCGGTGCATTGCCCTTTGCTGTCCGGACTTTCCTCCCCGATCAAGATCGAAGCGACAGCCGGCTGATAGAAAAACGAAATTAGTTGATTAGTTCTGTTTAAAACATTTTCTTAGGTTTCCCTAACTTAGCCGAATGAACACGTATGCAGAAGAGAATTACCTGAAGGCTTTATTTAACCTCGGCAATGAAAAGGGTGAAGTAACGGTACAGGAACTGAGCCGCAGGCTGGATATAAAGATGCCTTCGGTGAACAGCATGGTGAAAAAGCTTGCGGAAAAAGAAATGGTTCATTACGAAAGTTACAAGCCTGTAAAACTGACTGAGAAAGGAAAAACAGAAGCCGGTCTCATTATTCGAAAGCACCGCCTTACAGAAATGTACCTCGTGGAAAAAATGGGTTTCGGATGGGAACAGGTACACGGCATCGCAGAGCAGGTAGAACACCTGCAGTCACCGCTTTTTTTTGATAAAATTGATGAGCTGCTCGGCTATCCTAAAATTGATCCGCATGGTTCACCGATCCCCGATAAGAACGGAAAGATACAATGGGTCCATTACCAAAAGCTTAGCGATCAGAAGGCGGGTGACAAAGTGAAACTCACCGCAGTAACACATTCATCGGAAGACTTCCTGCGTTTCCTCAACAGCCGGGGACTAAACCTTGGCCTCATAATAAAAGTATTGTCGGTAGAAGCGTTTGACGGGAGCATGACCGTAAGCTATGGAAAAAAGACTGCGGAGACCTTAACGAAAACTGTCACCGATAAATTATTGACGGAAAAAGCCTGATCAAAATGGATCGCAGGCATCCCCTCAGAATATCAATTAAAAAATATGTCCGTTGCCCCGTAGCCATAAAGTGGGTGAAACTGATTCACAAAAGAACTTACTTCTTTCCTGAGCTTTAGCCTGTCGTGTATCTCGTTGCGAAGCCTGCCTTCGCCGATACCGTGAATAATAATCAGCGTTTTTTGCTGATGCGCCAGGGCGAGTTCATAATACTTTTCAAAATTGCTGAGCTGTAAGGCAAGGATCTCCGCATTATTCAATTGCTGCCAATGATCAGTAATCTTCTCTATATGCAGGTCCACAACAGAACGGGCGGGCGCAAGGTTATCTTTTATTTTACCGGCATCATATACCCGAAAACCGGCATTTCCTAAACGGGAAAGGTCTATTGCAGGCTCTACATTCCTTTCGGGGTAAAAAGAAAAAAGTTCATACGCAAAAGAGGCTTCATTCTTTAATTGCGTTTCTTCGATCTTTTTAAAAAGTTGCCGCCCCCTGATCTTCAGGAAAACTTCATTAAACGGCGCCTTCTTTTTATCGGGTTTTGTAAGGGAAAATTCAAATTCAAACTTCGGGCTTTCACCCATATCTTCAAAGCTTACATCATGGAGGTAAAATTCAGACAATGGCTCAATATTATTTTTCAGGCTAAAAGAGCTCTGACCGTCAAACATTAAATCATATTTAAAATCATAGCCTTCCTCATCCTGATTGACCAGGTATATCTTTAGTTTTTCCACCACATCATCACCAAATACATCCTTGTCAAAAACCGGGATGAAATTCAGGAAAACTCCGTCACCCGTCTTTTTCTTAACCGTTTTCTTTTCCCGCTTTATGTCATCTACAAAGAGCTTTTTCTTTACGGGCTCCTTCTTTTGGGAGAACATCTTAAAGTAAGGAAAATCTATCTGGTCCATATAGGCAGGGAACCTGACACCGCGCACTTCTATCATGACCATTTTTTCATTCATGATCTCTACAACTTTGCCTTCTTCATCCGTCTGAAGTACCAATATATTATCTCCTACTTCGTATTTCATTTTATGCAACTTTAACGCATACAAAAATACGGAAGCAAAAATGCTTCCGTATTTATTAAAAGAGAAATGAAAGTTAACGGTTCTGTTCACCGGAACGAAATGCGGCTTCGCGTTCGGCAATTTTACCGGGGGACAACTTGCTGTTTTTATAACTGTATAAAAAATAAATGACCAGTCCAATGAGGAGCCATGCCAGGAATCGGATCCACACCAGGGGTGTTTCCTGTGCCATTAGGTAAAAACAGCTTACCAAACCGAGAACGGGGATCAATGAATAATTACGGGTGAAAGTAAAAAAGGTCACTACCGTCGCTACTATCCAAAACAACAACATCGGTGAAGTATCGAGTGTGAAAATATCTTTGAAATAGGTAGGGATAAAATAGAGTATAATACCCACTGCCGCCAGAAACAGCACCGGCAAAATGAATTTCCCGCTCACGTAAGGCACTTTAAATTTCGATTCCGGTTTATTCGCCATTTTATCCAGTACCAATATACCGCCGCAGACTAACACAAATGCGAACAACGTACCAATGCTGGTGAGGGAAAGCACGGTCTCCAAATTCAGGAACAGTGCCGGAACCGCTACCAATATCCCGGTAAGTATGGTAGAAAATGACGGGGTTTTATATTTGGGATGCAGGCGTGAAAATATCTTTGGCAATAGCCCGTCACGGCTCATGCTCATCCAGATACGGGGCTGCCCCATTTGGAAAACCAACAGCACACTGGCTGTGGCAATAATGGCACTTACCGCAACGATCCCCGCTACAAAATGTAAACCCCTTGCTTCGAACACGAGTGCCAAGGGATCGCCGACATTTAATTGTTTATAAGAGATCATCCCGGTGAGTACCAGCGCAAGAAGTACATAGAGTATCGTACAAATGATCAATGAATAGATCATTCCCCGCGGCAGATCACGCTGCGGGTCCTTACACTCTTCAGCGGTAGTGGAGATCGCATCAAAACCTATATATGCAAAGAAGACAGCAGAGACACCTTTAAGTACACCACTGAAACCGTTCGGGGTAAAAGGTGACCAGTTTTCCGGTTTTACATAATATGCACCGAGCACAATGATCAGGAATATCACACAAAGTTTTATGATCACCATAATATTACTCATGGCGCGGCTTTCTTTTATGCCGACAAATACCACGGCAGTGATCAGTACAACGATACCAAATGCAGGGAGGTCCATGATCAGGTGAAGTCCACCCAGAACAGGAGCTTGATTCCACGCATCATATCGCGGTAAAAGATTGGCATATTCCGGGTTGGCAGCAAGGGTTTGAAGGGTCTCCCCTTTACTGAGCATTGCGGTTATCTCATTAAATCCGTGGTGTGCGGTAGAATAATCCATGCTGAGCCAGTTGGCCACATGCATCCCTGCCTTATCCATCAGGTTGGTAAAATAATCGCTCCAGCTTATTGCAACGGCAATGTTGCCGATGGCGTATTCCATCAACAGATCCCAACCGATGATCCATGCGAAGATCTCACCGAATGCCACATAGGAATAGGTATATGCACTACCGCTCACCGGCACCGTACTGGCAAACTGCGCATAACACAGTGCAGCAAAACCGCAGGCAATAGCGGTAAAAATATAAAGATAAATTACACCGGGGCCACCGTCGTAGCTGGCTTTACCGATACTGCTGAAAACGCCGGCACCGATAACCGCTGCCACCCCGAAAAATGTAAGATCCCTTACACCGAGTATCCGTTTGAGACCACCCCCGCCATGACCGTCACCCATTCCCTCTTCAGCATCTTTTAAAATAACAGCTATGGATTTTTTTCTGAATAAAGAATTACTCATGTCAGTTTGGTTTTAGAGAAAGTAAAATAATTAATAATTTTTAATTACCGGCGATAATTGTTACTTCTCGCGGTCCATCAGGTTGGTGGCCAACTGACGCAATTCCGCTTTTCTCCCGGTAAGGACAGCCACTTCATCCAGGTGTGTTATGGCAAGTCGGTAATATTTTTCTTTCAGTTGGCGTGCCCATTCATCGGCTTTACAGTCACGGAAAATTTCCAACACGGCTGCTGTTTTATTTTCGGAGTTATGTTTTACCAGGTCAGTCAACGCCTGCTTTATCGCCGGCGAACCGGTCTCCATAGCATGGATCATCAAAAAAGTTTTTTTATTGGCCATGATATCGCCGCCCCGTTGCTTGCCGGTAAGCGCGGAATCACCGAATGCATCCAGGTAATCATCCTGCACCTGGAAAGCAATTCCGAGGTTCTTGCCGAACTCGTACAAATGTCCCTGGCTGCCAAGGCCCGCTCCGCCCAGTACTGCGCCCAATTGCAGGCTTGCAGCCATCAGCACGGAGGTTTTCAGCGTGATCATACCCAGGTATTCGTCTATACTTACTGACGCTGATCTCTCAAAGTCCATATCCTGCTGCTGGCCCTCGCAAACTTCCTTTGCCGTCTTATTGAAGATCTCAATACTTCGCGGTAAATATTTAGCACTTATTTTACTGAGGTATTCGTATGCCGTCACAAACATAACATCACCGGCCAGGAGTGCGGTACTGCTTCCGAATTTTTCATGTACCGTCTCCATTCCGCGGCGAAGCGGGGCCTTATCCATGATATCATCATGAATCAAACTGAAGTTGTGAAACAATTCGATGGAAGCTGCGGCATTATATGCATCATCATTAACTTCCGCAAACAATTCATTGGCGAGGTACACACATACCGGCCTTATTCTTTTCCCTTTTATTCCAAGAATGTATTGTGCAGGATCGTACAGGGTTGAGGTATGTTCGGGGAAATGCCGGACATTGAAACGCTTTTCAAATTGCTCAGAGAATTCCTGGAATGAATGCAACGTATTTATTTTTTTACCGCAGAGTGCCGGGGTTAACAGAGCTTACGCAGAGTTGATGGCAAAAGAAAAAATTATCAGGCTACTTTTTTCTTTGTGTTGGTTTATTCTTTGTTGAGTGAGCACCGGGTTTTTCACTTGTTTTCTTTTTTGCAGTTTTAGCAACCGCAGGTCTTTCCGGTTTTGCCTTGCCCGGTTTTCCGTCCTCCGGTACCCATTCATAATCCAGCTGGCGCTTATCCAAATTGGCACTCACCACTCTTATCTGTATCTTATCCCCCATGCGGAATTTCTTCCCTGTGCGCATCCCTACCAATGAATAGTCTGTTTCATCCTTTCGGAAATCATCATAGATAGATAGATCTCTCACTGATACCAGTCCTTCACATTTATGTTCTACGGTCTCTACCCAAAAGCCAAAAGCAGATACACCGGAAATAACCCCCTCAAATTCTTCGCCGAGGAAATCCTTCATGTATTCCACCTGTTTGTATTTGTTGCCCGCGCGTTCTGCCTCCATTGCCGAACGTTCCCTGTCACTGCAATGCTTGTTCTTTTCTTCCATGGCTTTATCGATCAATAATTGCTTATCAATGATACTCTGCAGCACACGATGTACGATCACATCAGGATATCGGCGAATCGGGGAAGTGAAATGACAATAATTATCGAAACCCAGACCGTAATGGCCCACATTATCCGAAGTATATTTCGCTTTAGACATCGTCCTGATCCCCAATTGCTCCAGTACATGCTGTTCCGGTTTGCCCTTCACTGCTGACAGCAGGTTGTTGAAAGAGTTGGCAATGGATCTTTCATCTTTCAGGTCGAACTCATAACCCATCTTTTTAGCGAAGGCTACGAAAGGAAGCAGTTTTTCTTTATCGGGTTCATCATGCGTACGATAAGAGAATGGGATCGGCTCCCCGTTTGATTTTATTTTGGAAACGTATTCTGCTACGGCACGGTTTGCCAGCAACATGAATTCTTCAATAAGTTTATGCGCATCCGTGCTTTCTTTTACAACAATACCGATGGGCTTTCCTTTTTCATCCAGTTGGAATTTTACTTCCGTTGAAGAAAAATTAATGGCCCCGTTATCAAAACGCTCTTTTCGGAATTGCTTTGCAAGCGTATTCAGTAAAACGATGGCTTTGTTATGATCGCCTTCGCCGGTTTCAATGGTCTGTTGTACTTCCTCATAAGTAAAGCGTCGATTGGAATGAATGACTGTTCTGCCGATCCAGCGGTGTTTTATTTCTGCGCGGTTGTTGATCTGGAAGATCACGGAGAAAGTGTATTTATCTTCATCGGGCCTCAGTGAACAAAGCTCATTGGAGATCTTTTCCGGGAGCATCGGGTTCACGCGGTCGGGCAGGTAAACACTGGTGGCACGTTCATACGCTGCCTTGTCTAAGATACTACCCGGCATAACAAAATGGCTCACATCAGCGATGTGTACGCCGATCTCGTAATTGCCGTTATCCAGGTTGCGGATAGACACCGCATCATCAAAATCTTTTGCATCTGCGGGGTCGATCGTGAATGTGAGGATATCGCGGCAATCTTTTCTTTTCTTCAATTCTTCACGGGTGATCTTCGGCACAAGGACTTCTGCTGCTTTGATCACTTCGGCTCCAAAAGCAAGCGGGAAGCCACCGTTGATCAATATTTCCTTCATGGCCATATCCCCTTCATTCTCCGCCTGCATCACAGAAATGATCTCGCCCTCCGGTTTTTTATCCGCCTTATCCCATTTCAGGAACCTTGCCACTACTCTTTCGCCGTTCTTTGCGCCGTTAAGCCGGTTAAGATCGATGTGAAAATCCGGCATAGGATTATTGCCGCCGGTAATGAAAAAAGCAGCCTTATCCGTTACAGAAACATTGCCGATAAATTCCGTTTGTTTGCGCTCTGCTACTGCTGTTACCTTCCCTTCGGTTCGCCTGCCCCGGTCCTGTCCGTTCAACACCTGCACCCGCACGGTATCACCGTGGAATGCTTTTCCGAAATCGTTTGGTTTGACGATGATATCTTTTTCACGGCCTTCCACGATAACGAAACCCATGCCGCTGCGGCTGATCTCCAGGCGGCCCTTTAATGTTTCTGTTTGAGAAGATTTTTTTGCTTTATTCGGCGTATGCTGTTTACTCATAATTTAATTGCTGACTTCAATATAGCACCGGGATGATGCTTTGTTATAATATATAGTAGTGCAAGTTACAAAATGTATTTCTTTTAAAGGGTTGTCGGGTTACGGGTGGCGGGTTGCGGGTTACGGGTTGCGGGTTGCGGGTTACGGGTTGCGGGTTGTCGGGTTGTCGGGTTGTCGGGTTACGAGTTGTCGGGTTGCGGGTTGTCGGGTTGCGGGTTGTCGGGTTGCGGTTGTCGGGTTGCGGGTTGTCGGGTTGCGGGTTGTCGGGTTGCGGGTTGTCTGTGAGCTTTGGTGTTTTTTTTCACCGCAGAGCCGCAGAGCACAGAGTTTACGCAGAGAGTTTTTAATTGTGGCGAAGAACCTTTGTTCTCTTTTTCTCCTTGTTCCCTTAGCCCTATCGGCCCATCCCCCGCCTTCCCGAGAGGAAGGAGCTGTACTTGTCCAACTTTTTTAAATTCATTAATTATTGAAATTACTTTTTTCTTCTTTTTATTCTTATTGACCCTTTTAGCTTTTCACCGCAGAGAGCCGGAGAGGCAGAGTTTACGCAGAGGAGTATTTATCGTAACCCTTTATTTAATCCTCGGGTCAAACCCTATTTACCACGGCAATACCCATATTTACCCACGGCTATACCTATAATCACCCACGGCTAAAGCCGTGGGCTGTAACCCCTTTTTCTCTTTTCCTCTTTGTTCTCTTAGCCCTTTTTTCTGCTTATTTTTTTTATTGACCCATTTAGCCCCTTAACTTTATCTTCAAACCACCTGCACATGAATCGCAAAAACTTTCTCCGGCTTTCTTCCTTCGGACTTGCAGCACTATCGCTAAATAAAACTTCCGGTGCCACATCTGCCGGATCTATGCCTATGGTCATCTCTACCTGGGACAGCGGCATGGCCGTAAACGCCGCGGCATGGAAGATCCTGGGCCCCGGTGGCAATGCTACCGATGCTGTGGAAGCCGGGGCGATCTCGATAGAAAACGAGATCAGTTGCTGTGTAGGACTTGGCGGTTATCCTGATCGTGACGGTATCGTAACCCTCGATGCCTGTATCATGGACGGGCAGGGAAACTGTGGTGCTGTGGCGGGATTGGAGCAGATCAAACACCCGATGTCTGTTGCAAGAAAAGTAATGGAAAAAACACCGCATGTTATTTTGGTGGGGAACGGCGCACAGCAATTTGCCTTGGAGAACGGTTTTATGGCAGAATCAAAAGAACTCTCAAAGGATGCGCAAAAAGCTTACGCAGAGTGGTTAAAAAAATCAACGTACGAACCGCATATCAATATTGAAAATAAAAAGAACAGTAGCGGCCCGTTTGCACCCGCATTTTTTGATGACGGTACACCTAACCATGATACGATGGGATTGCTGGCAATGGACAGTAAGGGCAGCATGAGCGGGGGCGTTACGACCAGCGGTATGGCATTTAAAGTACATGGTCGTGTGGGTGATTCACCCATAATCGGCGCGGGTTTGTTTGTAGATGATGAAGTAGGTGCAGCTACCAGCAGCGGCGTTGGGGAAGAAGTGATCCGCATCTGCGGTACGCATCTCGTAGTGGAATTTATGCGGCAGGGTTATTCACCGGAAAATGCCTGCAGGAAGGCCGTGGAGCGCATCGTGAACCGCGATCGCGCTAAAGCAAAAAAGATCCAGGTCGGTTTTTTGGCTATGAATAAAAAAGGCATGCACGGTGCATATTACATCCAAAAAGGTTTTGTGTATAGTTTGAAGACAGCAAAAGAGAATAAGATCATCGCAGCAAAGTATATTTTATAAGGCATTTCGTACGACGATGCTGCATAAAAAAAGTCCATTGCGGAGTACCGATCGCTAATTCTATTGTAATCGCGGGACAACGCGTGAAACGACATCATGAAATACATTTTAGAAACTATCGCTTTTAATATTGACAGTTGCGCTAAAGCCCAATCAGCCGGCGCAAACCGTATAGAACTATGCGATAATCCCGGTGAAGGCGGCACCACGCCTTCTTTCGGCTTTATCAAAGCAGCAAGAAAAGTGTTGTCCATACCGGTGTTCCCTATCATTCGTCCGCGTGACGGAGATTTTTTGTACAGTGATGCAGAGTTTGAGGTCATGAAAACGGATGTGCAGATTTGTAAAGATCTGGGGTGCGATGGCGTAGTGATCGGCATGCTGAATGAAGATGCAACAATTGATAAAAAACGATGCAGTGTTTTGATCAACCTGGCTTACCCGATGGGAGTAACCTTTCATCGGGCTTTCGACCGCGTAACCGATCCGAAAAAAGCATTGGAAGATGTAATAGAGATCGGTTGTGAACGGATCCTTACCTCGGGCTTACATCCTACTGCATCGGAAGGTAAGGGAAATATCCGCAAACTCATTGAACAAGCCGACGGTCGGATCATCATCATGCCGGGAAGCGGTGTACGTGCGGATAATATTGAAGTACTGGCTGAAATGACGGGTGCTGTGGAGTTTCACAGTTCAGTAAGAAAAGATTCAGCTTCAACGATGAAGAATATCAATCCTCTGATGAACGAGACAGCAACATCCGTAAGTGTTGATGAAGATGAAATAAAAATGATGATCGCAAAATTGAACCACCTGCCATGAAGAAGTTTTTGTCGGTTCTGTGTTTCATGATCTCCTTCGGGGCCGTTGCGCAGGACTATACTATTGAACTGAATAAAAACTGGCAATTTTCAAAAGCCGGCAGCAATAAATGGTATAATGCAGTTGTACCCGGCACCGTACACACGGACCTGTTAAGAAATAAATTGATCCCGGATCCTTTTTTTGCTGACAATGAAAAGAAATTGGGGTGGATCGATTCATGTGATTGGATATATAAGACGGAGTTTTACTGCGGCTCGTTGCTTGATACAAAGAGCAGGTTCGTAATTGAACTAAAAGGCTTAGACACTTATGCAGATGTATATTTTAATAAACAATTAGTCCTAAAAGCAGATAATATGTTTCGGGGTTGGGAAATCAATTCCCGGCAATATTTAAAATATGGAGTAAATAAAATCGAAATTTATTTTCATTCATCATATAATATAACAGATAGTATTGCTAAATCCCGATTGCCGCTGATTTTGCCTGATAACAACAGGGTGTATGTCAGAAAAGCCCAATTTCAATTCGGTTGGGATTGGGGGCCTAAATTTGTTGGAGCCGGAATTTGGAAACCGATCCGGTTGCACGGGTGGAACGGAACCCGAATCAGGGCATCATTTTCAGATACTAATTGGAACATAAAACTGATCCAACAAAAAGATTCCATCGGCGAATCGTTTTATTTTGAAAAAGACGGGAAGCCTGTTTATGTAAAAGGGGCCAACTGGATCCCCGCAGACATCTTTCTCCCGAATGTAAAGGGGGCAGATTACCGGAAGCTTTTATTACGGGCTAAAAATGCAAACATGAATATGCTCCGTGTTTGGGGCGGCGGCGTGTACGAAGATGATTATTTCTATGATCTCTGTGACAGCCTGGGGATCATGGTATGGCAGGACTTTATGTTTGCCGGTGGTATGTACCCGGCAGATGATGCATTCCTGAAAAATGTAAAGGAAGAAGTAAAATATCAAATCGGAAGATTAAGCCGACACCCCTGCATCGTGCTCTGGTGCGGCAACAACGAGATCGATGAGGCCTGGCATCATTGGGGCTGGCAAAAACAATTCAATCTCCACGGCGCAGATTCCGCAAAGGTTTGGGGTGATTATAAAACTTTATTTGAGGATAGTCTTCGTGCCTGGGTTAATGAATTTGACGGCACAAGGCAGTACATTTCCTCTTCTCCGAAATTCGGCTGGGGTAATCCTCAAAGTTATACGGGCGGCGACAGTCATTATTGGGGGCTTTGGTGGGGATTGGAACCATGGGAGGCATTTGAAACCCATACAGGCAGGTTTGTGAGCGAATACGGGATGCAGGCCATGCCGAATTACAACACGGTGAAAAAATATGTTCCTGCCAATGATCTCCGCTACAATTCCCCTGCGGTGCAATGGCATCAAAAAGCGAATGAGGGTTTTAAAAAACTGAATTTTTATTTGGATAAATATTTTATAGATTCGGCAAAACTGCAAAAACTATCATTGGAGGAATACACTTATCTCACACAGTGCCTGCAGTATTATATTTTAAAGAACAGCATCGCTATCCATCGAAGTAAGGCCCCGAAAAATATGGGTACGCTGTTATGGCAACTGAACGATTGCTGGCCGGCCACAAGTTGGAGTATTACAGATCACAGTCGCGCCCCGAAAGCCGCATGGTACGCGGTAAAAGAGGCTTACCGGGATGATATTATGCCTCGAAAAGATTCTGTCTATCCAAAGCATATTCGATTGAATAAAACTTCTTATTCGCTATCCATTGCCGGGGCATGGGGATTTTTCATTACCGCTCTTACCGATCTTAAATATGTTTACTTATCGAAAGGCAACATCGAATTCACCGATAACTATTTTGATCTTAAAAAGGGAGAAAAAAAATATATTAACTATGCCGATGAAGGAGGAGGCTTTTCTGCTATAAGCCTTAGAACTGTCAAAGTAATTACGTTAAATGATCTGTTATTAAATGAGAACCGTTGAGCAGAGCAGAGGTTGACATTTATAAACAAACGCTATAAGGTTTTAAAAACCTTATAGGTTAAGTTAAATTTATGCTTCGTTTACTCATAATACTGATCGGTGAGCCCTTTGCCATGAAAACGCTGTCGGGAATATTATTATTCATAAAAGCAAATGCAGGTCCGTATAATTTTTCAAAATCGCATACGATAGTATAATCTTTCACCGGATGAATATACCAGGGTACATGTGCCACGCCGTATTCAATCGTAGTACGTGCATTGAATCGGGAATAACCCCAATAATGCTCGGAAATGAATTCTTCTTTACTTCCCTGCTGCATGGGTATCGCATCTGTTTCAGTGATCGCTTCCAGTTTATTCCAGCTGCCCCGGTATTTCCAATGATAACCCAATTCGATCCGGTTCTCCTCCTCACGGTAATAATGCATCATCGGGAGGGTGATGTATTTTTCATTGTAAAGATTATTCGCTACAAAACTGATGGCCCGTTTCGGTACGATCTCTTTAATGAACACCGCGCCTCTTTTCCAAACGCCGTCCTCTTTAAAACGGACATAGAAACGCAGGTTCACTTCTTCGAAATTAACATGAAAGGGAATGCGGATACCCAGAACGGTGGTTTGTTCAAACATAAACCCAATAAGGCTTACATAGCATTTCCCTTTGTAAAGATCTAACTCCGTTCTAACGGGAAGATATGGTGCCAACAACGCCGGGTCGATGACATAATTTGCCATGATGAGGTTGTTCCATTCAGCGGTGAGAAATTTTTTAGACATAAATTTTGAACTACAAAGTCAGAAAGAAGAATTAACCACAGAGTAAAAGGAGTTTTTCACAGAGTTGCACAGAGTGAACCACGAAGAAATGAACCACTAAGGCACCAAGGCTCAAAGAAGGACACAAAGATGAACAAACAAATCTGTGCAAATCTGCGTCGCATAAACTGCGGGATAATACAAAACCGGCCCGAAATCTGTGAAAATCTGTGGGAACCCCTCTGCAATAATCTGCGTTACTCATCTGCGATAATCTGCGGGAAACCCTCTGTGCTTATCATTTATTTCGATCGCTCCCGATAATTTACTTTAAAGATCAATCGAAGGTTTTGGTCCTTGGTAAAATAATTATAGAACCAATTGAAGAAAACAGATAACCTGTTCTTTACACCAAGTATCAGCATCAGGTGCAGGAACATCCAAACCAGCCAGGCAAAGAATCCGCCGAAATGAAATTTTGGTTTGGGAACATCCACTACAGCAAGTTTTCTCCCGACGGTGGCCATCGAACCTTTATCGTTATAGGTAAAATCTACCACCCTGTCATTGTTGCTTTTCATTTCAATCAACTTAAGGTTGTTCACCAGCATATCCGCATGTTGCATAGCAACCGGAGCAACCTGCGGGTGCCTGTTGGGGTAGGTAGGATCACTGTCCATATAGGCCACATCCCCGATAGCGTATACATTGTTTGATCCTTCCACCCGGCAATGCCGGTCCACTTTAATACGATTGCCTCTCACGACCAGGGAAGGATCGATCCCCGGCAAAACATTCCCCTTTATACCGGCTGCCCATATCACCAATGCCGTTTCTATTTTGGTACCGTCTTTTAGTACTGCAGTTTTACCGTCGTATTCATTGAGAATGGAGTTGGTCTGCACGAGCACGCCAAGTTTTTCCAAATACCGCTGTGATTGAACACTGCTTTTTTCACTCATCATGCCCAGCGTTTTCGGCGAACCTTCCAGCAAAATGATCTTCATCTTTGAAAAATCATGTTCGGGATAATCCTTGGGAAATACAAACCGCCGCATATCCGCGATCGCACCGCTAAGTTCAACTCCTGTTGGACCGCCGCCAACAACCACTACGGTCATCAGGCGCTCCGCTCAGCCATATCCGCAGTGGCGGAGGCATCTTCAAAATTGGTGAGGATGCGATGCCGCAGTTCTATAGCTTCTACCGTGCTCTTCATGGGCATGGCATGCTTTTGCATATTTGCATTGCCGAAAAAATTGGTATCCGCGCCGGTGGCAATGACCAAAATATCATAAAGGAACGCACCGATATCCGTGATCACTTTATTTTCTGCAGGAACCAATTCCTTTACTTCTGCCATGTGAAAATGAACATTCTCATTATGGTGAAAAACTTTGCGCAGCGGGAAAGAAATGTCGCTTGCATCGAGCCCGGAGGTAGCAACCTGGTAAAACAACGGCTGGAACTGGTGGTAATTAAATTTATCCAACAGGGTTATTTCAAAGCCCGGCCGGTTACCGAGTTTTCTTGCCAACCTTAAGCCGCCAAAACCGCCGCCGATGATCACTAATTTCATAACCCTGTTTTAAAATGCAAAGATACGGAATTTTCAATTATTATTGAAAGTTCAGAATATTAGTAAAGAATACGCACCTTCCGCGTCCCCTTGATGTCTTTTAGTAAGGCCATTGCTTCTTTACCCGGGTTCTTATTCAGGTCGAGCACCACGTAACCGGTCTGCTCATTTGTTTTCAGGTATTGCCCGAGGATATTGATGGTATGCCGGCTCAGGATAGTATTGATCGCGCTGAGTACACCGGGGATATTATCGTGGATATGCAGGATGCGATGCGCGCCTTCCTGAGGCGGAAGGGAAAGCCGGGAATACTGTGTGAGCCTGTGCTGATGCCCTTTTCGAGGTAGTTGAACAATTTGGCACTTACGTCTGCACCTATATTGTTTTGCGCCTCCTGCGTACTGCCGCCGATATGCGGCGTGAGGATCACATTGGGCAGGTCCTGCAGCGGTGAAAGAAAAACATCACCGTTCTTTTCGGGTTCATCCGGGAAAACATCCACGGCCGCACCGCCAATATGACCGCTTAAAATGGCCTTACGAAGCGCTGCCTGATCCAGTACCCCGCCCCGCGCATAATTAATGATCACGGCACCTTTTTTACATTGAGCAAGTGTTTGCTTATTAATGATATTCTTAGTGGTTTCAATTTCAGGCACGTGCAGCGTAACGATATCAGCCTTCATCAATAGCTCCTTCAGTGTCTTGCTGTCACTCGCATTACCAAGAGGCATTTTAGTTTCCGCATCATAAAAAAGGACCTTCATCCCCAATGATTCTGCAAGCACGCTCACCTGGCTGCCGATATTACCATAGCCTATTATGCCCATCGTCTTCCCGCGCAATTCATGCGAGCCCGATGCCTCTTTCATCCAACGGCCCTCATGTGCAGCTTTATTTTTATCTGTTATTTTTCTTATTAAAAATATCGATGAACCGATCACAAGTTCCGCTACACTTCTTGTATTGCTGTACGGCGCATTGAACACCGCAACGCCCTGTTCGGCTGCTGCTTCAAGGTCCACCTGGTTCACTCCGATGCAAAAACAACCTATGGCCTGTAACCTACCGGCAGCCTGCAATACATCCTTTGTTATTTTTGTTTTGCTGCGGATGCCGAGTATGTGGATATTGCGGATCTCTTTGATCAGTTCTGCTTCGCTTACTGCACCGCTGAGTTTTTTTACAGCTATATAACCCGCGCTTTCAAACTGTTCTACTGCGACATCGCTGATATTTTCCAGGAAAAGAATATTGATCTTTTCTTTCGGATAGCTGGTGATTTTTTTATCTGCCGTCATAAACCCCTTATTTTGCACAAATATATCTTAAGCATTTCTTTAATTCGGGCTTAGGACGATAAACTAAAACCCTGTTCCCGGTAAATGATAAAAAACCGACTTCTATATTTCACCTCTGCCCTCTTTATAACAGGAAGCTTTCCTTCCTGCAGCGGGGTGAAAAATAAAGAGATCGTCCTGCAGGCAGATGTATTCAAAACATACAAACTCCCCGCCTCCGCAAAGCTCAGCGAAAATGACAAAGAAAGGATACGGATCGGAGCCGGATTATTTTACGACACGCTCCTGAAGAATTCCGGGTTCAACGGCGGCATTCTCGTGGCGAAAGGCGGGAATATCATTTATGAGAACTACCGCGGTGCCGTAAATTTCGGTGGTACTGATTCCATCAACGCGAATACGCCACTGCACATTGCTTCGGTGACCAAGACCATGACAGCCATGGCCATCCTGAAATTGCAGGAAGAAGGGAAGTTGAATATCAATGATACCCTTACAAAATACTTCCCGGCTTTTAATTATCCTGACATTACGATAAAAGATCTCCTCAGTCACCGGAGCGGCTTACCGAATTACCTGTACTTCATGAAGACAGTAGGCTGGAATGAGGATTCCGTGATTCAGAATACTGATGTACTGCAATGGCTGATCGATAAAAAAGGAATGATAGAAAACATTGCCCCGCCGAACAGGAGATTTACGTATTGCAATACCAACTATGCTTTATTGGCGCTGGTCATCGAAAAAGTTACCGGCAGCTCATTTCCCGCTTACCTCCAACGGGAGCTCTTTGACCCGATGGGTATGAAAAATACTTTTGTGCATTATACCGGCGACGGTAAGATCCGCTCCAAAAGTTTTGACTGGAAAGGAAGAGAGATCCCTGATAATTTTTTAGACGATGTGTACGGCGATAAAAATGTATACAGCACCCCGCGTGATCTCCTCATTTGGGACCGTATGCTTTCAGACACGGGTTTTCTTTCTGCCAGATCTTTTAAAGCGGCTTATATACCATACAGCAACGAGCGGCCGGGCATTAAAAATTACGGCCTCGGCTGGCGCATGAATGTATACCCCGACGGAAGAAAGATCATTTTCCACAATGGCTGGTGGCATGGCAACAATGCAGCATTCATCAGGCTTCCGAAAGAAGATGCTACTATCATTATCCTTACCAATCGCTATGCACGGGCGGTCTACAAAGCCAAATACCTCGTCAATCTTTTTGATCATTATTTTGATACGGATGAGGAAGATAAAGAAGCAGTATTACCGGGTGTGCCGGATGCGATGGCGCCGGCGGGGGTTGGGGCGGTGGATTCAACAATGAACAAAAAGCCAAAGCTAAAAGGGGCTAAAAGGAGAAGAAGTTGAAGAAGGGGCTAAGAGAACAAAGAGGAAAAGAGAACAAGGGTCTAAAAGATTAAAAAAGAGAAATAAGAGAAAAAGTAATTTCAATAATTAAATGAATTCAAAAAGTTGAACAGGTAAAGCTCCTTCCTCTCGGGAAGGCGGGGATGGGCCGATAGGGCTAAGGGAACAAGGAGAAAATGAGAACAAAGGCCTTCGGCGTAAATTAATAACTCTCTGCGTAAACTCTGCTTCTTAGGTTCTGCGGTGAAACTAAAAGATCAAAAGAAAAGCTAAGGGAACAAGGAGAAAAAGAGAACAAAGGGGCTTCGGCAACTTAAATAACTCCTCTGTGAACCTCTGTGAAAACCTCCTGAACCTCTGTGGTTAACTCTTTACCTCCCTATCCGAAGAAAAATAACACAACCCGATACTCGTCAATATCCCCACTAAATCGGCGAGCAACATCGCTCCCACTGCATACCTTGTATTCTTCACACCCACTGCACCGAAGTACACCGCGATCACATAGAAAGTTGTATCAGAGGAACCCTGCAACACACAGGCCAGTCTGCCGGCGAACGAATCAGGGCCGTAGACCTTCATTGTATCCACCATCATTCCCCGCGCAGCACCGCCGCTAAAGGGTTTCACCAATGCTGTCGGCAGCCCGTCCACGAACCGCGTATCCGAACCCATGGCGGCAAACATCGTTTTCATCCCGTTGATGATCGCATCGAAAGTGCCGCTGGTGCGCAGTAAACTAATGGCCACCAACATCCCCACGAGATAAGGAATGATACGAACCGCTGTATCAAACCCGCCCTTTGCACCGGCGATAAAGGCATCGAAAATGTCAATCTTTTTATAGATCCCGCCGAGGATGATCAACAGGAAGATGAGCAGTATCAAGCCGTTGCTGAGGGCAGACGAAAAGAATTGCACCCCGTCGGCATCCATCGACTTCAGGTAAACGATCAGTGCAGCTATTACGGCAGAGATGCCCAGTATCCACAGCAGAACCACCGGTTGCAATAAATTTATTTTTTGTTTGATCGAAACAATGATCATCGCCGCGATGGTGGCCACAAAGGTGGCGATCATACAGGGAATGAAAATATCCAAGGGGTTCACCGCTTTGGCCGATGCACGTAGCGCGATAATACTTACGGGTATCAACGTTAAACCGCTTGCATGCAGGCAGAGGAACATGATCTGTGCATTGCTGGCCCTTTCTTTATCCGGGTTTATTTCATGCAGGCTCTCCATCGCTTTTATACCGAACGGTGTGGCGGCATTATCCAGTCCCAATAAATTAGCCGAGAAATTCATCATCATATGTCCCACCGCCGGGTGGCCCTTCGGTACATCCGGGAATATTTTTGAAAAGAACGGGCCGATGATGCGACTGAGCAAATTGATCCCCCCTGCCCTTTCCGCAATGGCTAAAAAACCCATGAACAAGGCTAAGATCCCGATCAAACCCAAACTCAGGTTCACGGCAGTTTTGCAGGTCTCGATCACCCCGTCACCGCTTTGTATACGGTAAGAAACATATTTACCCGCACCGTTCTTAAAAGTACTGATGCCGTTTGTCGTATCGATCTTCTTAAGGTTCACGGCACTGATCACTGCTGCATTTACCATTGCAGAGTCAAGCGTTTTTATTTTCATTGTATCCCCCGACTTCCCCGTAACCATATTGGCAAAAATGCTCCGGTTGCCTTCCGGGCAACCAAATGTTTTAACGCAAGCCACGCCGATGGCGATGATGATGAATGCAGACCAGATCCGGGAGAGGGCCATAGGAGGAGGGAATAATTAATAATTAATATGTAATAATTGGAGGTCTTTGATGTTGGATGCTTTGCAATTTTAATGGAAATTAAGGATTGTTTTGGAGAAGGTTTCATTTCTCCGGCAAGCTTAAAATTATCTAATTATGAGTTCGCCAATTTTAGCCGGACTCTTGCGGTGTATGAAACCTTGTCAAAACCCTTATAAAACCCCTATCAATCCGTACCTTCGCAGCCGTTTAAAAAACGTTGCACAGCACGAAAAGTTTCGAAACGCGGGATCGTCAAACCCGCCACCCGCAACCCGTCACCCGCAACAAAAAAACAAATAACGATATTTAATAACACTCATTATGGCTTTAAAAGCAGGCATCGTCGGTCTACCAAACGTAGGAAAATCAACTCTTTTTAACGCGGTGAGCAACAGTGCAAAGGCGCAGGCCAGCAATTACCGTTTTTGTACCATCGAGCCGAATACCGGCTTGGTGAATGTCCCCGACCCCCGGATCGATAAGCTGGCGGAGTTGGTCAAGCCGGATCGTACGGTTCCGACACAGATCGAGATCGTGGACATTGCGGGCCTCGTGCGTGGAGCCAGTAAAGGTGAAGGCCTGGGCAATAAATTTTTAGCAAATATCCGCGAGGTAGATGCTATCATCCAGGTGATCCGTTGTTTTGAAGATGACAATATTTTAAGGATGAAGGGCCGATCAACCCGATCGGTGATAAAGAGATCATTGAAACGGAATTGCAACTGAAGGACCTGGAAAGTGTAGATAAGAAATACCAGCGTGCGGAAAATTAGCGAAGACCGATCCAAAGGCGAAGATCGAAGGAGAGATCTTATTGAAATGTAAACTGCACCTTGAGCAGGGAAAAAATATTGTTACGCTTGACCTTACCAAGGAAGAGAAAACGGCCATTGCGGATTTATTCCTGTTGACCGACAAGCCCGTACTCTACGTGGCCAATGTAGATGAAGCATCCATGCATACGGGGAATAAATTTTCTGATGCACTGATTGAAGCCGTAAAGCACGAAGGCAATGAAGTTATCATCATGACCAATGCCGTAGAAGCGCAGATCGCGGAGTTTGAAGATGCGGATGACAAGGCCATGTTCATGGAAGAATATAAAATGACCGAGCCGGAACTGGACCGCCTCATCCACTACACCTATAAATTACTCGACCTCTCCTCTTATTTCTCTGCCGGCGTACAGGAAGTGCGTGCCTGGACGATACACAAAGGCTGGAAGGCCCCGCAGGCCGCAAGCGTGATCCATACCGACTTTGAGAAAGGTTTCATCAAAGCGGAGGTGATCGCTTATGATGATTTCATCAGCCTCAGGTCCGAAGCCGCCTGCCGCGAAGCCGGTAAACTGCGCATAGAAGGAAAAGAATATCTCGTGCAGGACGGAGATGTGATGCATTTTAGGTTTAATGTGTAAGGGAAGAAACTATAGTGCTCTCTTATAATTAGCAAACCTTCCTTCGGAAACCGATAGATTTGGGATGTAATCGTTTGGCGCACCCCGACAATTAAAAAAACATCAAGACCTATGAGGGGGAACACTTTCCGAAGGGGAAAAGGGCATAGATAACCGGTATATAAACGATCACCATGGGGCATTTGAGTTCAAGACAACGGAGCGATATTCACCTGTAAAGCGGGAGATGTTGGTTGCCATCCCTAGTGTATTGGACGAGTTTGATAAAAACGTACATTTGGGTTGGTAACTGCTTTACGCAATACTGAAATAAAAAAAACGAATACAGCCCGCCGTGTAAGTCAATTAGTTAAGTGAAGGTGATGATTCGTGTAATTACGTAAACACTAACTGTAAGCTGCCATTAAACCGACAGTCCCTAAAATTCGACATACCAAAACAACACCATGCCAAATTTCTTTGAAGAAGCACTGACCGACCCAATAATTATAACTGTTTCGTCTTTACAATTAGCTTGGGGTTTATATGCTTGTTATCAACTTAACAAACTTAATAACCATGACAGCAGACAAAAGATAAACTACTATTCATTTGAATCAATACCAAGCACATTTGTTACAATTGGACTTTTTGGAACTTGCTTGGGAATAGCTATAGGACTGTATCATTTTGACGTAAATCCCACAAACATAAAAAGCAGCGTCCAGTTACTTCTTCGAGGCTTAAAGAGTGCATTTTTTACAACAATTCTTGGTTTGCTTTTTTCTTTGGTCTTCAAACAAATCATCAATCACTATCTAAATAAGTTTGCAGACATCCAACCACCAGACTCAGCAGAACTAAAACAGTTAAAAGAAATGAATGGCAATCTTCGGCTTTTAGGAGAAAATATTTCTGAAAGTTTCAGAAAGAAATTTGATGTATTCATTGACGACATGAGAGAAGCAAATGAAAAGCTGATAGAAAATTTAAGCACATTTACTGCAAACTTGGCTGAACAAAATCAAGAAGCACTTATACAAGGATTACAAGGCGTTGTTACGGATTTAAACGAAGGGTTTAAAGATATTTTAGGGGCTTTAGTACACGACAATTTTCATTCGTTAATTGATAGTGTAAATAATTTAAATCAATGGCAAATCCAACACAAACAACAAGTAGAAATTCTAACTAAAAAATATTTAGACATTTCTACTAATACCGAAAAGATGAATACAAGTTTGGATGGAATCGTTACAAAAAATGAGCAGCTAATTGGGCAGAATAGCAAACTAAATCAACTAATAGACGGTTTAAGCAAAGTGATTGTTGAGGATAAAAAATTTGTAGAAATTGTTGGCAAATTATCTAATGGAGCAGAAACAATAGAATCAGCATCAATCGCATATTCTGATAATCTAAAGGAATTAAAGGCAATGAAAAAATCTATTGATACATGGTTTGCAGGGGAACATGGAATCAAAGAAAGCACTTTGCTTTTACAACAACAGCTTACTGAGTTATCAAAAATACAAATCGAAAATGTTCCTGTATTTAATGAAAGACTAAAACAAACGTTCGGCACACTTGATAAAATACTTTTGGAATATCATAAAGCAATCCCCAAAATTGTAGAAAGAGCAATTAATAGTCAAACAAACAACTAATGAGCAGACCACGATATAAAGTAGATGAAAACTACATTGCTTTCTCTGATATTATGACCTGCTTGATGATAATATTTTTGTTCGTTGCAATTTCATATATCATGGAAGTATTTTCTACCAACTTCATCAAAGATGAAATGTACAATACAATAACAGAGAAGATGATTAACGAACTTGAAAAGAATAATGTAAAACTTGGAAAGGATTTATCATTAAAGTTTTTCAACAATGACAAAAATAATAAAGATGTACTTTTTGAAACAGGAGCAGAAGAAATGACTGAAAACTTCAAGACTAAAATAAGTGAAATTTGGCCCTTGTATCAAAACATTATTACACAAGACACATTCCTCAATTACATTAGTGAAATAAGAATTGAAGGACACACAGACACACTTCCACCTAAAAATTCAATTTCTAATAGTTACGAATACAATTTAAATTTATCATCACTTAGGGCACAGCAAGTATTAAAATTTATAAAAGATCAACCTTCATATTTAAGCCTTGACGGTACAAAAAAGAGCAGATTGCAATATCTTTTGACAGCAAACGGAATGTCATATAGCAGAGCATTAAATGATTCAAACGAGGTTGCGTATTTATCAAATAGCAAAAGCATAAACCAAGACAAATCAAGGCGTGTTGAGTTTAGAATAGTAACTACAAATCAAAAGCTAATTGAAAGTCTAATCAAAAAATAATTATGCTCTACAACTTTCTATCAGGACAAACGGCAAATTTATTGAGCGAACTACTTGGCAGTTCAATTCAAGAAATGCAAAATCTTTCTTACGACTTAGAATCATCAGAAATACAAGCGGACGAGTTAGGGTATTTTACAAAAGATAAGTACGGTAACAGTTTTAGACTTGGCTTGTTTTTGACACTTTACGGCAAAACTTTTCTTCGTTCCCCTGCATTGCATATTGACTATTGCGAAACAGCAGAAAAATTCAAATCAAGACTTAATTATACTAACAGTCAAATTGTAACTTATTATTCTTTAGACAGACAAAAAAAATTTGCCGATGAAAAACTTTCAGTTTGTAAGAATTGTATGAAGATTGCAAAATCCAAATTATCAGTTCGTATTACAGGTAACGAACTACATGACTTTCTTTTGGCTATCGAAGAAGATGACAACTTAAAATGTAAAATTTCAAATTCAGAAGGCTATGCTTCTAATTGGCAACAAATATCAAGGGCTTATCGAGAAAGTAAAAAATATACTTGCGAGAATTGCAACTTCAAAATGGATGAACAGAAACATTCTAAATTTTGGCAGACACACCACATTAAAGGAAATGAAAAATTAAATAATAAAAGAACCAATTTAAAATGTCTTTGTATTAAGTGTCATTCAGGGGTGGACGAATATCACAAACAGCAGTTTACATCAATAGAAAATTTATTACTACTTGAACAGTTTGACAAATACAGTAAGACCCGACAATGACGGCAGCTTACATTGGGTTTGGCGTTATTGGGGCTTGACATTGTAACATCGGCTGTAGTCCGCT
>JBBJLU010000036.1:0-23974 GCA_037719665.1 Ferruginibacter sp.
AAACTGAAACAAATGTGGAAGAGCCCGAACGGGACCATTCGTAATATATTGGACGGTACGGTATTCCGCGAGCCCATTGTAATGAATAATGTTCCGCGTCTGGTAACCAACTGGACTGCACCGATCATCGTGGGCCGTCATGCATTCGGCGATCAATACCGTGCAACAGATACCCTGATAAAAGGAAAGGGAAAGCTTACCATGACCTTTACACCGGAAGGCGGAGGAGATGCACAAACCTTTGAAGTATACAACTACAAAGGAGACGGCGTGGCACTCTGCATGTACAATACCGATGAAAGTATTTATGGATTTGCCCGCAGTTGTTTCAATATGGCCCTTTCAAAAAAATGGCCGCTGTACCTTTCTACAAAAAATACCATCCTGAAGAAATATGACGGCCGCTTCAAAGATATTTTTGAAGAAGTGTACCAAAATGAATTCAAGGCAAAATATGCGGAAGCCAATATTACTTATGAGCACCGCCTCATTGATGATATGGTGGCCAGCGCATTGAAATGGCACGGTAATTTTGTTTGGGCCTGTAAGAATTATGACGGGGATGTGCAAAGTGATACAGTTGCACAGGGCTTCGGCAGCCTGGGATTGATGACCTCCGTTTTGGTAACACCGGACGGTAAAACAATGGAAGCGGAAGCCGCACACGGTACGGTAACCCGCCACTACCGCGAGCATCAGGCCGGCAAGCCTACATCAACCAATCCTATTGCATCCATTTTTGCGTGGACAAGGGGACTGGCATTCCGCGGCAAACTGGACAATAACCAACCACTGATCGATTTTTGTAATGCGCTTGAAAAAGTTTGCATAGAAACAGTAGAAAGTGGCAAAATGACGAAGGACCTTGCAGTAGGTATCCACGGGAACAAAGTAGAACATGGTAAACATTATTTGTATACCGAAGAATTCTTAGATGCCTTGGATGAAAACCTGAAGAAGACCATGGCATGAATATTCGATACATAAAAATCCCGCGATCAGTACCGCGGGATTCTTTTATTGAGGAAGCGTAATTATTGATTAGATAACGCAAACTGTACGGGAAGTACAAATTTGGTTTTAACGGCCTTGCCGTTTACTTTACCCGGGGTCCACACCGGCATTTTTTTGATCACCCTGATGGCTTCTTCGTCCAGGCCATACCCGCTTTTAACTCCTTCTACCATCGGGTTCATTAATTTACCGTTCTCATCCACGGTAAAACCTACCCGTACATTCCCTTCCACTCCTTCAGCTGCTGCATCGCGGGGATATTGAATATTATCGTTGAAGAATTTTTGCAGTCCCGCAGTACCGCCCGGGAATGAGGGAATATAATCTACACCGGTATAAACGCCCGAAGCATCTGCCTTTACCTCTGCCTTTACGGTGGGGGCGGCAGGCATGGAGATACTTACTTTTCCTTTCATGCCTTTTTTAGCAGGATTTGGTTTCGCCATACCCGACCCGGTGGTAGATGATGTAGTAGTTGAAGCCATCGCAGTAGCATCAGTCGCAGGAGGCATCATAGCCGTAGTATCAGTGGACATCGGCATCGTGGCGGCAGTATCCGACATGGTGGTTGTCGTATTATCTGTCGTTACCGTAGCATCATTCGTATCATTGTTGTTACAGGAAAATACCGTGATCGAAGTCACGAGAGCCAGCGCAGTGAAAAATTTTAAGGGGAATTTGTTTTGTTCCATAATAGTTTAGGTTATGTTATAAGGTATATAGCCTAAACCAAAAATGATGCCTCTTTCCGGGGGAAGCAGATTGCAGGCAGATTTTCGGAAAACGGGTCCCACAGATGCACACAGATTTTGAAACAGATCTTCACAGATTTTTTTCCCGCAGATCAGCGGGGATATAAAGCACGCGGATTATCGGGGATCCCCTGCCGAAGGCAAGAAGATCTGTGAAAATCCGTGGAATCAGCGTTATCTGTGTTCAAAAAAACCTGCCGAAGGCAGGCCCTTGTTTGTGGCCCAAAATCTTTGCGGTTTAATTTTCCCGCGGATTTTCGGGGATCGCCTGCCGAAGGCAAGCCGTATTTTTACCCCGCCTAATCAGGCACGGGAATATTGATCTCCCTTGAGCCGGGATAAAGTTCGTATTCAAACAACCTGCAATCTATCTTGCCCGTATAAAATTCAATTCGTCGTTTTGGCTTTAGTCCTATTTTTTTTCCGAGTTCCAGGTTCCCGGTAAATATATACCCGGTCTTTCCTTTGCATTTTTTCTTTAAAAAGTCTCCCATCAGGGAATAGGTAGCTTCCAATTCTTTTTCTTCCCCGAGCCGGTCACCGTATTCAGGGTTAAAAAATACCACACCCCCTGCGGCTTCCGGTATCGTGGTTTGCTGAAAATCGCATAACTCGAAACTTATTATTTCTTCCACACCCGCCATGCCCGCATTCACTTTAGAAATGTTCACTGCATCCTCGCTGATATCGGAAGCGATGATCAGCAGACCGGTTTTTTCTTTTACACTTTCCTGCAAAACGGCAAGTTCTTTTGTATACATGTTTTCCTCATATCCTTTTACATGCATGAACGCGTAATTGTTGCGATACAGGCCGGGCATCCTGCCGGTAGCGATCAATGCTGCTTCAATGGCAAGGGTACCCGACCCGCACATCGGGTTGATGAAAGCGGATTCCCTGTCCCATACTGACGCATAAACAACGGCTGCTGCGAGGGATTCCAACATCGGAGCCTTCCCGGGGATCTTTCGATAACCGTGTTTGGCGATCGTTTCACCCGAAGTATCTAAAAAGATCTCCGCCTGATCTTCTTTCCAATACAAATGGATCACAGCGCCCAGCAGGTCAGAACCGGAATCGGGCCGGCTGCCTGTTTTTTCGCGAAACCGGTCTGCCACAGCATCCTTTACTTTCACATTCGCAAAGAGATTGTTGGTGATGGTCTCGTTGCTTACGTTGCTGCTCACGGAAAAATAACGGTTGCGGGGATGATCTCTTCCCATTCCGTTTTTATGTTCATTGTAAAGGTCATTGGCATTGAATGCCCGGAATTCTTTCAGGGAAAAAAGAACCTGGCTCGCACAACGAAGGCTGAGGTTTAACTTTATGCAATCCTGCATGCTGCCTTGTAATTCAACACCGGTCTTAAAGACACGGACCGGGTCTAACCCCAGGGCCCTGATCTCTTTTTCAAGATAAGAAGAGAGCCTGTTGCTGCAGGTTACAATGATGCGGCTTTGCGTATTAAATATTTGCACATCCAAAAATACATAATGTAAAGAAGAATATCCTTTCCTTCGGAAAGATCAAATCCTCATCAGCCACGGATCTTTGCAAGGCAAACTTTCAGGCTGTCCTCCCACTGAGGGATACTGATGTTAAAAGTATCGATGATCTTTTCTTTGGCCATTACAGAGTAGGCCGGCCTTTTTGCGGGGGTAGGAAATTGGTCGGTGGTTAGCGGGTTCACGATACAGCCCGACCGGATCTGTGCCGCAATTTCCTTTGCAAAACCATACCAGGTGGTTTCTCCGCCATTCGTATAATGGTAGATACCGGGTACAAAGTTTTCTGTTTTGATGATCTGCATGATCCCTGCTGCCAGGTCCGCAGCGTAAGTAGGGGTGCCTTTCTGATCTGCAACAACGCCGATAGATTCCCGTTCATGCATCAGCCGCAGCATCGTTTTTACAAAATTCTTGCCGAAGCTGCTGTACACCCATGAGGTTCGTATGATGATCGTGCCGGGGTTTTCTTCTTTTGCTTTCTGTTCGCCGGCCAGCTTTGTAATGCCGTAAAAATTAACCGGGTCGGTCGTATCATCCGGCTTATAAGGTTGTGTACCCCGGCCGTTAAAAACATAATCTGTGGAAATATGAAATAAAACGGAGTTGTGTTTTTTGCAGGCCTTTGCCAGGTATGCTGTAGCGTTGGAATTTATTTTTTCAGCAATTTCTTTTTCTTCCTCCGCTTTGTCAACAGCAGTGTAGGCGGCGCAATTCACACAAATACGGATCGGTTGCCGGTCAAAAAAATCCGCAACTGCTTTTTCATCGGTAATATCCATTTCGTCCCTCCCATGAAAAATAAAATGAAAGCCCGGGAATGCTTCAGCCAATGCCTTAAACTCGGAACCGAGTTGGCCTTGGGCGCCGGTAATTAAAATATTTTTCTGAGGCTTTGTATCGTTTATCAAAACAGCGAATTGCTTTTTACAGTTTCCAACGTCGGAAGGACCAGGTCTTTATCAGAGATCTTTTCTTTACCGCTTTCTATCTTCCAGTCAATCTTCAGCGCGGGATCGTTATACAGGATCCCGGCTTCCGAGGCCTTATTATAATACGTATCTACTTTATAAAATACTTCAGCGGTCTCACTCAGTACAGCGTAACCGTGTGCAAAACCTTTCGGTACCAGCAACTGTAATTTATTTTCAGCCGACAGTTCGATAGTGAACGACCTGCCGAATGTTGGCGAGGCTTTCCTGAGATCAACTACTGCATCGAGGATAGTTCCCGAAAGCGCCCGGATAAATTTGGTTTGTGCGTGTGGTAGCTGCTGAAAATGCAAACCCCGCATCACCCCGTATTCGGAACGGGCTTGGTTATCCTGTACAAACGTAAAATTTATCCCTTCCGTATTGCACAGCTCCGCATTATAACTTTCAAAAAAATAACCCCGGTCGTCAGGGAAAACCCGCGGTTCAAAGATCATCAGCCCGGGGAAATCTGTTTTTGTAAACGGCATAGAATAATTGATAATTTAGTAATGAATAATTAATAATGCTTTAAGATCGGAGTCTATTATTCATTTGATTTATTTTAATTGTAAGATCATAAACTGGTATAATGCCGGGTAATGATCTTTCCCCGGTAGATCCCTTTCAGGTCAAAAATGAGCGCATCCGGTTTTGTGATGCCGGCAAATCGCTCATCATCATATGCCTTGTATTCATCGTGCGGCACAGCTATCAGCACTGCATCATAATCCTTCTCCAAGTCAGGTGCCAATTCAAAACCGGTTTCCTTTTTCAGTTCATCATTATCAGCGTAAGGATCGGTAATATCAACATTTAATGAATAAGACTGCAATTCTTTTACCACTTCTGCTACCTTGCTGTTCCGAATATCACTCACATTCTCTTTGAAGGTGATCCCCATGACCAGCACCCGGGCATTTTTTACATTTCCGTTCCTGCTTAAAATATGTTGTAATATTTTTTTAGCCACAAACTCGGGCATGGCATCATTGATCTTTCTCCCGGCAAGGATCACATTACTGTTGTAACCAAGCTGTTTTGATTTGTAGGTGAGGTAATAGGGATCGATGCCAATGCAATGTCCCCCCACCAAACCGGGTTGGAATCGCAGGAAATTCCATTTAGTTCCCGCAGCTTCCAACACATCAAATGTATTGATGTTCATTTTACCGAATATCAGGGAGAGTTCATTCATCAGGGCGATATTAAGATCGCGTTGGGTATTTTCAATGATCTTGGCTGCCTCCGCAACTTTCACAGATGGCGCGCGGTGCACGCCGGCCTTCACTACGATCTCATACACCTTCGCAATGGTATCCAGGCTTTCTTCATCACAGCCGCTGACTATTTTTACAATGTTGGTAATGTTTCGTTCTTTATCCCCGGGGTTTATGCGTTCGGGGGAGTACCCGAATTTAAAATCTGTGTTGGGCCTCAGCCCGGAAATTTTTTCGATCACCGGGATACAATCTTCTTCGGTGCAGCCGGGGTAAACGGTACTTTCAAAGACCACATAATCTCCTTTCTTAATGACTTTGCCGATCGTTTGACTGGCTTCCAGCACAGGGCCCAGGTCAGGCAGCTTCCTTCCGCTCAGCGGTGTGGGGACCGCGACAATAAAAAAATTGGCTGTTTTCAACCGCTGCAGATCATCCGTAAATTCTATATCGCAACCTTCAAATGCTGCAGGTAAGAGTTCACGGCTGGGATCGATACGGTTTTGCATCATATTAATGCGATCACTGTTTATATCAAAACCGATCACTTTAATTTTTTTTGCAAATTCCAACGCGATCGGAAGTCCCACGTACCCGAGACCGATCACTGCCAACGTTGCTTTCTTTTCAAGGAGTTCCGTGTACATGTACCGATTAATTGATGAGATTATTTTCGCTTTTTAAAAATTCCTTCGGCAGTTTAAGTAATTCTTCTTTCGGCAGATTACGGAAATAATCATACGTAATTACGAGTCCTTCGGCCCTGCTCACCGTGGGTTCCCAGGCCAATATTTTTTTTGCTTTTGTAATATCGGGTTGACGTTGTTTCGGGTCATCTACCGGCAAAGGTTTGTACACGATCTTTTGTGCGGTACCCGTGAGCCGTATGATCTCTTCGGCAAAATCTTTTAAAGTAATATTATCGGGATTCCCGATGTTTACCGGGTAGGGATAATCACTCATCAATAGGCGATAAATACCTTCTACCAGGTCATCTACATAGCAAAAACTCCTGGTTTGGCTGCCGTCTCCGAAAACGGTAAGGTCCTCCCCGCGAAGCGCCTGACCGATAAAGGCCGGCAAAGCACGTCCGTCATTGAGCCGCATCCGCGGTCCATATGTATTAAAAATTCTCACTATCCGGGTATCGAGTTTATGAAAAGTATGGTATGCCATCGTAATGGCTTCCTGGAAACGTTTCGCTTCATCATAAACACCGCGTGGCCCCACAGGGTTTACATTACCCCAATATTCTTCCGGTTGCGGATGTACCAGGGGATCACCGTACACCTCGCTGGTGCTCGCTACCAGGATGCGCGCATTTTTTGCTTTGGCAAGGCCCAGGCAATTGTGCGTTCCAAGGGATCCTACTTTCAATGTTTGTATCGGGATCTTCAGGTAATCTATCGGGCTCGCGGGGGATGCAAAATGCAGGATATAATCCAGCGGGCCGGTAACATGAATGAATTTTGAAACATCGTGGTGATAGAATTCAAACTGCGGGAGTTTGAAAAGATGCCCGATGTTCTGCAAGTCCCCGGTGATGAGGTTATCCATCCCGATTACATAATAGCCTTCTTTTATAAAGCGGTCACATAAATGTGATCCTAAAAATCCGGCTGCTCCTGTGATGAGTATTTTTTTTTGCAATGTATTTTTTTTAAAATTAGCCGATTGTTTTTCTTCCGATGCCGACATAATGAAAACCGGCTGATCGCATTTGTTCCGGGTCAAAAAGATTTCTTCCGTCGAATATGGCTTTTGATCTGAGGAGTGAAGTTATTTTTTCGAAATCCGGTGTACGGAACTCATTCCATTCCGTTGCAATGATGAGGGCATCAGCATTGTCCAGTGCCTCATACTGGCTTTCAGAAAATTTTATTTTACCGGCATGACTGATCTTTGCATTTGTCATCGCTTCAGGGTCAAAGGCCGTGACGGTTGCACCTTCAGCCAGCAGGGCATCGATCATATAAAAAGCCGGTGCTTCCCTTATATCATCAGTATTGGGTTTAAAAGCAAGTCCCCATAATGCAAAATGTTTACCCTCTATATTGCCGCCGAAAAAATCTTTTATTTTCGGGATCAAATGGAGTTTTTGTTTTTCGTTTACTTCAGTTACCGCATCTATTATTCGGAAATTATAATCTGCATCGTCGGCCATTTTAGCCAGTGCCTGCACATCTTTCGGAAAGCAACTTCCGCCGTAGCCAATACCCGGGAATAAAAATCTTTTGCCGATCCGTTGATCGCTCCCTATACCCATTCGCACCATATCCACGTCTGCTCCCAACCTTTCACACATTTGCGCGATCTCATTCATAAAACTGATCTTCACAGCCAGGAAAGCATTGGCTGCATACTTCGTCAATTCTGCCGAAGCTTCATCCATAAATATTACGGGATTGCCCTGGCGAACAAAGGGCGCATACAGTTCATTCATGATCTTTGTGGCCCGCGCGGAAGAGGTACCGATAACAACACGATCGGGTTTCATAAAATCTTCAACTGCTACGCCTTCTCTCAAAAACTCCGGGTTGCTTACGACATCAAATGATTCTTCATCTGCACTACCCGCTTTTAATATAGCGGCTTTTACCCGTTGCGCTGTTCCTACAGGGACCGTACTTTTATCTACGATCACTTTGTATTCTCCCGGTTTGATTAATTTACCCAAGTCTTCCGCCACGCCTAAAATATATTTCATATCAGCACTGCCGTCTTCGCCGGGTGGTGTGGGTAACGCAAGGAAAATGATCTCCGCATCTTTTATTCCTTCACTTAATGATTGTGTAAAACTTAACCGCTCTTCTTTAAGATTCCTTAAAAATATTTTTTCAAGGCCGGGCTCATAAATAGTGATCTCACCCCGGGAGAGGCTGTCTATTTTGGTTTTATTTACATCAACGCAAGTCACGTTGTTGCCTGTTTCCGCAAAGCAGGTCCCGGTAACGAGGCCTACATAACCTGTACCTACCACAGCTATTTTCATAAAGTTATTTTTTCCCGTTTATAATATCCAATACATGTTGCACAATGAATGCCTGTTGTTCTTCATCCAACTCGGTATGTATCGGTAAAGAGATCACGCGTTCGGTGAGCCAATCCGTGTCCTCCAGTTGAGGTTGTTCACCGCCGAAATGATCAAACATCTTCTGCTTATGCGCCGGCACAGGGTAATAGATCATGGACGGCACGCCTGCTGCAGCCAATTGACGGTGCAGGTTATCCCGGTCCACACCGTGCAGCAGGATGGTATATTGATGAAATACATGTTTGTTGTTGGGAGCGCGGTAAGGCACAGTAATATGTTTGTTGCCGGCAAATGCAGCATCATAATAGTCCGCCGCTTTGCGGCGGGCCAGGTTATACTCATCCAGGTGGCGAAGCTTAATATCTAAAATGGCCGCTTGCATGGCATCCAACCGCGAATTGCAACCTACCACATCATGGTAATACTGCCGGCTTTGCCCGTGCGAAGCGATCATTTTCATTTTTTCCGCCAATGCATCATCATCAGTGAACATGGCACCGCCGTCGCCGAATGCGCCGAGGTTCTTGGAAGGATAAAATGAAGTGCAGCCTATATGGCCTATTGTCGGTCTTTTACAGAGCCGTCAGGGAAAGTATACTCATTGCCGATGGCCTGCGCATTATCCTCTATCACGAAAAGGTTATGCTTTTTCGCGATCGTCATGATAGCATCCATGTCCGCTGCCTGCCCGTACAAATGCACGGGAATGATCGCCTTCGTTTTCGCAGTGATGGCTTTTTCTATTGCCGCGGGCTCTATACAAAAAGTTTGTTTGTTCACTTCCACAAAAACGGGCCTGACCCCCAGGAGTGCGGCCACTTCAACTGTAGCGATATAAGTAAAGGAAGGTGTAATGATCTCATCGCCCGGCCGCAGTCCCAGTGCCATGATGGCGATCTGCAGTGCATCAGTTCCGTTGGCACAGGGGATTACATGCTTTGACCCGTGATATTTGGCAAGGTTATCCGTAAAACTGCTAACGACAGGGCCCCCGATAAAACGGGAACTCTCCATAACGGCCAGCACTGCCGCATCCGTTTCGGATTTTATTTTCTGATACTGCGTAGCGGTATCAACCATTTGAAGTTGCCTCATAAGCTGATTTGGAGACGCAAATATACAATTTTGAATGTCTGAATTCCCTCTTCAAACATTTCTCCGAAATAGGAAGTTAAGCAACAATTTGCTTATACATTTGTAGGAAACATACGGTTGGGAATTTTTTTCTATAATATTTTTCTTATTCTATACACTGCGGGGATCCGCATTGCGTCGTTGTTCAACCGGAAAGCCCGGGCATGGGTGAAGGGCAGGAAGAACTTATTTACCGAACTGCGGCAATGGCGTGAGCATATCGGCCCGTCCGCAAAAACAGTTTGGATGCATTGCGCCAGCCTCGGGGAGTTTGAGCAAGGCCGGCCGGTGTTGGAGCAGATCAAAGCGCGATACCCTTCTTATAAAATTTTATTGACCTTTTTCTCCCCCGGCGGTTATGAGATCCGCAAAGATTATCCCGGTGCAGACGGTATATTTTACCTGCCGGCAGACGGAAAAAAAAATGCCGCGCTTTTTACAGCGATCGTAAAGCCTCACCTGGTCCTTTGGGTCAAGTATGAATATTGGTATCATTACCTCACCGCACTTCGCGATAAAAAGATCCCTGTTGTTTTGGTCTCAGCCGTCTTTCGCGAGGGACAGCCTTTTTTTAACCGGTACGGCGGCATCTGGAAAGAAATGCTTGGTTGTTTTACGCGCATATTTGTACAGGATGAGCATTCCGTAAACCTGCTTGGTTCCGTTGGTATGGCCGCACAGGCAGTGCCTGCGGGCGATACCCGGTTTGACCGGGTAATTGCCATAGCTGAAAACCGCTCACCGTTACCGGTTCATTTAGCGGATTTTGGCCGGGGTAATAAACTGATCGTGGCCGGCAGCACATGGGAAGAAGACGAGGAACTGTTGGTTCATTATGTAAAAATTCATCCTACGGTAAAATTTATCATCGCCCCGCATGAGATAGACAACAAACGGTTGCATGAAGCAAAAAAACTTTTCGGGAACGCCTTATTTTATTCTGAATATGTTGCAGATAACGGCGCTCCGCAGGTGCTCATCATTGACAACATCGGTATGCTGTCCCGTTTATATGAATTGGCAGATATCACTTATGTAGGCGGTGGTTTCACCAACAGCGGCATTCATAATATCCTTGAAGCGGCTGTTTACGGAAAACCGGTGATCTTCGGCCCGGTATATGAAAAATTTCATGAAGCTACTGAGCTGAGTGAGATCGGCGGGGCGTTCCCGGTAAACAACGCATTGGAACTGGAAGCCTTGCTAAATAGGCTGTTCAGTGATAAAGCTGCAGCAGAAAAAGCTTCGGCGCTCAGCCGGAATTATGTATATGAAAAAAGGGGTGCCACGGAAAAGATCCTGGGGTATCTTCAGGAGAAACGTCTTCTTACCAACTGATCAAATTGCTGAACGGTCTCATTTTTATCGTCCCAACCGAGTTTTAATTTCACCCGCGTATCAGTATTCCGCTTCCGGAATATAGCGAAGCTGTTGATCGTCTTTATACTTCTTTCGTACATGGCCTCATCGCCGCGAAACAATTCATTGATATATTGGTAACGGTCATTTACACCGATCGCTTTTTTCAGGTCTTTTACCGGCGTGTCGCGGATGTTATCCTTCACTTCGCTTTTAGGACGGTGCAGGGTTTCATTCAGTGAAGCGGAATTATTTACCGGAATAAGCTCATGAATTTCTTTTGCCGGTTCAACAGTTGCCGGTGCGGGGTGTCTTCCTGCGAGGGTAGGAATATCATCTACGGATCAAAATAAACAGCCGGCTTATTCTTAATGCTTATTTTATTCCGGTCCGATACATTTCTTTTGATCTCTTCGAGTTCCGCTTCGATCTCCGCTTCATCTACCTGCAGGATCTCCGTTATCTTTTCTTCTTCTTCCGGGGCTGTATTATTTTCTGCGGCAGCAACCTGTTCAAATCTTTTGGAAATATTTACCGCGGCAGCCTGTTTGTTCTCCGCCGGAGGGGTCGTATTCTTCAGGTGGATCAGTTCGGATTCCAACATTTTCACGGTATTCAGCAGGTCATTGACCGACGCTTTATTCCGGATCTTCTCTGCCAATAAATTACAAAGTGTTTCCACCCGTTCCATATATTGCTTACTTTATTATTATGAACAATTAAAGCGGCTTTTGTTTTGCCTTTCGATGATAAACTTTAATCTTTGCAACCTGCGTTAAAGTTACGCAACACTATTATTAAAAAGACAAAATGTTCATAGAACCAAATTGGCAGGGCGAAAGAAGGGGATGGATAGAAGTGATCTGCGGCAGCATGTTCAGCGGCAAAACGGAAGAACTCATCCGCAGGCTGAAGCGTGTAAAGATCGCCAACTTAAAAGCGGAGATCTTCAAACCGGCCATAGACGTACGTTACGACGAAATTAAAATTGTAAGCCACGATACTAATTTCATACACAGCACACCGGTCTCTTCTTCAAACAGCATTCTTGCTAAGGCAACGGATTGTGATGTCGTGGGAATTGATGAGGCCCAGTTCTTTGATGCGGATATTGCGGGAGTATGTGAGCAACTCGCGCGAAAAGGTGTTCGCGTGATCGTTGCGGGCCTGGATATGGATTATCTCGGTAAGCCTTTCGGGCAAATGCCCAACCTTTTGGCAGTTGCGGATTATATCACCAAACTACATGCGATCTGTGTTCGCTGCGGCAACATTGCCAACATCTCTTACCGGAAGACCGCAGATGAGGAGCAGGTGCTTCTCGGTGAAAAAGATATTTATGAACCGCGATGTCGGCGATGCGCGTTGGAGGAGAAGGTTTAAGGTTCAAGGTTCAAGGATAGCGATTCAAGGTTCAAAGTTGAAGGTTCAAGGTTAAAGCTTTGAAATTTCCGACCTGCTTTGACGGATTCCGGATTTGAAGCCGCCTATCGATGACAAGTATCAAAAGCTGCAGACCAACCTTGAACCTTGAACTTTGAACCTTGAACTGATTTGACAAACCTTGAACCTTGAACTTTGAATCCTCACTCTAATTATATGATCTCAATTTTTTCAAGATCCTTAACCGCAGGCCCATTCAGCACTTCACCCGTGCAGGAAAAGCGTGCGCCGTGGCACGGACAGTCCCATGACCTTTCCGCGCTGTTCCAGGAAACGGTGCAATGAACATGGGTACAGGATGGGTTAACCGCATGCACGGTATGTTGTTCATCTTTATACATCGCGATCTTTTCGCCCTCGTATTTCACCACTTTAGCTTCTCCTGCGGCCAGTTCGCTGAATGATTTTATTTTTTCCGCACTGAATTTCCCGCTGATAAAATTCTTCACCACGTCTGCACCTTCTTTTACAAATTCTGCAAATCCCGCAACGGGTTTTACGCGGTTGGGATCAAATAATTTCCGGTACTTACTGTCACCTTTCAGCAGGATATCGCTGAGGGTCATTGCGGCAATATGACTGTACATCATACCGTTCCCGCCATAACCGGTGGCCACATAAATATTGTCGCCGTTGCCCGGCAGATGCCCGATATACGGCAGCCCGTCTGCAGGCTGGTAATATTGCGAGGACCATTTGAACGCCACTTCTTTAACGTCGAAATATTTTCGCACATAACTCTCCAGGTTGCGGAAACAAACTTCAGTATTCTCTTCATGGGCCGTCTTATGGTCCTCCCCGCCGGCGATAAAATATTTTTTGCCGTCAATGGTATGGGAGCGGTAATAATGATAAGGGTCCTCCATATCATACCCCATGGCATCGGGATAATTATTATCATTTAAAGTAACACCGATCACATAACTGCGGTAGGGTGCCGCTCGGAAATGCAGCAGGTTTACACCGGGCGGGATATGGGTTGCCCAGATAAGGTTCCTTGCTTTTATGTCACCTTTGGAAGTTTTAATAATTATGACTGAAGCTTCATCTGTGCCGGTTACCCGACAACCGGTGAGGATGATCCCGCCGGCAGCTTCAAAAGCTTTTGCCAAACCGAAAATATAGGCCGAAGGATGAAACTGTGCCTGGCCGGGTACAGAGGCGATCTTCGTATAAGGGATCGGGAAAGGAGAATCATTGATGATATCCATGGCCACGTTTACTTCCTTTGATGATTCCACGAGCTTTTCTAATGCCTTGTCCTGTTCTTCATTTAAAGAAAAAACATAACCGGTCTTTTCTTCCAGGTCGCAGGCAATATTATATTCCCCCGTATGTTGTTTTACCAGGTTGATGGACTCCTGCGCTGCCAATGCCAACAGAGCTGCTTCATCCTTCCCGAAATTGTCGGAGACTTCAGCATAGGTGGTATCAAAAAAAGTATTGAGGTGGGCAGTTGTACCGCCGCTGGTTCCGAAACCAAGGGTATGCGCTTCCGCGATAATGCATTTTTTCCCGGCCTTTTGCAGCAGGAAACCGGTGACAATGCCTGTCATTCCGCCACCCGCGATCAACACGTCGAATTCTTCTTCAGCAGAAGGCATGTTATTATTTGGCTGATAATCTTCCAATTTAAATTGCCACAGACTTTCTAAGGCGCCGTCTCTTTTCATAATGATCGTTTCTGATGATGTATCAAATTGCGGACCGGGGAGGGGTAGTTATGAGTTATGAATTAGGAATGATGAATTTGGGGCAGAGGGAATTAGGAATTGGGAATTTGGAATTGGGTGCGCTCTTCAATTTGCGGTGAACTCATCGAATAGCTAAACTGTGTGGGAGAAGGAATTGGGAATTGGGTAAAATCCATGCTGTGCCAAGTTTATGATAATATCGTAAAAACAAATCTGTTCCGGGTTAAAAAACCACGTGTTTAAAAATTTAACCACAGAGGGACACGGAGGATTTTCACAGAGGCTCACAGAGTTGATACTACAAAAAATACAGATCAACGATACCTGTAAAGAATATCGAATCTCATAGACTTCACCCAATTCCCAATTCCTAATTCCCAATTCCATTTTACAACCTTCAATTATTAGCGACTTCACCCAATTTCCAATGGCATTTTCATAATTTGCACCGTGTTCAACCGAATCTTCGCTTTATTAAAAAAAGACATCCTGCTCGAACTGCGCCGGCAGCATACCTTTTATGGTATTGTGCTTTACATTGCCTCTACTGTTTTTGTATTGTTCCTATCCATGCCGGAAAGCCCGGATGCTGAAGTGTGGAACAGCCTTTTTTGGGTCATTCAACTGTTCGTTTGTGTGAATACAGTGGCTAAAAGTTTTTTGCAGGAAAGCCGGGGGCTGCTGTTATATTATTATACCATATCCTCCCCGGTGGAATTTATTACGGCCAAACTGCTGTATAATATTTTGCTGATGCTTATTATGAGCAGCGTGAGCCTGCTGCTTTTCTATGTTTTTTTAGACAGCCCGGTAACCGATGCTATGCGGTTTTATGGAATCGTTTTGTTGGGCGGCACCGGGATCAGCCTCACCTTCACTTTAATGAGCGCCATCGCTGCAAAGGCTAACCAAAATGCTGCACTTATCGCGATCCTGGGTTTCCCGGTCATTTTACCGCAGTTGTTGTTGTTGATGCGTTTGAGTAAATCCGCATTCTCGGAAGTTTTTCGCGAGGGTGCCCTATGGCAGTTGGTCGGCCTGATCAGCGGGTTGGATATACTGGTGTTTGTATTGGCTGTTATTTTGTTTCCTTATTTGTGGAAAGAGTGAGGTGTTTCGTGTTGCGGGTGACGGGTTGCGGGTGACGTGTTGCGGGTGACGTGTTGCGGGTGACGGGTTGCGGGTTTGGCCCATCCCCCGCCTTCCTGAGAGGAAGGAGCTGAACCTGTTCCACTTTTTGAATCTCTTTGTTCACTTCCTTTTTTCTTCTTTTTCCCCTTTTTAAACTTTTAGATTTTTTTTCACCGCAGAGCCGCAGAGCTTGCAGAGTTTTCGCAGAGGCTTTTTTTATCTTATTAACCTTTTTCAACTTTTAGCCCCTTGTTCCCTTTTTCTCCTTGTTCCCCTAGCCAATCTTTTAGCCCCTTGTTCCCTTTTTCTCTTTGTTCTCCTAGCCTGCACTTTTAGCCCGCTTCTCCCTAACTTTGCAGCCTCATAAAAATTTTACCTTCTTTTGAAGAAAAATTGGTGGAAAATATTGTCGTTGATCCTGCTGATCTATACAGTAGTAGGTGGTTTTTTAATGGATATTCCGGCACTGCCTATTCTGAATGAAAGCATCCGCAATCTCTATTTTCATGTGTGCATGTGGATGGCCATGATGATCCACTTTATCCTAAGTGCAGTTTACAGTATCAAATATCTGCGGGGCTTTCATTACCGAAATGACATTTTCGCGAAAAATTTTGCAGCGGTCGGCTCCTACCTGGGCATTCTCGGTTATGCCACGGGTTTTATCTGGGCAAATTATACATGGATCTCGGACCAAAACCAAAGCCTGGCAGGCATCCTCAAAGAACCCAAACTCATTGGCGCAGCCATAGCCTTATTGATCTACGGTGCTTATTTTGTGCTCCGCGGTTCCTTTACAGATATCGACAAACGGGCAAGGGTAGGTGCGGTCTATAATATCTTTGCTTTTGCCATGTTATTTCCCTCCATCTGGATCATTCCGCGTATGGTGGGCAGCCTGCACCCCGGTGGGGAAGGCGGTGAGGGAGGCAACCCGGCATTAAATTTTAAAGATGTGGATGAAAGGCTGAGGATGGTGTTTTACCCGGCTGTTATCGGGTGGACCCTGTTGGCCGTATGGATAGCGACATTAAAAATAAGGATCGAATTAATTAAAGATAAAAACCTCCTTCATGCGTAAAAAACAACCTTTACTGTTTTTTGTTTCCCGTCTATGGTTACTTGTCGGGGGACTATTATCCGTTTCCGTGGTTTTCGGACAGGTGCAGGGAGTGGAAATGGCGGATACCATGCGCAGCAATGGCAAAATATATGTGGTAGTGGCAGTATGTCTTACTATTTTATTGGGCCTGTTTATTTACGTATTTACTATTGACCGAAAGATCTCCAGGCTTGAAAAAGACACAAATCGATAATAAAACGATTCCTAAAGCCCAAAAAATTGCAATTCATAATTCATAATTCCTAACTCATAATTCCTAATTACATTTACAAACTGAAATAAAACAGATCGTATGAGTTCAAATCCAAATTATAGTTTCTTCCAGAGTGTAGAAAGAAGCTTTGATAAAGCTGCAAAATTCACCAAGTTCGATCACGGGATCCTGGAACAAATAAAAGCGTGTAACAGTGTCTACCAAATGCGTTTTCCCCTGAAAAGAGATGACGGCTCTATTGAAGTAATTGAAGCCTATCGTGTCCAGCACAGTCACCATAAAGCACCCTGCAAAGGCGGTATTCGTTTCAGCGATGAAGTGAACCAGGATGAAGTGATGGCTCTTGCATCGCTGATGACCTATAAATGTGCGATCGTGAATGTACCCTTCGGCGGCGGTAAAGGCGGGATCAAGATCAATCCCCGTAAATATTCGGAATACGAATTGGAAAAAATTACCCGCCGGTATACTGCCGAGCTGGTGAAGAAAAATTTCATTGGCCCCGGCATCGACGTCCCGGCCCCGGATTACGGAACCGGCGCAAGAGAAATGAGTTGGATCGTGGATACTTACCAGTCACTGAAGCCCGGCGAAATTGATGCTGCCGGTTGTGTTACCGGTAAGCCGGTAACACAGGGTGGTGTACGCGGACGTACGGAAGCCACTGGTCTCGGGGTGTATTTCGGTATTCGTGAAATATGCAATATGCCGGACGTTATGTATAAGCTTGGCTTTGAAGTGGGGTTACATAATAAAACAGTGGTGGTACAGGGATTGGGAAATGTAGGTTATCACTGCGCAAAATACTTCCGCCTCGGCGGTGCAAAAGTAATAGCGCTGGCTGAATATGAAGGTGCGATCATGAACCCGGAGGGGTTAAATGAAGAAGACGTTTTCCAACACAGGAAGGCGACCGGCTCCATTTTAAATTTCCCGGGCGCCACCAATTTAATTATGAATACAGATGCGCTGGAGTTGCAATGTGATATCCTTATCCCGGCAGCACTGGAGAATGTGATCAACGGGGAAAATGCACCGAGGGTAAAAGCGAAGATAATCGGCGAAGCCGCAAATGGCCCCTGTACTCCGGAAGCAGATGAAATATTTACCGAGAGAGGAATACTTTGTGTGCCCGATATGTTCCTGAACGCCGGCGGTGTTACGGTGAGCTATTTTGAATGGCTGAAAAACCTTAGCCACGTACGTTACGGTCGTATGGAAAAGCGTTTCACCGAAAACCTGAACACCCATATTTTAGCCCAGATCGAGGGACTTACGGGTAAAAAAGTGGACGACAAAGAACGCGCTTTCATCATGCACGGTCCCGAAGAAGTGGACCTGGTGCACAGCGGCCTCGAAGAATCTATGATCACTGCTACAAGAGAGATCATGGAGATCTGGAACAGCAACCCGGAAATACCGGATATGCGTACCGCAGCCTATGTGAATGCGATCAATAAAGTGGCTACCAGCTACGGCGAATTGGGAATTTTCCCATGATCCTTTTTTAATATTTTTTCAACCCCGGGTTCTTCCCGGGTTTTTTTATGAATTTTATGCCGAAAACCGGAATCCGCAATTATCGGGTTGATCGTTCAGTTGCATAAAAGTATTTTTGAGTTATAAAAGAAAGGAATGAACCCACAGGGAAATTTGAATTACGACCGCATAGCTGCAGCGATCCGCTATATCGGTGCCAATTTTAAAACCCAGCCGAACCTTGATGAGGTAGCTGCGCATGTGCACCTGAGTCCTTTTCATTTTCAAAAAATGTTTACCGATTGGGCAGGTGTAAGCCCCAAGAAATTTCTTCAGTATATAAGCATAGGCTATGCAAAAAATTTGCTGAAGGAGAAACAGGCTAACCTTTTTGATACCGCATATGAGACCGGGCTTTCCGGTACCGGCAGATTACATGACCTGTTTGTAAAAATTGAAGGCATGACACCGGGAGAGTATAAGAACGGCGGAGAAACGCTGCAGATCAATTACAGTTTTGCGGAAACGCCGTTCGGGAATATTGCAGTCGCTTCTACCAAAAAAGGGATTTGCTATATGGCCTTTGCAGAAGATGAAAAAAATGCCTTGGATGATCTCCGGCTTCATTTTCCCAATGCAGGGTTTAAACAAATGACAGACCTGATCCAACAAAATGCTTTGTATATTTTCACACATAGCCCCGCGAAACCGGAGGAGATCAGGTTGCATTTAAAAGGAACCGACTTTCAATTGAAAGTTTGGGAAACTCTATTGAAGATCCCCTCGGGTAAATTATCCACCTATGGCAGGATCGCGGAAAGTATTGACAGTCCTGGAGCATCCAGAGCGGTGGGCACTGCCATCGGCAGTAATCCTGTCGCGTTCCTGATCCCCTGTCACCGCGTGATACGATCTACCGGTATGAGCGGAGGGTATATGTGGGGCGCGGAAAGGAAGAGCGCTATCATTGGTTGGGAAGGGGCGCGGGGCTAGAAGTTGAGGCTAGGGGAACAAAGAGAGAAAGGGAACAAGGGGCTAAAAGTTTAAGAAGGGAAAAAAGAGAAAAAGGTAATAAAGGTTTAGGCTAAGGGAACAAAGAGAAAAAGGGGTTAAAAGATTAAAAAAGAGAAATAAGAGAAAAAGTAATTTCAATAATTAATGAATTAAAAAAAGTTGTACAGGTACAGCTCCTTCCTCTCGGGAAGGCGGGGGATGGGCCGAAAAAGTTTCTGCGAAGGGTTCATATTTAAAATTCAAAATTCAAAATAATCATCGACCTGCGATGAATAAATAATCATGGAACTTTTCAGCGTAGATAAAACAGAAAATCTTTTACCGCATGATGGTACGGTAAATTATTTCGGAAGGATCATGAGTATAGCGGAAGCTAATGCATACACAGCTATTTTACTGAACAATATTGCATGGAAAAATGATGAGGCTATCATATTCGGGAAACATATTGTTACAAGAAGAAAAGCAGCCTGGTACGGTGATGAGGCCTATTCCTATACGTATTCCAATACCACCAAGCATGCATTGCCCTGGACGAAGGAACTTTCCGCATTAAAAAAACTCGCTGAAGAAAAAACGGGGACAGTCTTCAATTCCTGCCTGCTCAATCTATACCACGACGGTGATGAAGCCATGGCCTGGCATAGCGACGATGAAAAAGCATTGGTGAAGAACGGCACAATCGCTTCGCTGAGTTTCGGGGCCGAAAGAAAATTTATGTTTAAACATAAAAGGACCGGTGAGACGGTCTCTCTGATCCTCGAAAACGGGAGCCTGCTCACGATGAAGGATGATACGCAAGGCCATTGGCTGCACCGGCTTACAAAATCTGTAAAAGTGAAGGAGGCAAGGGTGAATTTGACGTTTCGGATGATGGGCTAAAAGTTTTATACTAAGAGAACAAAGAGAAAAAGGGAACAAAGGGCTGAGAGATTAAAAAAGAGAAAAAAGGAGAAAAAGTAATTTCAATAATTAATGAATACAAAAAAGTTGTACAGGTACAGCTCTTTCCTCTCGGGAAGGCGGGGGATGGGCTCTATAAAAAAGTCTCTGCGGTGAAAGGTTTTTTACATACGCCCCTTTGTGAAAAGGAATTTCATTTATCTCCACAAACCTGTTTTCTTCTTTTTTAAAACCCGCACAAAAACTTCCGTTGGTCACTACCATATACTCCGCCTGCACACAGGAATTATAATTCAGTACCCGCCGGATCGTGCTTTCCGACAACAGCACTTTCATTTCTTTGCATTCTACGATAATGAACGGGGCGGAATTTTTATAGACTATAATATCAAACCGCTTTTTCATCTCCCCGATCAGCAACTGCTTTTCCACAGCTATCAGGGAAGCGGGGTATTGCAGCACATGAATACAATACTGTAAGAAGTTCTGCCGCACCCATTCCTCGGGGGTGATGCTCATCCAACGTTTCCGGATGATGCAAAAAATATATTCTTTCCGGTTCTCCGTTTTGATGGCCGGCTTTTGTTCGGGGTAGATGATCCTGATCATTTTTAAATTTAACCGATAACAATATAACCATTCCTGCTTCCTCCTGCTTTAAAAACAAAATCCGTAATTTTAGCCGAACGCAAAGTTCATGAAGACAAAAGATGATATAGTTGAAAATTGGCTGCCGCGATATACCGGCCTGCCATTAAAAGAATTCGGTGAATATATTTTGCTGACCAATTTCAGCAACTATGTGACGATGTTTGCACAATGGAACAATGTAAAGATCTCCGGGTTGGACCGGCCGATGCAATGCGCCACTGCAGATAATATCAGCATCATTAATTTCGGGATGGGAAGTCCCGGGGCAGCGACTGTTATGGACCTCCTCACCGCTATCAAACCCAAGGCAGTCCTCTTTATGGGGAAATGCGGGGGATTAAAAAAACGCAATAAGATCGGGGACCTTATCCTGCCCATCGCAGCTATCAGGGGAGAAGGTACCAGTAATGATTATTTCCCGCCCGAAGTACCGGCCTTGCCGGCTTTTGCATTGCAAAAAGCCATTTCTACCACCATCCGCGAGCATGAAGAAGATTATTGGACGGGAGTATGTTATACCACCAACCGCCGTGTATGGGAACATGATGAAGTATTTAAAGAGTACCTGCAGAAAGTGCGGGCTTACGCAATTGATATGGAAACCGCAACAATTTTTACTGTAGGTTTTTTTAATAGGATCCCGACCGGCGCTTTATTATTGGTAAGTGACAGCCCCATGGTTCCCGAAGGCGTGAAGACCGAAGCAAGTGATAAATCCGTAACGGCCACTTTCGTAGAACGGCATTTGAAGATCGGTATTGATTCGTTAAAACAACTCATCAATGACGGGCAAACCGTAAGACACCTCAAATTTTAAATTGCATGTTGCCCCTTGTGCAGGTAAAGGACCTCAGCGTTTCTTTTGACGGGCAAAATGCCGGTGGCCCTGCGGTCAACAAAGTTTCTTTCGACATTCCACGCGGAAAAATAACCGCGCTGATCGGTGAAAGCGGTTCCGGTAAATCCGTTACGGCCCTGGCTTTTATGCAACTGCTCCCGGCATCGGCAACAGTGAAAGGCGAAATGCTTTTCAGTGAGAACGGGCTCGAAACTGTTGATCTTTTAAAACTTTCTCCCAAGGCTATTCGTACCATTCGCGGCAATACCATCGCGATGATATTCCAGGAGCCGATGACCTCGTTAAATCCCTTGCATACCTGCGGTGCACAAGTGATGGAATCCCTGCTGCTCCATAAAAAATTATCAAAGGAAGCCGCGAAGGCGCGGGCAATTGAGCTATTTCGCAAAGTAGAATTACCGGAGCCGGAAAAAATGCTGAAGCGTTACCCGCACGAGATCAGCGGTGGACAAAAGCAACGGGTGATGATCGCGATGGCTATCAGTTGCGACCCGGCATTACTGATAGCAGATGAACCAACCACCGCGTTGGACGTAAGGGTACAGAAAAATATTCTTGAGCTCCTGAAAAAGATCCAAAAAGAAACGGGCATGTCCGTTCTCCTGATCACGCATGATCTTTTATTGGTTGCAGACGTGGCGGATGAAACGGTCGTTATGTATAAAGGGGAGATCGTTGAGAAAGGTCCCTCAAAGCAAATGCTTTCTTCGCCGGAACATATGTACACAAAAGCATTATTGGCATGCCGCCCAACTGCGAATAACAAAGGGTATCAACTCCCGGTGATCAGTGAAATGATGGCTGGAGAGATCAGCTCAAAAATAAATACCCCGGTGCATGCCCCGGGTAATATCATCCTGGAGGTGCAGGACCTTACCGTCAGTTTCCCCGTAAAAAAAAATCTTCTTGGAAAAGTTACTGAGTCCTTCCATGCCGTTGATGGGGTGAGTTTCAGCGTGAAGAAAAATGAGACCATCGGCATAGTAGGGGAAAGCGGTTGCGGGAAAACCACCTTAGGGAGGGCTATTTTAGGATTGATGAAGCCGGCGGCAGGAAAAATAATTTTTGAAGGCAGAGATATTGCCACCTGTACTGCGGCAGAAATGAGGTTATTGAGAAAAGACCTCCAGATCGTTTTCCAGGATCCCTATGGTTCTTTAAATCCCCGCCTTACCATCGGGGAGGCGATCATGGAACCCATGAGGGTACATGATCCGTCGGGAAATAAGAACCAACGCAGGGAGAAAGCGGCCTGGTTGCTCGAAAAGGTGAATATGAAAACGGATAGCCTTACCCGTTATCCCCATCAATTCAGCGGGGGGCAACGGCAGCGCATTTGCATCGCAAGGGCCTTATCGATGGACCCCGATTTTTTATTGTTTGATGAAAGCGTATCGGCGCTGGATGTGAGCGTGCAGGCACAGGTCCTGAACCTCATCAACCAACTGAAAGCCGATTACCGGTTTACCGCAATCTTCATTTCCCATGATCTCTCGGTCATCCGCTACATCAGTGACCGGGTGATAGTGATGGAAAAAGGAAGGATAATAGAAACGGGTACATCCGAAGATATTTTTTTCCATCCTAAAGAAAATTATACGAAAGAATTGCTGGCCTCCGTTCCGGGCCAAAATTTGCTTCTTTAAATCAGATAAAATCTGTATTTTTGCAACTTTAAAAAATCATGCCTTGATAAGTGCCTCAACCCGAACAGAGGCTTATTCAGCAGCAGTCTCGCTGCACGGCATGTAACAGAGTAAGTTTTTGATTACAAAATAAGCCGTGTCAATTTTCATTTTTCCGACAATTTTCAGGGCGATTCGTTGACATAAAAACAGTAAAAGCCACAAATGAAATTATCCCAGTTCACGTTCGACCTCCCTTTGAACCTTATTGCCCAACACCCTGCCAAGAAGAGAGAAGACAGCCGTATGATGGTGATCAACCGCAAGACCGGTAACATTGAGAACAGGGTATTTAATGATATCCGTGAATATTTTGACGATAAGGATGTATTTGTAGTAAACAATACAAAGGTATTTCCGGCAAGGATGTACGGCCGGAAAGAGAAGACCGGTGCGAAGATCGAAGTGTTCCTGCTGAGGGAACTCAATAAGACCAACCGTTTGTGGGATGTGATCGTAGACCCGGCCCGGAAGATCAGGGTAGGGAATAAATTATATTTTGGCGAAAGTGATGAACTGGTAGCGGAAGTGATCGATAACACAACCAGCCGTGGCAGAACGATCCGTTTTCTTTGGGACGGTACCGATGAAGAATTTCGTAAAATGTTGGATTTTATGGGAGAAACGCCGTTGCCCAAATATATTAAGCGCAAGCCGGAAGAAGATGATAAAGAAAGGTATCAGACCGTTTACGCCAAGCACGAAGGTGCTGTAGCAGCCCCTACTGCAGGACTGCATTTCAGTAAAGAACTGATCAAAAAACTCGAAATTAAAGGGGTTCGTTTTGCA
>JBBJLU010000037.1:0-23873 GCA_037719665.1 Ferruginibacter sp.
AGGCACCACCACGATATTTTCAATCCCTTTGCTTTGCAGCAGATCATATTTTTCCTGAGGCGTATTAAGGATGTATACAAGTTTATTATCCATCTTAACATTCTTTTCATCCGCACTTTTCTCCGTTGGGTTCTCCGCAATTTCCCTCTCCTTCGGAGAGGATAGGTGAGGTTCCTTCGGAGAGGATTGCTGAGGCCCCACTACATGTTTGGGGTGAGGATAAAAAGTAATTATCACCGGCGTGCCATTTACCGATTTTGCTTCTTTTATAAGCTGTTCGATGATCTGAACATGCCCGGCATGTACCCCGTCAAAACTACCTGTTGTAATTACTGCATTAGGAAACTGCGGGAGCGAATCAATATCGGTGTACACATTCATATTTTCGGTGCAAAAGTAGTTGAGAAATGAATATTGAAAATCGTCAGCATAACATTTATTTTGCAGCGGATAGGATCGAAACAACCGATGACGGGGTAATAAAACCGCCGACAGGGTTTGCAACCGCTGTCGGGGTGAAACCAAACCTTGAACCTTAAACCTTGAACCTTCACCATGTCTCTATATTCAAAACGCGGTGTTTCTGCACAGAAGGAAGAAGTGCATGCTGCTGTTAAAAATCTTGACCAGGGCATTTTCCCGAATGCTTTTTGTAAAATATATCCTGATCACCTTGGGGGAGATAAGGATTTTGTAAATGTGATGCATGCAGACGGTGCGGGAACAAAAAGCATTCTTGCATACCTGTATTGGAAAGAGACGGGTGACCTTTCTGTCTGGAAAGGCATTGCACAGGATGCTGTGGTAATGAATTTGGATGACCTGCTTTGTGTCGGTATCTCCCACAATATAATTTTTAATTCTACGATCGACCGCAATAAAAATCTCATACCGGGCGAGGTGTTGGAACAGATCATTAGCGGCACGCAGGAAGTGTTTGACATGCTGAAGGAACACGGTGTGGGTATTCATTACCTGGGCGGGGAAACAGCAGATGTGGGCGATGTCGTGAGAACGGTGGCAGTCAACGGTACCATGACCTGCCGTATACAGAAAAATAAGATCATCAGCAACGATAAAATAAAAGCAGGAGATGTTATCGTGGGCCTCGCATCATTCGGGCAGGCTAATTATGAAACGGAATACAACAGCGGCATTGGCAGCAACGGTCTTACCAGCGCCCGGCACGACCTGTTGGATAAATCATACAGTAAGGATTTTAAAGAAAGTTTTGATAACAACCTCGATGATGCCGTAGTGTATATCGGGAAGTATAGGTTGGGGGATGTGGTTGGGGACGGGAGACGGGAGACTACAGACCGGAGACCACAGACAACAGACCACAGACCACCGACCACCGACCACCGACTACGGACGACAGACGAGCCGCAACCCGACAACCCGTCACCCGTCACCCGACAACCCGACCACGGAAGAACGACGACCGACGACCGACGACCGACGACCATAGGGAAGTTATTGCTGAGTCCGACGCGGACATTTGCTCCGGTCATGAAAAAATTGCTGGCGGAACATTTTGAAAAGATCCATGGGCTCATTCATTGCAGCGGTGGCGGACAAACAAAATGTTTAAAATACCTGCCGGGTAATTTCCGAATCATAAAGGATACTTTGTTTCCGGCGCCTTTAGTATTTGAGCTGATCCGCGAGGGCAGCGGCAGCAGCCTGAAAGAGATGTATGAAGTATTTAATATGGGTTGCCGCCTGGAAATATATTGTGATGCCGCTGACGCGCAGGTAATGATTGATACCGCAACCTCATTCGGTATTGCCGCACAGGTGATCGGAAGGGTAGAAGAATCTGTTTCAAAAGAATTGGTTATTAAAATAGGGGGTGAGACCTTAAATTATAAAAGTTAGTTGATTGGTTGAATGGTTGATTAGTTGATTGTTAGCAGGTCTCTTTATTACCCGGGGGCTGGGAGTTGAATTTGTATCTTTCGCATATCAGACCTTCCGTATGTCGGTAATGTCTTCCACGGAACTATTCAACCAATAAACCTTTCAACTAATAAAGCTATTTCGATGTAAGGATATCTATATTCTTACTCTTATCCGGGCTTTCCCAACGAAAATGTATGGTGTAAATATTGTTGTCCGTTTTCAGGCGATATGGGATCTTGACCGTCATATCTACAATACTGCTGGCTTCCATGGTAGCCTTTATGCGGTGCAAAACTTTATTGCTGATCTGAACCTCTTTCCCGGCCTTATCAAAAACCCAAAATAACTCTTTCCCGGAGGCGATCTCCATTTGCGTCGCACCTGTCAGCCCGGTAAAGTCTATACTGAGATAGGCCATGTTACCGTTCGGAAGTGGATTCTTAGGGTTGGAGCGAATGGTCGTATCCACAGTTACCAGAATAAGTCCCGATTTCATGCCATTTGCCTGGCCGGCCACGCCCACCGGCGCTTTCAGGGTCAGTGTTGTTTTTAATTTTGCAGGCAATGTTGCATTGGGTTGTGCAACTGCGCAGGAGGTAAAAAAGCCAAAACAGGCAAGGAAAAAAACGGAACGGATCATCTTGATATTTTTATGAAGATAAAATATCAATTGATAAAAACGCTGTAAAAGGATTTAATTAATTGCTAAATGAATTTATCTTATACAGTGAATAAGCTGCGTTTCCTTAAAACGGTTCCCCGCCTTCCCGGCTATTAAAAGTTTTATCCACATTTTTTAACACCCTCTTGTAAAAAACATTTCATTGCAGTCCCCTGAATATTTACATTTGCCCTGTATAGAAAAAAGCAACAACTCACCAATCAACCAGTACATGTCCCAATCTATAATTGAATTGACCAATGTAAATATTTACCAGAGTGATACGGTCGTACTGGGCGATGTAAATATTTCGGTTGACAAAGGTGAATTTGTTTACCTCGTTGGCAAAACGGGCTCCGGTAAAAGCAGTTTGTTGAAAACATTGTACGGCGACCTCGAACTTCGGGAAGGCGAGGGCTGGGTTGCCGGGCATAACCTGCGCGACCTCACCTGGAAGACCATTCCTTTTCTCCGCCGCAACCTTGGTGTAGTATTCCAGGATTTCCAGTTGCTGACGGACAGGAACGTCAATGAGAATTTAAAATTTGTACTACGTGCCACCGGTTGGAAAGATGAAAAACTAATGGATGAAAAGATAGCCGAGGTGTTGGATAAGGTCACCCTTAAAACAAAAGGATTTAAAATGCCCTTTGAATTGAGCGGCGGTGAACAGCAAAGATTAGATGTGGCCCGCGCCCTTTTGAATTCTCCCAAGCTGATCCTGGCGGATGAGCCTACAGGAAACCTTGATCCGGAAACCAGCGATGAGATCATGCAGTTGTTGTTTCATATCTGCCGTGACTATAACACCACGATCGTGATGGCTACACATGATTATATGGTGATCAATAAATTCCCGGCAAGAACGATAAAAACGGAAAGAGGTAAAGTATGGGACAATGCTACCATATCCATGCAATAAGGCGACGGGCATTCTGCTCGTTATTATAAATAGCTTTCAATGCAGTACTTCGGTACTGCATTGTTGTTTCAGCAAAATTTTCTGAAAATAACAGTGTGGTTTTTTTCCGAAAATCCGCAGCACTGTCCGCAATGCTGCAAAGTTCCTCCACACCGGAACCTTCGGCACCGGGTTTGTTCACCAGGCAATGCCGCCCGTTGAATAAAGCATTCAGCAGTTTTAATTTTACACCCGTACTGTTCATCGATGGTAAAACATTTACCTGTGCCTTCTCAATAAGATCCTGCATCACATTTTCATGAGGGTCTGCCACAATGCTTACACATTCATGTTTTCCAACAAGCTTCCGGAGTTTTGCAGAAGGGCCTTTGCCGGCAATGATAAGTGGAATATCCAACCCGCTGAAAACCTTCGTGATCAGCCATTCTGCTGCTTTTTCATTTTCATTCACCGAAAGATTTCCATGGTAGAGGCAATAATGGCCTTTGCCTGATTTACCGGATGCTGTTTCCCAAGGGAGGAACACCGGGAAAAAATGAGCATCAGCAGAAAAACTTTTTTGGTAATAAGCGGCATCGGCTTCGCTCACCGACCATACCGGTACCATCGGCGCAATGACCTGCTCATATTTTTTCAACAGGCGCGCTTCAATCCGGAAGTATAATTTTTTAAAAATATTGCTTTCGTTTGCCGCAAGGTTTGCATAATACTTATGCTCAACGTTGTGCAGCCGGAGAAATACCTTTCGGTGTTTCAGCCTTCCCGAAAAAAGAGGATAGGTACAATGTATACCTTCCAACAGTACAGGATAATCGTCTTTTTCGAGGTTGCTGATCAATTGCTCACTTTTTCGCGAGGATACGATATACGGGAGGCTTAATGAATATCCCGCGGCAGTTTTACGTTTATAATACCGGACAGTTTCACAATATTTTTCGAGGTAGGGTTGGGGTGGGCGTTGCTTTACGAAACAATGCAGGTGAATGCGAATACCTGCAACATGCAGCCATTTTATTTTATAATATAGGTCCGTTACGCCGACGAAATCTGCTGGCCAGGGTACATCATGCATTACGATATGGAGGTGCTTACTCAAAAATGGCTTTATAAAAGTTCAATAGTTTTTTTTCTTCATTGTTCCAGTTCAATTCCGCAGCAGCGGCTATACAATTAAATGCCAGCCTCTCATGCAATGTATCATTATTCAACAGTTCATTGATTGCCCCGGCCACTGATCCCGGGCTGATCTCATCGATAAGCAGGGCTACTTCATATTTATTATTTATGGCGGCATATTCCGGGAAATTCATAGTGACCTGCGGCACGCGGTAGAGGATATAATCAAAAAATTTATTGGCTAAAGAATAATACTGGTTCAGCCCGTTATTCTCAACGAGGTTAATACCGATGTAAGCCGAAGCCGTAATATTATTAAGTTCCTCCGGCAGGAATTTTCCTTTTAAGATCACTTTATCCTGCAACCCGTGCGATGCAATAAGTTCCTTTGTCTGCGCCATATAATTGCCGTCACCATAAATATGCAGTTGTGCGTTTACTTCCTTCATGGCCGGCACGAGCGATTCTAACCCACGTGCCTCATTCACCGCGCCTTGGTAAAGGATAAATTTTTCCCCGCCGTGTGCCGGGATGTGATCTTTAAAGACCGGCAGATTCCTGATGACGGCATACCGCACTGCGTAGAGCCGGTAAAATTCATCCGCGATACTTTGGCTTACAGTATACCCGTTTTTAAACTTCGGCAGAAAGGTCCTTTCGATCCAATGCCATACCCGATGTACCTGCGGGCGGCTGATGATCTCTTTTTGCTGGGAAAAATATTCGTGGGCATCATATACCTTTTTTCTCCCCCGGAGCATAGCGGCAAAATGTACGGGCATGATCGTATCCAGGTCAATACAACAGATGCAATCGCATTTGCGGAATAGGAGGTAAAAAAATAACCGGAGATTATATTCCATGTAAAACCATGGGCCGGACGTATATACCAACCGGATCCTTTTCTTTTGAAAGTTGCCGGGAAGGAGTGTCGATGATTTACCGGTCTCCGCCCCGACGAAAGTAACGGTATAACCATTGACAGCCAGCGAATTGCAGATCCGGAGCATTCGTTGGTCGAAATTGAGGTCGTTGGTAACTGTAAAAATGATATGTTTCAATAAAAATCCGTTTGTACCGGGAAGGCAAATGCCGTTAAATCTTAAAAAGCGGGGAATTAATTATCAAAACCCTCTATTTTTTCGCTAATTTATACTACTTTTGCACTCAATTATTAAAAAAGTAAAACAAAACGTTTTAAAAACAAATTAATGTCGCATTTAACTTTAGAGAAAACAGCAACTCTTTTCACCACATTTGGCGGAAATGCTGAGAACACCGGCTCCATCGAGGGTCAAATTGCATTGCTTACAGAGCGCATCAATCACATCTCCAATCACCTGAAGACAAATAAAAAAGATTTCTCTTCACAGCGTGGCCTGATGATGATGGTAGGTCAACGTAAAAGATTGCTTACTTATCTCAGCAAGCACGATCTTACCGGGTACAGGGCTTTGATTGAAAAACTAGGTCTCCGTAAATAATTTTATATGTAGTCAACAGAATCTTTCCCAACAGTTATATACCGTTGGGATTTATTCTTTATACATATTCACATTTATCGCCTGAAAGGCTCTCTTTCCGGGCAAAAAACTCAAAAAGATGTCAGCACTACAACCAAAAACAGTCAGTTTTGATATAGGTGGCGGCCGTATGGTCACTATCGAAACAGGCAAAATGGCCCGCCAGGCCGACGGTGCCGTTACCGTACGCCAGGGAAATTGTATTTTGTTAGCAACAGTCGTTGCCAATACTGAACCGAAAGAAGGACAATCTTTCTTCCCGTTATCAGTAGATTACCAGGAAAAATTTGCTTCTGCAGGACGTATACCGGGTTCATTCTTCAAAAGAGAGGCCCGTTTGAATGACTATGAAATTCTTACTTCCCGCCTCATCGACCGCGCACTTCGCCCGTTGTTCCCGGAAGATTATTTCTGCGATGTACAGGTGTTGGTTTCACTCATCTCCTCAGACGATGAAGTAATGCCGGATTCCTTGGCTTGCCTGGCCGCTTCAGCTGCATTGGCTGTGTCGGACATTCCGATCCAGGAGATCTTATCTGAAGTTCGTGTGGCAAAGGTGGAAGGCAAACTAATCACCAACCCAACACGCTCGGAATTGGCAAAAGCTGATTTTGAATTCCTGATTGCGGCTACTTCCAAGAACATCATGATGGTAGAAGGTGAAGCAAAAGAGTGCAGCGAGGCTGACCTCATCGAGGCGATTGAAACAGCACATGAAGCTATTAAAGCACATGTGAAAGCCCAGGAAGAACTACGCGACCTGGTAGGTGCAGGTAAAAAAAGAGAATATACCAAGCCATTCCGCAATGAAGAACTTGATGCGAAAATTGTCGCCTTTGCAAAAGATAAGATGCACGCTATCTCTTCCGCTGCTTCAGCAAAGCATGTAAGAAGCGCAGCATTTGACCAATTGAAATCGGAACTAAAAGAGCATTTAGGAGAAGAACTCACCGATGCGGATAAGAAATTGATCGGCCATTATTTCGGTGAACTTCAATACAACGTCGTTCGCGATATGATCCTCAATGATCGTGTTCGTTTAGATGGAAGGGGTACAGAAGATATCCGCCAATTGGATATGGAAACGGATATTTTGCCAACTCCCCACGGATCAGCTTTATTTACAAGAGGTGAAACACAATCTCTTACAACCGTTACCTTAGGAACACCTTTGGATGAGTTGTTGGTGGAAAGTGCACATCATTCTGATTATACAAAGTTCATTTTACATTATAATTTCCCGCCATTCTCTACCGGTGAAGTGAAAATGATGAGAGGCGTTGGCCGCCGCGAGGTAGGTCACGGTAACCTGGCGATGCGTTCCCTGAAGAAGATGATGCCGGGTTCAGAGTATCCTTATACCGTTCGCGTAGTAAGTGATATTTTGGAAAGTAACGGATCATCTTCCATGGCTACAGTATGTGCGGGTTCACTTGCATTGATGGATGCCGGTGTTCCGTTGAAAAAACATTTGAGTGGCGTGGCAATGGGATTGATCAAGAAAGGTGACCAATTCGCCGTACTGACCGATATCCTCGGTGATGAAGATCATCTTGGTGATATGGATTTTAAAGTTACGGGTACCCGCGACGGAATTTGCGGAGTGCAGATGGATATAAAAGTAGACGGTCTGAGCATGGATATTATGCGCAGCGCATTGGAGCAGGCACGCAAGGGCCGCTTACATATTTTGGATGCAATGCACCAAACGATCGAAAAAGCACGTGAAGACGTGAAACCGCATGCCCCTCGTATGGTGAAGTTCGTTATCGATAAAGAATATATCGGTGCGGTGATCGGGCCCGGCGGTAAAGTGATCCAGGAGATCCAAAGAGAGACCGGCGCTACAGTAAATATTGAAGAAGTAAACAATGCCGGTGAAGTAAGCATTTTCTGTAAGGATCGTGCAAGTCTTGACAAAGCATTTACCTGGATACAGGGACTGGTGGCAACACCGGTTGTTGGCGATACTTATGAAGGCACTGTAAAAAGTATCAAGGAGTTCGGCGCATTCGTTGAGTTCCTTCCAAAGAAGGAAGGATTGCTGCATATCAGCGAGATCAGTTGGAAGCGATTGGAAACCATGGACGGTATCTTCAAAGAAGGGGATAAAGTGAAAGTGAAATTGCTTGATGTAGATCCTCGTACCGGTAAGTTCAAACTCAGCAGGAAGGTCCTGATGCCAAAACCGGAAGCACCGGCAAGGCCACAGGCACCAAGTGCTGAACCCACTCAACAATAATTAATATCATTTTAATATAGCTGCAGCCTTTCGGGCTGCAGTTTTTTCATTTATGCAATACACGGAAGTATTATTTATTGACTGCCCGCAGGAACAAAAAGACCTCTTGATCGCCCTGCTTTCTGAAAACGGGTTCAATGGCTTTGAAGAGGAAGAAGAAAACCTGAAAGCCTATATCGACAGGACTGCTTTTGATGAAGATGTTTTTCTGTATGAAACGCTAAAAGAGGTAGAAGACGTAAGGTGTTTAATATCAGTTATTGATGAAATAAATTGGAACGCAAAATGGGAAGCTGATTTTGAGCCCGTGGCGGTTTCGCACCCAATGACCGGGGAACCCTTCGCATTTATCCGTGCAAATTTCCATCAGCCTGATCCCGCATATCAATACGATATCATCGTTACCCCGAAAATGAGTTTTGGTACCGGTCACCATGCTACGACCTACCTCATGGTTTCCCAAATGGCTACCTTGGATCTTACGGGTAAAAAGGTCATCGATTTCGGCACAGGGACGGGAATACTTTCCATCCTTGCTGAAAAAATGGGAGCAGAAAAGGTTACGGCCATCGATTGTGACGATTGGAGTATCGATAATGCAAAAGAGAATTTCAGCGTCAATGGTTGCATGCGTACAGAAATAATTAAAGGAGAAGCTATTCCGGAAAACACTAAAGCCACGATAATCCTCGCAAATATTAACCTCAACATCCTGGTGGATAACATGGAAGCGATCAATGCTGCTGCATCACCCGGTGCAGCGATCTTATTCAGCGGGGTAATGCTTCATGACGAAGAACATATTGTGCATAAGATTAAGGGAACCGGCATGATAATAACTGCAATACATAAACGGGAAAACTGGTTAGCAATAGAAGCCACTGTGGTTAATAAAATTTAACCAGAATGATTTCTTATCCTTCCCGTTTCCAAAAACGTTTAGTTATATTTGTCTTCCTAATTCATTAAATATCAGGCATGAAAGAACTTTTTTTTATTATATGTGCTTACCTTATCGGATCAATTCCAACAGCACTTATTATAAGCAAAAAGTTTTTTGGAATAGATATTCGTGATTACGGTAGCGGTAATATGGGTGCTACTAATACCTTCCGGGTACTCGGTTCAAAATACGGTACCGCAGTGATGATCTGCGATATTCTTAAAGGAATGGCCGCAGTAGCCTTATACAATTTTCTACCCTATTATATGCATCAAGGTACGGGCCTGGAAAGAACCAACCTCATGATCGGCCTCGGCCTTTCTGCTGTACTGGGCCATGTGTTTCCGATCTGGGCAAATTTTAAAGGCGGTAAAGGTGTTGCTACGCTCTTCGGAATGATCCTAACGATACAACCTGTTGTAGCAGTTTGCTGCGTCGGTGTTTTCATACTTGTATTATACCTCACCAGGTTTGTTTCCCTAAGCTCTATCTTGGGCGCACTGATGCTTCCAATTTCTGTTTTATGGATATGGAATGAAAATGAAGTACTCTACCGGGTGTTTGCGCTTATCGTAGCGCTGATGGTAATTGTAACACATCAAAAAAACATCGGTCGCCTGCTACGGGGCGTTGAAAGCCGCATACCTATTCTCCGGTACCGGGATAAGCGTAAGAAAAAGTAATAAGGCATCCTTAAGAAACTCCGGTACGGGTATTGTTTAAATAGCATAAATTAAAACCCCTGAAATGAAAAAACTTTTCATAATACTCGCGGCCCCGGTGTTGTTTGCCGCCTGTACGCAAAATGCAGTAACCGGCAGAAGCCAGTTGAACCTGATCCCTGAAGACCAGTTGCAGGCCGATGCTGTAACGCAATACCGCAGTTTTCTATCTCAAAGCAAAGTGGTGAGTTCTTCTTCAAACAGAGATGCGGAAATGGTAAAACGTGTGGGTTCCCGGATTGCTAATGCTATTACATCCTACTACACAAAGCAAGGAAAGGGAGAAGTACTCAACGGTTACGAATGGGAATTTAACCTGGTAGACGGACAGGACGTCAATGCATGGTGCATGCCCGGCGGAAAAGTAGTCGTGTATACCGGATTATTACCGATCACCCAGAATGAAGCTGCATTGGCTGTGGTAATGGGGCATGAGATCACACACGCGGTTGCTAAGCACAGTAATGAAATGATCAGTAAACAATATTTATTGCAGGGTGTCGGCGGTTTAGCCGGTGCAACCATCGGTAACGAACAAAAGGCCGGTATTTTTAATACGGTTTATGGCTTAGGAGCCGGTGCATACGGTTTGAAAAATTCACGTAATGCAGAATACGAGGCAGATCATTTCGGATTAATATTTATGGCGCAGGCGGGTTATAATCCTCAGGAAGCGATCCCGTTCTGGAACAGGATGGCCGGTGCAGGAGCAAATTCCAACAAGCCACCGGAATTCCTTTCTTCTCACCCTTCTGATGCAAACAGGATATCAAGATTACAGGGTCATATGAAGGAAGCACTTAGCTATTACAGGCCGGTAAAAAAGTAAACATTTATAAATTTTCAAAAAAACTCCTGGCGGGAGTTTTTTTTTGCCCTTAAATGAGCCTCAGGATGTTGTTAAACTATTTGCAATAATGAAGAAAATAACGGTGAGCGGTTCAGAGGATGTATTTTTGATAAAATTTATTACATGAAAATATTTTTCCTTTCTGTTTCTTTATTGGTATCTGCTGTTTGTGTTGCTCAACCAAAGCTTATTCCCCAAGCCGTTATTTCCACTACTACTAATGTGATCGCGCCCGAGGAGGAAGACGTATCCCAGATCCAAAACCAGGGCGGTGGGGGCGGATTCAATTTCCGCAATTTCGGTGACGGTGAAACCAAGACCACCACTTATATCAAAAATGAAATGGTGAAGACCAATTTCAAATCGGAAAGTTTCCGCGGGTCGGTGTATCGGAACAACACTGCAAAGACCACCACCACCATCTTTGAAATGATGGGAAATAAAATGGGGTTTGTCGCCACGGACGAAGACCAGGTGATGATGCGTAAAAGAGCGGACAGCATGATGAAGGAACGTGCTAAAACCGATACCGGCGGACAACGCCGGGTACGCACGTTAGAGCAACCCGCTGCAACGGTGGCTTACACGGAAGAATCTAAAAAGATAGCCGGCTACAATTGTAAAAAAGCATATATCATCACAGACAGGTTGTTTGGCAAGGATTCCATGGCGGTATGGTATACACCGGAAATAAAATTTGAAGGAGTTTCATCCACCGGCGGCACCAGCGGTCTCGGTAATATGGGGGGTGGCACCAATAATTTTGACAAGGTAGACGGCTTCGTAATGCAGTACGAACGCAACATGCCTCGGGGCCGCAAAATGGAAGTAAAGGTCACCAAGATAGAAACCGATAAATCTATTGACGAGAAAGAATTCGCTTTGCCGAAAGATGTGGAGATAAAGACCATGAAAGAAATGACTGAAGGCGGCGGCGGAATGATGAGGATGATGAGACAACAATAGGATAGTTCAATAAAAAAAAGCGGTCACTTCTGATAGCGGTGACCGCTTTTTTGTGAAAGTATATAAGTTTTTAAGTAGAAAAGTTGATGTTTATAACTTAGATACTTTTCTACTCTATATACTTATCACCTAATTCAACTTCTCCATCCTGAAATCCAACTTCTTATCTTTCTTATAATATTCCATGATCATTACGGAGCCCGTCTTTGCCGGGAATACCTTCACCCTGCTGGCTTTTGATTTTAGGTTGATCTTATCGGTCGTTATTTTCCCGTCATTATAGGAGATCGAATTAAATGTGCCGCCTTTGTACTCGTCGGTTTTTTCATAGTCGCTATAACCAACGGTAAACGCATTTTTTTCTTTGCTCAGCTTCGTATAATCATAATCAAAGCCGCCGTATGCCTTTACAATTATGGCCATCATATGGGGGCTAAGGTACCCGGCACCTTCCGGCATCGCTATACTGTTGCTGAACTTGTCATAGATCTTTGCACCCGTCACTTCGAAAGCGGGGTTGAATTGTAAGGTAACCATATCTGTTACTTTTATTTTAAATGCCGCTGAGCCGCTGCGGCCACTGCCACCTGCTAATATCGATAAGCCTTTTAACACGCTGCTGGCCGCATTCACTACTTTTTTATAGCCTTCGCCTACTGCAAAAAAGTTTCCGTCATCCGTTTGCACGATCTTATGGAAGAATAAATATCCCACATCGGCAACGCGGCCGCGCTGTGTGGTATTCAGGTATTTTGAAAAGTCCTTTTCCCATGAGTTATATTTTTTAGCTATTAGTTTGCCCTTTGTATCCATGGTCCACATACCCAATCCAAGACTTTGGTCTTTCATGATCTTCCCGTCTGCGTCATAATAAGTACCCATCAGCAAAAAATTGTTGCTGCCGGCTATGGTTGAAATATTCTCGGGGTAAAATTTATAATCACCCTGCGTTTCTGTATTCACCTCAAAAGATTTTCTACCGGTATACATGTTTAATCCAACCAACCAGGAGTGGGGATTACCGCCCAACATTGTTTTTTGCTTGATCACTTCAAATAATAGCAGAGAATCCGTTGCCCCGAGATATACTGCACTGTTAAATTTGTCATCCTGTTCTTCGGCTGCTTCGTATGTCCATTGTTTTTTTCGGTCGGTGAAAAAATAATTCACTTCATAGCTATAGTATTTTCCGTCTTTCACGGGGTAGATCGTAACGTATCCTTTATTCTCTATATCAAAAAGGCCTTTATTCTCTCCTTCCTCTCTTGTCATATTATAGGTCATCTCCAGCAATGCTTTGCTTCGGTTGCCCAATTCTTTGGTATAGGTCATTTTTTGTTTGCCGTCAAAACCATAAGAACGGTACTCCAGTGTTTTCTCTTTTGAATTATAAAAAAGGAACATGATGGAATTTCCGTTGTAGGCAGATTCCAACAATCTTACATTCTTATCATCCTGGAATTTGATGTCTTTGATCTTATTCAGGTTCTCATCCGTGATCTGCAGCGTATACTCATTGGTGCGTTTGTCGATCTTATCCGATTGATAAAACGCATAGTAACCTTTTATTTCATGGTTTTCCTGGATCGTGCCGGTATTTCGGAGCGAAGCTGATCGTACATTCTCAATGTTTAATTTTCCCTGTGCTACACATATCGTGCAAAGCAAGCTAAACAGGAGTGTAAAAAAACTGATCTTTTTCATGTGGTCGTGGTTTAATGAGCGTTAAAATGAGTGGTGGCAGTCGTAAGCGTTTCAGCGAATGCCGCATCGGAAGCATACTTCCCGGCAAATTGTTGCAGGAATTGATAGCCGATCCCGGCCATATCCCGAAGGCTGATATTCTGAATAAATTCGAGAAGGGTATTATAATTTTTATCGCGGTAAGGGGAGGGCAATGCCACGATATCAGACAGGTTATGAAGTTTCTGATTTTCGTACATACGGTTGAAACATTTACCGATCATGACAACAGGGTAGATGTTCCCCGGTTCTTTTTTATACAGGTCCAGCGCAAGGAAAAGGCAGCGACTGATCTTCCGGCTATCGTAACAATATTGAATTTCCTCGAAGCGAAAGTTGTTTTGAAGTTCATTGAAGCTGAGCGGGTCAACGGGGTTTAGGGCAGTGTTGATCATAATGATCTTTCCTACAGCGGGTTCGAGTAAGCGTATCCTCAGTTTGCAATCGGGGTGTGTTTTTAACGAATCCGTATCCTTGTTTTTTATTTCCTCCCCGGCGCTCACGCCAAAAAAGCCCGATTCTTTTTTTAGCCATTTGGCACGAAACGGGTATCCCGCGCCGGTCAGCACTGAAGGAAGTTCTTTTTCAGTAGGGTAGCTATCGGTATCAATACTGTCAAGGATGGCGAGACAGGCCAGGGATTCCTTTACATTAAACACCGTATTTTTCATCAGTATCAATCCAAGGGAATCCGCTTCCGTTTCGTGCAGCCTGCTGTGACGCCGCCCCGAAAATGCCAGCTTTTTTTCTATCAGGTCAAGTTCTTTATTTTTTTCATACTTCTGTTTATTCAGGGCTTTCAGTTTCTCCTGCACATCATCCGAATAAACCGAAGAGATATGCTGCCGTATAGATTGATTGCTGTGATCCAGGTAGAGGTGCGCCAGTTCATGGCAAAGGGCGAAGATCACCTGGCTCTCGTTTTTCAATTTTGTAAAGAGCCCGATATTCATCACGATGGTTCCTTCGCCCGTGCTGAAAGCATTCGGGATAAAATCCTTTGAAATTAGAAAACGCGGGTTCAGTTTATTTAATACCGGATTGGCCGCGGTGATCCTGCCGGTGAGTGCGGCAAGGTAAGTGTTGATCTTACCCGTATAAAAAAAGCTGTTGTCGGTAAACATTTTCCGAAGGTCATCCCGCCGGGAACGGTAAATTTCAACAATGTATTTTTTATTATCCCCTTTTATGGCGGCGCTGTCTGCCAGGTAACCGCTGTTGATCGATTGAAAAATACGGCTTAGTTGTACACTGTCATTCAATAACGGGGTATAGGACACCGATTGTTGGGCAAACAAGGAACAGCATGGCAGGGCAAGGATCAGCAGCAATAACAAACGCATGAAACAAGTCTTGGTATAGGATAAAGATATTTATTTTTTATGGTGATGCTGAATATTCTACTGAGAATGTGGAAAGAAATAAAGATATTTTTATTTCCATCAATCTGAGGAAAGGTTTTGAACCACTAAGGCACCAAGAACCAAGAACCTGCCTTCGGCAGGCGCTCTGCGGGATCTGCTCTTAAATCACTATCTGCGGAAACAATCCCCGAAAATCAGCGTGTTTCTAAATCCCCGAAGATCTGCGGGAAAAAATCTGTGGATCTGTGAGAAACAAATCTGTGAAAATCCGTGGGACGTTTGAACCAAAAAATTTTTAGGCCGCAAAGGCCAAGAACCTGCCTTCGGCAGGCGCTCTGCGGGATCTGCTCTTATATCATCTTATATCTGCGGGAAAAAAATCCCTGCAAATCCGCGTGCTTTTATATCCCCGTAATCTGCGGGAAAAAATTTATGCAAATCTGTGGGAACCCTTCTGAGATACTACATATATTAAAACTTAATACTGTCTCTTACGCGATCATATTCCGCCGCCTTCTTCGGATTGGCTTTTGCTACATAAATATCACTGAGATACCCCAGCACCAATTGGTAATTCAGTTTTTCCTTGACAGTCAATGTTGCTTTATCAGCGTAATATTTTTTTACCTGTTCTGCGTAGGGAATGGTCTCATCCATTTTGGCAACAGCCAGTATATTCAGGTCTTTCTTCTTTTTTAGATCTTCGGGTTTTGCACCTTTCCCGTCTTTGATCAACGCCGCTTTCGTGCTGTGATCGGCGGCCCAATTGAACAAGTGATTTGCCATCAATGCAGTGGCATCTATACCTTTATCTATAGCAATAGTGGTTTTCAATACATCAGTGAGCCTGGCTTCCATCGCCGGGTCAGGGGATGTTACATCTTTGCCATAGAGGCTATTGTAAATTTCCACGGCATAATTATAACTGTTCGTAAAATTGGAAGGATCAGTTTTGTACAATTCTTCGTAACGTGCAAATAATGCCGTCTTATCTCCGCCTGCTGCCAGCTTTTCCAATTCCAATGCATTCCAATAATTATTTTTTGGATAGGCGGCCTTCGCTTTTGCCAGCATTGGCTGCAGGTTGGTCTTATCATTTCTATCGCTGTAGTAGCCCACCAGGAATTCATAGATCTGTTCGTAATCCTTTCCGACAATACCGATGTCTGTAAGTTTGCGATAATTGGAGACAGCGGCCGCAGAATCTTTACCAAGTAAAGCAGAAGCACCCATGTTCATGATCAAAGCTGTATCCGTTTTGCTGAGTGCCAGTTCTTTGTAGGTGTAATTTTTTGACAGGATATAATTTTCAATTTCCTGCGCCCTCATAAACGATCGGAGTGCACCGGCATAGTCCTTATCGTTGAATTGCCCGGCACCCATATCATATAGACTTTGGTACAGGTCAAGGTAGGAATAGTAGAACTCCGTTTTCATCATCAGGTCCAGCCTGTCCAACGCCTGGTTCTTTTTAAAAGCATCGAAAGCGGCTAATTTATAAGCATAAGCATCAGCCTTTGATACGCCTGGTTCTTTCGAATAAGCATTATAAATAAACCCTTTAAAATACCAGGATTCATAGCTGGATACATTTTTTGGGTCAGCTATGTACTTATCGATCGCGGCTTTGGCTTCGGCATATTGTTTTTTGCCGATCAACCCGTTGATGTCTTCCAATGATTGGGCATAGGACAACCCTGTAATGCAGCATAAAAAGGAAAAAAGCAGAATTTTCTTCATTTTGTCGTTTATTTTTGAGGGTTTAAAGTTATCAGTTTTAACTGATATGAATAATTTTTTCGCATGAATTTCACAAATGCAGCCGGGCAATAATTTACCCCCCCAAAAGACTGTTAAACATTAAATTTACAGGCCTACATAACCGATTTGATCAGCAAGGATACCATACAACAGATACAGAGCCGCATAGATATTACAGAGATCGTGGGATCATTTGTGAAGCTTAAAAAACGAGGCGCCAACTACCTTGGCCTATGTCCGTTCCATAATGAAAAATCACCTTCTTTTACCGTTTCCCCGGTAAAAGAGATCTACAAATGTTTCGGTTGCGGCAAGAGTGGCAATACCATCGGTTTCCTGATGGACCTGGAGAAATACAGTTATGTGGAAGCCCTGCGTTGGCTCGCCAATAAATACAATGTAGAGATCGAAGAAACGGAAACCTCTCCCGAGGTAAAGTTGTTGCAGCAATCTGCAGACAGCCTTTACGCGATCAACAATTTTGCACAACAGTTTTTTTCGGAAGCTCTTTTTGAATCTGAGGAAGGGCGGGATGTGGCACTAAGCTATTTGAAAGAACGCGGTTTCCGTGAAGAAGTGATCCGGAAATTCAATATCGGTTATGACCCGGCTGCCGGCGACAGTTTTGCGAATGCCGCTACGAAAGCACAGTTCAACCCGGAGCTGTTGCAGAAAAGCGGTCTCATTACCGTGCGGGATGAGAAGTTGCGGGACAACTACCGCGGGCGTATCATCTTCCCCGTGCATAATCAAAGCGGGAAGGTGCTGGGCTTCGGTGCGCGGCTGATCAAAAACAATGACAAGGCTCCGAAATATATCAATACGCCGGAGAATGATATTTACATAAAGAGTCGGTTGCTCTACGGTTCTTATTTTGCAAGGATGGCCATCGACAAAGCCGATGAGTGCCTGCTCGGAGAAGGCTATAACGATGTGGTGAGCCTGCACCAGGCAGGGATAGAAAACGTTGTAGCCAGCGGCGGTACTTCACTCACACCGGACCAGTTAAGGCTGGTAAAAAAATACACGAATAACCTCACGATAATTTATGACGGCGACAGTGCGGGCGTTAAGGCGGCTATGCGCGGGATGGACCTTGCCCTGGAAGAAGGGCTGAATGTGCGTTTGCTGCTGATCCCTGACAACGATGACCCGGACAGTTATGTGAATAAGATCGGAGTTGCGGCCTTCAAAGATTTTATCCAAAATGAAAAGAAGGATTTTGTCATTTTCCAACTCGGGATCTCCCTCGCGGAGGCCGGCAATGATTCCATAAAAAAATCGGCGATCGTGAACCGGATCGCGGAGACCGTTTCAAAGATCACGAAGGCAGAACATTTTACCCGCCGCCAGGATTATGTGAAGCAGGTATCGGAAATGCTTAAGATCGAAGAGGCGGGATTCAATGACCTGGTGAATAAATTCATCCGCGAAAAAGTGCAGAAGGAGGAGAGCAGGCAACAGTATTCCGATGCGGGGCAATCCACCACGGAAGATACTCCGGTGACAGAAGATGAAGAAAAATTTACCGATGCGCTGTTGCATAAAGATGACCTGCAGGAACGTGCCATGGTGCGCAGCCTGTTGGAATTCGGCCTCAAGGAATGGGAAGAAAATGTTTCTGTGGCAGATTATGTTTTTAAGGAAATGGAAGAGAATGACCTGGAGAGTATGATGGAAAATACAAAGCTTATCGAGATCATTGATATTTATAAAAAGCGGTACCGTGAAGGACTTAATCCTACAGACAAGGATTTCCTGTATGATCAGGAGACCGTTCTTGCGCTGTTGGTGATCGATTTGATGGACAGCCGGACGGAGATCAGTCCCAACTGGGCCGACCATTATGAAGGGAAGATCCTCACCAGGGAAGATTATTTTAAAGAAGAGATTATCTCTACGCTTACTTATTTTAAGCTGCGCAAATTGCTGAAGCTGATGGCGGAGAACCAGCGTGAGATGGAGAAAGCTACTGACTACGAGCAGTTCCGGATCTTTATGCAAACGCAACTTGCGTTAAAGAAAGAAGAACGCCTCCTCACGGCACAATCGGGGATCGTTATTTTAAAGTAAAATCCGTAACGCCGTTGGGATAAGAAATGATCTCACATTGCAGCACTCGCAACCCGCTCCTGAAAAGTCGAAACTCATGTTTTTCAAATCCTCTTCATTTTTTCACTTTGGCGCAGATATGCAGCTCAGGAAATGCTCACTTTGGCGCAGATATGCCGCAGAGGAATGCGTGCAGGTATCTGTGCCTTACCGTTAAAAGATTCTTTGAAAAGAAAATATTTTCTGCTACGGATTTCACTTAGTCACAACTTGTCCAGATGACTTTGAGATACATCGGGCACAAGGTTTGGCAGCCTATCTACGCCTGGTTCTGAGAATAAAGTGACAGTTATTTTTTATTTTATAAGTTTGAGGATGAAATTTTTATTATTCACGACTATATTATTTTGCCAAAAAAACTTTGCGCAAAAAAGCTGTGACCCTACAAAGCTACCCGTCGTTTTCGTTCATGGTTTTATGGGCAGCGGCGATAATTGGTCAACACAAATGCAAAGATTCAGTTCGAATGAATATTGCAGCGACAGGCTTTTTGTTTTTGATTGGAACAGCTTTGGCGGAACAAACAATTCAGTGCTTCTTAAAAATTTTATCGATAAGGTTTTAGTCCGGACCGGTGCATCTAAAATTGATCTTATCGCCCATTCAGCAGGCGGCAGAGTATGTTATGACCTGCTGGCTGACAGTGTCAACGCCTCCAAGGTTGCACATTATGTGCATGTGGGTAGCTTTCCCATGAAGCAACCGGCCGGAAAAAATGGAGAAGTACCTACGATGAATATTTACAGTTCCAGTGATATGGTATTGCGAAAAGGAAAGGATATTCCCGGTGCAGAAAATGTTCAATTAACAGGATATGATCATCTTCAGACTGCTACCGGCGAAAAAACTTTTGAAGCGGCATTTTCTTTTTTGACCGGTCATGTTCCTGTTTCTGCCGGTATCATACCGACAGGCAATGTAGAAAATAAAGTGACGGTAAAAGGAGTGATGCTGGGAGATAACAGTGTGTTGGCAGGCGATAGTGTCCGTGTGTTTGCTGTAGATCCCAGAACGGGTAAAAGGCAACCTCAAAAAAGATCAAATACAACATATGGGAGATGGATGGCCTTTGATGATGAAGGCAAAATGAATATATCCCTTTTGAAGGATACATATACGGAAATGGAATTGCATGTAAAGGGGGGCCGTTCATTAAATTATTTTTTTGAACCGCTGAAGCGCGGCGAAAATAATTTTTACCTGCGTGCCTTACCCGTTTCGGGCTTGGCCGCAACAATGCTTGGCAAGATCCCAATGGATGACCGGCAAACTGCTCTCGTAATATTCACTGCCAATAATGCTGTTATCGCAGGCAGGGATTCCCTGGCCATTGACTCGATCCCATTGTCAACCCCCGGCCTGATGCCTGCAGAGAAAACTTCCGTTGCCTGCTTTGTTTATGATGACGGAGATGAAATTACAACAGGTAAAGGCTTGAGATTTTTGGACGCAGCACCGTTTATTTCCGGCGCTGATATCTTTATCAAAGCAGAGGAGCATAAAACGATGCGGGTGTATTATAACGGGCGTAGTATTGTTCTGCCTAAGCGAAAAAGCAGGGATACCATAATGATCGTTGTGTTCAATTAAAGCTATTGAATCTAAAATAATGACGAAGGTTTTGCCGGGGAAGCGCCTTTTGAGTCCCGCTCCGGAAGTTATGCAGTTAAAAAAATGCGGGTAGGGTATCTCCCGTATAGACGGGACGGTCATGCATTTCCGCATAAAGGTTCTGATAACCACGCGCCAAAATGTGGATGGGGCTTTTTCAAAACCTACATCGAGGGATACGTCACAGAAAGCCACACGCGGGCTGAGCCACATTTCTGCGCGGGAGGTGCGTTTTCAAAACCTACATCGAGGGAGACGGTCATGCCTTCGGAGCCGGAATGGCAAGTTTAGAGTCTTTTAAAATCGCAGCACAACTTGTTCCGACTGTAAGTCGGGAGAAAGCTTACGCACCCGTCCGCGCCTCATTTCTGCGCCGTAGTCGTGCGGGAATCTTATTTTCTCTTATTGATTGCAAATATCATTGCTAAAGAAATAATACACATTACTACAGCACCAATGATAAGTGAAATGTTTTTTTGTGAAATTCCGATCAATAAGTCGCCCGCCATCATAACTAAAAAGAAGATATATGCAATGGTCAGCATGGGGATCGATCTCTTCAAAGTCGCAAATCCAAAAATAAAACCAAGAGCAAATTGCCGGGCAGCCCACATATAAATTAAGTAGTCAACGCCTCTTGCGTTAAGGTCTACTGTTTCCAAAAACGATCCCGGTGAAAAGCATAATAATAAACTTACCATCAGTTCAAGCAGTGCAAAAAACCCTGATACTATCAGGATCCATTTCGGTAATAATTTTTGTGCTTCTGTCATGATTTGAGTTTTTTGGTAGTATGTTTAAGTTTGCCCTTACGGTTGGCGTTTATACAAAACTATTTTGTAGTCTTAGCGCCTATTTTCTCACCAAGTTTTTCAAATTCTATATCATTTGGCTCCCATAATTCAATTTTGTTGCCTTCTATGTCCATTATATGAACAAATTTACCGTACTCAACTGATTGAATCGTATCTGTAATTATTACACCTCCTTCCTTAAGCTGATTGATAAGTGCTTCCAGATTATCAACCCTGTAATTGATCATAAAGTCCTTAGTTGAAGGTTCAAAATACCCGGTCTTGTCTTTAAATAGGCTCCATTGAGTAAATCCTTTTTTAGTGGTGTCAGCCCCCTGTCTCCATTCAAAAACTGCCCCATATTGATTAGTATTCAGACCAAGATTGGTCTTATACCATTCTCTCATTTTTTTTGGGTCTTTGCACTTGAAAAAAATGCCGCCAATGCCTGTTACCTTTTTTATTGATTGCTGCCTGTTACTGTTTTTCGTTATGATTGACTTAAAAGCAAAACCAAGAACGAATGTCATGGCAAATGCAGGAATTAATATTATCTTTTTCATTATCGTCAGGATTTTGATTTTATGAAGATCGTCATTTACGTTTACCGTCTGCTGTGGGTTCGCTTTTTGCCGTCATTTCATTAACACCGGCAATGCAAAAAGTATTGTCCCTATTAAAAATATAACGGTCAAAATGTGAATTTTATAATGATTGGTTCTTAGGAAAATAAATTGTTGAATCGTCCTTACAAGCCAAAACAAACCTGAACCACCTAAAAAAACCTGTCCTAACGAAGTTGTTAAAAGTTCGGTTGGAAAGTAAAAGCATACAAAAGCTACAAATAAGAAGTAATAGATTATTTGCACATTTAAAAGTTGCATAACGGCTTTATTTGGAAAACTTAATTTTACTAACTCACTTCTCCATTTGAAAACCTCCCAAAATAAAATATGAAATATTGCAAAACCAATATTATATAGTCCGCATAGAAGAATTACAGTGTTCATTTTTCAATTTGAGAGTTATAATCAGTCAGTTTTGATACATCCCCAAAACACTTCTGCGGATTGGATCTAATAAAAGTCAAATTCTTAAAAGAGTTGTTACATTTAAAATTGTCCAAAAGTAATTTGTTAAACGTAATGTCTGTTTAAAGTGACGCACAATGTTCAGGTATTGCTGCAGGTGAGGTGTTTTATAACGACCAGCCCTGTACTGCAACCTGGTTTTGTTTATAAATTTGAAGTTAAGAACTTTTGCATGGCTTTATTCGTCGGGCCGAAACTCCCGCCGCCGGCCTTGCGGCAAATCTTTTGTGCGTTCATGCTTCCCGTATTCCAAATGCTGATGATCAGATCAGCTTTTTTGTCTTCATCTTTTTCCACAGCAATTTTTTGCAGTATTGAATCTATAGACCGGTTTTGGGGAAAAGCAATTTGCATACTTAACAAAAAACAAAGCAGAATCAGTACATTTTTCATTTTTATTTATTCTTTGTTTCATTTCTGACTCTATCGCAAATACTATCCTAAAATTATTAGAGTGTTCGATAGCATGTGCACACAAACGTTCGGGTATTTGAAGGCAGGGAATTGATTGCTCGTCTGCCCGGTACAAATTCCAATTTAAAAAATGTTGTTGAAGTTATGTACTATGATGAACATTGATGTTGAGCCCGACCGCTGTTTATGCCTGCACATAACACATGTTACATTGTTCAGCCCTGCTTTTGCAAGTCTTTTTGTTGTTGGCAGTTATTTTCTTTGCATCCAATTTTTGATTTTTTTAAAAATGTCAATCTTTCTTGGTTTAGGCTTGCCGTCGTGTGTTAAACTATTCTCGTAATTATATCGGAGGCTTGCTGCATAGTGCCTGTGATTTTTTTCGTCATTTTTTAGCTCTTTGATATAAGGTTCTATATTTTTGTTTAAAATACCGTTTTCTGAAATTGAATGATACTCGCTTCTCAAAATAGGGTTATTATTTTTATTGATTTCTTCATTTTCGTTTTCGGAAAAATAGTCGATATGTATAATCTTAGGATTTGCTTTTTTTAGTCGCTTAGTTCCTTTCCTTTCATTTCTCCAAGGATGTTCTTTTCTTTTAAGTTGCTTTATGAGAAATCTTTTGTTCCATATAGTAACCTGGTGCGACATGAGAAAATCTGAATTGGCATTGTCGATTTTTGCAATATTAAATCCCTCAATAAAGTAATCTGTTGGAATTGTTTTATAAACTCCGGAACTATGCAGTTTTACCTGCTGCCAATTATTTTTTTGTGTCAGCTCAATTATCTGATTGAAGAATTGCGCATTTACTTTCTTATTTAGCCACATGTCTTCCTGGAAATAAAGTACATATTCTTCCTTAATTTTTTCCTCTAATATAATTTTTAGTCTGTCAGCCCATTCTCCTTTTCCTGAACGAATATGATCAAAATTATTTATCGCTAAGACTTTTTCTTCTGTTGCAAAATAGTAATTGCAATTAATATTAAAATCCTAATACTTAGAAAAGAAAATCTCAAACCCTTTAAATAGAAATTCATATCTGTCACAACCATGTAGCAGTATTGCGATAGTGTTATTGTGGGAATTCATTTTGTGTTCGGGGGTTTTGGTGATGTATGATGGGG
>JBBJLU010000038.1:0-23816 GCA_037719665.1 Ferruginibacter sp.
CTGACACCTACGGAGGTGTCTGACACGTTATCCATAATATGTGTCTGACGCCTGACGGAGGCGTCTGACACCTTCCCCTTAATATGTGTCTGACACCTACGGAGGTGTCTGACACGTTATCCATAATATGTGTCTGACGCCTGACGGAGGCGTCTGACACCTTCCCCTTAATATGTGTCTGACACCTACGGAGGTGTCTGACACGTTATCCATAATATGTGTCTGACGCCTGAGATGTGTCAGACGCCTCCGTAGGCGTAAGACACGTATCCGCGTCAGACACTTATTAATAACCCATTCCGCCCATATCCGGCGCACCATGTGCATGCGGCGCATCTTCTTTCGGCTTGTCTGCTATCACACATTCTGTGGTGAGCAACATACCCGCAATAGAAGCGGCATTTTCAAGTGCTACACGGCTCACTTTGGTCGGATCGATCACACCGGCTTTGAATAGATTTTCATACACTTCAGTCCGTGCATTAAAACCAAAATCACCTTTACCGTCTTTAATTTTTTGAATAACGATAGACCCGTCAATCCCCGCATTGGAAGTGATCACGCGGATCGGCTCTTCCATAGCACGGCGAACGATCGCCATACCGGTCTGTTCATCCGCGATCTGTCCTTTTACTTTCGCATCAAGACTATCCAACGCACGGATATAAGCTACACCACCGCCGGGTACGATACCTTCTTCTACTGCTGCACGCGTAGCATGAAGGGCATCATCCATACGGTCCTTTTTTTCTTTCATTTCGATTTCTGTGGTTGCACCAACGTACAATACCGCTACACCACCTGCCAATTTCGCCAGGCGCTCCTGTAATTTTTCTTTATCGTAATCCGAAGTAGTATTTTCTACCTGTGCCTTGATCTGGTTCACACGTGCAGTGATATCGGATTTTTTTCCTTTACCGCCTACGATCGTGGTATTGTCTTTATCGATCATTACGGATGCAGCCTGTCCCAACGTGGTCAGCTCCACACCTTCCAGTTTGTGACCCAATTCATCACTTACCACCGTTCCGGCTGTAAGGATAGCAATATCGGTCAGCATTTCTTTGCGACGATCACCGAAGCCGGGAGCCTTTACAGCAGCCACTTTCAGCGTACCACGCAGTTTGTTCACTACCAATGTTGCCAATGCTTCCCCTTCCAGGTCTTCTGAGATGATCAACAACGGACGGGCACTTTGTGCAACTTTTTCCAGTATATGAAGGATATCCTTCATGATGGATATTTTCTTATCGAAAATAAGGATGTAAGGATTTTGTAATTCAACATGCATTTTCTCGCTGTTGGTCACAAAATAAGGACTGATGTAACCGCGGTCGAATTGCATACCTTCTACGGTTTCCACATACGTATCTGTTCCTTTGGCTTCTTCAATAGTGATCACGCCTTCTTTACCCACTTTTGCAAATGCTTCCGCAATCAGCTTACCGATCACTTCATCATTATTTGCGGAGATGGTAGCTACCTGCTGAATTTTCTTTGAATCATTTCCAACTGTTTGGCTTTGGCCGCGCAGGTTTTCAACGATCAGGGAAACGGCTTTGTCAATGCCACGCTTAAGGTCCATCGGGTTTGCACCCGCAGCAACCATCTTAAGGCCTTCGCTGATGATCGCCTGCGCTAATACTGTTGCGGTAGTTGTTCCGTCACCTGCAATTTCAGCGGTTTTGGAAGCCACTTCTTTCACCATTTGAGCACCCATATTCTCAATCGGGTCTTCCAGTTCTATTTCTTTAGCAACGGTAACGCCGTCTTTAGTAACAGCGGGCGCACCGAATTTTTTCGATCACCACGTTACGCCTTTTGGCCCGAGGGTCACTTTCACTGCATTTGCAAGGGTATCTACACCCTTTTTCATTTTATTTCTTGCTTCGATATCGAAGAAAATTATTTTTGACATTTTGAAGATTTGAAGATGTGAAGATTTGGAGATTTGGAAATGTGAGGTTTACATTCTCCGAAACATTTAATTAATTAGTACCTGATGATTTTAAACATCATAACAGGAGAAATGATTCTTATATTACTGCAAGGATGTCGCTTTCTCTCATGATAAGAAGATCAGCGCCTTCCAATTGAATATCCGTTCCTGCAAAACGGCTATATAAAACCGTATCGCCGGCTTTTACGGTCATGGGTTCATCTTTTTTACCGGGGCCCGCTGCCAATACAATTCCGCGGGATGGTTTTTCCTTTGCTGTATCAGGAATAATAATGCCGCCTGCTGATTTTTCTTCAGCAGCTGCAGCTTTTACAATCACCCTGTCATGAAGCGGAGTAATGTTTAGCTTCTTGGAAGTAGCCATAATTTGATTTGTTTTTGTTATTAAATGGAGTAATCTGTTTTTTAAGTACGCAAAAGTACTCTAATAATTATACCAACAGCCATAAAAACGGGAGTTGGCAGGAAAATCAGGGATTCCGGCAGACAAATTTTCAACATGCGGACAATTTTGCAGAAATATTAAACGACCATCGTTATGAACTTCAAAAATCTCAGATCATAAATCTTACCTCTTAAATCCCTGACAATGCCTTAATTTTGCGCCTTCAATAAAGTTTTTTGAAACGATGTTAAGCAGGAGAAATATCCGGGTAAAAGTGATGCAGACCTTATACGCCCTGGACAGTATGAGCGGAGAAACCGGGCCGGGTGAGCCTGATGCCATTCTTACCAAAAAAACCGAACAGAGCCGACAACTGTTTACCTACCTCATTTATTTTATTACAGAAGTGGCGCGTTATGCAGAAACAGATGCTGCACGAAAAGCAGGAAAACATCTTCCCACTGCAGCCGATCTTGCTACCAACACCAAAATTTCGGGTAACGAACTACTTTGGAAGATTGCGGAAGAGCCCTCATTTAAAAAAGCGGTACAGGAAGGTAAAGCAGCGCTTTCCATCGATAAAGACTTACTTAAAACGATCTACCGTACCCTTACAGAAACACCGGAGTACAAAGAATATATTGAAGAGCAGTCCCGCGATAAAAAAGGGGAAAAGAAAATGTTGGAATTTATTTTCACAGATCTGTTATTACCGGATGAAGATTTTATCAGTCATATAGAAGAGCATTTTATCAACTGGGACGATGATGCGGAGATGATGCATTCCCTCGTACTCAGTTATTTGAGTAAACCGGCACAGGCCAATTTTGATAATTTTCTCAGCGAGGAAAAACAACATTTTGCCAAAGATCTTTTGCATACTGTGCTGGACAAATATGATCAGACACTTGAGCTCATCAAACCCAAACTGAACAACTGGGATGCCGAGCGTATTGCCGCATTGGACCTGATCATTTTGCAAATGGGCGTTTGTGAATTTTTATATTTTGAGACCATTCCGACCAAGGTTACCATTAATGAATATATTGACCTGGCCAAAGCCTACAGTACACCGCAAAGCGGGCAGTTTGTAAACGGCCTGTTGGATAATATTCATAAAGAATTGCAGGCAGAAAATAAACTGGAAAAGAGAAACCATAAAGAAAAAAAATAAATATGCTGAGAACATTTTTTATTTCCGCCTCGATGTTGTTTTTGTTCAACAGTTGTGATGTGCGCCGGCAGGATAAAATTGCGGGTAGCAACGGCCTTACTCAACAGGTGGAGATCAAAGACGCGGCAAGCGTACAGATCATTGACAGTACTTATGACTTCGGGAAGATCACTGACGGCGAGGTTATCGAATTTAACTATCGGTTTAAGAATACCGGCAAAACGCCTTTGATCATTACCAATGCAAGCGCCAGCTGCGGATGTACCGTACCGGAAAAACCTGAGCAGCCTATACAACCCGGTGAGACCGGTTTTAAAAAATGAAGTTCAACAGCGAGCACCGTGTTGGAAAAGCACACAAGACGGTAACGGTTTTGTCCAATGCTATCCCACCATTTCCCGAATTACAACTTACGGGTGAAGTCCTGGAATTGAAAAAAGATTAATTAATACTCACGCCAACATAAAACAAACACATGCACACAATTTTTTTACAGGCAGCGGCTTCTTCATCAGCTAACTATACGCCTTTTTTGATGGGAGGAATGATCCTCGTTTTCTATTTTTTCATGATCCGCCCGCAACAGAAAAAAGCAAAAGAGCAAAAGAGATTTATCAATGAAATGCAAAAAGGTGATAAGATCGTTACCATCGCCGGTATTCACGGTACGATCAACAAACTGAACGAAGACGGCACGATCCTTTTGGAAACCAGCCCCGGGAGTTATATCAAAATCGAAAAAAGTACCATCAGCCCCGAGTGGACGGCTAATGTGAATAAGGTGGTTACTGCGTCGGGGAAATAATTAATATTTTAACTGTTGAATTTTAAATTTTGTATGGAGATCCGTTCTCTCTCATTTAAAATTCAACATTTAAAATTTAAAATAAATACTCATGCTTCGTATCGGTCTCACCGGCGGCATTGGCAGCGGCAAAACAACTGTGGCAAAGATCTTTGAGGTTCTTGGCGTGCCGGTCTATTATGCTGATGCGTCTGCAAAAAGACTGATGAATGAAGATCCGGTAATGCGTCAACGGATCATAACAGCATTCGGCGAAGAAAGTTATATTAATGATAAGCTCAACAGGCCCTACCTGGCCTCGGTGGTCTTTTCCGATCCCGAAAAAACCAAACTGATCAATTCATTCATACATCCCGCAACCCTTGCCGATGCTGCAAAATGGATGGACCTCCAAAAGTCTCCTTATGCCGTCAAAGAGGCCGCGCTCATTTTTGAAGCGGGCGCCGAAAAACACCTTGACCTGGTAATTGGTGTGCAGGCTCCTTTTGAACTCCGGATGCAACGTGCCATGGAGCGTGATAATATCTCTGAAGATGCTGTGCGCTCACGGATGGAAAAACAAATGGATGAAGCGGAAAAAATGAGCCGTTGTGATATCCTGATCAACAATGATGAAAAGGAATTGCTGATCCCGCAGGTGGTAGTGATCCATGAGCAATTGCTGAAGAATATTGAGCGGTTACATTGTTAATCGATAATTTCATAATGGATAATGTTATAAATGGATAATTTCATAATGGATAATGGATAATTATTGTTCTGATGATGATCATCCATTTATAACATTATCTATTATCCATTGTACCATTATCCATTAACTCAGGTCCTCCAACGCCTTCCTGATCTTCGCGAATCCTTTTACGATATTTTCCGTACCCGTTGCAAAAGACATGCGTATACATTTGGGTTCCCCGAAAGCTTTGCCCGTTACTACAGATACATGCGCAGTATTGAGTAAGTACATGGCCAGGTCATCAGCATTTTGAATGATCTCACCGGCCGGTGTTTTTTTATTGAAATAGGCACTCACATCCGGGAAAACATAAAATGCACCCGGTGGTTCATTATAGATCAATCCCGGGATCTCCTTTAAAAGTTCCATCACTTTTTGACGACGCCTTCTGAATGCTGCCACCATATCATTGGTGGGAACATGATCACCGGTGAGTGCTGCGATGGCCGCCCGTTGTGTTATAGAACAGGTTGCGCTGGTAAATTGTCCCTGCAGTTTTTCACATGCTTTGGCAATTTCAAGCGGTGCTGCCAAATAACCCAGGCGCCAGCCTGTCATTGCATATCCCTTGCTCAACCCGTTAATGAGAATGATCCGATCTTTCAGGAAACCGAACTGCGCAATGCTTTCATGTTTGCCGGTATAATTAATGAACTCATAGATCTCATCACTCATGATGAGTATTTGGGGATGCTTTTTGAAAACTTCTGCCAGTGCAGACAATTCTTTTTTTGTATAAACTGCGCCTGTAGGGTTACACGGCGAGGAGAACATGAACAGTTTTGTTTTGGGTGAAATGGCATTTTCCAGTTCTTCCGGTGTTATTTTATACCCGTTCTCAAATGTGGTATTGACAAATTTTACCGTTCCCCCGGCAAGCCTTACGATCTCGCTATAAGTAACCCAGTAAGGAGTAGGTATGATCACTTCATCACCCGCACCCACGGTTGCTAAAACGGTATTGGCAATACTTTGCTTTGCACCCGTACTTACAATGATCTGCTCCGGCAGGTAATCCAGGTCGTTATCCCTTTTAAGTTTTTCACATACGGCTTTACGGAGATCGAGGTATCCTGCGACGGGGGTATAATGACTGAAGTTTTCTTCAATAGCTTTTTTTGCAGCTTCTTTAATATGTGCCGGTGTGTCAAAATCCGGTTCACCCAGACTCAGATCGGTGATATCAATTCCTTTTGCTCTCAATTCCCGCCCGAGCTTTGCCATTTTTAATGTTTCGGGTTCATTGAACTTTTGCAATAAAGGAGACAACTGCATAGCGGGTTTTGCTGATGAAAAGCAAAAGTATAGCTATTGAATCAGCGGGGGAAATAATTGTTCAATATTCGAATGGTGGGGTTCGGTTTACGAGTTGCTGGTTACGAGTGGCGGGTGGCGGGTTGACGAGTGGCGTGTTGTCGGTCGTCTGTGGGCTTATCCATGCTGAAGGCCCCTTTTTCTCTTTTCCTCTTTGTTCCCTTAGCCCTTTTTTCTTCTTTTTCTACTTATTGACCCTTTTAGCTTTTCACCGCAGAGCCGTTGAGTTGAAAGAGGGGTGACGGGTGGTCCGTGGTCTGTAGCCCCCGGTCTGAGATCTGTTGTCTCTTAACGTTACACAATTCCTGATAAATATCCTTCAATGCTTATCAGAAGAGAACCCGCAACCCGCAACCCGCATCCCGCAACGGTTTTCAACTGCATAAAACACCGCCCATCCAAATACGTTTTTCCCTTATCTTTGCACACTTAAAAATTAACGAAGCTTATAATTAAAGTATTATGAAACTGAAAGGTTTAGTATGGTTTTTTACCATTGCACTTATTCTTATCTCTATATGGGAACTTTCTTACACTTTTGTTGTCCGCAGCTATGAAAAAAAGGTGAAGGCCCAGGCTACCGGGATGACCCAGCGTCAGACTGCCGGCATGAGCGAAGTAGATCGCCTGGACGTTATCAATGCTAAAACACAATACATCCTTGACAGTACAAAGGAAAAAGAGATCTACCCTATCGTGGGAACTACGTACCAGAAATGTAAAGAGTATGAACTGAACCTTGGTTTGGATCTGCAGGGAGGTATGGGTGTAACGATGGATGTGAACCTGGAAGGGTTACTCAAAAATCTCAGTAACAACCCGAGAGACCCGGCAATGCTGAAAGCCATTCAAACTGCTAATGCTCAAAAAGCGAACAGCGAAGGAAACTTTGTTGACCTGTTCAGTGCAGCGTATATCTCGCAGAACAGCGGCGGCAAACTTGCCGGCCTGTTTTCCGGACCTAATAAAGAAGTGAAACCCGGCGATAATGATAATACCGTTACCCGTAAAATCAAAGAGATCGGTAAAGGTGCTATTGCACAGACCTACAAAATATTACAGAAGCGTATAGATAAATTCGGCGTTGCACAACCGAATATCAACCTTGATGAGAACAAAGGTGTGATCACTGTTGAACTTGCTGGAATTAAAAATCCTGAAAGAGTAAGAAAATTTCTTGAATCCTCTGCAAATTTACAATTTTGGGGACTTAAGATATTTACTATTGACCAAGATTTTAGGAATGAATTCATTCTGGCAGATAAATTTCTTGGTAAATCTTTACGAGGTACTTTAGATACTTTAAATAAACCCGATTCTGTTAAACAACAAATGGCTGCCGATACATTTGGTTTGATGTTAGGTCGACTAATAAAATTACGAACTGATCAAAAAACAGGCGAACCATTAATCTCACCATCTATAGGAATAGTTTCAAAAAAAGATACACAATTATTAAATTCCTACCTAAATAATCCGATTATTACGACTGCTCTTTCAAATGATTGTAAATTTATGTATGGGGTTGAGAGAAAAGGTACGCAGGAAAAAGAATTTGAGCTCTTTGCCGTGGAAAAAGTCTTTGGTTCCGATAAAGCCCCTTTAGAAGGTGATGCTATTATTGAAGCATCTCAGTCTCATAATGAGAAAGGGGAACCTTCTGTTAAAATGAATATGAATACAAAAGGGGGACGAGATTGGGCAACTCTTACAGAAAAAAATATTGGTCGGTTTGTAGCCATATCATTGGATGATATTATTTATTCAGCCGCTAGTGTTAGAGAAAAGATTGCTGGTGGAAGCACAGAAATTTCAGGAGACTTCACGGTAGAAGCCGCACAGGATCTGGCTAATATATTAAAATCAGGAAAACTGGATGCACCTGCAAAAATTGTGGCTGACCAGGTGGTTGGTCCAACCCTCGGAAAAGAAGCCGTTCGCGGCGGTGCCATGGCGTTCATCATTGCTTTCCTCGTGATCTTTACCCTAATGCTGATTTATTATAATACTGCAGGTTGGATCGCTAATATTGCGCTTATATTAAACCTGCTGTTTACAGTTGGTGTACTGGCAATGTTCGGCTTTACCCTTACGGCTGCGGGTATCGCGGGTCTTGTACTCACGATCGGTCTCGCAGTAGATACCAATGTAATTATTTTTGAAAGGATCAAAGAAGAACTCACTAAAGGGAAATCTTACCCGCTTGCGGTCAAAGAAGGTTATCGCCGCTCCTTAGCTCCGGTGTTGGATGCGCATATCACTTCGTTGCTCACTGCATTCATCCTTTTATATTTCGGATTGGGCCCGGTACTCGGTTTTGCTACTACACAGATCATCGGTATCCTCCTTTCTTTATTTTGCGGTATTTTAGTAGCAAGACTCATAACAGATCTGCGCACTGATAAAAATCATCACTTCAATTATTTTACAAAGCTTTCGAGCAGGATATTTAAACACGCTTCCTATAAGTTTATTGAAAAAAGGAAGTATGCCTATATTATTTCTGCCTTCGTATTATTGGCAGGTGTTGCTTCTTTCTTCTACGGTTTCCGCGAAGGTGTGGAATTTAAGGGCGGCAGAAGTTATAACCTGCAATTTGACAGGGCTGTTAAAAACACTGATGTTCAGGATGATCTTTCAGTAGCTTTTGCCGGAGATTTCCCGGTGATCAAAACGATTAAAGACGGTAAACACCTGAACATTACCACATCGTACCTGATCGGAAATGCTTCCGACAGCACAGATGTTCTCGTGCAAAAGGCATTGTACAAAGGCTTGACAAAGGTCCTACCGGCAGGTGTGACTTACGAACAATTTGCTAAAGAAAATATTCAAAGCCGCACTACCGTTCAACCTTCGATATCGGATGACCTGAAACGTGGTGCCGTTAAAGCTACCATTTTCGCCATGTTAGTCATTTTCCTTTATATCTTCATCCGTTTCCGCGACTGGAGATATTCTGTAGGAACCATCATCACCCTGATACATGACGTATTGGTCACACTGGCAGTATTCTCCTTCTTTAAAGATATTGTGCCATTCCCGCTGGAGATCGACCAGCATTTCATTGCGGCAGTACTTACGGTGATCGGTTTCTCTATGAATGATACGGTGATCGTATTTGACAGGATCCGTGAATACAGCAGGGATATGAAAGGAGAAACCAAAACAAACATTATCAACCGTGCGATCAATGACACGCTTAGCCGTACCATCATGACATCACTTACCGTATTCCTTACGTTGCTCATCCTCTTCATCTTTGGCGGTGAGGTAACCAAAGGATTTGCATTTGCCATGATGATCGGTGTGATCACCGGTACTTATTCCTCCATTTTCGTAGGAGCACCGGTATTGGTTGATTTTGCAAAAGATAAACCGCTGGGTGCTGCATCGGTAATAAAGACAAAAAAAGTTAAAGCTCCTGCGCTGTAATCAGGTTTCACGCAAAGGCGCAAAGAAAACGCAGAGACGCTATTCCAAAAAGAAAAACCCCTGAGAAATCGGGGGTTTTTCTTTTTGGAAATATAAATCACAGTTGGAACTTGGAAAATTGTCTGAACCGGGATTTATTGGATTTTGGGATTACCGGGATTTCTTTTAAATGTTCAAAATACCGTTATTGATAAAAATAAGCAATGGAGAAAATTAAAATAAATGATGACCTGACCTATAAAATAATCGGCTGTGCAATGAAGGTCCATACATATTTAGGAAGCGGATTCCAGGAGGTAATTTATCAACGGGCTTTGGCAATGGAAATGAAAAAAGCCAATTTGGATTTTGTTCGTGAAATGGAAATGCAAATTTATTATTATGAAGAATTAATAGGAACCCGAAGAGTTGATTTTTTGGTAGAAAACAGCATTTCTGTTGAAATTAAAGCAACTGTTACATTAACTCCGGATCACCTGGCACAGGGTTTAAACTACCTGGAAGCATATAAAACAGAAAACGGATTGCTGTTAAATTTTGGCTCGAAAAGTTTAGAGGTCAAAAGGTTATTGAATAGAAAATTCTGTAAGAGGGAATAATCAAAATCCGATAAATCTATTTAATCCTGCTAATCCCGGTTCAGACAATTTTCCAAGTGCAACCTACACCGCAAAACTCGTCCCGCATCCACAGGTACTGCTGGCATTAGGATTATTGAAAGTAAACCCGCGGGAATTCAACCCTCCCTGCCAGTCTACTTCCATACCGAACAAATAAATGCTTTGGGAATTATCGATAATAAAATTCACACCATCCTTCTCGTAGATCTTATCATTATCTTTCCTGGAATCTCGGGAGGTGGTCATGCCCGCAAATCTGCGCCGATGTAGCAACTGCTGACCAAGCGTCCGCGAACAGTCGCTTCTCATTTGGCGAATCCGTAAGGTTAACAGGGTTTTTAATGATCGGCTCCATGCATAAATATTTCCTGCAAAGTTAATGGTTATGTAAACGTTGAGCTGTTAAGGTCTTTTCGAAAGCAGAATTTTGTTGGCTTGCATTGTCTAATTTTGCTCACAAAATAATAACTATGGATGCGGTGTTCAAAAATATAAGTTCAATACTCCTTGCCGTAATACTTGTGGCGATTGCTTACCTGATAAGGGAGGTCATCCTCCTGAAAGAGTACCTGAAAAAGGCAAACCCTGAAAACAAAAAACTGCAACTGCAGGCTTATGAAAGACTCACTGTTTTTGCAGAGCGGGCAGGGCTCAAAAACCTGATCAGTCGCGCTGATGTGCACGGGGAAAGTGCAGCGATCATGCACGGAGTCCTGATTGAAAATATCAAATCCGAATACGATTATAATGCCAGCCAACAGATCTATGTGAGTAAAGAAATTTGGAATGCGGTTACCAAACTAAAGGACCAAAACATTTATATCATCAATCAATTGGCCGCTATGTTGCCTGTGCAGGCCAATTCGCTTGACCTCAGTAAAAGAATATTGGAATATAGTATGAATCAAAACTCAGAACTCAACCAAATTGTACTTGATGCGATACAATTTGAGGCAAAGGCTGTGATGAAAGCAATGGATTAATAAATCATTCGGTAAACCGATTCAAGACAAATGCATGGCGTCAGAAAAGAAAATCACAGATTCAGGGATTGAGATCAGGGAATTATACAGTGCAGACAATTCTCCTGCGGCAGATCCTTCCTTACCCGGAGAGTTTCCGTTTACCCGCGGGGTGCAGTCGTCCATGTACCGTGGGCGGCTTTGGACAATGCGGCAATATGCCGGTTTTTCCACTGCGGAAGAAAGCAATAAACGCTATCATTATCTATTGGGCCAGGGAGTCAATGGCCTCAGTGTTGCATTTGATCTGCCTACACAGATAGGCTATGACAGCGATCACCCGCTTTCAGACGGCGAAGTAGGAAAGGTAGGTGTGGCTATCGACAGCCTGGAGGACATGGAATTGTTATTTGCAGGAATCAATCTTGAAGAAGTTTCCGTTTCCATGACGATAAATGCATCAGGTTTTATTTTGTTAGCACTCTATGTGGCTCTCGCAAAAAAGCAAGGTGCCGACCTGAAAAAGATCTCCGGGACCATACAAAATGATATTTTAAAAGAATACGCTGCAAGGGGAACGTACATATATCCCCCAAAAGAATCGATGCGCATCATAACGGATATTTTTGAGTGGTGCAGTACTGATGTCCCGAAATGGAATACCATCTCGATCTCCGGTTATCATATTCGCGAAGCGGGCAGCACTGCAGTGCAGGAGATAGCATTCACCTTAAGTAATGGTAAAGCTTATGTAAAGGCCGCTTTGGAAAAGGGGTTGGATATAAATGTTTTCGGAAAAAGACTTTCTTTCTTTTTTAATGCGCATAACAATCTGTTTGAAGAAGTGGCAAAGTTCCGGGCGGCAAGAAAAATGTGGGCGCTGATCATGAAAGAGTTGGGTGCAACAGATGAAAAAGCCATGATGCTGCGCTTTCATACACAAACCGGGGGCAGTACGCTTACCGCACAACAACCGTTGAATAATATCAGCCGCGTTACCATACAAACCTTAGCTGCTGTAATGGGCGGCACCCAATCGCTTCATACCAATGGCTTTGATGAAGCACTTAGTCTCCCTACAGAAGAAGCGGCAAAGATCGCACTGCGTACACAACAGATCGTTGCATTTGAGAGCGGCGTACCGGATACTGCGGATCCGCTGGCCGGGAGTTATTTTATTGAGGCCCTTACAGCGGAGGTGGAAAAAAATGCGTGGGAACTGATGCACACCATTGATGGTATGGGCGGAAGCGTGGCAGCCATCGAAGAAGGTTTTATGCAGGAACAGATCGCAGCAAGCGCATACCAATTTCAAAAGGATATAGAAGCCGGCACGAAGATCAGCGTGGGCGTAAATAAATTTCAGTCTGCCGAAGTAAATAAGATGCCCGGTTTTAAGATCGATGAAAGTATTCAAAAAACACAGTCTGATAAACTGGCTTCATTAAGACAGCGGCGTGATCAGGTAAAAGCAACACAGTCTTTGGAAAAGCTTACTGTTGCTGCAAAGGGAACAACTAACCTCATGCCGATCGTAGTGGAAGCTGTGGAGAATAACTGTACCCTCGGGGAGATCGCGGATTGCCTGAGGGAGGTTTTTGGGGAGTATAAATAAAAAATTTTTATTACACCAATTAGACGAATTACACGAATTAAATTATCAAATATTGAAGTCTCAATATCAATAATTGTCTGCCTACATAATTCGTGTAATTCGTGTAATTCGCTTAATTCGTGCCACCATAATTCGTGTAATTCGTGTAATTCGCTTAATTCGTGCCACCATAATTCGCTTAATTCGTGTAATTAGTGATGGGCGTAATCCATCTCAAAATCCCCCTTTATCCTTTCCATCGAAGGATTGAAATAACCGAATTTCAGATCAGGGAATTCTTCGCGGATCAGTTCCAACATTTGTTTCATGCCCAGGCATTCCCCTGTTTCTGTAACGCCTATTTTGCCGAGGTACCAGTCCGGGTCAATATTAAAATTCCGCCATTGGATCATTTTTAAGTCTGTTTTCCTGATCAGCTTCCGGAGTGCTTCATATTCCGCGACAGAATCCGTCATACCCGGAAACACAAAATAATTGATGCTGGTCCAGGCTCCCATTTCGTTGGCTGTTTTAAGGCTTTGGACAATGTCGGAGAACACATAATTATTCGGTCGGTAATAAGGTGTATAAATTTCTTCTCTTGCGGAGTTGGTGCTCACCCGAATGCTTGTCAAACCTGCTTCACACAAAGCTCTTACTGCATCGGGTTTGCTGCCGTTGGTATTTATATTTATGCTTCCTTTTTGGGTATGCCTTCTTATTTCAAGAATGGATTCCCTGATCGTTTCCCACATCAATAACGGCTCGCCTTCGCAACCCTGACCGAAACTGATGATCGGAAAAGGTGCGCTTTCCAAATGCGGTACGGTGAACTCTACAATCTCTGCAGCCGTCGGTTTGAACGTAAGCCTGTCCTGCGTACTCACAATGGTCTCTTCTTCCGGTTGGAAAGAAATACAACCGATACAATTCGCATTGCAGGCCGGTGACACGGGTACCGGGCATTCCCATCTCCCCATGAAAAGATTTCTTGCAGCAGGACAGGTATAGGTCATGCAGCAATTTTCTGCCAGGTGTTTTACCAACCTGTTATGACTGTAAGCCGCTAATAATTTTGTAACCCCCTCCTCTATCTTTTCTTCAATGAATCCTTCACTCTCCTGCCGGATATCTTTTTCTATGCGGACAGCGGGCACGTAGATCTTCTCATCCTGCCAGCCTGCGGCAGTGTAACAAAACAGCGGCAATGTCGGTGCATCGGGCATCGTCTCATAAGCCGCTATATAAAGCCCGGTATGAGCCGGCGGAATAAAGGCCGCTACGGCCCATCCTTTTTCGCAGATCCGCATATCTCCCGTTTCCACATCAATGCCGATACCTCTCCTGCCCGGAAGCTCGTATAACTGTCCGCCTTCCGGGAGTAAGATCCATTCGTCTTCAGGAACGGGTAAAGCATCCCAACCGCTGCGGCCGGTCACGTATAGGGTTTCATCTTCGTAGATACCGCCTTTGCCGTCGGAATACATTAAAAAAGGAGATGTAATAAGGGTTTCCATTGCCTGCAAAAATAATGATTATAAACCGGAGGGGAAAGGGGGATATAAATGAAGAAGAAGGTAAAAAATATCAGGAGTTTTGACCAAGGGACAGTCTACAAAATTCATTGAATTCCTTTACAGGAAAATTATCGGCAAAAGGCTTATCAATATTGAGCTGCATAAGTTTATTGTTCTTCAGGTCAAGGGTAAGGATATCATCTTTCCAGATCACCTGTTCCACTTCGGTCCATTCATATTGTTTAGCGGGGAAAGAAGGATAAACAATTCCTTCTTCAGAAAACAGGATCTGCTTCTTCCTGTTGGCAAAGTACCCGAAAAGGGAAAATAATACCAGCAGAATCGCGGCTAAATAATTTCCCCAAAGCAGGGTAAGCACGGCGCTGATAAAAAAAGAAATTTCCAGCCAGGGAGATTTAATATGCTTTTTATTAAGTAGAAAAAAAATCAACGGAACTGCATTTACAACAAGACCTGCAACAGCTAATGTTACGGGATAACGTTCTGCGGATCTTACAAAAATAAAACCGAAAACAAAAAAATTCAGGATCAAAATAATAAAGGTGATCAGCCGGTAGGTCCTTGCCCTATCATTGGGTATTTCCACAGCAAACTTATTCATCAGCGGAATTACTTGCGATCAGCAAATTACAAAGCTTATATAGTACCCTTGCTCCCACATTCTCATCCCATTCATCGTGGCTCACGCCTACTTCATTAAGATCAAAGCCGATGATCTTTATACCGCTTGCCGTAGCTTTTTTAAACAGGTAAAACACCTCATCAACCTCAAAGCCGCCCTGTACGGGGGTTCCCGTGTGGGGACAAAGTTTCGGGTTCAACCCGTCGATATCAAAACTGATGAATACATTTTTCGGGAGTTGCTTCACGATCTCATCTACTATGGACTTCCAGGTCTCCCCTTCATACTGCCGTTCTTTAATATCTTTATCAAAGTATGTTACCGCCCGCCCGTTGGTATTGCGCATATAATCCATTTCCTCTTCGCAATAATCCCTGATACCTACCTGCACCAGTTTGCTGACCTGGGGCACCTGCTCCAATGTGTTATACATTATAGAGGCATGAGAATAATTAAAACCCTCATAGGCTTTGCGCAGGTCCATGTGCGCATCGATCTGGAGAATGCCGAAATCCGGGTATAGCTCCGCCATGGCTTTAAAGAAACCGAGAGGTGTACTGTGATCCCCGCCTAAAAGCCCGACCAGTTTGCCTTTTGCAAGCAATTCTTTCGTTTGTGTATACACCCAGTCATTCATAAAAAGACTGCCTTCGTTAATATCTCTCAGCGTTTTGCCCATGAACTTATTGGCACTTACTTCATCGCCTTGGGAAATATAATTAAGGTACAGTTCAGCCTCCTTCCGGAGATAATCGCTTTTCGTAAGAATTTTTTTATCAGGGATCCGCATATAAAACCCCTCTTTCCAGGCGTTTTTGGTCTCCGGGTCAAAAAGGTCTACCTGCAGGCTTGCGCGGAAAATATGATCCGGGGCCCTTGCTGTCCCGGCATTATAACTTACCGTCACTTCCCATGGAATAGGGAGTATGACCAGCCTTGCATCCTCTTCACTGAAGGGCAAACCGAAAATATTATTATTGGGATTACCGATGGAGTTAGGATCAAATTGAGACAGGTCAGCCATTGGGTAGATAATTTTAGCAAAGATAGCTGACGCGGAGGAATTAGGGATGACATCATGGAATTGGATGAGGCCAAGGAATTGGGAATTGGGTAAAGTCTATCAGGCTTAACGGCCTTAACATTTTTGAACGCGGGCAAGTAGATTGGTTCAAAGAGTAGGGATTCCTAATTCCCAATTCCCAATTACTAATTCCTCCCTTATCTGTACCTTTGCGCAGAATTTTAAAGCATGAAAAGATCCCATATTATTATCCTGATCGGAATAGCCGTTTTAATAGTGGGGCTGATATCTTACTCCACCGATTTTTCCACATACGACAGCATTGCATCTGCGAAAGGGAAACCGGGAAAATTCGTTCATATCATAGCCAAATTGGATAAAGACCAACCCGTTGAATATGATCCTATCAAAAATCCTAATTACCTGGCTTTTTATGCGGTTGACAGCCTCGGCGGTCAGACAAAAGTGGTCTTTCACAACAGTAAACCGGCAGACCTCGAAAAAAGTGAACGCCTGGTTATGAAAGGGAAAATGGGAACGGATCATTTTGAATGCAGCGATATATTATTGAAATGCCCCAGTAAATACAAAGACGATAAGGAGCAACTGCAAAAAAATGTGCAGGAACAGACTTCGATGAACTAATACACGGGGTTACAACTTTTGTGATAATGAAATTTGAAGGCGAACATTTATTTCCCGGCCAACTCGGCCATTTTTTTGTAATTCTTTCCTTAATTGCTTCCCTTCTTGCTACCGTTTTTTATTTTAAGGCAAGCCGAACCCTGATCATTACCCAAAAGAACAATTGGCTGAAAGCCGCAAGGGCTGCGTTTTGTGTGCAGGTAGTGGGTGTGCTTATTGTTTTCTTTACCGTTTTCTATCTCTGCGCCAATCATCTTTACGAATACATGTATGCCTATAAGCATGCATCAAAAGAATTGGAATATAAGTACCTGCTGGCCTGTATTTGGGAAGGCCAGGAAGGAAGTTTTCTCCTTTGGACGATATGGCATTCCATATTAGGAATGATCCTGATCAGGAAGAGTAAAGAATGGGAGGCACCGGTGATGACGGTCATCAGCTTTGCGCAATTCTTTTTGCTGATGATGATCCTCGGCATTCATTTCGGGAACATCAAGATCGGGAACAGCCCCTTTGCTTACCCGGAATGAAATAACCGCACCGATCTTTAACAGGCCCGATTACCTGAATTTTCTGAAAGACGGCATGGGACTAAATGTGCTGCTGCGAAATTACTGGATGGTGATCCACCCGCCTATACTTTTCTTTGGCTTTGCTTCAACCATCGTTCCTTTTGCTTATGCCTATGCCGGTATGCAGACAAAGCGGTACGGCGATTGGATAAAGCCTGTTCTTCCCTGGATGCTGATGAGTGCATGTGTATTGGGTGTGGGCATCATGATGGGCGGGAAATGGGCCTATGAATCGCTCAACTTCGGCGGCTACTGGGCCTGGGACCCGGTAGAAAATGCCTCTCTTGTACCATGGCTTTTGCTCATAGCCGGCCTGCATACGATGGTGGTCTATAAAGCCACCGGGCATTCCCTTCGCGCCAGTTACCTGTTTGCCATATTGGTTTTCGTTTTTATCCTCTACTCCACTTTTCTTACCCGCACCGGTGTTTTGGGAGATACTTCCGTGCATTCTTTTACAGAAACAGGTGAAGATATTGTGTTCAAACTCTTCGGCCAAGTCTTTGCATTTAAGGCTACAAATGCCCTGATACTGTCATACCTGCTGGTGTTTACTGTCCCACCTTTGCTGCTGTTTGCCCGGCATTTCAAAAGGATCCCTTCCGTTATCCGGGAAGAGCATACCAATTCCAGAGAATTTTGGATGTTCATCGGATCACTCGTGTTTTTCCTTACCGCACTTTTTATCAGTGCCAAAACATCCGTACCGGTCTATAATAAATTATTCGGAAAACAAATTGCCCCCCCGGAAGATGTAGAATTTTCTTACAACAAAGTAGTGGTATTGGTAGCGATCATCATCGGCTTGCTCTCTGCAGTTACCCAGTACCTGAAGTATAAACAAACGTCTACCCGTTATTTTCTCAGGAAATTACTTTGGCCTACGGTGATTTCTGCAGCAATCATGCTACTGCTGATCTTCTTTTATCCTTTTACCTTTTACACGCATGGTGCAGGATTTTTGGGGGCCATTTATGTTGCGGCATTCGCTGTAATATATTCCGTTGTATCCAATGCATTCTATATTTGGACCGTTCAGAAAGGAAAGATCCTTAAAGCCGGGAGTTCATTGGCACACGCAGGTTTTGCTTTAATGATCACGGGTATCCTGATCTCTTCGGCCGATAAAAAAGTGATCAGCAGCAGTGCTGCTAATGGGATAATGATGCCGGGAGGAAAAGACCCGATGACGAAGAAAGAGGACAGGATCGGTGAGAACCTTACCCTGCTTCGTGAGGTACCCGCAAGATTAGCGGATTACAGCGTTACATTCCGCGGAGATTCTACGGGACGTGAGACAAACAGGCGGTATTATGAACTTGATTTTGAGAAAAAAGATGCCGCAGGAAAAGTTTCGGAAAAATTTACGCTTCAACCGGATGTATACCTCATGAAAGATAATAACATGAGCAGCAACCCTGATACAAAATCTTATTTGCTGAAAGATGTATTTACCTACATCACTTCTGCACTTAATAAAGAAGGGCAACATGATACCACTACTTTCCGGGAGGTCATTATGGAACCGGGGGATACCGCTTTTTACAGCACCGGTTATATGATACTTACCGGCACGGAGAAAAACCCGGTCAATACCAAGCTTCGCTATGAACCTTCGCAGATAGCCCTTGTGGCAGATTTCAGTCTTACCTCGCAGGACAGTATGCATTATAGAGCCAGGCCCGCGATATTGGTGGACAGCCTCGGTATCCTCAATGTGGATGATACGATCTACGCACAAAATCTTTTTGTGCGGTTTATCGGGGTTAACGAAAATAAACAGCTTCGGATCGGCATTAAGGAATCAGATAAAATGATCGATTATGTAACAGTAAAGGCCTATGTTTTCCCACTGATCAACCTGGTCTGGCTGGGATTGGTCATCATGGCTGCCGGACTGGTACTGAGCATGCTGCAACGTGGTTCCTTCACAAAAGTCCAATCGGCGTTCATCCTCGTGACGGCAGTGGTCTTTGTATTCTATATGTTCTTATTGGCAAACGGGTAGAAAAAGTTCAAGGTTCAAGGTTCAAAATTCAAGGTTTAAAGTTCGAGGCTCCCAAATTATACCGGGCAATCTGATTAACCCCGGCGGGCCATTTTACGTAAATTTTAAGGTTACTTTAAAATAATTCCCGTATTAAAGTCTGAACTTTAAGCCTAATTCAATTTAATGCCCCGCAGGTACCTCAAACATATCGTTTCCATTTTCTTTGCCGGCCTGCTGATGGGAGTATCGGAGGTTCGGGCACAATTTTATAGCATAACAGATACTATTCAAACTACTGCTATTGTTTATGAGGGGGATACTATCGAAATGAAGACGTTGGAGTATGTCTTTGTTTACGGAAAACTTACACATGCGCAAATGAGCGCTTCCGCCAAATACAACCGGTTGCGCAATGCGGTGTATGTAACTTATCCTTTTGCCCACCGTGCCGGCATGGTGATGAATGATATTAATGCAAAGTTGGTCGGCGTTGCGGATAAAGAGAAAAGGAAATCTTATATCAAGACCAGGGAAAAAGAATTGAAAAAAGAGTTCACTGATCCCCTCACCAATCTATCTGTTTACCAGGGTAAAGTTTTAATGAAACTGATCAACCGCGAAACGGGCAACAATTGCTACGAGATCATCAAAGAATATAAAGGCGGTTTTACTGCGCGCTTCTACCAAACCGTGGCTTTCTTTTTGACAGCAACCTCAAACAGGCTTATAACGCTGATACCAATGATGCTACGATCGAACAGATCGTAAAAAAGTTCAACGCATGTACGGCCATACCGGTTCTCCGCACACAAAGGCCATGTAAAACTTTTACACATCCCCTGCTGCTTTGTGAATACTTTGGGACGGCATCCGGACCGTTTTTTGTAACTTGCATTCCAATTATTTGTTCATACACATGAAGTTAGACATCCTTGCATTCGGCGTCCATCCTGATGATGTTGAACTCGGTTGCGGCGGTGTGTTGGTATCAGAGAAAAAGAACGGAAAGCATACAGGAATTATAGATCTTACACAGGGTGAATTGGGTTCAAGGGGAACAGCAGCAACACGGAAGGAAGAAGCTGCTGCTGCAGGGGAAATTTTAGGGGTTGATGCCCGGGAAAACCTCTTATTAGCAGATGGTTTCTTTGAGAATAATGAAGCAAGTCAGCGAAAGGTTATTGAGGTGATCAGGAAGTACCGCCCGGAGATCGTTATTTGCAATGCACCGGAAGATAGGCACCCGGATCACGGAAGAAGTGCGGCTTTGATCTATGATGCTGCCTTTTTATCGGGACTGGTAAAGATCGAAACCCATGCAGACGGAGCGCCTCAGCACCAATGGCGTCCTAAATATGTGTTGAATTATATCCAGGACAGGTACCTTAAACCGGATTTTGTAGTCGATATTTCCGATTCATTCGACAAAAAACTGGAATCCGTCAGAGCATATAAGACCCAGTTTTATAATCCGGAGGAAAAAGGACCTGAGACTTATATTTCTTCACCGGAGTTTTTAGAGGGTGTTATCGCAAGAGCTGCCATGTTCGGTAAGATGATCGGTGTAAAATACGCTGAGGGATTTGTAACAACGAAAATTATCGGCATTAGGGATCTTGATGCGTTGATAAAAAAGGATACATAGAAGAGTATAATTATACTTTTAAAAAAAATCAAAAGGTTCAGGAAGTCTTTCATAGCGACCGGGATCTCAAATAAAAATTATTATGGCGGCCATCACACCGAAATTTAAAAACGTACAAGGTTCTACTTTTCATAAGGAGCTTAAGCGCCGGGTCAACAACTATTTTGTAGAAAATAACGTAAAGAGTACGGGTAACTTTTCCCTGTATTTCAAAGCAGTTTTGTTTTGGTCGTTGTATGTAGCCTTATACATTCATGTAATTTTCTTTACCCCATCTCCGTGGATCGCCATCAGCGAATGCCTGTTGATGGGCGGGTTGACGGCTGCCATTGGTTTTAATGTGATGCACGACGGTGGTCACGGTAGCTTCAGTCACAGCCCATTCTGGAATAAGATCGCGGCGTTCTCTGTGAATGCATTGGGTGCCAGTGCCATCATGTGGAATAATAAACATAACATCATTCACCACACTTATACCAATATTGACGGTATAGATGATGATATTGAGATCAGGCCGTTGTTACGGATGTGTGAAACGCAGAAAAAATATAAGATACACCGTTTTCAACATATTTATGTTTGGTTCCTCTATACATTCCTGCTGATCATTTGGGTGTTTGCTACGGATTACACTAAATATTTTAAGAAAAAAGTAGGATCGGTTCCGATCAAAAAAATGAGTGCTTTCGATCATTTTGCATTTTGGACCGCCAAGATCGGGTACTATATCATGATGATCGCATTGCCGATCTACATGGTGGGCTTTCTTCCCTGGTTGGTGGGTTTCCTTGTACTCGCTATGTTTGCCGGGTTTGTATTGAGTATAGTTTTCCAGCTTGCACACACGGTAGAAGAAACAGCATTCCCGGTACCGCACGAGGCTACAAATGACATCGAAAATGAATGGGCGATTCACCAGATCGAAACGACAGCAAATTTTGCAACAAAAAATAAATTCATTTCCTGGTTTGTAGGCGGGTTGAATTTCCAGATCGAACACCATCTTTTCCCTAAGATCTCCCATATCCACTACCCTGCTATCAGTAAGATCATTAAGAAGACCTGCGGAGAATTCAACGTGAAATACATTGAATACAGGAAGATGAGGGATGCGATCGTTTCCCATACCCTTTACCTGAGAAGAATGGGAAGAGCGTAATAGTATATAAGTATAAAGAGTATATAATGAAAAAAGCCCGGACCGGGCTTTTTTCATTATATCGAACAGGCGGATGAATTTAATTTTGGAGAACGGATTTCGGTATTCAGTTTATCCATAGACAAAGGATCATTTCAGTAAATTTGCGGCATTGGAAAATTACTTAGCTGAAAAATAATATTATGAGTGAAGAGAAAAGTCTGAATTTTTTGGAAGAGATCATTGAAAAAGATCTTGCAGAGGGAAAATATACATCTATTGTTACCCGTTTTCCGCCCGAACCTAACGGCTACCTCCACATGGGGCATGCTACCGCTATTTGCCTGAATTTCGGCCTTATAAAAAAATACCCGGGCTATACCAATCTTCGGTTTGACGACACCAACCCCCTAACGGAAGAGACGGAATATGTAGATAGTATTAAAGCGGATATCACATGGCTGGGCTTCGAATGGAAACATGAATTGTATGCCTCTGATTATTTTGATACCCTATATGATTATGCCGTAACCCTTATCAACAAAGGGCTTGCCTATGTGGATGACTCAACGTCGGAAGAAATCGCGCGGATGAAAGGCAGCCCTACAGAACCCGGTAAAGACAATGCATACCGCAGTAGGCCGGTTACGGAAAACCTGGATCTTTTTACGCGAATGAAGAACGGAGAATTTCGGGACGGCTCCCGCACCCTTCGGGCCAAAATAGACATGGCGCATACCAACATGCTCATGCGGGATCCACTGATCTACCGCATCAAGCACGCTCACCATCACCGCACCGGTGATAAATGGTGCATTTACCCGATGTATGATTTTGCGCACGGGCAAAGCGATTCTATTGAAAATATTACCCACTCTATCTGCACATTAGAATTTATCCCTCACCGGGAATTATATGATTGGTTCATTGAAAAACTGGAAATATTTCCTTCACACCAGTATGAATTTGCCCGCCGTAATCTTTCTTATACCGTAATGAGTAAAAGGAAATTATTGCAGTTGGTAAACGAAAAGCACGTTAACGGTTGGGATGACCCGCGTATGCCCACCATCAGCGGGATGCGCCGCCGGGGCTTTACACCGCAGAGTATCCGCACATTCTGCGAAAAAGTAGGCATTGCAAAAAGAGAGAATGTTACCGATTTCAGCCTGCTGGAATTTTGCCTGCGCGAAGACCTGAATAATACCGCATTGCGTGCGATGGCCGTGCTCGATCCGTTAAAACTTATTATCACAAATTACGAAGCCGGCAAAACGGAAGAACTGCCGAGCGAGAACGGGCCTGATGAAGCTTACGGTACAAGAATGATCCCATTCAGTAAAGAACTATGGATAGAGCGGGAAGATTTTATGGAGGTCGCGGCAAAGAAATGGTTCCGGTTTGCCCCGGGTGCGTATGTGCGGCTGAAAAGCGCGTATATCCTGCGTTGCGACAGTTTTGATAAAGATGAAAACGGGAAGATCCTTGCTATACAATGCACCTATTTCCCGGAAAGTAAAAGCGGTAATGATACCAGCGGCATTGCAGTAAAAAGTACCATTCATTGGGTAAGTGCCCCGCATGCTTTAACAGCCGAGGTAAGGATGTACGACCGACTTTTTAAAACGGAGAATCCTTCAAACGAAGATGGAGATTTTAA
>JBBJLU010000039.1:0-23812 GCA_037719665.1 Ferruginibacter sp.
CGAAAGCGAATATCTCCCTGTGCATCCTGTATCAATTCGCATGAACGGTCCTTGAAACTTATAGCGTCGCTTTTTACATCTTTGTTTTCTTCCAACTGAAATTTGCGACGTAAATGATGCACCGTTCCAACTTCACCCAGAACTATTATTTGACCGTTGTCGAGCCTGACATAATATTCAAGCCTTGTATAAAAGGAGTTGAGGAGACGTTGAAAGCTAAAATCGTAAATGGTAGCGTGTAAAGTCATGAGAAAGGGTTTAAGATGCTTAGGTAAATAACGCACCGACTATCATGTTTAGTATGTTTCGTGTATACGGCTCCTTATAAAACAGGTATTTTTTCATCCCGGTCCCTAAAACGGCGGGTTTGTATTTGACTTATATTTGGAGGTTGAAATTTTTAAGATGACAAGAGAAGAACAGTTCATGCAGGAGGCAATAGCCTTATCCTCAAGCGGTATACAACAGAATGACGGCGGCCCTTTTGGCTGCGTGATCGTCAAAGGCGATACAATCGTGGGGCGGGGAAACAATAAGGTCACCTCTTCCAATGACCCTACTGCGCATGCTGAAATTGTGGCGATCAGGGATGCCTGTAAAAACCTTAATACTTTTCAACTGGATGACTGTGAAGTATATACAAGTTGCGAGCCTTGCCCGATGTGCCTCGGCGCCATTTATTGGGCACGCCCGAAAGTCATTTATTTTGCTAACAATCGAGAGGACGCCGCAGCGATAGGATTTGATGATTCCATGATCTATGAAGAAATGAGTACGGAAATAGGGAAAAGGAAGATCCCGATCATAAAAATAGGAAGAGAAAATGCCCTGAAAGTTTTTGAAGCATGGAAGAACAAGTCTGATAAAACGGCTTATTAAGGTTGTTGGTTTTTCACGGCAATGATCTCCGCTGCTATGCTTACTGCTATTTCTGCCGTTGTTTGGCTTTTGATCGGGATGCCGATAGGGGCATGGATCTTTGTTAACAGGTCTTCACTTACCTTTTCCATCCGGTACCCGGCTAACATCTTTTCAATCTTTTTAGCGCTGCCCAATACACCAAGGTATTTCCGGTCCATTCCCATTAATTCCCGCAACACGATATCGTCTGTGCGGTAACCGAAAGTCATGATCACAACATAGTCATCCGAACTAATTTGTAATGCTGACCCAAGCTCACTATAAGATTCGACGATAGTTTGTTGATGGGCATATACATTTTGAGCCATCGTATTCAGCCCGGCCCTTTCGTCATAAACGCTGATAAAAAAATCCATTTCGCTCATCAACCGTGAAAGCGCCAGGGCACAATGTCCACCTCCGATGATGTGCAAACTGTTTTTAAACCCGGTTTTTTCTTTCAGCAGAAATCCTTCGGGGGATTTACTGAATTCAAAATCAGTTTCCGGGCCGGTACCGGCAAAACGAATCCCGGTATTGCTCAGTTCTAATGTTCCGTTTTGAAATTGTTTTGCGGAATCGATCAGTTCATGGATCGCGGGAATATCCTTTGTGGTTATCGGGTAAAGGAAAATAGTTTGTTCACCGGAACAGATCATTCCGCTGCGGTCATGACCGGCATCTTTATCATGTACCTGGCGGTAAACCTTCTGTTCATCACGGTTATCCTTTAGAAATGATTTGGCGGTTTCTGCAAATTTGTGTTCCATGATGCCGCCGCCGATCGTACCCCTGATCTCCCCGTCTGCCGCCACGCCCATTTTGAATCCCTGCCTTCCCGGCGAACTGCCTTCGTTGTGTAGCACATATAGCAGCATGACAGGTATGTCGGCAGAAAATTTATCTGCAAGAAATTCCCATACATCAATGTTAGCGTGATTTGCCACTTATATTTTTTGACACGAAGTACACGAATTAGACGAATTAGGCGAATTACCCAAACGAACAAGAATAAAAAAGTGTAAATATTATTTTACGTGATCCTTTAATTCGTGCAATTCGCTTAATTCGTGTTCTATTGTATTCGATTTTCCAATATCTTTTTAAATGACCGGCTGCGGATCTCATCAAGCGTGAGACCGGTGACCAATACTTCTTCTTCCGTAATTGCGCCGCTGTTCAGGGCCCTTAAGAAATAATTCAGGAGGCCCTGTCCCGTTGCTGCATCATCAAATACATCACCGATCAAAGTGGCCCTGGCCGCCTTCTCCACAAATGTTTTTAAACGTTCTACTGCATCATCATAGCTTTCCAGGAAAAATGCAAATACGGCTGTATAGCGCATCGGTACCTGTGCAGGGTTCAGGTCCCATCCCTGGTAGAAACCATTCCATAAAGAATGACGGATATGATCATACCCTTTCTTCCAGGCGCGGTGCACGGTATCATTGTTCTCTTTCAATTGCTCTTCGGTAAGGTTTTCTCCCCTATGCGGTCCAATGGGCATCGTGTTGGTGGCACCGTCAGACAACCACGCGCCGGTATGCGCCAGTGCTACCTTCGTCATATGATGTGCAAAGTCACAGACAGGGTGATCCATCTCCTGGTATTTTGCTGTAATGCTACAGGAAGCGGTATAGTCGTACGTGCCGAAATGCATGGCTATACAACGTCCCTTGCTTGCTTTCATCAATCGCATCAGCGGGTTTGTGCCGTCGGAAGCCATGATGGATTGCGTGGTCTCCACCATCATCTCCATTTTTAATACGCCTTTTTTAAGATCAAGTTCATCTTCCAAAATTTCAAACATGCTCACCAATGTGCTTACCTGTTCAGGTATGGTCACTTTTGGCAGCATTACAATAAAATTTTGCGGGAGCCTTCCTTTTGTAGCTTTAACAAGAGTAGTAATAAAAATATCCAACGTCCGCAGGCCCCGTTCCTTCATTTCTTCGGTAAAAGGTTTTATCCTGATCCCGATAAACGGCGGAAGCGTATTTTCCTGCATACCTTTCGTAACTTCGGTAGCAGCCTCCACGGCAGTAGCATCTTCTTCTTCATTGCTGCGATTACCATAACCATCCTCAAAATCTATCCTGAAATCCTCAATGGCTTCTGATCTTAATTTATTGATGACCTTGTTATACACTTCAAATGATAATCGTGCGGGATGCGCTTTCTTTTCATCGGGCAGTAAAGAAATATACTCTTTATAAATACTTTCCATGCTTGCGTTTCCGAACTGTGTAGCTCCGTCGAGGCCGAATATTTTTCCGAAGTGTACAAAATCCGGCGCGTATGCCGTGAAGGTTTCCAATGCGCGCTCACCCAATACCTTTGCGGAATTATATTTGAACAGGTTTGCACCGCCGTAAACCGTATGCACCGCCTGCCTTTCAGGGCGGTCGCCGGGGTAGATCTTTTGAAAATCCGTATTAGCATCTTTAAGCTTATTGAAAAGCTTTTTCTTTTTCCCCGCAGGGATAGTGGTCTTCAACTTAGTCATATTTTAATTTTGTTATCAGCATGGGTATTTCAATTCAGCTTCACAGGCGTCGCACCCTTCAGCTTCGGTCCTTTTATCAGCTTCCCCGGTAAGTGGAATATCCAAACGGGTTGATGAGCAACGGTACATGATAATGTGAATCATCAACCACGGAGAATTGTATCTCCACTTCCGGGTAGAACCCTTTTATTTTTAGCGTTTCAAAATAAGCTGCGGTCTCAAATACGATTTTATATGTTTCGGGATCAAGCTTCCGCTGTGGCGGCAGCAGATCACTAACCCGTCCGTCACTATCCGTTATACCCTGTGCAAACGTTTGCCAGGCATTACCTGTTTTTTTCCTGAGCCGAACGGTAATGCCTGCGCCCGGTTTTCCCAACGAAGTATCCAACACATGAGTGGTCAGCCGGCTTCCTTTTATCGCGCTCCAATCTCCGTCTGTAATTATTTTTTTGAATCGCAAAACCGTTATTTTGAATTGCTCACCCATAGCAATCTGCAGTTCTTCGTCAACATTATTGTTTAACCGGTCATTCAAAAGCCGTAACATTTCTTCGGCTGATCTGCCCGCGGCGCATACAATAAATATGAAACCGAATTTGCTTTCATAAGCCTTATTTGCTTCGGCAAGTCCTTCAATGACTGAAGCGGAGGCCTTATTCACGCTTGCCTGTTCGTCACCGGCCAGGTGTTGGGTGGAGGCGAACTTTTCTGTAAGGCTTCGTACATCCCCGATCTTGGGATGATGCGTAAAGGCCTCCCGCCAATCAGCTTCGGTGCAGGTATTGTACCAGCAATCCGCAGCCCTCTTTACCAGGCTTTGCTCATCAGAAAAAGGAAATGACTGCATCATTTCTTTTACCCATTTTTCGGCACCGCAACAAATCTTCAGTTGATCAGCTGCTTCCCGTTGAGGCAGTGTATTAAATGCATTCAATGTCATGATCATTATTTTAAAGATGCTCCCTGTTCAATCCAGCATCGGATAATATCCCGTTCCTTTTGGGTCATATTGGTCTTATTATTCTGCGGCATTGTCTTCGTCACCACTACCCGTTGCATGATCTTATCTTTTAACTTCACCATTTCTCCCGGTGTCTCATAAGATATTCCGTTAGGAGGAGCAGTGTAAAACTCATCAGTCGGCTTGGAAGAATGACAACTGACACAGCGGGACTGAATGATCAAATTTACTTCAGTGAACCCTACTGTTGTATTACATGCCCCCGGTTTTTCCGGTGCCGAGATCATCACTGCTGCGATCAATACCAATACCGACACCGGCATTACCCAGACGCTTAACTGACCTTTTTCCCTCAGGTTAAGGTAGTGTTTTACTCCCGCCGTTCCCAAAGTTATTATCGCTAATATCAGCCAGGAATTTTCATTTCCGAACGTACTTGGAAAATGATTGCTGATCATCACAAATAATACCGGTAAAGTAAAATAATTATTATGAAGCGAGCGTAATCCTGCATTTTTCCCCAACTGCGGATCCAAAGGTTTTCCTTCCCTTGCTGCTTTTACCATCGCTTTTTGAGCAGGGATGATCACGAAGAAAACATTGGCCACCATAATACTGCCCAATAATGCGCCAATATGAATGTAAGCAGCACGGCTGTTGAACAGCAGGCTATAGCCATAAGCGATCGCGGTGGCCAGCAGTACACCGGTAACCGTAAATAATAGATTCTTTTTCCTCAGCGGGGATTTGCAAAGAACGTCATAAAGGATCCATCCGACCACAAATGAACCCAACCCGATCCCGATCCCGGCAAGCGGAGAAATATCCAGCACGTTTTTATCTATGAGCATGGCCGCTGCATTGAAATAATAAACCACAAACAGGAGGCAGAAGCCGATATCCAAGTGAAGTAGGCTTCGTATTTAAACCAATGCAGGTTTTGGAGTTGAAGGGGCAACTTTGTTTTTCCAAATAATAAAATCCGCCCCATGCACGGCCCATAGATTGCCGGCCAATTCGTCCCTTACATCTTTTCCTGTCTGGCATTTTCTAAACACAAAATAAACGATGCCCCGATCCATGCAATGCCGAACGTGATATGCATCAGTCGCACCACCAGGTTGATCCATTCCATCAGGTGCCCCTCCCATCTCGTTCCCTTTAGTGAAAGGTAGATCGCGATCACCACCATCACCGCTGTTAGAATGAGTGCAGTATATATCAACGTTTGAGAAGAGGCTATTTTTTGTTGAGCCTTTTCCCCTTCAACTGTTTCTCCCTCCTCATCTTTTATATCCTGTTCTTTTTTTACATTTCGCAGGAAGTAGGTCATGATGATGATCATGACCAGTATAAGCAGTAATATGGTAATTAAAATTCCGGGGATCATGTTCAATTCTTTTTTCTCCCGAATAACCGCAACCTGCTGATACCACCGTCGGGGAAGATCGTAAGCCTTATATGAGATACTATTGGGTGCTCATGAATTTCTGTCTTAAATTCATGTTCGGCATCTGCACTTAATTTTTGGACGGGCAGGATCGTCATCCATTCTACTTTGTTATTGATCACTTCCTCATCATCATCTGTGCTAAAGCATCCTTCAATTAAACAGGTATCCGGATAATTCCCTTTGAAATGGCAGGTGTCCACTATAATTTGTTCTATACTGCCCGGTACTGCAAGCTTAACCAATACCCAATCACGATTCCCGGGTGTGCGGTTGCGCTTCGTTTCCCAGCCATCACCCATATTAGCACCGCGTTCCGGCATAATGAGGTTATGCATGGAACTGAAGAACATATCATTGCAGGCAATGGATTTTCCGCCGTTCACAGCCGCAGCAAGATCCAACACTTCATCAGGGGATACGGTTTCCCAATTTTTAAAAACCTCACCGTATACCCTCAACCTTGCCACACCGCCATCAGGATAAATATGTAAACGAATATGTGTAAAGAGCTCATCAGTACCGCACTCATAAAAATTACGACTCCCCGCATCTAAAGGAGATGTCGGCAAGATCTCCTTCCAATCTACTACTTCCCAATCTTGGGTATCATCTTCAACCTTTAGGTTCGCGCCTTCCACAGAGGCATGCGGGGGATGATTCCCTAAAAAAAAGTTTGTGTCAATATCAAACCCGGCTATTTTGCCGGGCACCGCCAAACGGATAACTGCCCAATCATGTCCCTCGCTGCGTTTGCGGCGGCTTTCCCATCCGTCCATCCATTTTCCCCGGTCGGTATATTTATCCGCAATAAAAATTCCGCGGTCCTTCTTAAGCAGGTTTTCTTTTTCTGCAAAAAAATCATCCGTTGCAAAAAGTACTTTTCCCCCGAGACGCTCTGCTGCGAGGTCCGTAAGCTTAGTGAATGCGGGTTCGTCCTTAATGATCTCCTGTACTTTTTCAAATGCCATATTCTGTTATTTACGTTGAAGGTATCGAATATCTAAAAGGAAGCGTTATCAGTGAGGATCAATTCGCCGAAGGCGTTATTCCCACACTCCTGATGCTTATCAAAAACTTTTTCCCCGTTTACAAATGTTTTTTGCACTGCGCCGAAAAGTTTTTGTCCCGTGTAAGGACTGATGGTATGCCGGTGTTGTATGTCCTTCTCCTGCACCACGAAACATTCCCCGGGATCCCAACAAACAAGGTCTGCATCATAACCTACTGCTATCCTGCCTTTGCGGTGATGCAGTCCTAAAAACCTTGCAGGCCGGGAAGTGATCAACGGAATAAATTCTTCTGCGGTCAGTGTGCCTTTCAAAGCCGTCCAGGATGCAGGGAGTAAAAATTGCAATCCGGCTATTCCGCCCCAGGCTTTTGTAAGATCTCCTGATGCTATTGCTTTGATATCAGGCGGAGCAGGGGAGTGGTCGGTGGAGATAAAGTCCAATACGTCTGTCTTTAAGGCTTGCTTAAGCATATCATTGTTTTCCTTCTCCCGTATCGGTGGTGCACATTTAAACAATGTATTATGATCAGGAATATTTTCTGCATAGAAATAAATATAATGCGGGCAGGTTTCCGCAGTTAAAGGCAGTCCTTCTTTTTTCGCCTCTTCGATCATAGTTAATGCCTCAGACGATGACACATGTACAATATGGGTTTTACAGGAATGCTTCCTGCAAAGTTTGATCATCAGTGCCACTGCATTATTCTCCCACTGCTTCGGCCGGCTTTCGAGATAGGCTGCGTAGCTGATCAGATCCTTTGAATCTGCGGACCGGTCATTTTCTTCCGAGATCTCAGAATGAGCCAACAGTGGCCTGTCATATTTTTTGATGAAAGGCATTGCAGCATCGATCTCCGCTTCACCTACATCGGGAAATTCATCGATACCCGAATGGGTTAAAAAACATTTAATGCCAAGAACGCCGGCTTTTAAGAGCGGTTCAATATCTTCCAAATTACCCGGTACCAGCCCGCCATAGAATCCGCAGTTCACGTGAAGCTTGCCCGCAGCTGCTGAAAGTTTTTGAGAAAACGATTTAACGGTGGTCGTGACCGGGCTTGCATTCAACGGCATATCTACGATCGTAGTTACTCCGCCGTATGCAGCCGCCTTTGTTCCGGTGTCAAATCCTTCCCAGGCGGTTCTTCCCGGCTCATTGATGTGCACATGCGCATCAATGATACCCGGCATGAGAATATGATCACCCAAGTCTGTGGCACCCGCAATTTTTGTTGATGAAATATCAGTGATGATACCGTTCTCAAAACTTACCGAAGCGGCTTCAAGCCTGTCGTTCACCCAGCATCGGGTGCTGTATAACATTTGTTTATGCGTCATGCGTTACATTGTATAAACCCATTAAAACTTTTTCGGGTGTCATCGGTGCGGAAAACCCGATATTACTTTTAGGGTTAAAAGCCTTTATTGCATTGCGTAATGCAAAGTAAGTTCCCAAGCCATACATCAGCGGCGGTTCTCCGACTGCTTTTGAACGAAAGATCGCTAAGTTGTCGTTTTTGGTTTCAAGGAAATGCAGTTCTATCACCTTTGGAACGGAATAAATATCCGGTACCTTATAAGTAGATAATGCATTGCTGCGCAGGTTACCGTCTTTATCAAATACGATCTCCTCCATGGTCATCCAGCCGATACCCTGTACCAGCCCGCCTTCTATCTGTCCACGGTCCACGATCGGATTCATGGTGGTTCCGAAATCATGCACCATTCTTACTGCATCCACTTCATAAATTCCGCGAATGCAATCTATGGTTACTGTTGTAATGGCAGTACCGTAAACATGGTAAGCAAACGGGTGTCCTTTCTCTGTTTTAGGATCGAAATGAAGTCCGGGGGTGGCATAATGGCCGTGCTCGCTCAGGTTGATACGCTTTAAGTATGCCGCCAACACCAATTCTGCCCAAGCCAGCTTCGAAGCTTCACCATTTACAAGGACCAATTCATTTTTTATTTCAACGACAGAAGGATCGCAACTTAATATTTCGCCGGCTGCTTCTTTTAAGCGGGTCAGTATTTTTTCACAGGCGAGTTCAACTGCTTTCCCGTTAAGATCAGCAGTGGCGCTGGCTGCGGAAGGAGAAGTATTTGCGATCCTGTAGGTATTGGTAGAATTAACTTTTACTTTTTCAGGCTGAATGGAAAATACCGTTGCAGCTACCTGCAACATTTAGTATTTACACCCTGTCCCATTTCTACCGCACCGGTACTCACCGTTACGCTCCCGTCGAGGTATACATGTACCAATGCTCTTGCCTGGTTCATGGGAGTTTTGGTAAAGGATATACCGAAACAAATAGGCATAAAAGAAAGGGCTTTTTTATACAAGGTATTTGCCGCATTGAAATCAGTGATCTCTTTGTTTAAATTTTGAATATCATATTGAGTAACCGCTCTTTCCCAACAAGGAGCCGCTTCGCTTTCCGCGATCTGCCCGTACACGAATGCATCGCCGGTCTGTAACAGATTTTTTTGCTGGATGTCAGAAGCGGGGATACCCAATTCTTCCGCTGCTTTTGCAATTGCTGACTCAATAACAAACATACCCTGTGGCCCGCCGAATCCCCTGAAAGCCGTATTAGGCGGCAGGTTGGTGCGGCAACTGTATGCCGTTGCCGTTACATTGGGCACAAAATAACTGTTGGTGCAATGAAAAAGCGTACGCTCCAACACTGCCGGTGAAAGATCTGCAGCAGCGCCGGCATTCTGGTAAAACTCCGCTTCATAAGCCATGATCTTCAGTTCGGCATCAAGGCCGATCTTAAAATCAGAACTGTAGGGATTCCGTTTACCCGTCATCCGCATATCTTCCATCCGGTTAAGGCAATATTTTACCGGTCTTTTTAAATGGTATGTTCCCAAGGCACAAAATATCGCCCATGGTGTAGCCTGGTCCTCTTTCCCCCCGAAGCCACCGCCTAACCTGATCACATCTATTTCAAGGAGGTGCATGGGAATTCCCAATACTGCCGACATATGTCGTTGTACCGCAGTAGGTCCCTGTGTAGATGAATATACTTTTATAGCGTTGTTTTCACCCGGCATTGCATATGCGCCCTGCGTCTCTATGTAAAGGTGTTCCTGCCCGTTGGTTTCGGCAGTTCCTTCAAAAATATATTTGCAATCAGTAAATGCTGCATTCGTATCACCGATCTTAAAAGTCCGGGGAGGGATGATCAGCAAACCCTTGTCTTTTGCAATCCGCTGATCGGTAATAACCGGCAATGGATCTATTTCAATGATAATTTTTTTCAGCGCGGCATGTGCTATCTCTTCGGATTCTGCTACTACAAAGGCTACCGGCATTCCGTTAAAATGTACTTCTTCTTCTGCAAGCAATGGTTCATCCGGCACGATACCGCCGATCTGGTTTTGCCCCGGGATATCTTTATATGTAAATATGCGGATAACCCCTTCCATCGATTCCGCAGCACTAAGATCAAGATGCCGGATCCTTCCGTGTGCCATGGGCGAACCGAAAACCGCACCGAACAAAGTGCCTGTTATCAGCGGGATATCATCCAGGTAAACCGATTCGCCGCGTGTATGGGTATATGAATCTATATTTTTCATGCAGGCAGCTTCGTTAATTGTTGCAGGGCGATATGCGGGAACAAGGAAATAAAATGAGCTTTGATCAGTTGTGCCAACAGCAGTCTTTTGTATGTGGCAGTTCCTCTTGCATCACTGATGGGTGAGATCTCCGATTGTATCATTTGAATAAGTTGTTCTACTATATCTGTCGTAACCGGTTTGCCGGTTAACCATTCACTGCTTTTTAAAAGGAACAAAGGAATAGGTCCGACACCACCTGCAGAAATATTTGCTTTGGAAATGATATGCCCTTCAGTTGTCAGCAGGATAGCCGTATTCACGCTCGCGATATCCAGGCAGGTGCGTTTGCTTACTTTTTCAAAATTAAACAATTGCTCTTTTCCCGGAAGGGTGAAGCTGATCTTTGTGATGATCTCCCCGGGTTGCTTATCCAGGATCTTATAGCCTTTATAAAAACTTTTTAATGGGATCGTTCTTGTATCCGAACCGTTCATTAAAGTGAGTTGCGCATCTAAGGCCAGGAAGAATATCGTGAGATCACCGATAGGGGAAGCGTTCGTAAAATTTCCACCAACAGTGGCCATGTTCCTGATTGGTGTGGAAGAGATCAGCCGGATATAGTTTGCCAAACCGGGAAAGAAGTCTTTGAAAACAGGGGAGTCCGCAATATCTGTCACGGTTGCTGCCGCGCCTATTTCACCTGTTTTTCCTTCTTTCCGGATCCCTTTTAGTTCATTACGGTCAAACAGAAAATGTATTTGCTCGTAGGGCATGGTATCATGCTGCTGCACATAGAGATCGGTGCCGCCCCCGAGGACTTTATTTCCAACGGCGGTAGCCGGTTCGGGGATCGCCGCCCTCAACCTGCGCAGATCTTCTTCGGCATTTAAAAAATACCCGGGAATAATATTATTGTCCACTGCGAATTGCAGGGCCGACCCCGCTGCTCTTTGGGACAGCAGGTTATTGATCCTTGCAACTGCTCTTTCAATAGATTTATACCCGGTACAACGGCAAATATTTCCGTTGACCGAATCAATGCCCTTTTCATAAGACGGAGTGTTATCGCTCATGCAAAAACCGCCCAGTGAAACGATAAAACCCGGTGTGCAAAAGCCGCACTGCGTTGCCCCTTCATCTGCAAAGGCCTGTTGCACGGCATTAAGACCGTCGATGTTCAACCCCTCCACAGTAACGATATGTTTTCCTGCTGCGTTGCCCAATGCCATCAAACAACTTGTAGCGCCGGCATAAAACAGTTTACCTTCTTTTATTTCGCCGATCAATACTGTGCAGGCACCGCAATCACCTTCGCGGCACCCTATCTTTGTTCCTTTCAGGTTCTCACGATAGCGGATAAAATCAAGCAGCAACATGCCGGGGGGCAGCGCGGTATTGATCTCCTTTTGATTTAATAAAAACCGTATCAAATTATTTTTTTAGTAGCGATAAAGTTAAGCGAATTGAATAATGAATGCGTACAGTACCCGTAACAAAGAATTGTATTACCGCCTCATCGCTTTGTGGGTTGTTTGCGAAGCATTAGCGGGCGGCATCATGCATGCTTCGAAAATTCCTTTTACGGGAATGGTCATCAGCAGTTTTTCCGTCATCTGCATCATCCTTATTGCACATTACTTTCCGTCCAAATCCGCGATCATACGCGCGACGGTTATCGTAGCTGTGTTTAAATTAATGCTGAGCCCGCATAGCCCTCCTACGGCCTATGTAGCGGTTTTCTTCCAGGGATGTTTGGGGCAATTGCTGTTTTATAACCGTCGACCTGCAGGAATTTTGGCGGTACTGCTTGCAGTCCTGTCCTTAGTTGAATCAGCCGTGCAGAGAATATTGGTGTTGCTCATTATTTACGGAAATAGTTTTTGGCAGGCCTTCGACCGGTTCATTACAAAACTATTCGGGAGCAGTGAGAATAATTACAGCACCCTGTTGGCTTCTCTCTACATTATCATCCATGCATTAGTTGGTATTTTCGTGGGCATCTTTGCAATGCGCCTTTTAAAAAATTCAGGCAGAACTTACGATGTTCCGTTGTTGACCGGCGGTACGGATATGATCACAACAAATCCTCCCGCCCCTAACCGCCGCAAAAAAACGGGAATCATTTTTATCCTTCTATGGATCTTTATGATACTGCTATTGGTACAGGCCTGGGCGGATCCTGCAAATGCATTGTTACCCCTCAACGAAACCTTACTGATCTCCTTAAGATCCGTTCTGATTGTTACCGGCTGGTATCTCATTTTTACGCCGTTGATCATGAAGTTCATTAAAGCAGGCTTACAGTCACAACAACAAAAAAAGTCTTTTCCATTAAACGAGATCCTGATGCTGCTTCCCGGTACAAAATATATCTTTACGGAGAGTTGGAAATTGTCTGCAGGCATCAGCGGCATCAACAGGGTCAGGTTATTTTTAAAAACAGTCATTGTAAATATCCTGGTTGAAAAGAACGGGCAAACGGGTATTGATAAATAAATGCACATGGAATCGAAAGATCCTTTACACGGCAAATCACTTGAACTGATCGTTACACAATTAGCGGGTCACTTTGGCTGGGAAGCATTGGCCGAAAGGATAAATATTAATTGCTTTAAATCTGATCCGAGTATACAGTCCTCCCTCAAATTTTTGAGGAAGACAGCCTGGGCAAGGAAAAAAGTGGAAGAATTGTATACCCGGGAATTTAACGGGGAGTAGGTTAACTCGTAAGGCTTTTCAGTCAATCAGAAGCTATAAGATATTTGATGGGTTATAAATACATTGCCATATATGAAGGCAGCATTTAATCAGTCTAAGTGACTAAGAATATTTATAGAAGACGTATAAGCAAGAAAAGGCAATATATAAAGATGCCGAAAGCAGAAAATACTTTCCTTCGCAAGTATACTTCCGGATCCTAAGCGGATCAGGATCCGTGATCATTACCGCAACGACCGCAATCCTTTTCATGAAAAATTTGCATCGGAGGTTGATTTTTTTGCCCTATATTCATTGTTAAACTTTTAAGGAGGATGACTACATCAGAGATTAAATTCCTGCAGGGGCCGCAGAACAGGTGGAAGGATTTCAAATTTGCATTCAGTGTTTTAATGGAATTTATAAAAGGCTTTCGAACCCTTCACTTCGCCGGACCTTGTGTCACCATTTTCGGTTCAGCAAGATTTAAAGAAGACCATATTTATTACAAGGAAACGGAAAAGATCGCGGGTGAAATTGCCCGGCTGGGATTTACGATCATGACGGGGGGCGGGCCGGGTATCATGGAAGCGGCCAACAAAGGTGCAAAAGCGGTAGGGGGCAGGAGTGTGGGTTGTAATATCGTTTTGCCGCATGAGCAGTTTCATAATCGCTACCTCGACAAATGGGTAAGCATCAAATATTTCTTTGTCCGCAAAACATTGCTGATAAAATATTCGTATGCATTTGTGGTAATGCCGGGCGGCTTCGGAACGCTGGATGAATATTTTGAAGCATTAACCCTAATCCAAACAAAAATGATCAGTGAATTTCCGATCATCATTTTCAACAGGGACTTTCATAAAGACATCATTGAACATATTGAAATGATGAAAGAAAAAGGAACCATTTCCGCAGAGGATCTGAAGTATTGCCTTTTTACAGATTCTGTGGAGGAAGCGGTGAACCATTTACGGGTAAACAGTATAACGCGCTTCGGTTTAAAACCGGCAGGATTGAGGAGGAAGTGGTGGTTGATGGAAAAACAATATTAAAAAGTTCATGGCCATTACAGCCCGCAATAATAATCATAGCCCTGTTCATACCAATAATCCTTTGGTCGCTCCTGATCAAAAGCCAGTGTACCGATACGCTTTAGGTGCTTAACACCGTATTTTACAGGGATGATCAGCCTTAGCGGATAACCCTGGTTCAGCGGCAGCGCCTTTCCGTTCATCTCGTAACAAAGCAGGGTCTGCGGATGCATCATGCTTGCCATGTCAATGCCTACATAGTATTTTCCGTCAGGCGTAACAAGCGCCGCATAATTCATAATAGATTGTTTTGATAACCCGTATTGTTTCACAAAATCACTGAAGCGTACCCCGGCCCAGCGTGTGACCTGGCTCCATCCTTCTATACATTTAAAATCAAAAATGATCTCTGTTTTCGGTAATGATCTGATCTCATCGAGGCTGATCAGCAATGTATCTCCCGGCATTCGGACGAGGTGTAATTTCCAGTTTGCAGTGTCTGCTGCATCAGCCAGTCCCGCATCACCGTTTACCCTAACCCTTGGAGCTGCGAGCGCAAGGCTGTATTCGCGGGATAGATGATCATTGCTGAAAAAGTTTGCGAAGATCCATTCATTCATATCCAACCCTTTGCGTAAGGGCTTTAAAGCACCTTGGTCTTTCGGTTGATCCTGTAACATGTTCCAGGCGTAGACTGAGCCGCTGATGAACAAAACGAAAAAAAAGATCCCAAGCAAGGTCCGCTTGCGAATATATTTTTCTGAAACGGGTACTTCTTTATAATGATTCATGGTTTTCCGGTTTTACGGGTGAGCCGGCGGCGGTGGTGCTACCTTCTTCATTTGATCGGATGCCCGGGTTATTTTTTACGACCTCAAAGCCGGTGATCATTCCCCGGAAATTATTCCAACCGGCAATGGCAACCTGTATAATATGAATAACAAAGAACAGGACAAATAAAACGGTGATGATAAAATGTTCGGCACGTGCCCATTCGTAGCCTCCCAGCGCGGCACAAAGCCAATACAACTGTGCAGGTTTGTAAATGGCCAGCCCGGTCAGGATCATAAAGAAACCCAACACTATCACGCCTGTATAGGCGATACGTTGAGCAGCATTATATTTTTTTTGCGGCGGTAACCCCTTTCTTATATGCAGATCATGCAGCATCACCAACCATGCTTCTTTCAGGGAATGCTTATTCGGAACGATCAGTTTCCATTCTTTGGAAAACAATAAATAGAAAAAATAAATGATGCCATTGAAGGTAAAGAACCACATGAAGAAAAAGTGAAGGCTCATGCCTTCAGCCAGGCGGAACGGAATATTAAGGGCCTTATTAAAAGAGTCAGGGAAAAATTTAAGGATGGTTTTATCTCCCCAACCGATACGGTATACATCGTTTGCCCAATAAATGAGAATGCCGCTCCAGATCATCACCGCCAGTACCGGGAAATTGATCCAATGCAACCATCTTATTGCAAGCGGGTGTTTATGAATGATCTTCTTCATTAGATCTTCTTAAGCAAATGTTCCGGACATAAAAAAACTTAAATTGAAATTAAACAATTTAAGTCAATTCTTTAGGCTTCATAAAAGCGTAATTATTTCTTCACAAACTCCATAGCGGCAGAATTCATGCAATACCGAAGCCCGGTAGGTTTAGGGCCGTCATTAAAAACGTGACCGAGGTGGCCCCCGCAACGGCTGCAACGAACTTCCGTTCTCGACATACCAATTGTATTATCTGTGATCTCTTCCACGTGTTTTTTATCTAAGGGCTGCCAAAAACTCGGCCACCCGGTGCCGCTTTCAAATTTTGTAGCTGAGCTAAAGAGTGTTTGTTCGCATCCCACGCATTGATAAGTGCCGGCGGCATGATTATCCCAAGTTGCCCCGGAATATGGCCTCTCGGTTCCGCCGTTCCGGGATACATCATATTGCATGGCAGTAAGCTGCTTTTTCCATTCAGCCTTGGATTTGGTGACTTCATATTTCTTCTCTGCCGTGGGCCTGTTTTTTTGGGCACTACAGCCAAGACCGGCCGAAATAAGGATAACCGCCATGAATAAATTCTTCATTGTTTAAAGTTTGTTTAAATTACGACAGATGAAGAAGAAAAGTTTTATGAAAGGCTTTCTTTAACAATACATTGATCAATCATTATTATGAGTATTCTGCGACAAATAGGCAAATATCTTTTTATTATAAAAAAAGACCCGGAAGATAAATCCACACAATGGATGAGATATATGCATGGTATTAACCGTTTGTCTATTCTTTTGTTTCTGGCTGCTATGATCATCCTGGCGGTTAAGTTGTTGAGGAAATGATTCGTGTTAAAATTTCCCCGCAGATTTTCGGGGATTTATTTCCCGCAGATATAAGATGATTTAAGAGCAGATCTCGCAGATCACCTGCCGATGGCAGGTCCTTACCGCCTTAGTATCTTACCGCCTTTTCGCCTTTTCGGCTAAAACCTTTTCGGTTCAAATTTCCGGTTGATTTTCGCAGAAGGGTTTCCCGCAGATTTGTTTCCCGCAGATTTTCGGGGATTTAAAAACCCGCAGATTTTCGCAGATAGATGCGGCTTTGCGGTCACTTTGCGCCTTTGCGAGATGCTATGAGAGCAGATCTCGCAGATTGCCTGCCGAAGGCAGGTTCTTTGTGTCTTCGTGTAGTGGCCCAAACCCTTTGCGGTTCAAAATTTTGGGAACTAACTCTGTGTATACTCTGTGACACCCTCCTTTAACTCTGTGGTTAGGTTTTCCGCAGATCGCCTGCCGAAGGCTGGCTTTCTTTGCCTTAGCGCCTTTGTGGCCCAAACCCTTTGCTCTTCAAAAAACTTTAGTGTTTCAAAACCGCGTCTTGGCGGTTCCTTTGCGCCTTTGCGTGAAATTTCTTTGCGTGAAATACTACACTAAGATCTCACCATTTCTATGATCTTTGCCGCAGCATTCGCAGATGCATTCCCACCAGCACTAAGCAGTTCTTTTAATGCAGCATAATCTTTTCGGATTTGTTCTTTTTTTGCTTCATCCGTGAGCAACCTTTGCAGTTCCCCCTTAAGGTTTTCTACGTTCAGTTTATCCTGTATCAGTTCTTTTACCACTTCCCGATCCATGATTAGGTTTACCAAGCCGATAAATTTTATTTTAATGACCCGTCTTGCAATTTCATAAGAAACCCTGCTGCCTTTATAACAAATGATCTCCGGCACACCGAATAATGCCGTTTCCAAAGTTGCCGTGCCGCTGGTGACCAATGCCGCGCAGGATTTAGCCAGCAGATCATAGGTTTTACCGGCTACGGCATCTACATTTTTATAGGGTCGGAGCATAGCTTCATAAAAATCTTCGGGAAGGCCCGGTGCCTTTGCCACGATAAACTGATGGCCGGGGAAATGTGCGGCCACATTCAACATGATCGGCAGTTTTACCCTGATCTCCTGCTGCCGGCTTCCGGGCAATAATGCAATGATGTTTTCCTTTTTTACGGAAGGGTGTGCTGCTTCCCATTCCGATATCACTTCGGCCAGGGGGTGGCCTACATAATCCACTTCCACCCCGTGTTTTTTGTAAAAATCTTTTTCAAAAGGGAGGATCACCATCATCCGGTCCACGTCTCTTTTGATGGCATGTACGCGATTCTCTTTCCAGGCCCAGATCTGTGGGGAAATATACCAGGCAACTTTTAAACCCCGGGCATGTGCCCATTTTGCTATGCGCATATTAAAGCCCGGGTAGTCGATCAACACCAATACATCCGGTTGAAAACTGCTGATGTCTTTTTTACAAAAGGAAAGATTACGGAAAATGGCGGGAAGGTTTTTAATAACCTCCGCAAAACCCATGAAAGCGAGATCGCGGTAATGTTTCACTGTTACCCCGCCGGCCTCTGCCATTTTATCTCCGCCCCAACAGCGTACCAACGCACCGGGATCATTTTTGCGCAGTTCCTTTATGAGGTTACTGCCGTGAAGGTCGCCGCTCGCCTCGCCTGCAATGATGTAATATTTCATCTGTAAACATTTCCTGCGCAAAGTAATTATTAAAAAACAGAAATTGGTTTTGAAAAACTACCTTCATACAATAACCTGCATATACCATGCACTCCCCCGCAAAAGAGGTTTTTTGTATAACCGTCAGCCTCCTGATTTGTTTTATTTCCTGCAAGCCAAAACATATTGCAAAAGCAAAAGATGTAGTTGTCGATCTTTCAAAAATGGACAGCAGCGTTGCGGAAAATATCTCCGGGCTATTGGCTTCTGCAGAAAATGCATCTTACCGCTTACCGGACAGCACCACACTCTCCTTTTATCCTGTGCTGAATTATTATTATTCAAATGAAGAGGGGCCGATATGGAGCAGCCGGGCAAAATGGAAGACTGCCGCGAATGCGCTGATGACCTATATTGAAAATGCTCACCTGCAGGGATTGTATAAAGAAGATTACGGGTTTTCAAAAATTGACCGTTTAAAACGGCTTTTGGACAGCGATTCGGTTACCCATAAAGATGCCGTACAATGGGCTGTTGCCGACCTGATGTTAACAGATGCTTTGTGCGGCTTATTAAAAGACCTGAAGCAGGGAAGGCTGCAACCGGATAGTCAGTCAATGAAATTTGATACGGCGATGTATCGAAATTATTTTGCTGTTCAAATCAATAAGATCCGCAACGGAGCCTTACCGGATTCCGTATTGGCAGAGGTAGAGCCTAAACATACCGGCTACAGGTTATTGAAAAGCGGTATTAAAGCGTTTACCGACAGCATGGATACAAAGGAATATACTTACCTGGCATACCCATATAAAGATACCTCAGCGTTCAGGAAACTTTTTCGTAAACGTATGGACGAAGCAGGTGTAAGGATCGCAGAACATGCGGACTCTGCAGAACTCGCCACTGCGGTAAAGCGATATCAAAGATCTGCCGGTATCATTGCGGACGGGAAGATCGGGAACGGTGTGGTGAAAAGTTTAAACATGACAGACGGGCAAAGGTTCAAAATAATTGCACTCACGCTCGACAGGTATAAGGCCCTGCCGGCTAAAATGCCGGAAAAATATATATGGGTAAACCTCCCCGGTTATTATTTACGTGTATGGTCAGCTGATACAGTAGTCTTTGAATCTAAAGTGATCTGCGGAAAACCCGGAACCAGAACGCCGATACTTACCGGTGCCATATCAGACATGATCATTTATCCGACCTGGACCGTTCCTTCAAGCATCATTTCAAAAGAAATGTTGCCGGGGCTTAAACGAAACACCAATTATCTTTCACGTAAAGGTTTGTACCTCCTGGATAATGACGGAGAAAGGGTAGACCCGGCAAGTATTGAATGGGCGCGGTTCTCAAAAGGAATTCCCTATCGGGTTCAGCAGGGCAGCGGTGATAATAATGCATTGGGGGTGATAAAATTTAATTTCAGTAATCCTTATGATGTTTATCTTCATGATACCAACCAGCGGTATCTTTTTAAGAAAAGTGTCCGCAGTCTCAGTCACGGTTGCGTGCGGGTGCAGGAGTGGGAAAAACTCGCAAATTTTATCGTTCAGACTGACAGTATACTTGCGAAGCGTACCGATACTTTAAAATATACTACCGATTCGATCAGGATTTGGATTGCAAATAAAGAAAGGCATAAAATTGAGGTCAAAAACAGGCTCCCTTTATTCATCCGGTACTTTAGCTGTGAATATGTAAAGGGTACGATCCGATTTTATGACGATATTTACGGGGAGGACAGGGCCCTTGCTCAGAAATATTTTGCCGGAAAATAATTGTTTACCAAAAACACTGCATGAAGCTTACCCGGTTTTTATTAAAACTGTTTATTGCTTTTAGCCCGGCGGCACTCTGCCTTCCTGAAGTGCAGGCGCAGGCTGTAACTAAAAAGGCCAAAAAATCAAAAAAGCTCACCGCAAATACCGGGGATACCCTGCTGGGCCGTGCCAGCTATTATTCCAATAAATTTTCAGGCAGGCGCACGGCAAACGGGGAGACATTCGATCATAAAAAACTTACTGCTGCCTGCAACCTGCTACCCCTCGGCACATGGATACAGGTTATGAATCTGAAGAACGGTAAGCTGGTAGTTGTAAAAACCAATGACCGCCTGCATCATAAAACAACCCGCCTGGTAGACCTAACCCGGGCTGCGGCTAAAAAACTGGGATTTATTTCTGCCGGCCTTGCCCGTGTAAGGGTGACCGTACTGGATCAAAGATTGTATAAGAAGGTAATTAACAAGTAATGCACGATTGTTTATCACTCACTTAATTTATTTCAGAATTCCAAAGTAAGCCGTTATTTTTGCCCCGTTTACGAAAAACTGACAATTATGAAGAAACTTATTCTTTTTGCATCAGCAATCATACTTACAGCTGTAAGTATTGCCCAATCTGATTATAAGAAGCGTCCCAGCCTGGCTGTTCAATTCAGCTTTTTTGATTTTAAATCTGCGGCTGATGTGCGCGCAAACAGCCTGACGACTGTGATCAATAATAAGCAGTTCTTTAAGTTTAAAAGAATGGACCCGGCGCTATCCGTTAGCTACCTGCGCGGCTTCACCAATCACATTGATGTAGCAGCTACGCTATCGGGAGGTTTTCTTAAGCACCCCGTTTCAGAGGCATTACAAAACCCTGACGGCAATGACCATTTATTTTTGGAAGCAGCTTTTACCGCCAACTTCAAATTGCTGACGGATAAATATATTTTTAATCCTTTCCTCACATTGGGTGTGGGAGCAAGCGAGTATCGTTCTACCTTCAGCGCATTTACGCCGATCGGGATAGGTGCACAAATAAAAATATTTGACGGTACGTTCATATTGTTGAATTCACAATATCGTATTCCCGTTACTGAAGCATCTGCTTACCATTTCTTTCACAGCATCGGTGTAGCCAGTGCGATAAGTAAAAAGAAAGTTATACCTGTAGTACTTCCGCCGGCGCCTCCTGTAGTGCTTGACCGCGACGGAGACGGCATTTTTGATGCGGATGACAGGTGTCCTGATGCTGCTGGATCCGTAGCCTTACAGGGTTGCCCTGATCGCGATGGCGACGGTATTGCTGATATTGATGACAAATGTCCTGATGTGGCGGGTATCGCAAAATACCAGGGTTGCCCTATTCCTGACACAGACGGAGACGGTATCAACGACGAAATGGATAAATGCCCTACGGTAAAAGGTTACGCCCGCTACCAGGGATGTCCTATACCGGATACTGACGGTGACGGTGTAAATGATGAAGAAGATAAATGTCCTACACGTCCGGGTCCTGTAAGCAACCAGGGTTGCCCGGTGATCGCTAAAGAAGTGATCGACAAGATCAACTTTGCAGCGAAAAATGTATTCTTCTCAACAGGTAGCTTCAAACTGTTGCCGAAATCATTTGCTTCTTTGGATGCAGTGGTTGGCCTGATGAAATCTGATGAATCCCTGATGATCGACATCGATGGTCATACAGATTCCCAGGGTTCAGACGAAAGCAACCAGGTATTATCTGATAATCGTGCAGGTGCCGTTAAGAATTACCTTGTAAGCAAAGGCATCGATGCTACCCGTTTGAAATCTGCAGGTTACGGTGAAACCAAACCTGTAGCGGATAACGCAACAGCAGCCGGCCGTGCGAAGAACAGGAGAACAGAAATGACAGTGAGGAACTATTAATATTCCTTTTTCAAAATATAACCCCGCTCTGTGAGCGGGGTTTTTTATTGGGATGGAAAAAGCTTTGCCACACATTTGTTGGAGCACCAACCGATATCAGCCTGATTCAATAACTCCGGGGGCTTATGATTTAGCTACAAACATGTAAGTAATAAGTCGGTAGTGAATTTGAGAGCCCGCTTGACAAGATCGCTCACAGCGAAGAAAAAAGGACTTGAAAGACATATTATTTTTTAACGTCTCTGCGTTTATTTGCAAGATGAATTTTAATCATATTGCGTTTCCAAGTGGGCGGTTTCATTTGCGCAGGTTGTGAGTTGCGCGTATATTTGAGTTACATGCCATTCGGAAACCCTCTAATATTTGATTCTAATTTTTATGATTATTATCTCAAACTTTTGGTGTTCAAATAGGAATTATTTAGTTGTTCTTGCAATGACCATCCTAATTGCTGGATGTAAACTAGGAGTTTTTCTTTCCAAGCAGAAAGCAACTGATAATTCTTATATCTTTTATCAACTTAACTACAATAATCGTTCAGCTAATCATAAACCCTTGCTATTTTATGTATCAAGGGACACAATAAGCAAGTTCGTAAATCATACCTTATATACGTTTTATCTTTCTAATGACGAAGTGACGAAGTTTATTAATTATGGCGGGCAAAGAACAAACTATATCCTCTCTTTTGACTCAAGCAAGATAGATATGCAAAGCACTTTTCCTATTTCTCAATTAGATTTTCAAATCTTCAAAAAGATTGTCTATTATTCTGATTCATTAAAACTCAAAAATTTCAATTTTTTAAAAAAAGCAACGAATTTCAAAGTTGTTCCTGGAAGCAAAAAAACTTATTAAATTAACGGCATGTAACATGGGTTTGCTGCCATGCGGGGCTGACCCGGTGCCGCAGCATCATCAGTTCTTTGCTCAGTTTTGGTCACCGGGTGAACATTGCGTTTAAAGTATTCAGTAAAAACCACAACCAGATTTTCATATCTTAGAGTAGAGGCATCGGGCTGACGAGCATTGAATACCCGCACAGCAGCAAGCCCTAACGTTGTAGGCAAGCAGACGATGAAATGAAATTGAGATTACTAACCATATCGACAATTCTTTCGCTTGCTGTATCAATTGCATTCGCTTTCGGCTCATTTAACGTGTATCATCCTGGTGCAGACGAACAAAAAGGGGACTATTTTTTCTTCTGTATAGGTGTTGGTGTTCTATTGACTTTTCTTTATTTCATTGTTGTACGTATTTCGCTAAAGAAAGCGTTTCCCGTTTCTCTCATGTTCTTCGCGCCGATCATTTTATGCATCTTTTCGATTATTTTGACAGTAGTTATTGTAAGTGTCGGGTTGATGAAAAATACAGAAGACCAATATGTTCTTAAACTGTTTCTGATAATTCAAGGGGTGTCGACTGCATTATTTGTTTGGCCCTTTGTAGCCCGTGCTGGACGAGTTAGTACCTTGCTCTAAGATTGCACACTACAAAGCTGTGTGCAATATGAAGGCCCAAGCCAGAGAAGTTGAACGGTATTTTTTCAAATGAGCTTTATCTCTTTACCTAGTGCGACGATATTTCAATTGCCAACACATCTTCTGCACCGGTTCGTGTCTCCACGAAACCGTGCTTAAGTAAAATTAAATTTGTCTTTTCGCCGCGGGTCATAGACCGGGCGGCGGCAAAAAACCGAAAATCAGTAATATATGAAAGCAACCGGAAAAACAGTAAAAGAAATTCTGATCAACCTTCCTGAGGACAGGGCAGAATCTTTTAACAAACTACACGATGTTATTTTGAAAAACCTGCCCAAAGGTTTTGAAGCAGCCATTAGTTATGGTGGATTGGGTTATGTTGTTCCGCATTCACTTTATCCTGCGGGTTACCATTGTAAGCCAAGCGAGCCGCTCCCATTCGCGGGAATTGCTTCGCAAAAAAATTCTATTAATTTTTACCACATGGGTATTTATTCCGATCCCATATTATTG
>JBBJLU010000006.1:0-74462 GCA_037719665.1 Ferruginibacter sp.
ATTTATTTGCATACAACATGTTCCTCAGGCCGGAAGAAAGTGAATTGGAAAATTTTGCGCCGGAGTGGACAATATTACAAGCGCCATCTTTTAAAGCTGACCCGGCAACGGACGGTACAAGGCAGCATAATTTTGCCATGGTAAGTTTTACCAAAAAAATGATCCTGATCGGCGGGACCGGCTATACCGGTGAGATGAAAAAAGGAATATTTACCATTCTCAATTATATTTTACCGCATCAAAAAAATGTATTGAGTATGCATTGCTCAGCTAATATGGGCGATGACGGTGATACAGCTATTTTCTTTGGCCTGAGCGGTACCGGGAAGACCACGCTGAGCGCTGATCCGAACCGTAAGCTGATCGGTGATGATGAGCATGGCTGGACACCCGACAGTGTCTTTAATTTTGAAGGCGGCTGTTATGCAAAACTGATCGACCTAAGCCCTGAAAAAGAACCGGAAATTTACAACGCCATCAGGCCGGGTGCGCTTGTTGAAAACGTAACTTTTGTTCCCGGAACCAAGACGATCGATTTTGCAAGCAAGGAGGTCACCGAAAATACCCGGATCAGTTACCCGTTGAATTTTATCAGCAACGCACTGGAGCCTTCCATAGGAAAAACACCGAAAAATATTTTCTTTCTCACAGCAGATGCTTATGGTATTCTCCCGCCGGTAAGCAAACTTACTGCGGGCCAGGCGATGTACCAGTTCATCAGCGGGTATACTGCAAAAGTTGCCGGTACGGAAGCCGGGGTAAAAGAACCATCCGCTACATTCAGTGCCTGTTTCGGCGCGCCGTTCTTACCCCTTCACCCGGGCAAGTATGCGGAAATGCTGGGTAAAAAAATGAAAGAGACCAATGTGAATGTATGGATGATCAATACCGGTTGGAGCGGTGGGCCTTATGGTGTTGGGGAAAGAATGAAACTTCCGTATACCCGCGCAATGATCACAGCTGCCTTGGAAGGAAAACTGGATAATGTGGATTTCGAACAGCATCCTGTTTTCGGGATGATGATGCCGAAAATCTGCCCCGATGTTCCCGCTGAAATTCTCAACCCGCGCAATACCTGGGCCGACAAGAATGCCTATGATGAAAAAGCCAAAGACCTTGCTCAGAGATTTGTAAAGAATTTTGAAAAATATGCGGCAGGGGTTGGGGAAGAGATATTGGCAGCGGCACCGACAATTATTTAATAGGTAATAATTAATAATTAATATTTGGGCACTCTCAATCTTGGGGGTGCTTTTTTTATTCCATATTATTAGACTATCGCTAAAGTTGAAGACCGGTGCTGAAAGAAATATTAAATATTACATATGAAATATTAAATCTGCTTTATCTTGTGTTACTAAAAACTTCCACATGAAATACCTTCCGCTCAATCCTGATATTTTTATTCAAAACCGGAAAAGATTCAGCAGCAGGCTGCAGAAAAATTCTATTGCGATCTTCAACAGCAATGATGAACTTCCCATGAACGGTGATGCCCAGCATAAATTCAAGCAGAATTCCGACCTGTATTGGCTTACAGGCATTGAGCAGGAGGATACCATGCTGGTCTTATTCCCCGATAACCCGGATCTTAAATACCGTGAAGTGCTGGTAGTAGTACGGCCAAATGAAATGAAGGAAAAATGGGACGGCCACCGCCTGCGTATCAATGAAGCGCAGGGAATTTCCGGGATACAAACCGTTGTATTCATGGATGCATTGGATGCTATGCTTCAGCCATGGATACACCTTGCCGAAAATATTTACCTGAACAGCAATGAGAATGACCGTAAATCAAACCTGTTGGCCGTGCGGGATTACCGCTATGCGCTGCAAATGCGGAAACGCTATCCGCTGCACAACTATAAGAGATGCGCCCCGCTGTTAAAAGAGTTGAGAGCCATTAAAACTGCAGACGAGATCGAAGTGATGCAAAAAGCCATGGATATTACGGATATCACTTTCAGGAGATTGCTGCAATTCATTGAGCCGGGTGTGGGGGAGCACGAGATACACGCGGAGATACTACATTCTTTCCTGAGCCAACGTGCTACAGGAGAGGCTTACGGCAGCATCATCGCAAGCGGCGACAGGGCACGTGTACTCCATTATGTAGAGAATAACAAAGAATGTAAAGACGGCGAACTGATCCTTATGGATTTCGGTGCGGAGTATGGAAATTATGCTGCAGATCTTACGCGAACAGTCCCGGTGAACGGAAAATTTACCCGCCGGCAAAAAACGGTTTACAATGCCTGCCTTCACCTGCATCGCTATGCAGTTAGTATTTTAAAACCGGGTATCAGCATCATTGATTACACAGAGCGCGTCGGAGATGAGGCTACTGTTGTTTTTCAAAAGATCGGTTTGTTAAGAAAGTCTGATATTAAAAATGAAGATCCCGATAACCGGGCTTATCGAAAATATTTATACCATGGTATTTCACATCACCTGGGCATAGACGTACATGATCTCGGAACCCGTACTGAACCGATAAAGGCGGGGATGGTATTTACCGTAGAGCCGGGGATCTACATCGAGCAGGAACAGATGGGCATTCGCATTGAGAATAATTTCTGGATCACAAAGAACGGCAGTAAAGACCTTATGAAGAATATACCCATAGAGGCGGAGGAAATTGAGGGGTTGATGAAGAGAAATTGAGCTGAAGATTCGTTGATGTGCTGTTTGTAAAATGTTACCGGCGCAACGGATGTTCATTATCAAATTATCAGATTATCAAATTATCAAATTTTGCGTCAAATCCCCAACATCTTCACCCTCCTCAACCTCATTTGCGGATGCGTGGCGATTGTGTATACGCTTCAGAACGGCATCAGCATACAATACACTGCAGACAATGCTCAGTTCATAGACCTTTCGGAAAAATTATGGATGGCATCACTGTTTATCGGGATTGCAGCAGTGGTGGATTTTTTGGATGGATTTGTGGCAAGGCTTTTCAATGCCACTTCGGAAATGGGAAAGCAACTGGACTCTCTTGCGGATGTGGTGAGTTTCGGTGTAGCGCCGTCTATGATCATTTACCAGTTTTTGAGAATGAGTTTTGCCGCTACGGAAGACGGCGTAAATATTTCCGTGGCAATGCTGATGCCTGCTTTTATAATAGCTGCAGCCGGTGCATACAGATTGGCCAGGTATAACCTGGATCAAACCCAACATTACGGGTTTAAAGGCGTGCCGATCCCCGCTGTAGGATTACTGATAGCAAGCCTCCCACTGATCTACATGAGTACGACTAATGATAGGATCATAAACCTGCTATTGAACAAATGGTTTCTGTACGGGCTTATTCTTGCCGTAAGCTGGCTGATGATCAGCAAATTGCCGTTGATGGCCTTAAAGTTTCCAAACTTTTCTTTAAAAAGCAACCTGCCAAAATTTATCCTGGTGATCTTTTCCGTACTTGCTGCTGTTTTTCTTCACTGGCTCGCAGTCCCGGTAATTTTTCTCGCCTACATTATTTTATCTTTGGCCTACAAACGAAATTAATTATGACCTATACTGCACAGATAAAGGTGATGCCGTTGACAGATTTGCTGGATCCGCAGGGTAAGGCAGTAATGGGCGGCCTTAATAATCTTGGTTTGAAAGGAGTACAGGACGTACGCATCGGCAGGCATATTGATCTCAAAATAGAAGCGTCCGATGATCAGGCAGCCCGACTGATAGCCGAAGAAGCGGCAGGGAAATTATTGGCGAACCCGGTTATGGAGATGTATGAGATCACAATTAGCAAATTAGCTAATTAGCTAATTTGCTAATTTGGAAATGATCTTCGTCTTACATTGTAGCTTCTGGTTTTTCAAGTCTTTCATTTTCAAATCGGCACATTTCCACATTTTCAAATTTACCATGCTCTACCTCGTTCCTTCTCCCATCGGAAACCTCGCAGACATTACTTACCGTGCCGTGGAGGTCTTAAAGAACGCCGATCTCATTTTGGCTGAAGATACCCGGACCTCCGCTGTATTGCTAAATCATTACAACATCCATAAACCCCTTTCTTCCTATCACCAACACAACGAACATAAAGTATCCGCGCATCTCGCAGAGCAGATGAGTGCGGGAAAAACGGTGGCCTTGCTCACTGATGCGGGTACGCCCGGTATCAGTGACCCGGCATACCTGTTGGTGTTGGAATGTATAAAAAATGATATCAGGGTAGAATGCCTCCCCGGCGCAACTGCATTCGTACCCGCATTGGTAAACAGCGGCCTCCCGATGGACAGCTTTTGCTTTGAGGGGTTTCTTCCTCTCAAAAAGGGGCGACAAACTTTTTTCAAAAGAATGGCTGAAGAAGAACGCACCATGATATTTTATGAGAGCCCGATGCGATTGCTGAGAACTTTAAAAGATTGCATTCAATATTTCGGCGCGGAAAGAAAATGTTGTGTGAGCAGGGAACTGAGTAAAAAGTTTGAAGAAAACAAACGCGGTACCCTGCAGGAAGTTTTTGATCATTTCAATGCTAAACCTATCAAGGGAGAAATTGTCCTTACAGTTGGCGGTAAAACATCATAACTTTCTTCCGGCAACCGCAGTGCCGAAACCTCCCCCTTTCCCAAAAAAATGCCCGGTGTTTTTATTATTCGTTTAAAACTTATTTACCGAAATTTACTTTAATTAAATATCTCCAATGAATAAGAAATTTATAGTTACCGTTCTGCTGTTTGCAGGACTCCATTCAATGGCACAACCCGAGAACCGTTGGCAACAAAAAGTAAGCTACAAAATGAACATTGATATGGACGTGGCTAAAAATCAGTTTACCGGCCGGCAACGCCTGGAGTACAGCAACAATTCGGATCGGGTACTCGATAAAGTTTTTTATCATTTGTATTTTAATGCCTTTCAACCGAACAGCAGCATGGATGCACGAAGCAAAGAGCTCGGGAAAACATTGGTGAACGGCAGGCAGGATTGGGACGGACGGGTGCGTGACCGTATTTCCAAACTGAAACCCGATGAGATAGGATATCAGAAAATAATCTCCCTGAAAATGAACGGGGTACCGCAACCCTTCACTTATCATGAAACGATCCTGCAGGTTGATCTTACCAAGCCAATAAAACCAAGATCAAAAGCAGTATTTGAAATGGAATTTGAAGCACAGGTGCCGTTGCAGGTTCGGCGTAGCGGTCGTGACAACCCCACGACCGGTGTGCGTTTCAGTATGAGCCAATGGTATCCGAAAATCTGTGAATACGACTATGAAGGCTGGCATCCTACGCCATATATAGCAAGAGAATTCTACGGGGTATGGGGTGACTTTGATGTAACCATTAATATTGACCCGGCGTATAAATTAGGAGGTACTGGCCTCTTAGTGAATGCAAAAGATATCGGTTGGGGTTATGATCGTCCGGGCACGGAACTGAAAAATATTACTGCGGCAAAAAGAAGCTGGCATTTTATCGGTAAAAATATTCATGATTTCGTGTGGGCAGCAGACCCGGAATACCGGCATATCGTTCGTCAAATGCCAAACGGCGGACCCGCCATCCATGTGTTGTATAATTATAAAGAGAATAACGGGGCCAATGATACTGCCTGGATGACGGTTGCGGATGCAGCTGTAACGGTTCTGCCTTTTATAGAAAGCCGATTCGGCAAATATCCTTACCCGCAATATTCTTTCATCCAGGGAGGCGACGGTGGCATGGAGTATCCAATGGCCACACTATTGGTAGGTAGCGGCCTCGGTACCGTGTTTCATGAGTGGATACACAGTTGGTACCAAATGATGTTGGGCACAAATGAAAGTATGTACGGGTGGATGGATGAAGGCTTCACGGAATTTGCTACGAATTATGTAACGAAATATTACCGTGATAAAGTAAGCCGCGTAAAACTTGCGGGGAATGCACGTTCTATTCAAATATTTGACTCTTTGGATGCCGTGCTTCCCAAACTCCACGAAGACAATTACGATTCCTACTTTTTTATTGCACAAAGTAATTTAGAGGAACCGCTTACAACGCATGCCGATCATTTTAATACTAACGTGGCCTATAGTATTGCCGCCTATTCCAAAGGATGTGTGTTTATATCTCAGCTCGGTTATATAATCGGTGAGCAAAACCGCGACAAAGTTTTGACCGAATATTACAGGCGTTGGCGCTTCAAACATCCTAATGCCAATGATTTTATGAGGGTAGCAGAGGATGTAAGCGGGATCCAGCTGGATTGGTATAAGGAATACTGGGTGCATACGACCAAGAAAATAGATTACGGGGTTGACAGTGCATGGACAGAAAACGGCGTATCTAAGATCCGCTTAAAAAGAGTTGGTCTTTTACCCATGCCGATAGATGTGGCACTCACAAAAGATGACGGTACAACGGAATTGCATACCATTCCGCTCAACCTGATGTTTGGGGTAAAGAGAGCCGATAACGGTGTCACGCTTATCCCTGAAACGGAGTGGCGGTGGACACATCCGACTTATACTTTAGAATTGAAAGGAAGCCTTAGCGATTATATAAAAATTGAAATAGACCCCTCTCGCCGCATGGCAGATACCGACCGGAGAAATAATGTGATGGAATTAAAGAAGTAATCATGGATGATCTTATCATGCGCAGGTTGACATCAGCAGATGTGCCTGCGCTTTCCGTTATAGCAAAGCAGACTTTTTATGACACCTTCACCGGCACCTGTACGGATGATGATATGGCGGTGTTCCTTGAATATTATTATAATGAAGGGGCACTTCAAAAAGAAATTACAGGCGGGATCCACTACTATTTTGCAGAAAAGAACGGGGACCCGTTAGGGTACATGTCATTCCGTTCGGAAACGCCGGAATTTGCTGAGATCAGGGGCAGGAGTGCATTGGAACTTAAAAGATTTTACGTCGTAAAGGCATTTCAAGGCTCGGGCATAGCCCAAAGCATGATGGATTTTTTCCTGGCTCATGCTGAAGCGAAGAAATATGAGGTAGCTTTTTTGGGTGTATGGGAATTTAATTTCCGCGCGCAGAAATTTTATGCGAAATACGGGTTCGAAATTTCCGGGCATCGACATGATTTTCCTATCGGGAATACGCCGCAGACGGATATTTATTTATGGAAAATTTTGAGCTGAATACGGGCTAAGAGAACAAGGAGAAAAAGAGGGGCTAAAAGTTTAAGAAGGGAAAGAAGGAAAAAAATAATTTCGATTTATAGCAGTCTACAAAGTATTGCGACGATAGGGCTCCTTCCTTTCGGGAAGGCGGGGGATGGGCCTTAATTTCGATTAATAGCAGGCTACAAAGTATTGCGACGATAGGGCTCCTTCCTTTCGGGAAGGCGGGGGATGGGCCTGCGACGATAGGGCTCCTTCCTCCCGGGAAGGCGGGGGATGGGCCTTATTTCTGTAACCCTTCATTAAATTTAATCAGCAGTTGCATCAGATCAGCCTGCTCTGTTAGCGGGAGTGTGGCGGCTTTGTCAAACACATCATGGTAGGCGGCAATTCCGCCTTTGGTATAGAAGAAAAAAGAAGTAACCCCTTTTTCGGAAAACCAAAAGTGATCACTGTTGGCAGCTTTTCCCCTGGCCCCGATAGATACGAGGTATTTGTTCTCATCATTAATTTTATTCATCAGGGCGAATTCTTTAGGGAATACAGTTGCATTTACTACAGTTATACCTTCTTCACCGGTACCTGCAAGATCAGTATTGGTCAGAAAACGAATATTTTTCAAAGGAATGATGGGGTGTTCCGTATAAAACTTTGATCCCAGCAGCCCGATCTCTTCGCCGGCAAATAAAAGGAAGCCCACGGAATATTTCTGCGGATGTGCTGCATAATATTTTGCAAGGCTCAGCAGTAATGCTACACCGCTGGCATTGTCATTTGCACCCGGGAAATAAGTATCCTTTCCCATACCGCCCAAATGGTCGTAGTGTGCGGTGATAAAAATAAAAGAATCCGGTTTTTCCGTACCCCGTACCATTGCACCCACATTGGACGCAGTAAAATCGGCGATGAATTTGTTTTCTATTTTTACTTTAAACGAACGGGGTATTTCAGGAAATGTTTTGCGGTTTAGACGGATCATTGTACCCTCAGACTGTTCCTGATCAGCTGACCAGGTGAGTTTATTTTCCAACACAAAACTGATACGACCTTCCGCATCCGTAAAATGTGTACTGTCAGGGGCAATGAGATTTCCTTTACATTTTATCCCTCTACTTTCAGGACTCACGATAAAATCCACACCCGGTTTCAGTTTTTTACCGTTTATTTCTACATCCATATCACCGGGAAAAGTATTGACTGAATAGGAAAAGGATTGCAGGTAATTTTGACCGGTCAACGGGCTTAGGCCGGATCGTTCAAATTCCTTCGCAAGAAATACAGCCGCTTTTTTCATGCCGTCCTTTGTATACCCGCGGCCCCAAAATGCGGGCGATGCCAGCGTATCCACCATTTTCCTGTTGTATGATATATCCTGCGCTTCCGCACTAAAAGAAATAAGAACGGAAATAAAAATGAAAATACTTTTCATAAGATTTGATATTTAGGCATCAGGTTATTTTACCGGTTGATAGAGGATATACTTTTCCTCAAAATAGGGTTCCGGGAAGATCTTATCTATTTCCCATGCAAAGGGTTTACAATTACTTTCTGAAATTTCCTTGCCCAAGTCTCCGCCCTTCAGGCAAATTAACCCGTTTGGAATTCCTTTCTCCGCTTTTTTTGTTTTCCGGATCAGGGGTCTGCTCCAATACCAAAGATCTTTCAGGGGGGCTACGGCACGGGAGATCACGGTATCAAATTGCCGGTTCTTTATTTCTTCCGCGCGGGTATGTTGGGTAGTAATATTTGAAATGCCTGCAGCAGCGGCAATCTCATTTACGACCTTTAGCTTTTTGTTAATGCTGTCAACCAAATGAAACCGGGCTTCCGGGTAAAAAATGGCCAACGGAATTCCCGGGAAACCTCCGCCTGCACCGAGGTCCATCACCTCCATGCCGGGGTAAAACTCAAAACGCGCAGCAATGCTCAGCGAATGTAATACATGGTGCAGGTAAAAATTGTCCATGTCCTTCCGGCTGATCACATTAATTTTTTCATTCCACTTCCTATATAATTCCTGCAGCATGGAAAATTGCTTTTCCTGGACAGGGGTGAAATCGGAGAAATATTTTTTTATGATTTCCATGGAAGAAATTCAAGGTTCAATGTTCAAAATTCAATGTTTTAATGCCGAAGCTATTTTATTTCCATTGCTGCCTTGGCTTTTTCACCAAGGCCGGTGCAAACATGGGGTAATAAAAGAACATCCATATCTCGAAGAAAATAAAAAAAGGAAACAGGTCCTTTTCCCCGAGCTTATTCATGGCTTTGGAATATATGACGGCCTGCCAGATCAGGAGCACCCCGAATATAATAAGGGATAGTTCCCAACTGTAAAATAAAGCGCTTGCCACTGCTGCGGGAAAAAAAATAAACTGGCAAAAAGCATAAAGGCCCAATAAAAATTTATGCGTCGGCCGGTAATATTTAGCCGTGCTGTAATGCCTGCTTTTCTGTCTCCGCCATTCGGCCCATGTACGGGCAGGTTCACTTAATGTGAAACTGTTATGGTCCGTATTGATCTTTACATTTTTCTTTGTGGCTGCAGCATTGATAAAAAGGTCATCATCACCGCCGGGTATATTATTATGTGCACTAAAGCCTTTGTGACGGTAGAAAATCGCTTTTTTGTACGATAGGTTTCTTCCCACGCCCATGTAGGTTGTGCGGGCCTGCGCATAACTCATATACTGCAGGGCACTGTGAAAAGTTTCCCAACGGATGAGTTTGTTGAGCAGGGTGTTTTTTTTATGATATGCACCGTAACCCAGTACGATCTCCGTTTCATCATCATACACATTTTGCATGCTGCTGATCCAATGTTCGCTTGCGGGTACACAGTCGGCATCGGTTAATAATAATATCTCGTGTTTAGCAGTTTTAATGCCGATGCTGAGCGGAAACTTTTTCCCGGGAATCATCTTGGCTTCCTGCGTGAGTTCCACAACATGCAGTTGTTTAAATTCTTTTTTTATTTCTTCCAGCAGGTATTTGCTTTCATCAAATGAATTGTCATTTACCACGATCACTTCATGCGTGGAATTATAATCCTGCACTAACGCCCCGGGCAGGTTTTTAGCAAGGTTTCCGGCTTCGTCGCGGGCACAGATGATAACGCTTACTGCGTGTGTTCTTGAATTAGTTTTTGCTTTTGGTTTATAAAATGCCAGCCTCGCAAAAAAGAACGATAAATAAAAAAGACGAATGAATACCAGTGTACAGAAAAAAATAAACAGCATCAACGGCCAATGCATCATCAGTTTTGTAAAAGTCATGGCTGTAAAAATATTGATTGTTCAATTGTTTATTTGTTTTATTGTTGCATTTTATCAACAAACAACACCCGATGGCCGCATTACAATTCAGTTTGGAAAAAACAGACCAACTCACCAAGGCCAGGGCGGGTATCATCACTACAGATCACGGCAAAATAGAAACCCCGATATTCATGCCGGTGGGTACGGTGGGTACGGTGAAAGCCGTTACCAAACAGCAGCTCAAAGAAGAAGTGAAGGCGCAGATCATCCTTGGCAATACGTATCATTTATACCTTCGGCCGGGATTGGAAGTATTGGAAGCTGCAGGCGGCCTGCATAAATTTAACGGGTGGGACAGGCCTATATTGACAGACAGCGGGGGCTACCAGGTTTTTTCATTGGCCAATAACAGGAAGATAAAAGAGGAAGGCGTTATTTTTCAATCGCATATCGACGGCGGTAAGCATTTGTTCACCCCGGAAACAGTCATGGATACCCAACGCATCATCGGCGGCGATATTATTATGGCATTTGATGAATGCCCGCCATACCCGAGTGATGAAACCTATGCAACAAAAAGCATGGAGCTTACGCATCGATGGCTGGATCGATGCATAACGCATTTTAATAACACACCTGACCGCTACGGTTATTCTCAAAATTTATTCCCGATCGTGCAGGGCAGTACTTATGAACACCTGCGCAAAACATCGGCAGAATTTGTTGCTTCCAAAAATGCACCCGGTAATGCTATCGGCGGACTCAGCGTGGGAGAGCCGGTGGAGATGATGTATTCGTACACCGAACTTTGCTGCGATATTTTGCCGGTTGATAAACCCCGTTACCTGATGGGGGTAGGTACGCCTTGGAATATCCTTGAATCTATTGCTCTTGGGGTAGATATGTTTGACTGCGTAATGCCTACGCGTAACGGCCGCAATGCCATGCTGTTTACCTCGAAAGGTGTGATTAATATTGACAATAAAAAATGGGAAAAAGATTTTTCCGTTATTGATGATGGTATCGATTGCCCCGCAAGCAATTATTACAGTAAGGCTTACCTCCGTCATCTTTTTAAAGCAGGAGAGTACCTTGGCCTGACCATCGCGAGCGTGCACAACCTTGCTTTTTACCTATGGCTGGTAAAGCAGGCAAGGGAAAAGATTCTTGCGGGGACCTTCGCATCCTGGAAGAACGGGATGGTGGTGCGTTTGCAGCATAGACTTTGATACAAAATAGTCTATTTTTGCACCCCAGACCACTCGTTGGCCGGAGGGAAATATATGAAGCCTTTTTACCTGTTACTTTTTATCAATTGTAGCATTTGTTTTTCGGCAAATGGACAGCTTTGTTCAGGCAGCTTGGGTAAGCCCGTGATAAATATCGACTTTGGTAAAGGTCCTAATCCCGGCCCGCCGCTTAGCACTTCTGTTACAGGTTATCAATATTCGGCTCAGGAATGTTATGATGACGGAATTTATTCGATCAGAAATTCCATAAGCAATTGTCCGCTCAGGAACTGGCAGGTAGTGTATTTTGATCATACAAGGAACGGCTCGGGTTATTGCATGTTTATAAATGCGGCTTATCAGGCCGATTTATTTTACACAGATACTGCCAAAAATCTTTGCGGCAATACCACGTATGAACTGGCGGCATGGTTCCTTAACCTTAATAAATCATTCACCTGCAACGGAAACCCGATAAAGCCAAATATCAGTTTCTCCGTTTCTACAACAGCAGGTGCAGTATTGCAGACCTACAATACCGGTGATATTTCTACGACCACGGAGCCTGTATGGAAACAATTCGGTTTTTTATTTACAACTCCGCCGAATACCGGTAACATCATCTTTAAGATGTATAATAATGCTGCCGGTGGCTGCGGAAATGATTTTGCATTGGATGATATTACCTTTCGCCCTTGCGGTCCTATGCTCACCGTAAGTGTGAACGGCTCCGCTTCATCAATATCTTTTTGCGAAGGCAATGCAAACTCCTACAACCTCTCCTGCAATATATCCGGTAATCTGAATAACCCTTCTTACCAATGGCAACAGAGCACAGACAGTATAAATTATGCTGATATTCCCGGTGCGACCGCAGTAAATTATATAAAGAATTTTGCCGCAAATGCATTACCCGGAAAATATTATTACCGGATGGCTTTGCTACAAAACGGTCAATCCGTTAACTGCAGTGTTTTTTCCTTACCTGTCGTTTTTCGGATCGATCCGTTGCCTTTCGGTGTATTATCTTCCAACAGCCCGATTTGTGAAAAAGCAATATTGCAATTATTGGTTACGGGAGATCCGGTTATATTTTGGACATTGCCTTCCGGGCAGACAATGTCCGGCAATCCGCTAAGATTACCGGGCATGAATCACGCACTGGAAGGAAAATATTATGTGCAGCTGAAAGCACCATCGGGTTGCGAAAAAACAGATTCCGTTACGGTTGTGATGAATCCTGCGCCGATAGCTGTCGTTTCATTTACAGATTCTACAGTGTGCAGTGCTGTGCCCGTTAACTTTCAAGCATGGGGCGGTATTGATTATTTGTGGTCGCCCTCAACACGACTCAACTCATCAGTATTACCCGATCCGGTGGCCACAGCAGTTGATTCAACAATATTCAGGGTAATTGTGAAGAATGTGTATTTGTGCGCCGATACGGCATATATCAACCTGAATACGATAAAAAAACCCGTAGTAAACGCGGGCCCCGACAGGACAGTTATTATCGGAACTCCTGTCCGGATAAATGCACAGGTCACCGGAAATATCAGTGGATTTAACTGGATCAGCTCAGCTTATTTAGATGATCCGTTCTCGCTTCATCCTGTTGTAAATCCTCCTGCTGAAATGAAATTCTTATTGACGGCGGAAGCCATTCGCGGATGCGGGATGAGCTTAGATACGGTGAACGTAAAAGTGTTCGATGATATTTATATTCCGAATGTTTTCACCCCAAACAACGACGGCAGAAATGATACCTGGCGCATTCCTTCTCTTGATGCATACTCCGGTATCAGCGTGAGTGTATTCAGCAGGTACGGACAAAAAGTATTTGAAACTAATAATCTGCAGCAGGGCTGGGACGGAAAATTCAAAGGAGAAAAGCTTTTCGGCGGAAACTACATTTATATGATCTCCATTCCCGGGAGGCAACCGATCAGAGGTAATCTTCTTTTGTTAAGATGACATGCAAATACTTTCCGGTTTTTTATTTAATGCATGCTGCACGCAAGGATGAGTGTGACGGCAAGCGAAATTTTCACATTTCCGAATGATCATTATTTATATCTTTATCCGGTAAATCAAATAATAAAATGAAACAGATCTTTACCCTTATTACAATTTGTATTATTTCACAGTTCAGTATTGCTCAAACCAATACCGTTGTGCAGAATGCTTCGCAGGCAAAGGATGCACCGGTAGATGTGAGTGTAGAGGATTTTAAAAAAAATGTTCTTGCGCATGAGATCGTTGTATTCCGCAGCCAGTTAACCCAGAAGGAATACCAGGGTATGACACAGGAAACCGGTAAGTTTTCCCTTCGCCTGCCGGCAGGGGACCGTTACGAGATATTTATTCTCGGCTTCAAAGATTCTACCGGTTACAATGTATTGGACATCCCGGCACTTGCGCCAAATGCCTCCTATAAAACCCCCCAGATCGTAAATATCAAGTTTCAACCCGCCAAATCCTTTGTACTGGATGATGTGAATTTTGAGACAGGTAAAGCCGATCTGAAACCCGGCTCATTCCCGGTATTGGATGAGTTGGTGGCATATCTTACGAGGAAAGATGACGAACGTATTGAGATCGGTGGCCATACCGATAATGTAGGTAAGCCGGCAGCTAATATCATTTTATCAATGAACCGTGCAAAAACGGTCATGGACTATATTATTTCCAAAGGCATTGATGCCGCCCGTCTCACTGCAAAGGGCTACGGAATGACACAACCTATTGTGTCTAACAGTACTGCAGAAGGAAAAGCTATTAACAGGCGCACTGAAGTTAAGATATTGGAATGAGCAACGATTTGCAGCTAAACACCTTATTGCCGAAAATTGCTCATTATTCATTTAATATATCTTTTATCTTTTTAATAAAGCATTGATAATTAACTAATTATCATACAACCCCTTGCTTTTAATCTTTTGCCTCCCCCGATCTCTTCTCTTTTTAGTAATAATTTAAAATATTACTCCTATCTTTGCGCTCCGAAATTTATGGCTAAACAGGCACTCATTAAACAGGACGGATCAATAGTGGAAGCTTTAAGCAACGCTATGTTCAAGGTGAAATTGGAAAACGGTCATGAAATTCTGGCTACGATCTCAGGGAAAATGAGGATGCATTACATCCGTATTTTACCGGGAGATAAAGTGGGCGTGGAAATGAGCCCTTATGACCTCACAAGGGGAAGGATCATTTTCCGTTATAAGTAATAGTATTTAAAGTTTAAAAAGTAAAATAAAGTACGATGAAGGTAAGAGCTTCAATTAAAAAACGCAGCGCAGATTGCAAAATCGTGAGAAGAAAAGGGCGCCTGTATGTGATCAACAAAAAGAATCCGCGCTTTAAACAAAAGCAGGGATAATTTTAACCATCAACATTTAAAAATTAAAATTTCATATGGCCCGTATTGCCGGTATTGATCTGCCAAAAAACAAAAGAGGTGTAATTGGACTTACTTATATCTATGGTATAGGACCCAACACTGCTAAATACATTCTTGATAAAGCATCTATTGATATTCATAAGAAAGTGAATCAGTGGAACGATGATGAGCAAACGGCTATCCGTAATATCATCAGCGGGGAAATCAAAACCGAAGGTGCATTGCGCAGTGAAACACAGATGAACATTAAGCGTTTGCTTGATATCGCCTGCTACCGCGGCCTTCGTCACCGTAAAGGTTTACCGCTTCGCGGTCAACGTACCCGTACCAACAGCCGTACAAGGAAAGGTAAGCGTAAGACAGTTGCGGGTAAGAAGAAAGTGGCTAAGAAATAATTTTGAATTTTGAATGTTGAATTTTGAATCAATTCAAAATTTAAAATTCAACATTTATAATAAAATTGACCTGTTCTTTTATTCAGCGCCGGATCGCCTTGGTCAGCAGGAGGGTTGAATACTTCGTCGCAGGACGGAGATCATTAATAAACGAATACCTACATTAAACAAATGGCAAAAGCACAACAAAGCGGCAAGCAGGGCGCAAAAGCAGCCTCAAAGAAAAGAGTCGTAAAAGTAGAAAGTCACGGTGACGCTCACATTACCGCAAGCTTCAACAACATTATCATCAGTCTTACCAATAAGAACGGCCAGGTTATCGCATGGTCCTCTGCCGGTAAAATGGGTTTCCGCGGTTCTAAGAAGAACACGCCGTATGCTGCACAGATGGCCGGTGCTGATTGCGCAAAAACTGCGCTGGATGCGGGTTTGAAAAGAGTGGATGTTTTGGTAAAAGGACCCGGCAGCGGCCGTGAAGGCGCTATCCGTTCTTTATCACAAAACGGCCTGGAAGTATCTTCCATCAAAGATATCACGCCGATGCCGCACAACGGTTGCAGGCCTCCGAAGAAGAGAAGAGTTTAATATTATTTTGAATGATGAATTTTAAATTTTGAATTAATTCAAAATACATCATTTAAAATTCAGAATATTTTAATCACCGGGTACAGCATTAATTTTTACGATTTTTAGGATGCTGTATCGTCACGAAAAAATCAACATACATCTATGGCACGGTACACAGGCCCCAAAACAAGGATCTCCCGTAAATTCGGAGAACTGATCACCGGAAACGGTAAATGGCTCACAAAGAACAGCAACCCTCCCGGGATGCACGGCGCAACCAAGAAGCGTAAAACACCGAGTGAATATGCGCTTCAGCTTTCTGAAAAGCAAAAAGCAAAATACACATACGGTTTGCTTGAAAAACAATTCCGCAAAACTTTCGAAGAAGCAGCACGTATCAAAGGTGTAACCGGTGAAAACCTTATCAAATTACTGGAAGCACGTTTGGACAATACTGTATACCGCATGGGTATTTCCATCAGCCGCCAGGGCGCGCGCCAATTGGTGAGCCACAAGCATATCACTGTCAACGGAGAAGTATTGAACATTCCATCTTACAGCTGTAAGCCGGGTGATGTCATTAGCCTGAAAAATAAGAGTGCAGTTAATAAATCCATCACGGATAACCTCCGCGGAAAAAATCCGAAGTTCAACTGGGTTGACTGGAGCGAAGCAGATATGAAAGGGACTTTTATTACTTACCCTGAAAGAGAAAGTGTTCCGGAGAATATCAAGGAGCAACTGATCGTGGAATTGTACTCTAAGTAAGAGCTGACGACCGATCACCGACGACCGACCACCGATGTGCAGGTTGTTCGCCGGGAAACAAAAATTTTAAATTAAAAACAACAAATAAAAATGGCCATTTTTAACTTTGTTAAACCGGATAAAATAGTTCTGCAAAAAGCAACGGATTTCGAAGCCCAGTTTGAGTTTCGTCCGCTGGAACCCGGGTATGGTGTAACAATCGGTAATGCGCTTCGCCGGGTATTGCTTAATTCTTTGGAAGGGTATGCTATTACCGGCATCAATATCGCCGGTGCAGACCATGAATTTGCAACACTTAAAGGCATTACAGAAGACGTTACCGAGATCATCCTTAACCTGAAGCAGGTTCGTTTTAAAGTAATAGGTGACCAGGATATTTCTTCAGAAAAAGTTACGATCTCTATCAAGAACAAAACAGAATTCACTGCGGGAATGATCGGAGATGCTTCCCCGGCTTTTGAAGTGATGAATCCTGAATTGCTCATCTGCACATTGGACAACAGCGCAAAACTGGATATGGAGATCACCATCGGCAAGGGCCGCGGTTATGTACCTGCTGAAGAGCATAAAGAGAAGAGTTCACAATTCGGCCATATTGCTGTAGATGCGATCTATACACCCATCAAGAATGTAAAATACCTGATCGAAAATACAAGGGTTGAACAACGTACGGATTTTGAAAAGCTGATCATGGATGTGGTTACCGACGGTACCATTCACCCTGAAGAAGCTGTAAAGCAGGCAAGCCGTATCCTTATTCAGCACCTGATGATCATCACTGATGAGAACATCACTTTCGATACAAAAGAAGATAAGAAAGAAGATATGGTAGATGAGCAAACGTTGCAATTGCGCAAAATGCTTAAAACACCGTTGGAAGACCTGGACCTTTCTGTAAGAGCATTCAATTGCCTCAAAGCTGCCAAGATCAACTCCCTCAGCGAATTGGTACAGTACGAGCAGGAAGACCTTATGAAATTCCGCAACTTCGGTCAGAAATCACTGAGTGAGATCGATTCGGTTTTGCAGGATAGGGGCTTAAGTTTCGGTATGGATCTTAGCAAATTGAAATTAGATGATGAGTAAACGATTAGCTAATTCGATAATTTGCTGATGTGCTAATGAAACTCTTCAAGAGTTGAACTGAGCTTCGAATTTAAGAAATTAGCAGATTATAGTATTAGCAGATTAGCATATTTAATAATCAGTAAGTTGCAATTCCTGACACGGTGCAACTGAATTAAAAAAACAAACGTCATGCGTCACGGAAACAAAAACAACAACCTCAGCAGAACAGCTTCCCATAGGAAGGCTTTGCTGATGAACCTCGGTTGCCAGCTGATCACTTACAAAAGGATTACTACAACAGTAGCAAAAGCAAAAGCGCTTCGTACATACATCGAGCCGCTGATCACCAAAACAAAAGCAACAGAAAGCAAAGAAGCGATCAGTCATAACCACCGGATCGTATTCAGCTACCTGAATGATAAAGCTGCCGTTAAAGAATTATTTACGGTTATTGCTCCTAAAGTTGCCGGTCGCCCGGGCGGTTATACCCGCATCATCAAGTTGGGTGCAAGGATCGGTGACAATGCCGAAATGGCGATGATCGAACTGGTGGATTTCAACGAGATCTACGGTAAAGGTATCGGTGAAGCTGCAGAGCCTGCTAAGAAAACACGTCGTGCGGGCGGTGCTAAGAAGAAGGCAACGGATGAAGAAACTGCAACAACAGCTCCCGTTGCTGACGATGCTTCCGCTTCAACAGAAGAAAAATCAGAAGCATAAGATGCGATCATAAAAATTTATATAAGCTCCGGTATTTTTATCGGAGCTTTTTTATATAATTTACTTTTCAATTCAGGCGTATAAATGAAAAAAGCAATTGTGATAGGAGCAAGTTCCGGTATAGGAGAACAACTTGCACAGTTGCTGAGGCAGGACGGGTGGACAACAATCCTCACCGGCAGAAGGGAAGAACTTCTCAAAAAGATAAGCGGAGAATATCCGGACGCTTTTAATTACAGTGTTTTTGACGTTAAGGAAACAGCAAAAGTTGAAGAAAAGCTTACTGAACTCGCAGATCAATCAGGCGGATGCGATCTGCTTATTATCAGTGCAGGGACGGGTGATATCAACGAACAATTGCTGTTTGACATAGAAAAAGATATTATTGACACGAATGTATCCGGTTTTACCTGTGTGGCTGATTGGGCTTACCGCTATTTCCAAGAGCAGGGGCACGGACATTTGGCGGCGATAACTTCCGTAGCCGGGATCAGGGGATACCGGGGTGCACCGGCCTACAATGCTACAAAGGCATACCAGCTCAGTGACCTGGAAGCACTCAGGCAAAAATCCAATAAAAGTAAATTACCTATAATTGTTACGGACATCCGGCCGGGGTTTGTAAATACAAAGATGGCCAAAGGGGAAGGATTGTTTTGGGTAGCCTCGCCGGAAAAAGCAGCCAAACAAATTATGAGTGCCATCAGGCGTAAAAGAAAAGTTGTTTATATTACAAAACGATGGCGATTAATAGCAACTGTGCTGAGAATAGTTCCGCGATTTATTTATGAGCGTTTATAAATTTTCACCCATGAGGTTATATTCCTCTTTTATTTTCTTTATTCTTACGCTATCCGCCGGAGAGCTTTCAGGACAACCGTTGCAGCGTTTCGACAGCATCTTCTCCGGGTTGTATGCAAAAGGAAAATTTAACGGCAATGTATTGATCGCAGAAAAAGGTGTTATTGTTTTTCAGAAAAGTTACGGACTTGCTGATGAAAATACCGGGGAAAAACTGAAGGATCAATCGGTCTTTGAATTGGCTTCTGTGTCCAAACAATTTACTGCAATGGGTATTATGATTTTGAAAGAAAGCGGTAAACTTTTTTTAGAGGACAGCATCGGGAAATATCTCCCTGCGTTGCAGTTTTACGGTAATGTTACGGTTAGAAACCTTTTACACCATACGGGAGGATTGCCGGATTATATGACCCCTGTGATAGATGCTGTACTGCCCGTAAAAAAGATAGCCCGTAATAAAGATATCATAAGCGTTTTGGCAAAAAATAAGATCCCGGCTGTTTTTGCACCGGGAAAAAAATATGAATACAGTAATACAGGGTACGCTTTGCTGGCATCAGTAATAGAAAAGGTTTCCGGGATGTCTTATGGTAAATTCCTGGAGAAGAATATATTCAAGCCATTGAATATGAATAACAGCCTGGTATACACCAGGCGCCTCATGCCCCGTAAAATTAAGAACTATGCCTACGGTTACGTTTGGTCAGACAGCTTGAAAAAATACGTGTTACCCGATAATGAAAAAGGGACGGATATGGTGATATGGCTTGACGGTATAGTTGGAGACGGAACGGTCAATGCCTCTGCACCTGATCTGCTGAAATGGGATCGCGCACTCTACACCAATCAATTGCTTAGCCCGGCAGGGATGAAAGAACTCTTTACAAAAGGCTCCTTGCTGAATAAAAAAAACATTCAGTATGGTATGGGTTGGATCATTGATAGTTCTAAAATTTACGGACAGGTTGTAAGCCACAGCGGGGGATGGCCGGGCTACATGACTTATATCGGCCGTGATACGGACCATGATAAAACGATCATTATTTTACAGAACCACGATGGGATACCTTATTCCGCATCCGTTATCCGAAAGTTATTATATAATCTCCCGGTAACTCCGGTCAAAGAAACCGCGCGTGCAATACAACTGTCGAAAGAAAAACTTGAATCATATATAGGGGAATATGAGTTACAGCCCGAGAAGATCATAAAAGTATTTCTTGAAGAAAACCAGCTGAAAGCTCAACTTACAGGACAAGCTTCAGTGCACTTGTTTGCTGAAGCTGAAGACAAATTTTTTCTTAAGGTTGTATCAGCGGAAATAGTGTTTCTCAGGGATGCATCGGGAAAAGTAAATAAACTTATTTTGCAACAGGGCGGTAACAGCCCTGAAGCCATAAAAATAAAATAAAAATTATAAGGTAAATGGAAACAAAGACTACGGGCGCGGTGCTTTTATTAGAGGACGGAACGTTGATCCGGGGAACAGCATTCGGGAGTAAAGGAACTGCTACGGGGGAGATCTGCTTTAATACCGGTATGACGGGATACCAGGAAGTATTCACTGACCCCAGTTATTACGGCCAGGTACTTATTATGAACAGTGTTCATACCGGTAACTACGGTGTAAAACCGGGAGATGTGGAAAGCAACCGCGTAAAAGTGAAGGCTGTGATCGGCCGGAATTTAGAGGAACGTTTCAGTCGATTCATGGCGGAAGGATCACTGCAGGAATATTTTGAAAAAGAGCAGGTCGTTGCTATCAACGGTGTAGATACACGCGCACTTGTTGCACATGTGCGCACAAAGGGCGCAATGAATTGCATCATTTCTTCAGAAACCGATGATATTGCTTTGTTGAAAACTGAGCTTGCCAAAGTTCCGTCTATGGCCGGTCTGGAACTGGCTTCGGTAGTAAGTACCGATAAAGCTTATACAATGGGGGATGAAAACAGCGCCCTTCGTGTGGCAGTATTGGATTTCGGAATAAAGAAGAATATCCTGAACTGTTTTACCGAACGCGGTGTGTATGTAAAAGTGTTTAATGCAAAAACTACTTTTGAAGAATTGGAAAAGTTTTCGCCTACCGGTTATTTTATCAGCAACGGCCCGGGGGATCCTGCACCAATGGGCTATGCCATAAAAACTGTTAAGCAAATATTGGCAGCTGATAAACCGGTATTCGGGATCTGCCTCGGCCACCAGTTATTGGCATTGGCAAATGATATCCCTACTTTTAAAATGCACCACGGTCACCGGGGATTGAACCATCCCGTGAAAAATCTTATGACCGGGAGAAGTGAGATCACGACACAAAATCACGGGTTCGGTGTAGATCCGGAAGCCGTTCGGAATAATAAGAATATTGAAACCACGCACCTGAACCTGAATGATGGTAGCATTGAAGGCATTAGGCTAAAAAATAAAAAAGCATTTTCCGTTCAATATCACCCGGAAGCCACACCGGGGCCGCACGACAGCCGCTACCTGTTTGACGATTTTACGGAGATGATGAAATCAAATTAATTTTTATGAAAATAGCTGTTATCAACGGGCCGAATCTTAACCTGTTGGGTAGAAGAGAAACGGATATTTACGGCAATGAATCTTTTGAAAGTTTTTTCCCAAAACTAAAAAGCCTTTTCCCCGGTGTAGACCTGGTATATTTTCAAAGCAATACGGAAGGAGCATTGATCGATGCCATTCAGGAATTCGGTTTTTCCTGTGATGCGATTGTGCTTAACCCCGGTGGATATACACATACCTCAGTAGCGATCGGCGATGCTGTGGCTGCAGTACCGGCCAAGGTTGCGGAAGTGCACATATCAAACATTTTCGGAAGGGAGGATTTTCGAAAGGTTTCCCATGTTTCTGCGAAATGCGAAGGAGTGATCAGCGGGTTTGGTTTAAAAGGGTATGAACTTGCGGTTCGGTTTTTAGCAGACCTGTAAACGAAGTAGCGCAGTGAACTGAAATAAGTTTCCCCGTAACTTCCTTAAAAAAAAGTTTTGCTGATGGTGTTGAGCTCCTTCTTAAAATTGTCCAGTGCTTCATATTGCGATTGTATAAAGCTGTTGTCTTCCAATTTCCCCAATACCTTATTCATTTCCTCATTGTTTTCATAAACCATTTTCCGGAAAGGGCTGCTGTAATCTTTTTCTCTTGCGGAATAAATACCCTTCACCATCCATTCTTTTGTTGCAGCGGTTTCTGCAAGGAGTCGCTTAAATAATTCCGGAGTGAATTGCTTAACGGTAATATTCAGGATCTCTGTGAGAGCGGAAAATGCATGCGTAACTAGGTCGTCGGCATATTTCCTTCCTTCTTCGCGATAGCAGTCATGTACGCCATCCCAACTGTCGACGGCGCCTGAACTGATATCACCCGTTAATTTTTTTACTGCCGGTGCCGTCATCAATTGCCCGCCGATGTTCAACCATTGCTTCCGGCTGATCTTTACCGGCAGTGATTCCCTGAGATCATCGAATCCGGAAAATTTATTTGCGATGGTATGGTTTATGAGGGTACACATGCCGTAATATTGAATAAGTTCTTTAAAAACTTTCAGCGATTGCGGTATTTTCAGCACTGTTGTTACCCGGCGGCTGTTTTCCCAACCGGATACTTCAGCCGTTCCGTTCTTATCCGGCGATAATTTTTCCAGCAGCACGATTGCATCAAACATTTCATTGACGGTATCAGGAGCCAGGTAATCATATTCCAGCAATTGGATCTTTTCTGTACGCTTGTCGCGGTCGCGGTATTTCCAAGCATTCCTTTCCAACGCATACATATTGTACATGAACCAATACGCCGGCATCACAATGAGCTGATCGCGGGACATATCATTGCTGACCAGGCTGAACGGGACCGGTATATTTAATTCCGCAGGAAAATCTCCTTTTGCTATAATAGTAAACGAAGCAAATTTGCAATTGTGTTTGAGGCTCACACAAAGGCCCGGCCAAAACCCGCGGCCGGCCTGCACTTCGCCGTCAGGACTTCGACTATTATGGTTGCTGCCGATGGTGGCACCTGCGGCAATATTGCTCTGCCCCATGATAAGTGCCGCACAGAGAAAAGAGTTGTTGTGGTGTTGTTCATGTGAAGGAAAGATCAGTGAGTTCAGGACTTCGCAGCAGGAAATCGTAGAGTTATTGCCCAGGTAAGAGTTGATCAGCCTGGCCCCGTATTTCAGTTGGGAATGGGAGGCCATTATAAAACGCACAGCTTTCACGCCGTAAAATATCCTGCACCCGAATCCAACGATACCGTTCACTAATTCGCAGCCTTCACCGATCTGCGATTTACGGTTCGCATCGCTGTTGATGGTTACGTTCTTTATTTTGTTGGCTCCTTTCAGGTAAGCATCACTTCCGATCCACACATCTTTTATGATACCGCAGTTTTTGATCACCGTTCGTTCACCGATCTTGCCGTAATAACCTCTCTTATCGTCGAGCTCTTTTTGTGTTAATTTTTTAAACTGTTCCATGAGGGCATCATCGGCCCTGTAGCGGCTCCATAAATATGCATCGCCCGGCAGCATGCCGTTAAAAGGAAGTATGCTCCTTCCGCCGTTCTCATTGCAAACCTCTACCCATGTCCTGTTCTTTTCTTCCTCACCCTGTTTGATGATACCATTGCCGAATTTCGAGTAATCCGTTGCAGCAAGTTCACTTACATTCGCGATCATGACATCCCTGCAAACAATATAGTGGCTGAGGTAGTGCACATTATCAATGCAGATATTATCTCCGAGGTCGCAACTGATGATCGTACTGTTGTAGATTCCAACGGGCAGGCGAAGATTATGGAATTCGCGGTATAAGGGTTTAAGCTCGCCGATACGCACCAGCCCGAAAAATTTACAATTCCTTACCAGGGAGGCATCAAATTTTTCAGAAACCAATATATTACTCCAGTTATCCGAACTGTTACGGTTTTGAACAAGCATTTCCGTTTCGGCAGCGGAAAGATGCCGGTAGCTTGTATTCCAATCATTCTGTACATTCCGCAGGTAATATTCATCCGCTCCCGCGGGTAAGTATTTCGCTTCAATAAAATTATACCCGAGGTCCTTTACGGGATGTGTCTGTATCCGGTTCATTCGAAAGATTTGAAGAGTTGAAAATCCGAAGATTTTAATCGCATCATCATACTGACCCTTCTCATTTTCATACAGGCAATTTTTTTAAAAAAGGATTTCAAACTGTTTTATTTTTTAAAATTAAAGGAGCTGCCCTCAAAAAAAAATAATGCATTAACTAAGCTAATGCATTATTCATTATTGATTATAAATAATTATTATTCTACCGTTACGCTTTTAGCCAAATTCCGGGGCTTGTCTACATCAATACCTTTTGCAATACCGGTGAAATAAGAAAGCAACTGTAAAGGAACAACACTGATGATCGGCGCTATCAGTTCATCCGCAACCGGGATAGTGAAAACATGATCACTCAGGGTAGGACTGATCTCATCTCCTTCGGTTATAACAGAAATGATCTTTCCGCGGCGGGCTTTGATCTCCTGCATATTGCTGATGATCTTTTCATGGTAAGAATCTTTAGTGGCAATAAATACTACGGGTAAATCCGGGTCTACCAATGCGATAGGTCCGTGCTTCATCTCTGCAGCGGGGTAGCCTTCCGCGTGTATGTAAGAGATCTCTTTCATCTTCAATGCCCCTTCCAATGCGATCGGGAAATTGTATCCTCTTCCCAGGAATAGAAAATCCCTTGCATCTTTATATTTTAATGCGATGGTTTTTACTTCTTCCGCATTTTTTAGAATAGCACTTACTTTTTCAGGTACATCTGCAAGTTCCGTCAACAGGTGCTGATAACGTTCGCGCGTGATACTCCCTTTTTCAATAGCGATCTTCAGGGCCATCATCAATAATACTGCAAGCTGCCCCGTGAAGGCCTTGGTAGAGGCTACACCTATCTCATGCCCCGCATGAGTATATGCACCCGCGTGTGATATCCTTGCGATTGAGGAGCCTACAGCGTTTACAACTCCGAAAATAAATGCACCGTTTTCTTTTGCCTTTTCCAGGGCTACCAGGGTATCTGCTGTTTCACCGCTTTGCGAAATGGCAATGATCACATCACCGGGGTTTACGATCGGGTTCCGATACCGAAACTCAGAAGCATATTCCACTTCTACCGGGATGCGACATAATTCTTCAATAATGTATTCCGCTACCAAGCCCGCATGCCAGCTCGTACCGCAGGCAATGATCATGATCCGGGTTGCATTCTTCAGCTTCTCAATATTATCATCCACGCCGCTCATCGTGATCGTACCGGCTTCGGCATTCAGCCTGCCGCGAAGGCAATCATGGATCGTAGTCGGCTGTTCATATATTTCTTTCAGCATAAAATGCTCATAGCCGCCTTTTTCAATGGCCGCCAGTTCCATATCCAGCTTGGTGATGAACGGTGTTATTTTTTCGTTGCCGATATTTTTCAGGATAAGCTCATCAGGTTTTACGATAGCCAGTTCGTAATCATTTACATACACCACTTCCTTGGTGTATTCAATAATAGGCGATGCATCGCTTGCAAGAAAATGTTCTCCCTTGCCGATACCGATCACGAGCGGGCTTCCTTTGCGTGCCGCGATGATGGTTTCCGGGTCCTCGCGATCAAGGAGAAGGATACAATAAGCCCCGGTCACTCTTTTTAATGCTATCCGCAAAGCTTCTTCCAGCGGGCAATCATTGTTCAGCTGTATGTCTTCAATAAAATTGAGCAACACTTCGGTATCCGTATCGCTTACAAAAGAATATCCTTTGTTCTGCAACTCGGTTTTAAGTTGGGCGTAATTTTCGATGATGCCGTTATGAATGATCGCCAACCTTCCGCTTGCGGAGGAATGGGGGTGAGCATTCCGGTCATTAGGTTCACCGTGTGTTGCCCAGCGGGTATGGCCGATCCCGATATTTGCTTCCAACTTACGCCCTACTAACATTTCTTCCAGTTCGGCCACTTTCCCTTTCTTTTTATAAACATCCAGGTTTTTGTCGTGCAAGAGGGCAACACCGCTGCTGTCGTAACCACGGTATTCCAGCCTTTTCAGGCCTTTCAGGATGATGGGGTAAGCCTGCCTTGGTCCTGTGTATCCTACTATTCCGCACATATATTTCGGGTTGATTTGATCGCGTAAATTAAGGCTGCAAAATTATTAAAAATTTTGTTGCGTTCCTATTTTCGTGTGTAGAGTCAGATCTCAGATATGAGATCTTAGATAACTCAGTTGAAGTCCCTGATCTATTTACTTTTGTCTGTGGCCTGATGTCTTTTGTCTGATGTCTGATGTCTGTTGTGTTATATCTAATGTCTGATGTCTGTTGTCTGTTGTCTTTTGTCTGATGTCTGATGTCTGATGTCTGATGTTTGAAAACTGTGGTCGGTCGTCTGTTTACAACAGGTATCCCTGCAGGAAAAAGTAGGCAACGGAAAAATAAATGATAAGCCCGGTCACATCTACGAGTGTGGCTACAAAGGGAGCAGAGCTCACAGCAGGATCAGCCCCTAGTTTTTTCAATACAAGCGGCAGCATAGAACCCGTAATGGTTCCCCATAAAACCACACCCACCAGGGAAACACCGACAGTTATGGCCAGTAAAAACCAATGCGGTCCATAGAGATCCTTAAAAATGCCTTTTGCCATTAATTCATGCCAAAGGGTGATCCGAATAAAACCGATGAGGCCGAGTATGCCGCCGAGTACCAACCCGCTGAAAATTTCTCTTCTCATTACCCGCCACCAATCCCTCAATGTAACTTCACCCAGCGCCATGGCCTGTATGATCAATGTAGATGCCTGCGAACCGCTATTGCCGCCGCTGGAAGCAATAAGCGGCATGAACATCACCAGTACTGTTGCTTTGGCGATCTCATCATTAAAATAGGCGAGGGCGGTGGCCGTAAGAAGTTCCCCGAAAAACAACACGATCAACCACCCGGCTCTTTTTTGCATGAGCTTTAAAAAAGGTGTATCCAGATAAGGTTCATCCAAGGCTTCGGTACCGCCCATTTTCTGCATGTCTTCTGTAAACTCTTCCTGTGCCACCCAAAGCACATCATCGATCGTAACAATACCGAGAAGGATATTGTTCTCATCAGTTACCGGGAGAGCCGTTCGGTTATTCATTTTAAAAATATCGCTGGCTATTTCCTGGTCATCATTTACTTTAAGGGAAATAAATCTTTCATCCATCAGATCACTCACCTTCACATCCGGGGAAGCAAGGATAAAATCACGGATCTTAATGTCATCTATCAGTTCTCCTTTGCCGTTGATGATATAGATCACGTCAATGGTTTCACTGTTTGTGCCCCAACGTCGGATCGTATCCAACACTTCTGCCACGGTATTATATTCATAGACGTATACATAGCCGGGCGTCATCAGCCGTCCTACACTGTTTTCAGGGTAACCCAATAATTCGAGGGTGATCTTTCTTTCTGCCGGCTCAAGGGTTTTGATGAGTTCGCGCACAGTATCAGTAGGGAGTTCTTCAAAAAAATCCACCCTGTCATCTGCAGGCAGTTCATTCAGCAGTTCTGCACTTTTAAACGCAGATAGATTTTTTATGATCCTTTTTTGTTCACTTAGATCCAGGATCTTAAAAACACTTGCGGCACGGTGTATGGAAAGACCCGAAATGATCTCTGTCTCATGATCTTCAAATTCATAAATAAGGTCGGCCACATCACTGATATTCAGGTCATCGAGGAATTCCCGGATAGCGATCCTGTCATCAGAAGCCATCACTTCTTCAAACCTTTGCTGCAATGTTATTTCGCCTGTTTCCAATGACATGAATGCAAAGTATTATTTTCGTTTTAAGAAGCGCAATTTAGCCTTTTTTAGTTTCAATTTATTGTTATGATTTTACCATGCCTGGTCATTAAGAATTTACCAACCAAAGGCCGTGGAATATTCTCGGAGGATAATATTCCTATCGGTACCGTTATAGAAATTTCACCCGTCATTGTTATGCCGGGGCATCACCGACAACACCTTGATAAGACCCTGTTGCATGATTATATCTTTGAATGGGGTGAACAAAAGGATCAATGCTGCATGGCACTGGGATTGATACCGGTATATAATCACAGCTATGAAAGCAACTGTGAATATTTTATGGATTATGATGAAGCAATGATCACTTTAAAAACTGTAAGAACGATCAATGCGGGAGATGAACTCACGATCAATTATAACGGTGACTGGAATGATGCAAAGCCCGTTTGGTTTGAAGCGCAGTAGCCAATCGACTGATAACAGCCGCGAAAGACGCGGATTTATCTATATTTTAGCATATATTACGGGACCAAAGCGAATGATTTCATTATTTTACATTGAAACTTTACTATGAAATATTTTATTACATCAGTTCTTGTATTTTCCCTGTGCCTGCATTCATTCGGACAGCGAATAAGTAAGGTAAGCCTTACCGCAAGCGGTACTACGGAAATGATCGCCATTCAAACGGATGATGCTGTCATCAATCTATCGCCCGAAGGGGTGGTCATCAATTACGGCGTGGAATATATTTCCGAGCGGCTCACTAATTATTCCCGTATCGAACCGTTCAACGGCCGCATAGACATGTTCACCAATTTTGATGATAAAGAATTTCGCGGCAAATTAAAATACCTGGGCAAAACACCCGTGACCTATTATGCATCCTATGACCAGGAGGGCCTGAGGGGTAAAGTAAAAACAATCGGCGGATTGGGCATCAGTTATTATATGCCGTATGAAGATGAAGCACTTCGCGGTAAGATAAAAAGCATCGGCAATACTGCGCTGGGCTATTTCTCTGCTTTCGATAATGTTGCACTCAAAGGGAAACTAAAGACACTCGGTATTACAGAACTTAATTATTATTCCTCTTTTGAGGATAAAGCGATCCGCGGAAAAATAAAAAGCATCGGGCAGGTCTCTTTTACTTTTTACACATCATTTGATACCCGTTATGTGGGTTCGATGAAGACGGGTTCCCAGTTGCAAAATGTAAACGGTGTATACTATTTCATTAAATTATAATCGGGTTTCCCGGGTTCTAAAAAAGCTGATGAAATTTCATCAGCTTTTTTAATGTCTTATCCCGAAGGAGTTTAATTATTCATTTGCTTAGCTGCAAATTCTCTGCGGATAATATTTAAGGCAGCACCGGCTTTGAACCATTCGATCTGCTGTTTATTATACGTATGATTGACAAATATTTCATTCCTGCTGCCATCTTTATGTTTAAGCACCAACTTTAATTTTTTCCCGGATGAAAAGGTTTTCAGTCGAATGATATCAATAATATCATCTTCCCGGAAAAGTTCGTAATCTGCTTTGTCAGCAAAGGTGAGCGCGAGCATTCCCTGTTTTTTAAGATTGGTTTCGTGAATGCGTGCAAAAGATTTCACGAGAACGGCTCTCACCCCAAGGTGGCGGGGTTCCATGGCGGCATGTTCGCGGCTGCTTCCTTCACCGTAGTTTTCATCTCCCACTACCAGGGTTCCGATGCCTGCTGCTTTATATGCCCGTTGTGTATCGGGTACCGGGCCGTATAGGCCGGTGAGTTGGTTTTTAATCAGGTTGGTCTTATCATTAAAAGAATTCACAGCGCCGATGAGCATATTGTTACTGATATTATCCAGGTGTCCGCGGAATTTCAACCACGGGCCTGCCATGGAAATATGATCCGTGGTACATTTCCCTTTTGCTTTGATCAGTAATTTCAATCCAAAAAGATTCTCACCCTCCCATGCCGGGAAAGGCTCCAGGATCTGGAGGCGTTTACTGTCGGGCGAGACCTGCACAACTACATGACTTCCGTCTGCAGCCGGTGCCTGGAAGCCCGGATCATCTACTGCAAATCCTCTCGGCGGTAATTCATACCCGGAAGGCGGATCGAGTTTTACCCATTCCCCATTATCATTGAGCAGGGAATCAGTTAAGGGATTAAAGTTGAGGTCACCTGCAATAGCCATAGCGGTTACGATTTCGGGCGATCCTACAAAAGCATAAGTGTTCGGATTACCGTCGGCACGTTTTGCAAAATTCCTGTTGAAACTGTGTACGATGGTATTTTTTTCCGCTTTTTCCGCACCCACACGGGCCCACATTCCGATGCAGGGACCGCAGGCATTAGCAAAAACTGTGGCCCCGATCTGTTCGAAAGTATCCAGGAAGCCGTCTCTTTCTATGGTAAACCGCACCTGCTCCGAGCCGGGTGTGATCGTAAATTCTGATTTTAGTTTCAGGCCTTTTGCCGATACCTGGCGGGCAAGGCTTTCGGCACGGCTGATGTCTTCATAAGAAGAATTGGTACAACTGCCGATCAGCCCAACCTCAATTTTAGTGGGCCAGTTGTTTGCCGCTGCAGCTGCTTTCATTTTGGAGATCGGCGTCGCAAGATCCGGCGTAAAAGGTCCGTTGAGGTGTGGTTCCAGGGTATTGAGATCAATTTCTATGACCTGGTCGAAATATTCCTGCGGGTTGGCATATACTTCCGGATCACCCGTCAGGTGTTCCTTTATCGTGTCAGCCATTGCAGCGATCTCCGCGCGGCCTGTGGCAGACAGGTACCGGCTCATGCTTTCATCATACCCGAAGGTAGAGGTAGTGGCACCGATCTCCGCACCCATATTGCAAATGGTTCCTTTGCCGGTACAACTCATACTTACCGCTCCTTCTCCGAAATATTCCACGACAGCACCCGTTCCTCCTTTTACCGTGAGGATACCGGCCACTTTTAATATTACATCTTTCGGTGCCGCCCAGCCGTTCAATTTACCGGTTAGTTTGATCCCGATCAGTTTAGGCATTTTGAGTTCCCATGGCAGGCCGGCCATTACGTCACAGGCATCTGCACCACCCACACCGATCGCGATCATTCCGAGCCCGCCTGCATTTACCGTATGACTGTCTGTGCCGATCATCAGGCCACCGGGGAAAGCATAGTTTTCCAAAACAACCTGGTGAATGATACCGGCGCCGGGCTTCCAAAATCCGATACCGTATTTATCTGAAACCGAAGAAAGAAAATCATATACTTCGCTGCTTTCCTGCACGGCACGGTTGAGGTCGGCCTTGCTGTTGTCTTTTGCTTCTATTAAATGGTCGCAGTGTACGGTACTGGGTACCGCAACGGTAGTACGGCCGCTTTGCATAAATTGTAATAATGCCATCTGTGCTGTGGCATCCTGCATCGCTACACGATCCGGCGCAAAATCAACATAAGAAATTCCCCGTTCAAAAGGTTTGGTATGATCATTTTGCCAAAGGTGAGCATACAATATTTTCTCAGTAAGGGTCAGCGGTTTGCCCAATAACCTGCGGGCTGCAGCCAAACGTTGCGGAAAATTTGCGTATAGCTTTTGGATCATCGGAATGTCGAATGCCATGCGAATAATTTGATAATTTGATAATTTGATAATGAGAAAATGAGCGCACCCTTTTTTAAGGCAACTTTATTTTTTCAATTCAGGTGCAAAATTACTTAAAAATGACCGAATGATTTCAGTAAATTGGAGTAATTTTAAGCAGTTATAATCTTTGTAATTAAGAGTAACGATGAACAGGCTCAAACATTTTATTGAGTGGCAGGTTTTCGGGGTATGCTCCGCAATAGGGGAGCGTATGGGTATTGCGACCTCCACCATACGGAAATACTTTATCTATCTTTCTTTTGCCACCATTGGCTCCCCCGTGATCGTATATTTTTTCCTTGCTTTTTGGATGAATGTAAAAAGGTATGTTTTGAATGCCAGGAGAAATCCCGTTAGATACTTATAATTAATAAATAATAATTATTAATTAATAATTAGAGCACCGCCTTTTTTAATCGAATTAATTTCTCTAATAAAGGCTCCAACAGATCCAGCTTAAGCATATTTGCACCGTCACTTTTAGCAACGGCGGGGTTGGGATGCGTTTCTATAAAAAGACCGTCTGCACCGGTAGCTATGGCTGCTTTTGCAATAGTTTCGATCATCTCCGGGTTGCCGCCGGTTATTCCTTCTGCACGGTTAGGTTGTTGGAGGGAATGCGTGCAATCCATTATTACCGGTACACCGATCTCTTTCATCCGTGGAATATTTCTGTAATCCACTACCAGGTCCCCGTAGCCAAATGTATTTCCTCTTTCAGTGAGCCAGATCTTTTCATTACCCGCATTTTTAATTTTATCTGCTGCAAATTTCATGGAAGGTCCGTTGAGGAACTGCCCTTTCTTTACGTTGATGATCCGCCCGGTTTTTGCGGCGGCTACGAGGAGGTCGGTTTGCCGGCAGAGAAAGGCAGGGATCTGTAAAATATCAACATATTGCGCAGCCATGGCGGCTTCTTCGTGTGCATGAATATCAGTAGTGACGGGCACTGTATACATTTTCCCGGCTTTTTGAATGGCAGACAGTGCTACCGTATCGCCGATACCGGTAAAGCTGGAATCACTTGTACGGTTTGCTTTTCGGTATGAAGCTTTAAAAATAAACGGGATGCCCAGTTTTCGGCAAATGCCGGAAATACGCTCGGCTATTTGCAATACCCCTTCTTCACTTTCCGCAATACAGGGGCCTGCGATCAGAAAGAAATTATTTTTATCATATTGCTGATCTTTGAACAGGCGGTCAAGATAATTTTCCATTGAACAAAATTAACATGAAATAGGTGCAAACCTACACTCTTTAAATCCCGAACCGTAAATGCAGCTTAGCGTTTATTCCGGTCAAATATTGAGTTCTGTGTGATGTCTTATAACTTGCGGTTGCGATATATTTTCAAATATTATTAATCAATAAAATGGCAAAGGAAAAAATACTGGTCATCGGGGCAAGCGGACAAATAGGCGTGGAGCTTACGCTTGCACTCCGGAAGATCTACGGAAATGGCAATGTGATCGCGAGCGATCTTCGGGAGCAAAATCCATTGCTGGTAGGAACGGGCCCCTATGTGAGCCTGGATGTGATGAATAAAGAAATGTTGCACGTACAGGTGATCCGGCAGGGAATTACACAGATCTATTTATTAGCGGCCATACTCTCTGCTACGGGTGAGAAAAATCCCAACCTCGCGTGGAGCCTTAATATGCAAAGCCTTTTGAATGTACTGGATATTGCCAAAGAAGAAAAACTGCACAAAGTTTATTGGCCCAGCAGCATTGCGGTTTTCGGGCCTACTTCACCGAAGCAATTTGCTCCCCAGCAAACCATCATAGAGCCCACAACGGTGTATGGCATCAGTAAGTATGCCGGGGAATTTTGGTGCAATTATTATTTTCAACGTTACGGAGTGGATGTTCGCAGCCTCCGATTCCCGGGTTTGATCAGCTATAAGAGTCAGCCCGGCGGCGGCACAACGGATTATGCGGTAGAGATCTTTCATGCTGCCCGCGACGGGGAACAGTATGAGTGTTTCCTCGAAGAAGATACTTACCTGCCGATGATGTATATGCCGGATGCGATCCGTGCAACCATCGAGCTCATGGAAGCGGATGCAAAAAGCATATCCATCAGAACTTCTTATAATATTTCCGGTATGAGCTTTTCGCCAAAAGAAATAACGAATGAAATTAAGAAGCATGTCATTGATTTTGATACCGTGTACAAACCCGATTACCGGCAGGCGATCGCGAACAGTTGGCCCCAAAGCATAGATGATTCCGTTGCCAAAAAAGATTGGGGCTGGAAAAATGCCTACGATTTGGCAGAGATGACCCGGGACATGTTGGAAAACCTGCAGTGAGTTATACAGCAGTGTTGATAAATACCCGGTGCCGGGTATTGAGATATATTAATAAAAAACATTTATTTGCATAACTATAAAAGTATGGGTGTTAAATAAAAATCTCTTACTTTCGCCCCCGATTAAAAAACTAAAACAAACAATTATGAAAAAATTTCTATTTGCGACAGCAATCATGATTTTCGCTGCTACGGCAGTTTCAGCACAAGACAGTGAAGGTGGAGCTTATTCCAAAGGCCAATCTACAGTAGCTATTGGTTACGGCTTTATCAGCCCGTACAAAAACCTTTTCAAGTTTACCAACCTGTTTGCAGGTCCCGGTGAATCCAGCAAATATTCAAGTATAGGGCCCGTTGGCTTGACATATGAATATGGTATTTCTGATAAGATCAGCATGGGGCTCCAGGTAGCATATGGTCAAAACAAAAATGTTTCGACTGAAAAGGATGGTATAAGTGCAGGAAAAGATTATATAGTAACTTCTAAGTTGACTCAAATTTCAGCAATCCTTAGAGGTAACTACCACTTTGGTAGTTCTTCTAAATTCGATCCATATGTTGGTTTAGGCTTAGGTTACGGTAATTTTAAGTATGAAACAACTTCAAACGATCCGGCTGATAACAACGATCCGTTTTTCGATAGCTTTTATAATATCAGTGTTCCGACTTCTTTCGGTATAACAGGTCAGGTTGGTGCTAAATATTACTTTTCCAGCAATATAGGAATGTATGCGGAACTGGGATACCTCGCCGGTTCATTTGCCCAGGTAGGTATTAATTTTAAATTTTAATTTTACCTGATAAAAATTAAAAAAAGCTGCAGAGTTTTCTGCAGCTTTTTTATTTTATTTGGATGCAAAATGCATTTATGGAATGTAATTTGTAACCTCAGGCTTGTTCGGGGTATGAAGAAAAAATAAATCAATTATTTTTTAATAATCAAAAGCCCCGTTTTTTCAGCGGGGCTTTTAATTTTAACAGGTTGCTGTATTTTTCTTGGCAAGCAATATTTAATTTTGCAAAGCTCCGCAAATTACCCGGAAGCTTATCCATTATAATTAAAAACTAAAACAAAAATTATGAAAAAAGTAATTCTATGTTTGGCAGTTGTAGCTGCAGCGTTCAGCGCTAATGCGCAGGATGCAAAGATGGCTGTAAAGAAATTCAGGTTCGGTGTCGGTGTTGAGGCAGCATTGCCAATCGGTGATTTCCAGGAGATCGCAGGTTTCGGTATCGGTGGATCTGTACAGGGAGACTATAACGTTGATCCAAGTTTAGCTATTACCCTGAATGCAGGTTATATCAGCTTCAGCGGTAAAGATGTTACGATCAATGTTGCAGGTGTAAATTTTACAACTAAATACCCTAACACCGGGTTAGTGCCGGTTTTAGCCGGTATTCAATACAAGTTTACTCCGCAATTCTTCGCTTCAGCGCAGTTGGGTATAGCTTTCTCAACAGAAGAAGACGGTGGTTCTAACTTTACTTATGCACCGGGTATCGGGTACAAATTCACTCCGAACTTTGATGCCTTATTGAAGTATACCGGCTATAGCGTTAAAAGCAGCGGTACTTCAGGAGGAAGTGCAAGCGCTTTGAATACAATAGGTTTAAGGGTAGCTTATACTTTCTAAGTTATTTGAATGCTATTCATAAAGCCCCGCTTGCAGCGGGGCTTTTTTATGCAGGAAAATATTATTCCTATTGAGTTAAGCGCTATTTTTGCGAAAATTTTAAAAAACTAAAATCTATAAAAGATGAAAACGCTTATTGCAGTGCTCTTCCTGATCTTGTCCGTTACAGTGAATGCACAAAAAACAAAAACTTTAAAATTCAGTGTTGGGCCCGAGATCGCTGCAGTCACCGGCAACCTGAATAAGGCCTACTCCATTGCTATCGGCGCTACGGCACAGTTGGATTATATGATCAGCAGTGACGCGGCCATAACTGCTAATGCAGGCCTCATTCAATTGGTAGGTAAAAAGATCGCAAATACCAATACAAAATTCCAATCCGTTACTTTGATCCCATTACTGGTGGGGGTTAAATATTATTTCATCCCGAAATTGTACGGTTCCGCCCAGTTGGGTACTTCCGTTTCCACGAAGACAGGAGGGAGTTCTTTATTTACTTATATCCCCGGTGTTGGATTTAAGATCGACGAAAAGCTTGATCTCCTGTTAAAGTATACCGGCTACAGCGGCGATGGCGGTACATTCGGTGTGCGCCTTGGTTACAGCTTCTGATAAAAAAACTTATGAATAAAAAGCTTCCGTACCGGAAGCTTTTTTATTGCCGTATGATCAGTTGATGCTCATAAGCATATTTGATCAGGCCGATCAGCCCTGATGTTTTTGTTTTTCGGAAAATATTTTTCCGATGTGTTTCCACCGTTCGTTCACTGATGAATAATACATCCGCGATCTGTTTATTATTATGTTCTTTTTCGATAAGGCGGATGATCTCAGTTTCTCGCCCGGTAAGATGAACAACGTCCGTAGTCCGCGTTCTTTCTCCCGCCTTCATCATCTCTTCCAATACTTCCGGGCTGAAAAAAACACCACCACTTGCTATCTTTTCCAAAGCAGTAATAAGATCCTGCTTCCCGATATTTTTCAAAACATAACCTGCTATATCACTGACTTCGATCATGCTGTTCACCAGGTCTCCCTGTCCGCTCATGGATAAGGCAAGGATCTTTATCTCCGGGAAATGTTTTTTTACGGCCTTCGCCAATTCAGCGCCGTTCATTACCGGCATCATGATATCCGTTAATAAAATATCGACAGGGGTTGCCGACAACAATTTTATCATCTCCCCGGGCTGTGTACATTCTATTTTTACAACAAAACCGGGATGATCATGTAGTAAAGACTTAAGACCGTCAATAACGATCCTGTGGTCGTCCACAATGGCGAGTGAAATTTTCTCCTTCTTCATACAATTATATGTGTAAATATAATTTTTATATGTAAACTAATTCAGTGATTTATAATACATTATGATTATATGTAATAATATTAATCTATAAATTAATTTTTCAACTGAATTGTTGGAAAGTGTGAAGTATACCTTTACAGACCCGGTAGGTTTAACACATCTGCCATAGTATATATGCCTTTTTTACCCGTGATGAAACCTGCCGCAAGAACGGCCCCGTTTGCGAAACCCATGCGGTTGCGGGCTGTATGAATGATGGCTATTTCATCCACTTCAGAGGAGTAGGTAACATAGTGAGTGCCCGGGGCGGGGTCTTCTCTTTTGCTTTTTATTTCCAATTCCCTTTCAGTTGCATCACCCAACGTCCATTGATTTTTATCCGTTCGTTCCCTGATGATTTGTTCTGCAAGAGATATTGCGGTGCCGCTGGGAGCATCTTTTTTTTGGGTATGGTGGATCTCTTCAATCAACACTTTATAGGCCGGTTGATCAGACATCAGTTTTGCCAATAGTTTATTGATCCCGAAAAAAATATTCACGCCCACGCTGAAATTACTTGCGTATAGCAATGCTCCGTTTTTTGAAACACAATAATCTTTTATTTCTGCTTCCCTCTTCAACCAACCTGTGCTACCGCAAATGACGGGGATACCTGCATCTATGCATGTCTTTATATTCGCGGGAGCGCTTTCGGGGTTGGTAAATTCTATGGCTACATCGCAGCCCTGAAGCTTCTCCGGTGTAAAGCCGGAAAGGTCGGAAGAGGAAATTTTGAGGGTGACTTCATGGCCCTGTTGGATTGCTACGGTTTCAATGGCCTTACCCATTTTTCCGTACCCGATCAATGCAATTTTTAAGGGTTGTCCCATTTAATTATTTTCTCAAAGGTAGTAATAGAGGAAGCAGGAAGAAAACGGGGGAATATTATTTTCCGATATTCAACACAATGCTTATCCCGTTCGTTTTTGCCATAGGACTGTATCCCGGTTTTATCTTCAGGCTGAGGTCATCGCTCACGTCAAATGTTTTAAGATGTGCATCTACGGCTGCATCTGCCACATTCAATCCCCAAAAAATAATGAAGAATAACACAGAGTAATCTACGTTTTGCCTTACCTGGTTCCGGAATGACCTGATCCTGTCGGGCTGAAACCTTACGGTATAATAAGGTTCTTTGATTTGGGTATCGTTGGCCGGGTCTCCGTCCGTTGCAAGTACCAATGCATTTTTTGCATCTTTATATTGACCCAGGTTGCGGAAGAAAAAGTAGCCTGTGGTTCCCAATGCCCCGTACACGATGGGTATTTTCCAGTATTTTTTGTTGGTATATTGGCCCCAACCGGGCAGGATAGCAGAGCGGCGGATGGCGATGCCGGGTTTGTATTTTTTTACCGCACTGTCATTTACTTTCCCCGTATTTTTTGAAGTCGTGATCTTGCCTGCAGAATCGACTTTCAGGTTGGCCTGCCCGAATGCAGCATGAAGGTTAAACAGTAAAATAAACAGGATTATATTGGCTTGCTTCATCAGCTTACATTAATATTCAGCTTTTCCAACAAACCGTTCAGTTCTTCATTGGAAAAATAATCAAAAGTAATGCTCCCGTTTCCTTTTTTATGATGGGTCAGCGTCACCTTAGTACTGAATGAAGAAGCTAAATTATCTTCTATTTTTTTGAATGCCGGCGGCAAACCCTGTTTTACAGAAGGTTTAACAGGATTGTCGCCGGTATAAATTTTGCGCACGAGTTCTTCCGTTTGACGAACAGATAATTCTTTATTCTTTATTTCGGAAAAAATAAACAGTTGCTTATCTACCTTGTCTACATTCACCAATGCCCGCGCATGGCCCATGCTTATTACGCCGTTTCGCACTGCCACCTGTATATCCGGGGGTAATTTTAGTAAACGTATATAATTGGTAACCGTGCTTCTTTCTTTTCCCATTCTTTCCGCAACTTTTTCCTGGGTATAATCCAATTCTTCCATCAGGCGTTTGTATGAAAGCCCGATCTCGATGGCATTCAGATTTTCACGCTGAAGATTTTCCAGCAATGCAAGTTCAAGGAGCTGATCGCTGTCTGCTTCGCGCACATAGACCGGCACATCTTTCAGGCCTGCAATTTTTGATGCGCGAAACCGCCGTTCACCGGCAATGATGCGGTATTTACCGCCGGGCATTTGGGACACCGTGAGGGGTTGTATGATATTGTGCATTTTGATGGAAGCCGCCAATTCGCTCAGGGAGGTTTCGTCAAAATCTTTGCGCGGCTGATTCGGGTTTACTTCAATCTTGTCTAACGGGACGCGGGATGCAGTCAATGCTTTCTCCGTGATCTCGGACTTTAATGAGCCGGCAGTATTTTTAAGATCGATATCTATATTCTGCAAAAGGCTTCGGATCCCTTTACCGAGTGCATCGTTTTTTTTGGATAAACTCATGTCAATTTTAAAATTTGATAATTTGGAAATTTGAAAATGAGGCTTCGAATTTTTATTGTGAAATGCAAATTCTCAATGAATGCCGGCATCGACACATCTTCAAATTTCCAAATCTCCAAATCAATTTATTATTCTTTCTTCGTTTTTAATTTTAGTAAGATCATTCTTCTGCAGGATCTCTTTTGCCAGGTTCAAATAGTTGATGGCACCCTTACTGTCGGAATCATAAAGGATCACCGGCTTTCCGAAACTCGGCGCCTCACTCAGTTTCGTATTACGGTGAATGATGCTTTCAAACACCATATCTTCAAAATGTCGTCGCACTTCACTTACCACCTGGTTGCAAAGCCGCAGGCGACCATCGTACATGGTCATTAAGATCCCTTCAATTTGCAGGTCGGTATTCAGGCGGTTCTGAACAATTTTTACGGTATTCAATAATTTACCCAAGCCTTCCAGGGCAAAAAATTCTGTTTGAACCGGTACCACTACACTGTCTGCCGCTACCAGTGCATTCACTGTTATTAAACCAAGTGACGGTGAGCAGTCAATGACGATAAAATCATATTCATCCCGCACCGTCTCCAGTGTTTTTTTAAGGATACTCTCGCGGTTCGGATAATTGATCATTTCTATTTCCGCGCCTACAAGGTCTATATGGGAGGGAATAATATCCAAAAAAGCCATATCCGTCTTAAGGATCACTTCAGCAGCCGTAGCCTCGTTAACCATGCAATCATAAAGACTCTTTGTAATATTTTGCAGATCAAAACCCGTTCCCGTCGTGCTGTTGGCCTGCGGATCAGCGTCTACCAACAATGTCTTATATTCCAATATAGCAAAACTTGCCGCGAGATTGATGGCCGTGGTTGTCTTACCGACACCGCCTTTTTGATTTGCTATTCCTATTATTCTTGCCATCGCGTACGCGCTGATTTATTGGTGAGTTTTGGAAAAATTCCGTCAAATGTAAACTTCCACGGGTAATTTTCGCAAACTTCGGCATTTTTAAGGAAAGAGCCGGTTTTAATGCGCCGGATTGACGGGATTTGATTGATTGGTGGGGTAGTTGATTAGGAGTGGGGGAATTAGGAATTGGGAATTGGGAATTAGGGATTAGGAATTGGGAATTAGGAATTGGGAATTGGGAGGCTCTGTGCTGATCACGCTTTTTTATTATAGGAATAATAAAACGGGGGGCGCTATCATTATGAAAATATGACTTTCACAAACTTCACCCAATTCCAAATTCCAAATTCCTTTAAAACAATTATCATAAGTTTCATGATCACTATAATCTCCGGTACAAACAGAAAAGACAGCTATACCAAAAAAGTAGCATTGGAATACCAACGGTTTTTGGCTGAGCAGGCCATTGAAAACAAAGTATTGGCTTTGGATGAATATGATATGCATACACGGGATGAACAGTTTGTGCAAACAGAAAACGATTTTTTGAAAGCAGCGACGGGGTTTATCATTATTCTCCCGGAATACAATGGCTCTTATCCCGGTGTTTTTAAAACGATGATTGATAATACAGATGTTCCCAACGTTTGGTGGCATAAAAAAGTACTCCTCACGGGTGTAAGTTCCGGCCGTGCGGGCAACCTCCGCGGGATGGAACATATTACCGGTTCCCTGCTGCATATGAAGATGACTGTGCATCCGAACAGGTTACCGTTGAGTGTGGTGAATACATTAATGAACGAAGACGATATCTTTACTGACATTGCGGCGATCAGTGCGATAAAAGCACAGATCAATGAATTCCTGGGTTTTTAATAATGAATAGCGAGAGGTTGATATTTACGGAGTTTATCTTACCCCGAAACAAAAATTACATAGCTTATGCGCACTCCTTCAGGCGTTATTATTTTTCTGACCGTGATGCTGTTGCTTGACACCTACTTCTTCCTCGCGGTAAGAACGGTTTCGCATCATTTATCTCCTAAAACAAGGACGCTGATCTATTGTATCTATTGGGGGATCACTATCCTTGCGGTTACCGGGTTTTTATTATTTGTATTTACGGAACAGCATTTCCTGGGTAAAAACGTAAGGACCTATCTTTTTGCCACAGTGCTGGGTTTGTTCTTAGCGAAAATGAGCGGGTTAATATTTTTCCTGGTGGATGATCTGCGGCGGGGAATTCAATGGCTTGCGGGGAGATTATTTTTTAATAATACGGATGTGGATACCATGAGCAGCGACGGCATCAGCCGCTCTGTATTCCTGAGCTGGCTTGGCATTGCGGCCGGTACTACTTTATTCGGGAGCCTGGTGTACGGTTTTACCAATCAATATAATTATCAGCTCAAAAGAATAAAACTTTCTTTTCCTAACCTCCCGGGTGCTTTTAAAGGGATGCGAATTGTACAGATCAGTGATATCCACAGCGGTAGTTTTATGGATAAGAAGGCAGTGCAACGGGGTGTGGATATGATCCTAAAAGAAAAAGCCGACCTCATATTATTTACCGGGGACCTTGTGAATGATAAGGCTACGGAAATGGATAATTACAAAGCTATTTTCGGCACCCTGAAAGCTCCGCTGGGGATATATTCTACCTTGGGTAATCATGATTACGGTGATTATGTACAATGGCCCATAGCCGGGCTGAGCAAATCACAAAACCTGGTTAACCTGCAACAGGTTCATGCCGATTTGGGTTGGCGGTTATTGATGAATGAACACGTGGCTTTAGAAAAAAACGGGGAGTCGATAGCACTGATCGGTATTGAGAACTGGAGTGCTAAAGCCAGGTTTCCCAAACATGGCCGTATGGACCTTGCCTATACGGGAACGGAGAAATATCCATTCAAAATATTAATGAGCCATGATCCCAGCCATTGGCAGGCGCAGGTTATCCCGCAATACAGCGACGTGGACCTTATGCTGAGCGGGCATACACACGGCATGCAATTCGGGATTGAAATACCCGGCTTAAAATGGAGCCCTGTTCAATATGTGTACCCCGAATGGGCCGGACTGTATGAAAGCGGCAAACAAAAATTATATGTGAACCGCGGCTTCGGATTTATCGGGTACCCCGGAAGAGTGGGACAGTTGCCGGAAATAACCGTTTTTGAATTGAGTTAAGGGCCCCTGACCCCCGAAAGGGGAACCTTATTGGTGGTTATTTAAAAGTTTTGGAGTTTACGATTCTCAAGCACTATGAATCGTTTACAAGTTTCATTACATTCTTAACTCACGAATTGCTTAAAAAAAAGAGTTGCCCCTTAGCAAGGGACAACTCTCAAATATCTTAAAGAAGCGGCAAAATAAAAGACTTCCCCCAAGGTTCCCCTTTCTAGGGTCAGGGGGCCTTCCCTTCGGGGGTCAGGGGGCCTTATCTTTTCTGTGCTCCGTAAGTTCTTTTCCTTTCCCTCGGCGCACCGCTTCCGCCTTCATCATTCGGGCGCTTAAAGCCGCCGTCCGCTTCATTCATACGGATAGTACGGTTGTTGTAACGCTGGCCGTCAAGTGATTTTATCATTTTACCGGCATCCGCACTATCGATCTCTATCCACGCATTCATATCACGGATATCTATCTTGCCCAGGGATTCTTTTTTAAGGTTGCTTTCATCTAAGATAAATTGCAAAAAACTTGCTTTGTAAAAACCGTCCTTCGTACCGAGGTTAATGAACAACCTTGTATAGCCGTTATCTCTCCTGTTGAATGAAGTTCTTTCCGACCTGCTTCCGCCTGCGCCGGGCCTGTCGATATCAATGAAATCTTTCCGACGATCGGGTCTGCGTTGGTCTTTTGCATTCAGGTCCTCGGCATTTTGATAATACTTTAAGAAATGATCAAACTCCAATGCGGCAACCCTTTGCAGGATCTCTTCCTTGGACACGGCTTCAAACTTTTCTACCAGATCCGGTAAATAAGTTTCATAATCACCATGTGAAATATCCGTAGTGATCAGTTTATCCATAAAATTGAAGAACTGTTTGCGACAAACTTCTGTTCCGCTCGGGATATCCATTTTGTGGAATGATGCATTCACCATTTTCTCAAGGCTCTTTATCTTAAAGGTCTCGCGGCTATGACAGATGGTCAAACAGATACCTGTTTTTCCTGCACGGCCGGTACGGCCGGCACGGTGTGTATACACTTCCATATCATCAGGAAGTTCATAGTTAATAACGTGTGTGATACCGTCTACATCAATACCTCTTGCCGCCACGTCTGTAGCGATGAGCAATTGTAATGCTTTGGTACGGAAACGTCCCATTACCCTGTCGCGTTGCTGTTGAGTGAGGTCACCGTGCAAAGCTTCGATCTCGTAACCTGCTTTGGACAAACGCTCGGAAATGTCCTGTGCATCTGCTTTTGTGCGGGTGAAGATGATGCCGTACATGCCCGGGTTAAAATCGATCAGGCGCTTTAAAGTTTCATAACGCGAATGTGCGGGGGCTACAAAAAACTGGTGGTCAATATTTACATTACCGCTGTTCTTTTTACCTACGGTGATCTCCTTCGGATTTGACATAAAGTTTTTCGCGATGGCCCTTACTTCTGCGGGCATAGTCGCGGAAAACAACCAAATACTTTCGCGGTTGATCGTGTTCTTCAATACGAAATCGATGTCTTCACGGAAACCCATGTTGAGCATTTCATCCGCTTCATCCAACACTACATATTTTACCTTCTGCAGGTCTATAGCTTTTCTTTCGATCAGATCGATCAGTCTTCCCGGGGTGGCTACCACGATCTGCACACCTTTTTTCAGGTTGCGGATCTGCATCACGATAGACGCGCCGCCGTAAACGGCTTCAACAGCAATCCCTTTGGAATGCTTGCGGAAATCCGATAGGTCATTGGTGATTTGCAAACAGAGTTCACGGGTCGGGCAAACGATCAGTGCCTGCGGAAATTTGTCGGCCGCGTTGATCAGTTGCATCAGCGGTAAACCGAATGCGGCTGTTTTACCGGTACCGGTCTGGGCGAGGCCCACAAAATCAATTGTTCCGGCTATCAATACCGGTATCGCCTGCTCCTGGATAGGGGTAGGATTTTCAAAACCAAGATCTGTTACAGCCTGTACGAGGTTTTCGTTGAGGCCTAATGCTTCAAATGCATTCATTATAATTATTTGTTTAAATGAGGACCGTGTAAGGCTTCCGCAATACACATGTGGTCAAAAAAAAATTTTTTGATGATCACATATTATGCTTCGGGCCGTTGTGTGTGGAGAAAATTCTTTGTCCTAAGGTAAGTGAGTGAGTTACCTGCTTTCAACAGCATCTGAGCATTCATGTAATTCTCAGCAATTCTAAAATCGCCGCAAATGTATAGCTTTATTCGCATATTGCAGGTGCGATCTGAAATTACAAATGTTAAAGCCTTTATTGGCATATTCCTTGAAAGGGGATGGATAAAAAAACCCGATGAAAAAATACTTATTATTCCTGCCTTTTTTTTTACTGTTCAATCTTACGGTTTTCAGCCAAAGTTTTCATTTCGGTTTGAAGGGTGGTGCTGATCTGCATAAGATCAACGGGGTGTCATTTAAGGATGAATTCAATGCCGGCTATCATGTAGGTGCATTCGCGGAAATAGGCATTCCGGGTAAGATCGGTATTCAGCCGGAAGTATATTTCAGCCAGGTAAATCCTAAAACGGCATCAGGATCTGCCACCGTATTCAGTAATAACACCGTTACGAAAATAAAACTGAGTTACCTGAATATCCCGGTCTTACTGAGTTTGAAAGCAAGGCCTTTCCTGGCTATACAGGCGGGTCCCCAATTCGGTATTCTACTGAACAAGGATGATGCATTGCTTCTAAGCGGTAAAAATGCTTTTAAAAGCGGGGATGTGGGTATAGCTGCGGGCCTGCAATTCAGCTTTACGAAGATCAAACTCTACGGCCGTTATGTTGCGGGATTAAATAATATTGATAATTCCAATACAGGAAAATGGAGAAATCAAAACATTCATTTGGGATTGGGTTTCCGGATCTTCTGATCACCGAATAACAGTAAGCCCTTCGGCTTCGGTCCATTTTAAAATGCGGCCGGGTGCGGAAGGGCTTTCTTCATCCTGCCTGTGCGCCACGACATAGTTCACACCTTTCTTTATTTCCGGTGAAATGGTTTTAAAATTCTCCGGAAAAGGTTGCCCGGAAATATTTGCCGATGTAGAGACGATGGGTTTCCCGAATGTCCTGATAAGAACATTACAAAATTCATCTTTGATAATGCGGATAGCAATGCTGCCGTCATCTGCTATTAAATTCGTTGCAAGGTTTTTTGCATTAAGATAGATCATACTGACCGGCACTTTATATTCAGCGATGAGCTTTTGCATAGCTTCGGGGAGAGGCGTGGCATACTGCAGGATACTTTCTTCATCCGCAACCAGTATGATCATGCTTTTGCTTTCTGCTCTTTGTTTCAATGAAAAGATCTTTTGCACCGCCTTTTCATTTGTGGCATCACAACCGATTCCCCAAATCGTATCTGTGGGGTACAATATGATACCGCCGGTGTTGAGGACCGTTAAACAGCTGTCCATATCATCCTTAAATTTCTTCACGCCATCATTTTTAGAACCTGTTCAGCAATCCTGTTTTCATCTAACTGCAACAGGCATTCGGGCCTGCCGTATATTTTACACATATTATCCCTGCAGGGCTCACAGGCTAATTTGCCCAGGCGAATGATGACCCTGTTCTCTGTATTATAAGGTGCGGTATTGTTTTCATTCCCTGCGCCGAACAGCACAATCGCTTTCGTACCCAAAGCATTTGCAACATGTGCCGGCCCGCTGTCTGTTGTGAGCACAGCCTTTGCGGAAGCAAACAAATGCACCAATCCATCCAAGGAGGTGTTACCCGCTTCATTTCGAATGCCTGTTTTATTGATCAGCAGATCGTACACACTGTCTACAAAAAATTTTTCATCAGGACTGCCCACGAGAATGATCTCATTGGGAATCATTTTCCTGACAGTATTTATTATGCTTACGGCTTTTTCTGCCGGTAATCTCCTGGAAGATGCTTCGGAGTTGATGTTGATGACGAGGGTATCATTCTTTTCATCCGCATTTGAAGAAAGAGAAACCAACGGTACCGGTAATTTCTTTTTAATAAACTGTTCAAGGAGGTCAACATATTCTTCTACCCGGTGAATGCCTTTTTTCTTTTTGAAAGTGTCGGAAAACAACAGGAAGCGGATATCCTTTTTAAAGCCGATGCTTTTTTTTGCGCGGACTGCTGCACCCATTGCTGCCGAGCTTAGCGAGTCCGGGAGGCAAAAGAAAAGATCATATTTTTTCTCTTTACGGATCTGCCTGCCGAATTTCCGGGCTCCTTTTAAACCTTTGTATTCCTGTTTGGAGAAAATATATCTTCGGCCCTGCGTGGGAAAATGATCCAATAAAACATCCGGGCCCTTTTTTACAATACAATCAATTTCAGCATAAGGGTATTCTTCTTTGACCGCCTTGACAAATGCAGTAGCCATGACCATATCGCCCAACCAGTTTGGTAAGCGGATCAATATGTTCTTTACTTCATGCATGGGACAAATATAAAGTGAAATGGGGTTGCGGGTGAGGCGAAGTTGTCGGGATGCGGGTGACGGGAAGTTGTCGGGTTGCGGGTGACGGGTTGCGGGTGACGGGTTGCGGGTTTTTTAAACTCGTTACTTTGTTACCATAGACACGATATGTATAAATGAAATTATACTTACCCCGCAAGAAAAATTTTCATAGAACACAACCCCCAACCCGCCAACCCGTCACCCGAAACCAATCCACCTTCAACTCAAAACTCCTTTCACCCCTGATTCATTATTTTTGCAAAAAAAATATATGCAGGATCTTATAGAAGCAGCATGGCAAAACCGTGAGTTATTAAAAGACGAAAAATACAAAGACGCCGTAAGGGCAGTAATAGAACAGATAGATAAGGGAATCGTTCGCACGGCTGAACCCGCAGGGGATAATTGGAAAGTGAACGAATGGGTGAAGCAGGCGATCCTTTTATATTTCGGGATCCAAACTATGGAGACTTATATTCTTCCGCCGTTTGAGTTCTATGATAAAATGAAACTGAAAAAAGATTATGCCTCTTTAGGAGTGAGAGCTGTGCCGCATGCCGTTGCCCGTTATGGCGCATACCTGGGAAAGAACGTAGTGCTCATGCCTTCTTATGTAAACATCGGGGCCTATGTAGATGAAGGTACTATGGTGGATACCTGGGCCACGGTGGGTAGCTGTGCACAGATCGGTAAAAATGTACACCTAAGCGGGGGTGTTGGTATCGGCGGCGTATTGGAACCTTTACAGGCAAGCCCTGTGATCATTGAGGACGGTTGTTTTATCGGCAGCCGATGCATAGTAGTAGAGGGTGTGCGGGTACAAAAAGAAGCTGTGTTGGGTGCCAATGTTGTGCTCACCCAATCCACAAAGATCATTGATGTTACGGGCCCTGAGCCCATTGAAACCAAGGGGTTGGTACCGGAGAGAAGCGTCGTGATCCCCGGAAGTTATACAAAAAGTTTTCCTGCCGGAAATTATAATGTACCCTGTGCATTGATCATCGGAACGAGAAAGCCCTCCACCGATCTTAAGACGAGTTTGAATGATGCGTTGAGGGATTTTAATGTAGCGGTGTAATTAAGTAATTTGATTATTAGCTAATTTGATAATTACAGGGCAGATACTTGTTGCTTTGAAGTTTCAGTCCGTTAAAACCTGATTATCAAATTATCAAATTCAGCAATTATCAAATTTTTTTAAAGTCCGTGCTTCCTCGGAATCGTCTGTTGCGTTCCCGCATATTTTTTCCCGTCCGCAGCAAGCTGTGCCTGCAGGCGTTTGACGCGATCTTCCAGTTTTTCGGAGGTCATCGTTTCCCGCATACTGTCCACTTTTAGCGGGAAGCAGAATGGCGTGAGCCGTTGCGGGTATGTGATATTGATATTGCTTTTTTGGATCCGTTGCAGCATATTTCGGAGGCGTACTTCATCCATTTGTTGGTACATGACCTCACTGTAGGCCTGGCGCAGGAGTAGGCTGTTGGGTTCATATTCGGAGAGTACATTAAACAATAACCCGGCAGAAGATTGCAAATGTTTTTGTTTTACATATTCCCCGGGCATGCCCTGGAAGATCAGACCGCCGATAACGGCAATATCCCGGAATTTTCTTTTGGCCATTTCACTTGCATTCACGCTGCGTTGGATATCTTCAAAAAGATCTTCCTCGGAAAATAATTCATAGACGTTGCTGTCATCCAACGGAATGGGTTGATCGCTCAGCAACTCGAACCCGTAATCATTCATGGCAAAGGAAAAAGTGATGGGTGTGATCCGGCTGATGCGATAGGCGAGGAGGGCACCCATTGCTTCATGCACCAGGCGTCCCTCGAAGGGATAAACGAACAAATGAAAACCGTCTTTGGTTTCAATATGCTCGATGAGCAATTCATTTTTTCGGTACTGCAGAAAGTTTTCTGCAGATCAAACAAAGGTTTTAAAGCTGCGAGTTCGGTTCACTTTTGAAACGTCTCATTGTTGGCGCTTCGTTTAATTTTTCCGCAACATCAGGCCGAGGTTTGCACTCAGCGGCAGGCGGCCGTTCAACTGGGAACGATAGATTTTGTTGCTTTGCTTTTTCTTACCTGTGCCGTCATGTCTTTGATAGCGACGAATTCCGGTTTCTGCCTGCCAGGGTAAATACATCACCGGTTTCAGCCTTGCAATAAAATATTCTTCGATCACGCCGATATCCGCCGCTCAGGAATTTTACTTTCAGCATAGCATCGCTTACGATAGTGCCGATATGCATCCTGTGCCGCATGGCGATACGACGACTGTTTATTTTATAGCAGCCGTCTTCATTGATCTCTACTTTTTTAAAATCATCGTATTGCTGCAATGCTATCCCTCCGACGGTTATGAATTGCAGTAATTGCTTCCACTCGCTTTCATTTATTTCGCTAAAACAATAAGTAGATCTTATCTCCTCAAAAATTTCATCGGGGTAAAAGCCGTCTGATACTGCCAAAGTGCAGAGATACTGCACCAACACATCGAAGCAAAGGACCAACGGCAGGCGGCTTTCTGTAAATTGTTCTTCGATCGCTTCTTTAAGTGCAGCGGCTTCCACGAGTTCCAATGAATGTGTCGGCAAAAAATAAATGGTGCTCACTGCATCCGGTTGGTGGCCGCTCCTCCCGGCCCGTTGCAAAAACCTTGCAACGCCCTTGGGGGATCCTACCTGTATAACGGTATCCACCGGGCGGAAATCCACACCCAGGTCAAGGCTTGCCGTGCAGACCACAACTTTCAAAATCCCTTCATGCAGGGCTTCTTCCACCCAGGTACGCAGTTCACGTTCGATGCTGCCGTGGTGCAGGGCTACAACACCCGCCAGGTCCGGCGCCACGGTGAGCAGGGTTTGGTACCATGTCTCACTCATGCCGCGGGTATTGATAAAGATCAGGGTGGTTTTATTGGCTTCCACGATCGGGATCACCTTATCTGCGAGCTTTATTCCCAGGTGACCGGCCCATGGATATTTTTCTATCTCTTCGGGGATGACGGATTCGATGCGGAATTTTTTCTTTACCCTTGCCTTAATGATGATCCCTTCCTTTCGCAGCGGGGAAAGGAGAACGTTCTTTGCTTCTTCTAAATTTCCGATGGTAGCGGAGATACCCCAGACCTGCGGGGAATTATTTTGAATGTTGAATGTTGAATGTTGAATGAAGTCCGCTTCCGGGTTTTCCCTTTTCCCTTTTCCCTTATTCAGATTTACAATTCTTGATATCGCCAACTCCACCTGTACGCCGCGCTTACTGCCGATGAGTTCATGCCATTCATCAACAGCAATGATCTTCAGGTGGCGAAAGGTAGCCGCATAGTCTTTCTGTGCCAGGAAGAGGTGAAGGCTTTCCGGTGTAATGATCAATACCTCAGGCATGCTTCGTTTTTGCTTTTGTCTTTCCGATATAGGAGTATCACCGTTGCGTGAACCGATGCGCCATTGCATACCTAATTCACCGATGACCTCTTCCATGGCGCGGGCAATATCTTTTGCGAGTGCCCTCAGGGGGGTGACCCAAAGCAACTGTAACCCGGAATTTTTTGTGGTGAGATAATCTGCAGGATTATCATTGATGAATTGGATGATCGCTCCGAGAAAAACAGAGTAGGTCTTACCGAAGCCTGTAGGAGCATTTACCAACCCCGATTCGCTGTTGATAATGCTTTCCCAGGTTTCCTGCTGAAAGGCAAATGGTTTGCGGGAACGGTCGTTGAGCCATTTTTTTATGACCTTGTAACCGGGAGTAGATGTAAGTTTTATTTTATGTTCTGTCACAGTAATATTTTATTTCACGCAAAGGCGCAAAGGAAACGCAAAGGCGCGGATCTGTTTTATTTCACGCAAAGGCGCAAAGGAAACGCAAAGGCGCGGATTGGTTTTGTTTCACGCAAAGTCGCAAAGGAAACGCAAAGGCGCGGATTGGTTTTGTTTCACGCAAAGGCGCAAAGGAAACGCAAAGTCGCGGATTGGTTTTGTTTCACGCAAAGGCGCAAAGGAAACGCAAAGGCGGTGATGAATATCCTATTACAAATCTTTGCGCCTTAGCGGATCTTAGCGACTTTGCGTGAAGCCTTATTCCGCGGGCTTTGCACTGTATTGGTCATTATATGATTTTAAGATAGCCTTCAGGTCATCCAATGTATTGATCTCTTCCGGTTTTTTATCTTTCCGCCATCGGCTCATTCGCGGGAAACGCAGTGCCACACCGGATTTATGGCGTTTACTTTCCGCGATACCTTCAAATGCCAACTCGAAAACCAACTCCGGTTTTACCGTACGTACCGGGCCGAATTTCTCAATGGAATTTCTTTTTACAAAATGATCTACCTGTGCAAATTCCTTATCCGTCAACCCGCTGTAGGCCTTCGCAAAACTGACGAGCTGATCGCCGTCCCGAACAGCAAAGGTATAGTCTGTGTAAAGATTACTGCGGCGCCCGCTCCCTTTCTGTGCATAGATCATTACCGCATCTATGGTAAGCGGGTCTATTTTCCATTTCCACCAATCCCCGCGTTTCCGCCCTGTTTTATAATCGGAATCTTTTCGCTTCAGCATGATCCCTTCACTGCCTTTTTCCCGCGATAATTTCCTGATCTCCTTCAATTCTTCCCAGGAACTGAAAGTGATCACGGGAGAAAGATGTATGAACGGCAGATTTACTTTCTCTAAGATCTTTTCAAGACGTTCACGTCTTTCATTCATGGGTACTGTGCGAATATCATTCCCGTTTTCTTCCAACAGATCGTAAGCGATAAAACCCACGGGCGCTTCTGTGAGTTGTTTTTGTGTAATATTTTTCCGGCCGATCCTCGTCTGTAATGCAGAGAACGGCAGCACCGAAAAACTATCCTTTGCGGGAACGGATGCAAGGCTGATGATCTCTCCGTCTATTGCTGTACCGTTGGGCAACATATCCTTTAACTGCTGATACTCGGGAAATTTATCCGTCATCAATTCTTCCCCGCGGCTCCACACGAAAAGTTCATCCTCTCTTTTAATGATCTGCCCGCGGATGCCGTCCCACTTCCATTCTGCCTGCCAATCGCTTATCTCACCGAGTGATGCGGGTTCCTCTTCCAATGCATATGCAAGGTAGAACGGGTATGGTTTTGATATGTCTGCTGCATTGTGTTCGCTGCTGAGTTCATTAAAATTCACCAGGGCCGGGTCCCAGTTTCCCATAACGCGGTGTGCGATAACGGAAGGTGTGGCGTCTGTTGTAGCTGCGAGTGCATTCACCATAAGCTTTTGTGAAACACCGATCCGAAAGCCGCCGGTCATCAGTTTATTGAATACAAATATTTCGCTGCGGTTCATTTGCGCCCACGCGCTACGCACAAAATCTTTTTTTATTTCATCCTCTTTTTTAGATAAGTCTGCGAGGATCTTCATGTAATGTGAAAGGCTGTGTTCATCTTTATCTTTTACATCGATATTGCTCTCCGGGATCAGCAGGGCAATGGTTTCCGCAAGATCACCCACGGTATGATAACTCTCTTCGAAAAGCCAGGGTTCTATCCCCGCCGCCTCCAAAGCCATTTGGCGCAGAAGCGCACTGTTCACGGAACGCTTCGGCCTTCGGCCGGTGAACAAGGCGATCACCCATACTTTATCATCATCGGGCGCCACAGCGAAATACTCCCGAATTGCATTGAGTTTTGCGGTGGTTTTAGTGGTCGTAGCCAGGATCGTTATCAGTTCTGCAAAACGTTTCAATCCGATAAAAGTTAATGAATGACAAAGGAGGGATAGATTCCCGACCTTAAAAAATTATTACCTATTAATTATTCATTATTAATTGTATTCTCTTCTTCTTCATTTCCATAAGCTGTTTTCACTTCACCTGCTGCGATCCCGTTCTCATTCAGGTACCGGCTGAATGCAGATTGAAAACCATGTGTAGCATATACTTTTTCTGCGCCCGTTGCTTTTACCGCAGAGATCAGGCCTTCCCAATCTGCATGGTCACTGAGGGCAAAACCGGCATCAGCGTTTTTTCGGCGCCGGTTACCACGCACCTGCATCCAGCCGCTGCAAATGCCCGTGGCGTATGGGGAAAACCGCTTCATCCAGGGAGATCCTTCCGCGCCGGAAGGTGCAATGATGATACATTCTTTGAGTTCTTCTTTAGTGGTTTCGGGTGTAATGCGTTTCAGATCCGGGAGTTTCCACCCGGCAGCCTGCAGTGTGGTGTGTACATTATACACCGCACCATGGGCATAGATGGGCAAACCCGTTTCAACAAGAGGGGGTAAAATTCTTTGTGCTTTTCCAAGGCTGTATGCAATGAATGCACTGCTTTTACCGGCTGCTTTGTTGGTGATTATCCAGGATTTCATATCCGCGAAGATCTCCTGTTGGGGACGCCATTTGTATATCGGTAAACCGAAGGTACACTCTGTAATGAAGCTATGGCATTTTACCGGTTCGTAAGGTGTACTGATGCCGTCATCTTCTGTTTTAAAATCCCCGGTAAAGACCCAAACTTCTCCTTTATATTCCACCCTTACCTGGGCACTCCCGATGATATGCCCCGCCGGGAAAAACGACACACTCACCCCGTTCATCATCACCGGTTCGTTCCATCCCACGCTTTCGTAGCGGTTTTCACCCAAGCGGAGTTGTAAGATCGGTTTTGTATAATGATGACAGAGGTAGTTTTTACTTCCCCACCGGGCATGATCGCTGTGCCCGTGCGAGATCACCGCTCTATCTACAGGCTTCCAGGGATCAATGTAAAAATCCCCTTGGGAGCAAAAAAGTCCTTTATCTGAAAATTTAATCAGAGGCATATGCCGGGTATTGCAGGAATCAGTCCAAAAAGTTTTTCTTTTGGTAAGAAAGGCGTAATTTAAGTGTGAATAAATAAGGGATCAACAATTTCACCGAATAGCTATTATAATCAATCCTTTTAAGTAAATTCGCAAACTTAAAAATTTACCATGACTAAAATTTACCGCATTTTATTTACAGTAGTTTCTTTTCTTGGCCTCTCATTTTCCGCTATTGCGCAAAATGACTTTTTTACGGCGGCTAATGAGCTAAATGTTCAAAAACTGGCCACGGGTATTCGCGAGATCAAGCCCCAAAAATTCAGCCTGGTAAATCTCAATACGGGTGAAATCAAGGCGTTTCTTTGGAGCCTTCCATCCGAAAACAATGTGAGGCCAAATCTTGCACCTGTAATGGAGATACCAATGCCTGATGGCAGTTCGGCGCGCTTTCATGTATGGGAAAGCAGTGTGCAGGACCCCGCACTCGAAGTAAAATTCCCGGGTATAAAAACATTTGCAGGGCAAGGTATTGATGATCCCAATGCTACCATTCGTTTTGATTATACCTATTATGGTTTCCATGCTGCAATTCTTTCGCCGAACGGCCGCGTTTATATTGATCCGTATTCCAGGGGTGATCTAAGATTCTATCAATCCTATTACACCCGTGAATACAGCCGCAGTGTAAATTGGAGATGTGATACACCCGACGAAGAAATTGCGGGCCTTCTAAATCGTCCGGAAAATGTCCAGGCCGGTTTTTGCCGCGGAACCCAATTAGCTACTTATAGACTGGCAGTGGCTTGCACAGGCGAATACGCACAAGCTGTAGGTGCAGGAATTCCTGCAAATGTACACTCTGCGATTGTTACGAGTGTAAACAGGGTAACCGGGGTCTATCAGCAGGAACTTTCGATAAAGATGGTATTGATCGCCAATAATACAGACATTGAATATTTAGACGCAGCTACCGATCCTTATACAAATAATAACGGCGGAACGATGTTAGGTCAAAATCAAACCAATCTTACAACTGTGATCGGGTTGGCAAATTTTGATATAGGCCATGTATTTAGTACGGGCGGTGGCGGCGTTGCCGGTTTAGGTGTGGTCTGTAATACCAATAACAAAGCACGTGGGGTTACCGGCTTGCCAACCCCTATAGGTGATGCCTTTGATATTGATTATGTGGCGCATGAGATGGGACATCAATTTGGCGGCGGTCATACTTTCAACAGTATTATCGGAAGTTGTGGCGGGGGCAACAGGAGTGCACCGACAGCCTACGAGCCGGGTAGCGGCACAACTATTATGGCATATGCCGGCATTTGTGCAACCAGCAGTGCCAATGATGATAATACCCAACCTAACAGTGATCCTTATTTCCACACAGCGAGTTTTGACCAGATCAGTACTTTTCTTACAGGTACAGGCGGAACATGTCCTGTACTCACTGCTACAGGTAACTCCATACCGGTTATTACGGCAATGAATAACAACGGCGCGAATATACCTATCAATACACCATTCACACTCACAGGTACGGCTACAGACGCTGATGGCGATCCGCTTACATACTCTTGGGAAGAATGGGATCTCGGAACAGCCGGCAGATGGTTTAACGGATTAACGAGTAATACTGCTCCATTGTTTAAAACACGCATCCCAAAGACTACCGGCAGTCGTACTTTCCCGGATATTGCTGTAATATTAGCAGGTTATCCTACTAATCCTGCACCCACTATGGGCGGACTTAAAGGAGAGACATTATCGCCTTTAGCCCGGGCAATGAAATTCAGATTACAGGTGCGGGATAACCGTGTTACCGGCGGCGGTGTCGTAACAGGAGGCGATGGCTGCGGAACTTTCAGTTCTACCTTCCAGGTGAATGTAATCGCAACCACCGGGCCCTTTGCAGTTACTGTTCCTAATGGCGGCGAATCCTATGCAGGCGGTTCTACCCAAACCATAACATGGAATGTTGTTGGTACCGATATTGCTCCTATCAGCGTTGCAAACGTGAAGATCAGCCTTTCTACAGACGGAGGATTCACTTATCCTACGGTGATAGCTGCAAGTACCCCAAATGACGGTTCGGAAGCTTTAATTATTCCCGGCCCTGCAACAACTACAGCAAGGATCAAAGTGGAAGCTTTAGGAAATGTCTTTTTCGATATCTCCAATGCAAACTTTACGATCACCGTTCCGGTAAGTGATTTTGCTTTCGGTACTTCTACTGCTTCAACTTCTACCTGCCCTGCTACTTCACCCACGGTAACGATACCAACTACAGCTACCGGTGGTTTCAGCACGCCTATCGTGTTGACCGCTACAGCAGGAGTTCCTGTAGGTACTACAGTTACTTTCGCACCTAACCCGCTTACACCGGGCAACAGCGCAGTAGCTACCCTGAATAATGCAGGTACACTTGTACCTGGAACATATAACATTACCGTAACAGGTACTGCAGGTGCAACGGTTAAAACCACTACAATAACATTCACCATCACACCGGGAGCAGGACCCGTTATTACGACACAACCTGTTGCACAAACTGTTTGTGCACCTGCTACAGCTACATTTACTGTTGCTACATCTACCGCAGGCGCTTCGTTCCAATGGCAATCTGCTCCTGCACTTGCGGGACCTTACACCAATGTATCTACCGGTACGGGAGGAACAACCGCTACTTACACTACCGCAGCTACGACGACAGCAATGAACGGAACGTTCTATCATGTTGTCTTGTCCACACCTTGCGGAAGCTCTACAGCCAACAATGTGTCCCTCACGGTAAATACACCGGCGGCTATCACGACTCAGCCTACTCCGCAGGCAGCGTGTACCGGTAACACCGCAACCTTTACGGTAGCGGCTACGGGCACAGGGGTATTTTACCAATGGCAATCTTCACCTACACTCGCGGGAGTATATACAAACGTATCAACAGGGACCGGTGCTACAACCAACACCTATACAACAGGTACAGTGACCGGTGCAACAGATCAATTCTATCATGTGATCGTGAGTTCTACATTGTGCCCTGCTTCTGTAACTTCTAATAATGTACAGTTAACCATCAGTACTGCTGCATCCATTTCCACTCAGCCTACAAGCCAGACGGTTTGTGCTCCTACTTCTGCCACCTTTACGGTAGCCGCATTAGGAACAGGGGTAAACTACCAATGGCAGGTAAGCACTACCGGAATCGGCGGACCTTACAGTAATCTAACAACCCGTACCGGTGGAAATACGAACTCTTATAATACCGGTGCCACTACTATTGCAATGAGCGGTTATGCTTATCATGTGGTTGTTTCAAGCGCATGTAATTCAGTGACCTCTAACAATGTTACATTAACGGTAAATGCACCGGCAGTGATCACTACTCAACCTACCAATCAATTTGGGTGTACCGGCAATACGGCAACCTTTACTGTGGCCGCTACCGGAACAGGCGTTACTTATCAATGGCAATCAGCTGCAACTGCGGGCGGACCATTTACCAATGTATCTACCGGTACAGGCGGACAAACAAATACTTATACAACTGCTGCCATTACCGGTGCAACTAACGGGTTCTACCAGGTGATCGTTTCTACGACTTTGTGCCCTGCATCGATCACGTCTAATGTAGTACAGCTCACGATCAGCACTACAACTTCTATTAGCACACAGCCTACCGCACAAACGGTATGTGCACCTAATTCAGCTACGTTTACAGTAGTTGCGGTAGGATCCGGTGCCACTTATCAGTGGCAGGTGAGTACCACAGGTGTAGGCGGTACCTATGCAAATGTAACCACAGGTACAGGCGGTCAAACAAACACGTATAACACCGGCGCTACCTCTATTACTATGAACGGTAATGCGTATCATGTAGTGGTGACCAACCCTTGTAATTCGGTAACTTCAAATAATGTATTACTTACTGTAAACGCCCCGGCATCCATAACCACGCAACCGACTCCCCAGGCTGCATGTACGGGCAATACCGCTACATTCACCGTTGCGGCTGCGGGAACCGGCGTTACCTACCAATGGCAATCAGCAGCAACTGCGGGCGGACCATTTACCAATGTTTCTACAGGAACAGGCGGACAAACAAATACCTACACAACGGCCGCCATTACCGGTGCAACCAACGGTTTTTACCAGGTTATTGTATCGACCACATTATGTCCTGTTACCGTTACCTCTAATGTTGTTCAACTGACGATCAATACTACTACTGCCATCACAACGCAACCGACCAATCAAACGGTTTGTGCACCGGGAGCCGCTACCTATACAGTAGCAGCTGCAGGAACAGGGAATACCTTCCAATGGCAGGTGAGCACAACAGGTGTAGGCGGTACATTTACGAATGTATCTACCGGTACGGGTGGAACTACGAACACTTATAATACGGGTGCTACAACTGTAGCCATGAACGGTTATGCTTATAATGTAATTGTTACCGGTGCATGTAATACAGTCACTTCATCCAATGTGACATTAACTGTGAATACTGCTGCGGTTATTACAACGCAGCCTACTGCACAGATAGTTTGCAACGGTACTACGGCAACCTTTACTGTTGCAGCTACCGGAACAGGAGCTGCCTATCAATGGCAATCCGGGCCGACATCAACGGGTCCGTTTACAAACGTTTCTACGGGTACGGGCGGACAAACAAATAGTTATACCACAGCAGCTACAACACCTGCTATGAACGGTACTTTCTACCAGGTGATCGTTACTACCACAGCATGCCCCGGAACGGCTACGTCCACACCGGTGTTGCTTACTGTAAATACTGTAGCAACGATCAATACACAACCGCAGCCACAATCGGTTTGTGTACCGGGTACCGCAACCTTTACGGTAGGCGCAACGGGCACAGGTCTTGGTTATATATGGCAGGTGAGTACCAACGGCGGTACGTCATTTACCGATATACCGGGTGCAATTGGTTCAAGTTATACCACAGCTCCTGTTACGGTTGGTATGAACGGGAACCTTTACCGTGTACAGGTATCCAGTACCTGCGCACCGGGCAGCCCGATCACATCTAACGCTGTATTATTATCTGTAAATAATCCTGTTTCAGTTACACAAAATCCCCAGGACCAACGGGGATGTGCAGGAGATAACTTTACGTTCTCTGTTGTAGCTGCACCGCCTACCGGTATCAATTACCAATGGCAGGTGAGTACCAACGGCGGTACTACTTACAGTAATGTACCGGGTGCAGGTGGTACGGCGTCTTCCTTTACCATTACCAATGCACCGATCACGCTGAACGGTAATCTTTATCGTGTGATCGTTTCCGGTGGTATTTGCGGGCAGGTTATTACACCGGGCGCGTTGCTTACTTTAGGAAATAAGCCGACTATCGTGTTAACAGCCGCATCGGCAAGTTCGTTAAACCCGTCGATCAATTCCGGACTGTATACGACTGTGAGCCCTCCGGGTAATTACGTATACAACTGGACGAAAAACGGTGTGCAGATACCTAATACGCTGGCTACAACAAGTATTCCGCTTACGGTGGATAATTTCGGAACCTACCAGGTATCTGTGATCGATGTAGCTACAGGATGCGGTGCTTCTTCCAATATTGTCCGCATAGATTCATTGGTGAGCAATCATCTCTTTATCTATCCGAACCCGGTAAGCACTTCAATGCAGGTAAGGTATTACAACGCGAATCCCGCAACAAGAAATACCATGCTCAACGTTTATGACAGCAAGGGTGCAAGGGTGATAGAACAGAACTTCACTATCAGCGGCACTTACGGCCGTATGGATGTGGATATGAGCAAACTCATACCGGGTACCTACATGGTTGAACTGAGAGACGCATCAGGCAAGAAAATAGCCGGCGCAGCAGTAGTCAAAGGACTCTGATAAATAAGTTTAATGTAAAAGGGCTGTCTGAAAAGACGGTCCTTTTTTTTATTTTGGGGAATTTTGAAGAAGAGCAGGATTTATGAATACAGATTTCAGACAACGGATTACAGACCACAGACAACAGACAACAGACAACAGACCACAGACCACAGACCGACAACGAATGGCCGTCAATGGTAACAAAAAGAAATAATATCAATAAAAAATGCTTCTGGGCCGGAAAAAAAGATATTAAAAGGCTCGAAAGAGATTGAATTACTAACTTCTAACAAAAAATTTGATGAAATTTGGAATTTTCATTTACCAGACCTATTTGAAAAACTAAAAAATGAATATTCTGATAAAAAAATTTCACTTGAAAATCAAATCGAAATCATTGACTTTCCTATAAAAGGAATCAATACATCGGTTGGTAATACTGTTGACGTAAAGTTTCTGAAAAGAAATGAATATGAAAATTCTAAATCGAGATTTAAAGATCGCTTAGATCAACACAGCACTCGGTTCTACCGAAACTATTTAGTTGTAAATATTTATCTTCCAAAAACTTTAAATTTTGATTTTGATGATATGGGGAAGGAAAAGAAAATTCAATATTTATTTACAGTTATTGAAATAATAAGAAGAACCTGGTGCCCTGACCGGAAATTCAGCTAACAAAAGGTTCTGTCTTGCACCAAGGCATAGGAATTCTACCGGGCAGTAGTTCTTATCATCAACTTTTAATTATAAATTTAGCTTCGGTCCGGGCAGACAGTTGGTCAATTCCCCAACTGCACAAAGCCTCAAACGTCGTTGGCTTTAATAATAGAATCGCAAACCATTACTATGCAGCGGTATCAAGATGTTATTGTCTGTAAAAAAAAGGCGGGTATGAAAAATACAGTATTTAATGTGACATTTTTAATATTTTGCTTACTAAGTTCAATATCAAAAGTGGGCGGACAAACAAAAACAAAACTTAATACAGCATATTTTGAATTAGGCGGAAATGGTCTTTTTACTTCAATAAATTATGAAAGACAATTACTTAAAAACACAAGACTTAATTTTCATATCGGGACAGGAATTTATGGAGTGCAACCGACATACCTGACAATTCCTTTTGGCATAAAATACTTATTTAAGCTTAACAATTCAAAATCTTACCTTGACCTTGGATTTGGTGCAACATATTCCAAAGCAGACGTGGCTTTGTATGCAATTGTAGAACATAGAAATCCGAATTATAAGAACACTAATTATTGGAATTATATTCCAAGTGTGGCGTACAGAAAACTTACAAAAAGAAATTTAATGTACCGTTTTAGTTTGACACCGGTAATTAACCACAATGACTTTTTGCCATTTTTGGGATTTTCCATTGGGAAAAGCTTCTAAGAAGGTTTACTACAAGACAACAGACCGAAGACTACAGACCACCGACAACTCGCAACTTCTCTGCGCAAACTCTTTTAACTCTGCGGCTCTGCGGTGAGAAGCTAAAAGAATCAAAAAGTTGAAAAAGAGAAAAAGTGATTTCAATACTTAATGAATTCAAAAAAGTTTTACAGGTACGGCTCCTTCCTCTCGGGAAGGCGGGGGATGGGCCGATAGGGCTAAGGGAACAAAGAGGAAAAGAGAACAAGGCACTTCGGCAAGTTTGAAATCTTCTCTGCGAAACCTCTGTGCTCTCAGCGGCTCTGCGGTGAAAAAAAAACTTCAAAGCTCACAGACAACCCGGAAGCCGACCACCGACCACGGACGACCGACGACCCGCAACCCGTCACCCGCAACCCGTCACGCGCAACCTTTACCAAACTCTAAGGATCTTTCCGTTCAGTAATTTCATAAAATAAAGGTGCTTATTTTCAAAATAATCCGGGGCTCCGGCATTTTTGTTAAGAAAAACGGGCCTGAAGTGAAACTCGTTGAAGATCCTTTGACCCGATTCATTCAGGTGGCTCATAAAATCATTAGGATAAAGACCAATAAGTTTTGTAAAAAAAGAGACCGTTTCAAATCCCTTATAACTCATATCTGAAGGCACTCCTTTGTATTTCTTTGCATAGATATTTTGGATACGGCGACTGTTCAGATCTGTTTTATCGTTTATGTATGCTGTTGTGAACAATACCGGAAAATCCTTGTATACCGGTTTTCTGATCTCTGCAAAACCGTCCCAGTTGGGCATGCCGATGCATTCCATCGGGTATGATTTCTTCAGGGTATATGCAGCATTCATTAATTCAGCGGCAAAGTCTTCACTGAGGCTTCCACCGATAAGAACGGATTTACGGTTACTGTCCAATTTGTTTTTCAGGATACTGAAATCTTCCTCTAAGGAAACGGTTTGGATATTCAATAAAGGCTTGCCGTCGGGTTCGTTGATAGCTTTAAAATATTCCGCGATCTTATCCTCCTGGATGCCTTTTTTCCGGCAGAGATAGATCTTATCGGGCCCGTGGCTTTGCAGGAGGTAACTGTAAATGCTTTCGCAATGTGCTTTCAGTGTTGAATTTACGATCACCAAAAACGGGTTAGCTGTTATCCCGCCGTCATTGGGGTATATAGCAGATATAAAGGGGATATTCTGTTGTTTTGCAAATGCAGCAAGCTGAAGAAACTCTGCATCTTTTGTAGCGCCGATCAGCAGGTCCAAACTGTCCAACTTATGGTTCCTGATCAGCCATCCTATATTTTCCGTTTCTGCTTTTGAGTCATAAATGCTTGCACGGATATGGTTTTTGGGAAATGCAAAAGAATCAAGGGCTATTTGTGCTCCCTGCACAAAGTCAAGGCCCTGCTGGGTGAAGCGGGGAAAATTTTTTCCGTATTTATAACCACTGCCTGAAAAAACAGAATCCAGGTAAAGCGGCGAGAAGATACCCACGCGGTATGTCTTTAATAAACTGTTGGCGGGCTGCGCAAAAGCTCCCGTAAGGGCCGCCAGGATCATTCCCGCCGTTAATATCAATCTTTTGTTCATGTAGTAAATTTCAGAACCCGGGTTCTCCGGGACCTGTACACTGCAAAGTTATTTCCAAATTTCAGTGCCCCGAAAATTCCGGCTCAAATTAACAAAGTCAACCGGTTTTTTTTTTTGATCTATTCCCATTCAATTGTTGCCGGGGGCTTACTGCTGATATCATACACCACGCGGTTTATCCCTTTTATATTATTTATGATCTCATTACTTACTTCGGCCAGGAATTCGTGAGGAAGATGTGCCCAGTCAGCCGTCATGCCATCCACAGAAGTAACCGCTCTCAGTGCTACCGTAAATTCATATGTTCTTTCATCGCCCATTACACCAACCGTTTTTACGGGGAGAAGGATCGTCCCGGCCTGCCAAACCTTATCATATAACCCGTGCTTTTTCAGCAGGTCTGTATACACCGCATCGGCTTCCTGCAACAATTGTACTTTGTCTTCAGTAACCTCACCCAGGATGCGGATACCCAAACCCGGCCCCGGGAAAGGGTGGCGGCCCAACATCTGTGCGGGTATGCCCAGTTCTGCACCGATCTTTCTTACCTCGTCCTTGAATAATTCGCGCAAAGGTTCCACAATTTTCAAATGCATTTTCTCCGGCAGCCCGCCTACATTATGGTGAGATTTTATCGTAACAGCAGGGCCGTGTACGGCAGCTGATTCGATCACATCAGGATAGATGGTTCCCTGGCCCAGGTATGTAATGCCGGTGATCTTTTTGGCTTCCGCATCAAACACGTCAATAAAACTGCCGCCGATGGCTTTTCGTTTTTCCTCGGGTAATATTTTACCGGCGAGTTTTGTATAAAAATGTTCTGAGGCGTCAACTCCTTTTACGTTTAGACCGAGTTGCCGGTAGATAGAGAGCACTTCTTCAAATTCATTTTTACGGAGCAAGCCATTATTCACAAAAATGCCGTAGAGATTATCTCCTATTGCTTTTTGAAGCAGGGTTGCCGCTACGGTGCTGTCTACGCCGCCGCTCAGTCCCATCACCACCTTGCTGTTTCCGAGCAGGTCTTTTAACTCCTGTACTTTTTCCGTGATAAAGTGTAAGGGGGTCCAGTCTTTTTTACAACTGCATATTTTCACTAAAAAGTTATCGATAAGTTTTTTCCCCTCTGTAGTATGATATACTTCAGGATGAAATTGCAGGCCGAATATTTTGTTGACTGCTCCTGCTTCGTTTACAAATGCTGCCACCGGGATACTCCCCGTTTTGGCCAGCAGTTCAAAGCCGGCGGGTAATTGACGGATGGTATCGCTATGGCTCATCCAGGCCTGTGATTCCGCGGGAAGGCCCTCTGTAAGGGTGCTGTCGCGGACGATCTGCAACAGGGCACGGCCATACTCCCGCTTATTACTTTTGGTTACGATGCCGCCATAAAATTTAGCAGTGAGCTGTGCGCCGTAGCATATGGCCAACACGGGCACCCGCCCCGCGATCTCTTTGATGTTTACCACCGGTGCATCGGCATCATTTACGCTGCAGGGCGACCCTGAAAGGATCACTCCCCGAAGACCACTGTCATAAACCACCTCTTTTTGAAAAGGAATGATCTCGCAAAAAACATTGGCCTCTCTTACCGCTCGTGCGATAAGCTGCGTGTATTGAGAACCAAAATCAAGTATAAGGATCTTATCAGTCATAGCTGCGGCAAAAATAACGTTATCGCATTTACTATAGCTTTTTTAAACATGAAGTATAGAAGATGTAATATTGAAAACTCCGTTCTTAATACTAAATTTACATATCAAATCACCTAGTATGAAATACCTGTTACTATTAGCCATTATTTTCTCCTCTGCAGCCTGCAGGTATAACAGCCGTAAAGGGAGCGGAAAAATTATTTCGGAAAAGCGGACAACAGAAAACTTTGTTGCGATAAATGCGGACGGGCCGGTGCATGTGGAGATCCAAAAAGGTGCGACGGTTTCGGTGACCGTAGAAACGGATGATAACATCATGCCGTTCGTAGAGACAAAAGTGTCGGGAAGCACGCTCAAGATCCGCTTAAAGGAGATAAACCGTCTTCGGAATTCGAAGATCAGGGTATTTATTACTGCCCCGGAATTGAAAGAACTCAATAGTTCAGCCTCTGCGGAAATAGAATCAAAAGACATAATAACAACTTCCGGCAATATGGAGATGCAGGCGAGCAGCGGCTCAAAGATAGATGTAGCGTTGGAGGCTCCTTCCGTAACAGCCGAAACAAGCAGTGGTGCAGACATCATCGCAAGGGGCCGTACAAAAAATTTTACAGCTACTGCCGGCAGCGGCAGTTCAGTAAAAGCCGGGGATCTTCTTGCGGAAAATGCCACGGGTGAAGCCGGCAGCGGTGCTTCGGTAAAAATGTTCGGAAGCTTGAGTATAAATGCAAATGCCGGCAGCGGCGGCAAAGTAACCTATACAGGCGGTGCAACTCAGGTTAAAAAGAATGAAAGCAGCGGCGGGTCCGTGCGCGAATACTGATCCTACTGTATACATATCCAACTATCGCCTTCAAACCGGGATTTTTCGATACGCCAAACTCCCGAAAACTCCTTAAAAATCTGCTGAACCTCCCCGGAATCAGACCATTTAAAAATATCTCTTAAAAAAAGGGATTTTTTAGCTTAAAAACTTTGCTGTTTCAATTACTACCCTTACTTTTGCACTCCATTTAAAAAACGGAATTCTAAAGTTCTTTATATATGTCACAACGAATCAGGATCAAATTACAGTCTTACGACCACAATTTAGTAGATAAGTCGGCTGAGAAGATTGTAAAGACAGTACGCAGTACAGGCGCAGTAGTAACAGGACCAATTCCTTTACCTACGCAAAAGAAAATTTTCACTGTATTGCGTTCGCCTCACGTAAACAAGAAGGCACGTGAGCAATTTCAGTTGTGCACGCACAAACGTTTGTTAGACATTTACACCAGCAGCAGCCGTACAGTTGATGCTTTAAGCAAATTGGATTTGCCAAGTGGTGTGGACGTTGAAATTAAGGCTTAATGAACCCTCCCGATGAATCGGGAGAGGCAAAAAGCAAGTTCTTATAAAGAAAAAATTAAAGTTTAACTACTCTACTCAGGCTATACCAGCCCGTTTAAGTAGCGCTGAACACAAAACAGATACAATGAAAAGTATTATCGGAAAGAAAATTGGCATGACCAGTATCTTTGGTACCGACGGCAAACAAACTGCCGTTACGATCATCGAAGCGGGTCCATGCGTGGTTACCCAGAAGAAGACCGTTGAAACTGACGGTTACAATGCGCTCCAGATCGCCTTCGGTGACAAAAAAGAAAAACACTCTCTCAAATCGGAAGTTGCACACTTTGCAAAAGCTAATACAGCGCCGAAAAAAACAGTAAAGGAAATACGCGATAGCGAATCAGATAAGAATGTAGGGGATACTATTACCGTCGACATTTTTGCCGAAGGCGATAAGATCGAAGTGGTAGGTACTACAAAAGGTAAGGGTTTCCAGGGCGTTGTTAAGCGTCACGGCTTCCATGGTGTGGGCGGACAGTCTCACGGCCAGCATGACCGTTCAAGGGCACCGGGTTCTATCGGTAACTCATCAGATGCCAGTCGTGTATTCAAAGGCATGCGTATGGCGGGCCGTATGGGTGGCGACAGAGTGATGATGAAAGGCCTTAAGATCGTAAAGATTTTCGCTGAGAAAAATTACATATTGGTAAGTGGTTCGGTTCCCGGCCATAATGGTTCAATCGTTTTAATACAGAAATAATTATGCAAGTCGACATACTCAACTCAACAGGCGGTAAAACGGGCAGAACAGCAGAATTACCGGACGAAATTTTCGGGATCGAACCGAATGACCACGTCATTTATCTTGCTGTAAAGCAGTACATGGGTGCACAGCGCCAGGGTACGCACAAGGTAAAAACCAGGTCTGAAGTAAAAGGATCTTCCAGGAAGCTGCACAAGCAAAAAGGCACGGGCGGTGCGCGTAAGGGTAACCTGCGCAGTCCTATTTATAAAGGTGGTGGTAGCATCTTCGGCCCAAAGCCGCACAAATATGATATCAAGCTGAACCGTAAGGTGAAGGATCTTGCTAAAATGAGTGCGCTGGCTTATAAAGCTAAAGAGAATAACATTTTCGTGTTGGAAGACATGCAAATGGATGCTCCGAAAACAAAAACATTTAACGGTGTATTGAAGAGCCTGAACCTCGGCCGTAAAAAAGCCCTGTTCGTAGTGCCGGAATACAACGATAATTTTTACCTGAGCCTGCGCAATGTGAGCGGTGTGGAAGGAACGGTTATCAGCGACATGAACACATACGATATTTTAAATGCGAACGTATTGGTGTTGTCTGAAAGCGCGGCGAAATTGTTTACAGAAGATGCGGTATCGGAATAAAACAATTAGCTAATTAGCTGATGTGCTGATTTGCTGATGAGAAAATATAAAAATTAAAATACTTAATTAGCAAATTAGCTAATTAGCAAATTATAGAATTATGAAGCTGTCTGACGTATTAATAAAGCCTGTTCTTTCCGAAAAAGCCAATAAACAATCGGAGAAAATGAACCGTTACACTTTTGTAGTGGACAGGAAGGCAAACAAGCTTGAAATAAAGCGCGCCATCGAACAATTCTACGGTGTGCAGGTAAATGATGTGAATACATCAGTAGTACCGAGCAAGCTGAAAGCAAAATACACGAAAGCAGGATACATTGTAGGTCGCAAGCCTGCAAAGAAAAAAGCGATCGTAACTGTAGCGGAAGGGGAGACAATAGATATCTATACAGCATAAGAACGTTTCTCGTTGCTCGTTTCTCGTTTAGTCTTCTATCAGGATAAACTTTATAACGAGAAACAAAAAACGAGAGACAAGAAACAAGAAACTTTTAATGAATGGTGGTCAACACCGCAAAGATTGACAAATAAATAAAAGAACATGGCACTTAGAAAATACAAACCAACGACGGCAGGCACCAGGTGGAGAATCGGGAATGCATACGCAGAGATCACTACCAATGTTCCTGAAAAGTCTTTGCTTGAAGCACAAAAGAATACTGCAGGTCGTAATTCCCAGGGTCGCAGGTCTATGCGCTACATGGGCGGCGGAAACAAAACCATGTATCGTCTTGTTGATTTTAAAAGAAACAAGAAAGACATCCCTGCCACTGTAAAAACCATTGAGTACGATCCGAACCGTACGGCATTCATCGCCTTATTGGCGTATGCTGACGGAGAGAAGCGTTACATCATTGCACCGGCAGGTCTGCAGGTTGGTCAATCGATCATTAGCGGTGATGCAGTTGCACCGGAATTGGGAAATGCATTAATGTTTAAGAACATGCCGTTGGGTACAAATGTGCACAATATTGAAATGCAACCCGGACAGGGCGGTATTTTGGTAAGAAGCGCGGGGACATCAGCACAATTAAGCAATAAAGAAGAGAAATACGCTATCGTAAAAATGCCGAGCGGTGAGTTGAGAAGGATCCTGATCAACTGTTATGCAACAGTAGGTGTGGTATCCAACAGCGATCACAGCCTGGAAAGTGCCGGTAAAGCAGGACGAAACAGGTGGAAAGGTATTCGTCCGCGCACAAGAGCGGTGGCGATGAACCCTGTAGATCACCCGATGGGTGGAGGTGAAGGACGTGCATCAGGCGGTCACCCGCGTAGCAGGAAAGGTAAATATGCGAAAGGTCAGATCACCCGTACACGCGGTAAAGGATCAGATAAAATGATCATCCAGCGTAAGAACGGCAGGAAGCTGAGTAAGAAATAAAGTCAATTAGCTAATATGCCAATGTGCCAATATGCTAATTGCAACGTTAAAATGGTTCGGTATTAATATTGAACAAATAAACAAAATTTATAAAATAGGTGGTTGATTAGCAGATAAGCAAATTAGCACATCAGCAAATTAAAAAAATGAGTCGTTCGTTAAAAAAAGGTCCTTATATAGAAGCTAAGCTGGAGGCAAAGATCCTGGCAATGGCGGAAGGAAAAAGTAAAAAAGGTGTTATTAAGACCTGGAGTCGCAGGAGCACCATTTCCCCGGATTTCGTGGGCCAGACATTCGCAGTGCACAACGGTAACAAATTCATACCGGTCTATGTAACGGAATTTATGGTAGGTCACAAATTGGGAGAATTTGCACCGACAAGGAATTTCAGGGGACACTCAAGTAAAAAAGCATAATTAAAACATCGTTTCTTGTTTCTCGTTTCTCGTTGGGTTCAATTCGAATGTCACTTCAGGAATGGGAAGAACTTTAATCAGAAAGTTAAACGAGAAACAACTAACGAGAAACGAGAAACAAGAAACATTTAAGAAATGGAAGCAGTAGCAAAATTAAATAACGAACCTACCTCACCGAGAAAAATGCGCCTGTTGGCGGATCTTATCCGTGGTCTGAAGGTGGAGAAGGCTTTAGCGATCTTAGAGCACAACCCAAAGCATTCTTCCGTTCCGCTTCGGAAACTCCTGTTGTCTGCGATCAGCAACTGGAAAGCAAAGAATGAAGGTGCTGATGTAACATCCCTGATCGTTAAAACGATCATGGTGGATGGGGCAAGAGTGATCAAGCGCATGCGTCCTGCTCCGCAGGGCCGTGGGTACAGAGTGCGTAAGCGCAGCAACCACGTTACATTGTTTGTAGATGCAGCTGATGCGCCCACTGAAAAAGCAGTAAGGGTTTCTGCAAAAGAAACAGTGAAAAAAGAAGTGGCACCGGCAAAAAAGAAAGCAGCAACGAAGAAAGCCGCTCCTAAAAAAGCAGCAGCCAAGAAGAATCCTAAATCAGAAACAGAATAAAAAATAAATCCCGGAATTCGGGACCTAAATAAATACTATGGGTCAGAAAACAAATCCGATAGGCGCAAGGTTAGGTATCACCAGGGGGTGGGACAGTAACTGGTATGCTCACAAAAAGGATTACGCCAAGAAATTGATCGAGGATGACAGGATCAGGAATTACCTGAATGCCCGTATCAACAAAGGCGGTATTTCAAAGATCGTTATCGAGCGTACGCTCAATAAGCTGATCGTAACTATCCATACATCCAAGCCCGGTATCATTATCGGTAAAGGCGGCGGTGAAGTGGACAGGATCAAAGAAGAATTGAAGAAACTCTGCGGTAAAGAAGATGTGCAGATAAATATATTAGAGATACGCAGGCCGGAACTGGATGCAGCGATCGTAGCAGATACTATTGCCCGCCAGTTGGAAAACCGTATCAATTACAAGCGTGCTATTAAAATGTCAATTGCGTCTGCATTACGCATGGGGGCAGAAGGGATCAAGGTAAAAGTAGGTGGCCGTCTCGGCGGTTCTGAAATTGCCCGTAGCGAGGAGATCAAGCAGGGGCGTACACCATTACATACCCTTCGTATGGATATTGATTACGCTAATGTATTTGCTCTTACTGTTTACGGAAAAATCGGTATCAAAGTATGGATCTGTAAAGGAGAAGTACTGGGTAAAAGAGACCTAAATCCGAATGTATTGGCCGGTGGAGTAAAAGAAGGCAATGACAGGCAGCCGGGTGGTTTTGACAGGAGAGATGACCGCAGGGGCGGCGATGACCGCAGGGGCGGAGGCGGCAGAGGCGGCGATGACCGCAGAGGTGGTGGCGGCGGTGGCGGAAGACGTTAATGTGATAATGTGCTGATTAGCTAATTTGCTAATGCAGCCTTCGCAATAATGATCGTCAATAATTAGAAAACGTGTCGGTGTGAAAACATTAGCACATCAGCAAATTAGCAAATTAGCAAATTAGAATAAGATGTTATCACCAAAAAGGGTTCTACACAGGAAAACACAAAAAGGCCGCATGAAGGGCGATACCAAGCGCGGAGCTACATTGGCTTTCGGTACGTTTGGCCTGAAAGCACTGGACAGCGTATGGCTCACCAACAGGCAAATTGAAAGTGCGCGTCAGGCAATGACCAGGGCAATGAAAAGAGAAGGTAATGTGTGGATCAGGATATTCCCGGATAAGCCTATTACGGCCAAGCCTGCAGAGGTAAGGATGGGTAAGGGTAAAGGTAACCCCGAAGGATGGGCTGCCATTGTACAACCCGGTCGTATTTTGTTTGAAGCAGACGGTGTTTCCGAAGAAACGGCAAAGCATGCATTTGCATTGGCCGCTCAGAAATTACCTATCCTTACAAAATTTATTGTGAGCAGGGATTTTGCAGCAACGGTAGCATAAAATAATCAGTCGGATCAGAAAATATCAAATTAATAAAGATGTCTAAAAGAAATGAATTTGCACAAAGCCTCACGGGATTATCAGAGGCAGACCTGACGGCAAAGATCAGGGAAGATGAAACGCGGATGAAGAAATTAGCCTTCGCTCACGCCATCGCTCCTTTGGAGAATCCGCAAAGCATCCGTGCTTTGAGAAGGGATATCGCCCGTTTGAAAACGCAATTAAGAAAAACACAGATCGGGGCTTAATCTCCGCAAAACGCATAACAATGGAAGAAACTACATTAGTAAGAAATTTAAGAAAGACAAGAACAGGTGTCGTATCCAGCAATAAAATGGATAAGACGATCACTGTAAAAGTGGAGAGGAAGATCAAGCACCCGTTGTACGGAAAGTTCCTTAAGAAGACCACTTCTTTTCATGCTCATGACGAAAAGAATGAGTGCAACATCGGTGATACGGTAAAGATCATGGAATCACGTCCCCTGAGCAAGACAAAAAGATGGAGACTGGTGGAAGTGGTAGAGAAAGTGAAATAAAGACCCCTATCCCCCGAAGGGGGGAACAGACAGGTGCGGATAAAGGAATAAAAAAGTTTGAAACACGGAAAAGATATTCGGTTTGAGAGAAATCTTACATCTTAGATCTTACATCTAAAATAGTTTAAAATGATACAGCAGGAAAGCAGATTAAATGTAGCGGACAACAGCGGTGCCAAAGAAGTTCTTTGTATCCGTGTATTGGGAAACAGCGGCCAGGACTATGCAAGGATCGGCGATAAGATCGTTGTAACCGTAAAAGATGCCATGCCTGCAGGTGGTATCAAAAAAGGTACGGTAAGCAAAGCAGTAATTGTAAGAACGGTGAATAAGCTGCGTCGTAAGGACGGATCTTATATCCGCTTCGATGACAATGCTGTGGTATTGCTGAACAATTCGGACGAGCCCAGGGGCACACGTATTTTCGGCCCCGTAGCACGCGAATTAAGGGATAAAGGGTACATGAAGATCATTTCCCTGGCACCGGAAGTACTTTAAAACAATTAGCTGATATGCTGATTAGCCAATGTGCTGATAACATCAGTTTAACAAGAGTGCAATATTATAAACATGTTTTAATTTGAAATCAGCAGATTAGCACATTATCAAATTAGCAAATTAATAAAAATGAGTACAAGATTTAAACCCAAATTCAACATCAAAAAGGGAGATTCTGTAGTGGTAATTACAGGAGATGATAAGGATCTGAAGAAGCCCCGCAAGGTGTTGGAAGTAATATTGGAAAAAAGCCGTGTATTGGTGGAAGGTGTAAACATCGTAACCAAGCATACCAAGCCAACCGCACAGAATACCAAAGGCGGTATCTTGAAAGTGGAAGCGCCGATCGCTATCAGCAACGTGATGTTGTGGGATGCGAAAGCAGGCGGGCCAAGTAAAATAAAGCGTACCCGTGAAAACGGTAAACTGATTCGTGTAACAAAAAAATCAGGGGAGGTAATTAAATAATGAGCACAATATCAACAACCCAGAGACTGGCAGATAAGTATAAGAAAGATGTTATACCTGCTTTAATGAAGAAATTCAGTTACAAAACAGTTATGCAGGCTCCCAAGCTCAGCAAGATCTGTTTGAACCGCGGTGTGAACGGCGCTGTAACGGATAAGAAACTTATCGATGTAGCTATAGATGAGCTAAGCAACATCACCGGGCAGAAAGCAGTACCGACGATGTCTAAAAAAGATATCTCCAACTTTAAGTTGCGTAAGAACATGCCGATCGGTGCGAGAGTAACCCTTCGCGGAGAAAAAATGTATGAGTTCCTTGACAGGCTTGTATCTGTTTCGCTTCCGCGTGTACGTGATTTTAAAGGTATCAACGATAAAGCTTTCGACGGCCGAGGTAATTATACCCTGGGTGTTACAGAGCAGATCATTTTCCCGGAGATCGATATTGACAAAGTAAATAAGATCACCGGCCTTGATATCACTTTTGTAACAACTGCAAAGACCAATGAAGAAGCATTTGAATTGCTGAAAGAATTGGGGATGCCTTTTAAGAACGTTAAAAAATAAAAAAATCTGCCAATGAGCAGATGAGCAGGTGGGCAAAAATATTTCGTAAATCTATTTGCACATTTGCCGATTTTCAAAAATTCAAATTATAATAATGGCAAAAAAATCAATCGAGGCCAGGCAAAGAAAAAGAGAAAGGATCGTAGCAAAATATGCAGATAAAAGAGCTGCATTGAAAGCTGCCGGCGATTATGCCGCTTTGGATCTGTTGCCTAAAAATGCTTCACCTGTTCGCCTTCGGAATCGCTGCCAACTGACGGGACGTCCCCGCGGTTATATGCGTCATTTCGGTGTGAACCGTATCATGTTCAGGGATATGGCCCTGGCAGGAAAGATTCCCGGCGTTACTAAGGCAAGCTGGTAAACAGCCCCTGAATCCGCCGCGGCGGACCGATGGATATCGCATTGTAGAAATATTATTAAAAAACCTAACAACGAGAACAATGGTTACTGATCCGATAGCAGATTATCTGACAAGAATTAGAAACGCACAAATGGCCAATCACCGTATCGTAGAGATACCTGCCAGCAATTTGAAAAAGCGTATCACTGAAATACTATACGATAAAGGGTATATCCTGAAATATAAATTTGAGGACGACAGCAAGCAGGGTGTTATTAAAATAGCATTGAAATATGATGCCAATTCTAAGCTACCTGCTATTAAAAGCCTCGAAAGGGTAAGTCGCCCGGGTCTTCGCAGTTATGCAAAGCCTGACGAATTTAAAAGAGTTAAGAACGGTTTGGGCGTAGCTATCGTTTCCACATCAAAAGGTGTAATGACCGATAAAGAAGCGAAAGCACAGAATGTAGGCGGAGAGGTTCTTTGCAATATATATTAATTCATAAATTCAGGGGGTTTTGAAAATACGCCCCTGTCTTATAATCAGAATGACAATTAAGCCGAACTATACAGGCTGAACACACTCGGATTTCATTTTCAAATTTTCAAATTATTTCATTTTCAAATTAGTATTATGAGTCGTATAGGAAAAAAACCGGTAGATATTCCAACAGGAGTTACCATCACCGTAGATAAGAATAACGAGGTTACTGTAAAAGGACCTAAAGGTGAACTAAAGCAAAAAATAGACAGGGATATCATTGTTGATATTCAGGATAAGAATATTGAATTCAAACGCCCTACTGACCAGATCCGCCACCGTGCTATGCATGGCCTGTATCGCTCTTTGATCAGCAACATGGTTAAAGGAGTTACGGAAGGGTTTAAGAAAGAACTGGAGTTGGTGGGTGTAGGTTATAAAGCTGCAAACACCGGGAACCTGTTGGATCTTTCCCTGGGTTATTCTCACAATATTCTTGTTGAGATACCGAAAGAATTGTCTATCGCTACTGCACAGGAAAAAGGTAAGAACCCGATCATCACTTTGGAAAGCGTAGATAAGCAATTGCTTGGTGCGGTAAGTGCAAAGATCAGGAGCCTGCGTAAGCCGGAGCCGTACAAAGGTAAAGGTGTGAAATTCGTAGGAGAGGTATTGAGGAGAAAAGCAGGTAAGTCTGCAGGTAAGTAATTTGAAGATTTGATAATGT
>JBBJLU010000040.1:0-23481 GCA_037719665.1 Ferruginibacter sp.
ATCAGCTTTCTTTTTAGCGGATCGGGCATCGCGTACATTTCCGTTTTCCGCTTTAGATGCCTGGTCACTGCTGGCTGAAGCAGCTCTTGCAGCGTCTTTATCTGCATCCTTTGCTTTGGACTGATAGCGGAGCAGATCATTTTCCGCAATAAGTAATTTTGCTTTCAGTTCAGCCAGGTCCTCACTGACCTTTACATACTCTTTACTTAGTTTAACGGTATCCGCCGTTGTTTTATATTTTTGGGAAAAGCCCGGTAAGGCAGGTAATACTAAAGCTATTAATAAAAACAAAGGGAGAATTTTTTTCATACTTTTTATTTGACGCAAATTAAAATTTATCCCTGTAAGATAAGCTTATTCATACCTGATCATTGTAACGGACTGTTAAGTTTTTACAGATGGGAAACCGTTCCTGCATTAACTGATCCCTCAACAATAATTGGCCCTATTAATTAATAATTAGTACTTTAGCTTCGATCCCGGCAGGCGAATAAAAAATGAAAGAACAGCAGTCCGGGCATTTGAATACCTTACCAAACCATTACGATCATTATGAATACAAAGAAATTATTGCAGGGACTATTGACACTGGCTTTTATAAGCAATTCAGGGATCAGTTACGGGCAAACTAATAAAGTGAGCAGTGCAAGCCCGATCAAAGCAAGGTATCAATGTTACCGTTTGTTGATCTCGGGCAATCAGGTTGCTGATGATCTTTATATTTTGTCAGAAAATCAATACAAAACGATGAATAAGACCGGTGCCTATTCCTACAACCCAAAATCAAAGACCTTAAGTTTCAGCAGTGGCCCCCTGGCTGTAACGGAAAAATGGGTTGGTGTCTATACCGGCAAAGGCGAGCGCACTCCTGCGGGGGGCAAAACGATATCAGCCTTCATTGAAATAAGACGGCTCTCTGATGTGAATGCCGGCAACCTACGGGTATTGCAACAATGCAATTGTGTGAACTGATATTCTAAAATCAACACCCATAACCATCATGAATCAACAAAATGTATTCAGGGCCTTCGTTTGCATCATTTTAAACCTTTGTTGCATTCTTACCGTTTTTGTAAGTACTTCCTATGCACAGAACACTGTTATCAAAGCCGGCCACCTGTTCGATTCCCGAACCGGTAAAATGCTTAAAGATCAGATCATCATTATAAAAAACAGGAAGATCACCGCGGTAGGTCCCGATCTGAAGTACAGTGCTGCAGATTCTGTTATTGATCTATCGGGTTCTTATGTATTGCCCGGCCTGATGGACTGCCATGTACATATAACTGCAAACCTACCATACCGGAAGGTCAGTTTCCCGGATTCCTACAATAAAGAAAGCACCGGGTTCCGTGCGTTGGAAGGTGCGTTTGTTGCCACCCAATTACTCGAGGGGGGATTTACTACCATAAAAGATATTGGCAATGACGCCAATTATGCAACGGCAGATGTGATCAAAGCAATGCGGAAAGGTTGGGTGAAAGGACCAACCATATTTTATTCCGGGAAGATCATTGCGCCCTACGGGGGACAATCCTCCGGGATAAATCCGGAACATGAGCACCAATGGGATTTTGAATATATAGATGCCGACACCCCTGATGAGATCAAAAAAGCTGTCAGGAAAAATATATACTTCGGTGCGAATACGATCAAAATGGTGAGCGGCGATAATGCCGTTTACAACACAGAAGATATTAAAGCTGCAGTAGACGAAGCAAAGAAATCCGGTATAAAAGTCACCGTGCACGTGATGGGTGGTGAAGGGGCAAGAAATGTTATCAACGGCGGTGCTGCAGCGATTGAGCATGGGTTTGGCCTGGATGATGACCTGCTTCGACTCATGAAAGAGAAGGGTACTTTTTTAGTGGGAACGGATTTTTCGTTTGACAATTGGTACGCATACGGTATGGATTCCGCTACTGCTAAAAGGCTTGCTGAAAATATCGCGGACCGTCTTAAAAGAGCTTATACGATCGGAACGAAGATGGCTTTCGGAACAGATATCATCATCGACCTTCCGGGCTTCAACCGCTTACAAACAAATTTAAAAGTTTTACAAAGCTGGAAGACCGCAGCGATCCCGGCTGCATATATTCTTCAGACGATGACCATCTACAGTGCGGAGTTATTGGGAATTGAAAAAAGCAGGGGGATTATTGAGCCGGCTTATTGGGCCGATATTATAGCAGTGAAACAAAACCCGTTGGAGGATATTGATGCGGTAAAGCAGGTTCATTTTGTAATGAAAGAAGGGAAACTGATCAAAAAGAACTGAACAAATTAAAAATGTAGTGACTAATCCCGGATCTTTTACAAAAGATGTTTTTCTATCATTTCTTCAAAACTAAGCCCGGAATCATTAAAATAGATATTGGTATGAAATTTTTCCAGGTAAGCTAATAAACGGATCAATTCTTTTTTCTCCTTTTCTGAAAGATTCCCTGATTTTAATTTAAGATCATTCACCGATTGCTGAAAGAAATTCTCCCGTATCTTTTTACCCTTAGCAGTAAGTTTTACCCTGCGTATTCTTTTATCCTCTTTGTCCGCTATTTCCTCAATCAGCCGTGCATCAATCAGCCTTTTCATCATCTGTGTGCCGGTATTGATCTCCGTGATCGTATCTGCATACACTTCTGTTTTGGAAGGATTGCCTTTTCGGGCGATAGAAATAAGAAAGAAATATTCATCCATGGAGGAAAGGCCGTTGGCCTGCAAAGTATCTTTTGCATACCATCGAAACATTTTACTCAACCGATGGGTGAGCCAAACCAGCATCCTGTTATCATCCCCGGTATTAGCAGCCACAGGGGGATGCGCGTTCAGTCGCCTGTTCAGCCAAACACTGAATGCTGACAGATCGTCGCTGTCGGTTTCACTATTGAACTCCCCGAACAGGTTAACCAATTCTATAACTTTTTGACCCTCCATAAAATGCAGTGCGGGATGAATTTGTAAAAATAATATACTTTTGTTATAAAGTAATATTTATTAATTTAGTGTTTAATTAAACCATTAACAACTTCTTTGGTCTTATAGCAAAACTATCTAAAATGAAAAGATTATCTCTCCTGTTTCTTTTGCTTGGGTTAATCGCCTGTAAGAAAGAAAAAGTTGCTACAGGAACAACGGTGGTACCGCCACCAACCACTATCCCGACTGTTCCTCCAATAACGCCTGTAGGAATGGCTTTCAGTATCGGTGGTGCGGCAGGTAATGATTATGGTAAGGATATAGCCATTGACGGCGGAGGAAACATGATAGTAGCCTCCTATTTTTATGGCACGGTAGATTTTGATCCGGGAACAGGAATTAATAACAGGATATCGTTGGGTACTGCTGATGTCGGTATCAGTAAATACAGTAGTGCCGGTCAATTGCTATGGGCGGTTAGTTTCGGAAGCCCGGGTGTGGATATTCCTCATAGTGTTACAACAGATGCAGCCGGCAATATTTATGTGGCGGGTTATTATTCAGGAACCTGCGACTTTGATCCCGGTGCAGGAACCACCACGGTTGCAGGAACAGGCGGAACAGCCGAAGCAGCAAGAGACGGGTTCATTGTAAAATTTAATTCAAACGGCTCCTTTGCATGGGTAAAGACCTTTGCAAATGCCGGTACTGAAGAAAACTGCTTTGGTGTAGATGCTGATGACGCAGGCAGTGTTTATATTACCGGCGTATTCCGCGGTACGGTTTCTTTTGACAGTTATACATTAATAAGTAACGGGGTTCAGGATATAGTATTGGCCAAACTTAATGCCGCTAACGGCAGTACGCTATGGGCTTATGGTATGGGCGGTGCCGGGCAGGATGAAGGTTCTGCCGTGGAAGTGGATAAGACAGGCAATATTATTTTCACCGGGTATTTTTCTCAGTCATTTGATGCAGATCCATCCTTGGGCATCTCTAACTTGGTTAGTGCCGGAAGTTTTGATACTTATTTCGTGAAATTCAATCCCGCAGGCACGCTTGCGGGGGCAAATTCATTCGGCGGCGCCGGCGCGGATATCGTTGCCCCCGGCGGTATTGCTGTTGACAACAGCAATAATATTTATATCTGCGGAAATTTTACCGGCACCTGCAATTTCGGTGGCGCCCTTAAAACAAGCAACGGGGGGCAGGATCTTTTTGTGGCAAAATTCAGTAACACGGGTGCTTTTCAATCTCTTATCAGTGCAGGCGGTTTAGAAGGCGACCAATGTCATCGTGTGGCAACTGATGCTTCAGGCAATATCTATATCACGGGTTGGTTTCGAAGAACGACGGATTTTGGAAACGGTAACGTTCTATCTGCCCTTGCATCCGGCGGTGGCCATGATATTTATTTTGCAAAATACTCCGCTGCAGGATCCTGCCAATGGGTGCATCGTGCAGGCGGGACAGGCTCGGGCGCTGATGAATTAAGCCTGGGAACTACTGTAGATCTTGTAGGTAATGATAAAGTTGTTTTTGGCGGAAGGTTCCATGGCAGTGATGATTTTGACCCCGACCCCGCCGCTTCTAAAACACTTACGAGCCTTGGAGGGGGTGATATATGGCTTGGAATTTACAATACTGCAAATGGGTACCTTTTTAAATGAACACTAAAACTAATGTGATGAAAAAATTAATGCTCTCTTATGTATTGCCTATAATATGTATTTGCATACTATCCTGCAAAAAAAATATAGATATGATCACCGGACCAGGCTCTACTGTCCCGGCCATTCTCTCATTTTCACCCACAACAGGGGGAACAGGAACGACCGTGACCATTACGGGGACCAATTTCACCGGCGTTAATGCGGTAAGTTTTGGCGGCGTTCCTGCTGCATCTTTTACTGTTGTGAATGCAACAACGATCACTGCCGTTGTAGGTGCGGGGGCATCGGGTAATGTAATTGTTACCAATGCTGCAGGTACCGCTTCGGCACCCGGGTTTACATTTACCGCCGGTGCGCCCATACAAAAAGGATTGGTCATTCATCATGCCAATACCACCCAGTGCTATGGAAAAGCGATAGCTGTAGATAACCAGGATAATTTTATTATCGCGGAATTATTCCAGGGAAGTATCACCGGCAAGCCATTTACAAGTGCGGGAAATATTGATGCGTTGTTTGCCAAACATGATAAGAATGGCAATATACTTTGGGAAAGAACCGCCGGTGGCTTAGGAAGTCTGACTACACCACATGGTGTAAAAACGGATGCTGCAAATAATATTTATGTGACCGGTTATTTCGGCTTTGCCGGCAGTGCTACAAGCCGTACGATCAACTTCGATACAAAATCAATAACCTCTAAATCGGATTATGATGTGTTCCTGGCAAAATATAACGCCGGTGGTACGATCCAATGGGCCCTGGCCCTTGGCAATACTGCGGGTGTAACAGAGGAGCGGGCCTGGGATATTGCAGTAGATGCGGCGGGCAACAGTTATATATGCGGTGCATTTAAAGGATCTGTTGATTTTAATCCTTTGGGAACTACGCCCAGGATCTTAACCGCCGCAACCGTTGACAATAGTATTTTCCTTGCAAAGTATGATGCTAACGGTATCAACCTTTGGGCAACAAAGACGGATGCCAACCTGGGTGCCGTGATGACGGAAGCTTATGCGGCCTGCGGAATAGACAACAGCGGCAATGTTTTTCTTGCAGCTAATTATCGAAACAGCATTACAGTCGGTACAAATACCTATACTTCCACGGGCAGTACCGATATTGTATTGGCCCGGTATTCGCAAAGCACCGGTATTACTACAAGGTCTAAAACTTTTGGCGGGGCGGGTAACGATGTAGTATCACCCGGTGCACTTGGTGTGAATGCTGCCGGGGAACCTCATTTTACGGGGCGATTTGCCGGCACAAGTAATATGGGCGGCAGCACGATCTCAAGTTCCGCCGGTGCGGTAACCAATCTATATGTTGTGGCATGTACCAACACCGGAACAACCAAGTGGGCAGTGGCTATTCCCGGGAACAGTGGTCAGGGCGGCGGACATAGGATCGGATTTGACAATACCGGCAATGTTTTTATAGCCGGTTGGTACAGTGGCAGCGGCACATTGAACGGAGTGACGATGGCTGCAAAGAGCGGGGCGAATGCTGCAGATATCGTAATGGCTAAATTAAACGGCACAGGTAGTTTACAATGGCTGAACAGTTATGGTGCTGTTGGATATACCGGCGACTTAAGTATTGCCGCCGGATTGGCCATTGACAGCGAAAATAACCTGCTGATCACCGGGAAGTTTTACGGTAATGATGTGGATTGGGACCCATCCAATACGATGGATCTGAAAATTACATCAGCAGGGATGGACGACGGTATTACCGCTAAATATAAAAGTGACGGGAGTTTGTGGCAGAAGCCTTAATTTGTAAGTACGGCGATCGGATAGCAAGTTGTGAACATTTGACCTTGGCTTCGAAATTACATTTATCTAATATCAACATAGATGCTTGGAATCATTATTCAACTTGCTATCACATGGTTGCTGGTTTGGTTTTTTGAAAAGGGCAATTTGTCGGTGTTGGGTTTTCGTCCGACAAAGCAACGCCTCAGGGACTTCATTATATTTTTCATTGTCACCGCAACTTTTTGTGCGCTTGGCTTCTTTGTCCAAATGCATTTTGGAAGACAGCAATGGAAAATGAATCCTGAGCTAACCCTTAAACTTTTTCTATCCGGGTTTTGGTGGAACCTGAAGTCTGTTCTCTTTGAAGAACTGATCTTCCGCGGCGCGCTCTTGTATATTCTCATCAAAAAGATCGGGGCGCCAATGGCGATCATCATTTCATCCGTTGCATTCGGGATATATCATTGGTTCTCCTTCGGAGTGATCGGCGATCCGATGCAAATGATCATTGCCTTCCTTACTACCGGCACAATGGGACTTCTGTTGGCATACGGGTATTCCAAAACCTTTTCGCTGTATATTCCCATTGCCATTCATTTGGGTTGGAACCTTACCCGCATATTTATTTTCTCTCAAGGTCCCATCGGTAACGGTGTCTTTATCACAAAAGATCAGGAACCTTTCAGAACGGATTCCTATATCGTCTTCATTCTCGTAACTTTTGTACCGATGTTGTTGATGTTTTTAACTGATTACCTGCTCATCCGCAGATACGCCCCTCATGTAAACGGCACAAAAAACCTCATTGCAGAAAAGATGCAATGAGGTTCACGGTCAACGGACCGAACAATGATGGATATTCTTACTCTTTTACCGGCAACAGTTTAAAGTTGGTTACCACGAAGCGGTCTTTTACGATACTACCCGTAACTTCTGCTTTGCGAATTGCGTTGCAAAAACCGTTTTCCCCATGAGCATCTCCGTGTTTGTGGATCGTTGTGCCGTCTACAAAATAAGATTTACCATCCATGCGAATGGCTAACTCACAACCGGTGCCGTCCATTTTGAACATGCAGGTACCGCAGGAAGCTTCAACTGTTTGCGGCTTTACAAATTCGGTTTGCGGAGCTGCAGCAGCAACAGACGATTGTGCGTTTACTGTATAACCCGCGCACGCAAAAACAAAAACAAGGACAAATAATTTCATAATGATTTTTTTTATGGTTCAAATTTATATAATTAAACCGGTATTTTACCTGCCTCGCATTTTTTCGGCCCCCGTTACCGCTCAAATCGCTTTAATTTAACATCGTCTCTGAATTTTTGTTACGATAAGGATCCGGTTAAATTGATTTAAGCCCCTTTCATCGATTATATTATATATATCGTTTCTTTGACTTTTGTCGCCATGTAAGAGTTGTCGCCGGTGTTGTAAAAGAGATCAAAGCAGGGAATCATTATATTTTTCTTTCCCATCCCGCGGAAACGGAAAAACTCATACGTGAATTTTTAAAATAAAAACAACGGAACGGTAAACAAAATTTATCGCATGGGCCCATTGCAGCACATAATGCAACGGACCCTGTAACACAAATGGAAAGAGATCGGATATGGATCGAATGGCTGAATAAATATTTGAATAAATTTTCCTTTTTTTGTAACGCAAAGAACGCGAAGGAAAATGCCCCGCAAAGGACGCAAAGGAAATGCAGCAAAATCTTTGCAGCTCTTTGCGGTTCCCCTTTGTACCCTTCGCGCTCTTTGCGTTACTCTTTGCGCACTTTGCGGTTTCCCTTTATACCTTTCGCGCTCTTTGCATTACTCTTTGCGCTCTTTGCGGTTCCCATTTGCCTTCTCTGCGGTTCCACCTTCTACCCTTTGCGCTCTTTGCGTTACTCTTTGCGTTTTTGCGGTTCCCATTTGTCTTCTCTGCGGTTCCCTCCTCTTTTCAACCTGCATAATTCCCCGGTATATGTTATATATAAACGGTAGCATTATCCCTTCACCTTCATAGTATATTACTGTATATTAGCACACTTAAAAATAATTCATGATAAAATTCAACACTGCTGTTCTTTTTTGTGCTTTAATGAGCCCGCTCCTGACAAGCGCACAAACAGGATACACCAATTTCACCCGGATGGCGGAAATGGTAGTGGATAATGCTGACCTCAATATTACAACAGAACAAAAAAATGATCCTTCCGCCATTGAATTGCGCAATATTCCCGGACTGGCAGCAGTGACGTTAAGATGGATCGTGCAGGGAACGGGGAAATATACTGTAACGGTGGATAGCCGGAAGGGCGGCACAGCAAGTAAGGCAAAATAAAATGCAGGAACCAAGAATAGAAATTTTACAGGAAAAGAAACTGGTCGGTAAACGATTGATGATGTCATTTGCGGAAAACGGGACCGGCGAATTATGGAAGAGTTTTATGCCGTTACGAAAACAAATTCATGATCCTATCGGCAATGATCTTTTCTCCGTACAGGTTTACCCGCCCGGTTTCTTTGACCACTTTAACCCAACTGTAATATTTGAAAAACGGGCAGCAGTTGAAGTAAAAGGTTTTAACAGCATACCCGCAGGAATGGAAACCTTCATTATCCCTGGTGGATTGTATGCCGTTTTCTCTACTGCGGAAATCCCAATAAGGCCAATGATGCGTTTGAATACATTTTAAAACCTGGCGTCCACGCTCGGGTTATGATTTGGACGACCGGCCTCTTTTTGAAATTTTAGGAGAGAAATATAAGAACGCCGATGACGATAGTGAAGAAGAAATATGGATACCGATCAGGCCGAAGGACCAATAAACCGGCGATTAGACTGCGTTACGCTTAACTTTGGAATACCAACCTAAAAATTAAATCATGAAAATATTACTGTTGACAGGGCTTGTAATGATCGGCCTCTTTTCCTGCACGGATAAAAATAATTCAACTACCACGGCACCCTCCTATTTTGCACAGCGGGATACCGGCGTGCAGACCGGCGGCGTAAAGATGATCAGCATCAATACACCCAAAGGGAAATTCAATGTATGGACTAAGACAATCGGCAATAACCCGGCAAAAAGAGTATTGCTGCTCAACGGCGGCCCCGGTGCTACGCACGAATATTTTGAATGTATGGAAAGTTACCTCCCGGGTGAAGGAATAGAATTTATTTATTATGACCAGCTCGGTTGCGGCAACTCCGATAACCCGAAAGACACTGCCATGTGGGATCTTGCGCGGTACGTGGAAGAAGTGGAGCAGGTGCGGGTGGCATTGAACCTGGATAAAAATAATTTTTTCCTGTTGGGACATTCCTGGGGCGGCATACTTGCCATGGAATACGCCATGAAGTATCAACATAATCTTAAGGGGCTTATCATTTCGAACATGATGGCCAGTGTACCGGCGTACGGTAAGTATGCAAAAGATGTTTTGGCAAAACAGCTCGATCCGGTTGTGTTGGATTCTATCCGCGCGATAGAAGCGAGGAATGATTTTACAAACCCGCGGTATATGGAACTGTTGATGCCTAATTTTTATGCACAGCATGTATGCCGGATACCTTTGGATAAATGGCCCGAGCCAATGACCCGTTCATTCGGGAAGATGAACCAATCACTGTATGTGACCATGCAGGGGCCAAGTGAATTTGGTGTGGCAGGCAGGCTCATCAATTGGGACCGCAGCGCGGACCTTAAAAATATCAACGTGCCCACCCTGGTGATCGGCGGTACACATGATACTATGGATCCTGCTTACATGGAGTGGATGGCAAAGCAGATACCGAAAGGGTCTTCACTGATCTGTACAAACGGAAGCCATATGAGCATGTACGATGACCAGGAAGCATATATGCACGGTTTAATGGTATTTATTCATGCGGTTGAATGATATTATTATTCTTCTCCTTATTGTGATTGTCTATTGCACTTACGGGTAAAGTTTTCTTAGTGTATGTGATGCGTCTAAATGCATTAAATTTACCTATCCCGGTTAAAAGACCAAACCATATGAAAAAAAACAACATGATATTTTGGGCGATGGTATTTTGTACATTCTCCACGATCGGATCAAGGGCGCAAACCATCACGCACCGCGATGCATTGGTTTACTATACGGGTATTGCATTGCAGGTAAAAGAAATTGTTCCCAAGGTTCGGGATGTATGGGGCCGCGTGCAACTAAGCCTGATGGCTGCAAGAGAGAGCCAAACCTTCCGGGCCAACCCTTTTGATATCAGCAGCCTTAAAAACGCTTATGCTCAAAACCTCCGTGACCTGGATCGATCGATAAGGACAGTGAATGCATTGGAAGAAACGGACAGTGAAATTAATTTAAAGAAAGTAGTGGACGTCTACCTCACTGATATAAAGCAGGCTGAAGAGGCCGCCCTTCCGAAGATCATTTCATTATTGGAAAACGGTGTTAATAAAATAAACGATCAGCAAACCACTATGCTCAAAGGTTTTTTATATAAAGGACAGGAATTGCAAACCGGGTTGAGAACGATAGAAAATCTTTTAGCAACCTATCAGCGGAAGTACAATATTACGGGAGAAGAAATGAGGATGTTTGGATTGTGAAAACGATTCTTGCTTCATAAGGAAAGCCGCAGGACGTTTAGTTTTGTTCTGCCAACCTTCGGTTAATGCTGTCGCAGATCATATTATCAAAGAAACGGATCTTAAATTATTACTGCCAATCTTAAACTGATATGATTACCGCACTGCTTATAATTGTTTTTGTTTTAGGTTACGTTGCCATTGCATTAGAGCATCCTATACATCTCAACAAAGCGGCATCAGCTTTAATAACAGGTGTACTTTGCTGGACAATTTATATTCTGCAAAGTGAGTCTACTCATATTGTAAGTGAGGAACTGCTGCATCACTTAGGAGAAATTGCCTCTATCCTTTTCTTTTTATTAGGTGCTATGACCATAGTGGAATTAATAGATTCACATAATGGCTTTGACATTATTACCGAAAAGATAACTACTACCAGCAAGCAAAAGTTGTTACTCATCATCACGGTTCTTACATTTTTTCTTTCTGCGTTACTGGATAATTTAACTACAGCGATTGTAATGTCATCTCTTTGTTCCAAAATATTACAGGAGAAAGAGGACAGGCTTTGGTTTGCCGGTATGATCGTGATTGCAGCTAATGCCGGCGGGGCATGGTCGCCGTTAGGTGATGTTACTACCACGATGCTTTGGATCGGCGGCCAGATCACAGCTTTGAATATTATGAAGCAATTAATATTGCCGAGTATGGCTGTATGTATTATCCCCGCATTAATTATCGCTTATCGCTTTAAAGGAAAAGATTTTAGTGCTATCCCGGAATCATTCCGTACACCAAAAGAAAAGAAACACGGTAAGATCATTCTTTTTTCCGGGGTGGGCTTTTTAATTTTTGTACCGGTTTTTAAAACCCTTACTCACCTGCCGCCTTTCATGGGTATGCTGCTGGCTTTGGGGTTTATGTGGGTAATCACCACTATCATCCATAAAAGCAAGGAACCGGAAATTGCAGACAGGTTTTCAGTAGCCAAAGCATTACAGAAAGTAGATACGCCAAGTATTTTATTTTTTTTGGGGATATTGTTAGCAGTATCAGCCTTGCAATCTTTTGGCTTATTAAAAGAGCTGGCAACCATACTTACCGGTGCTTTGAAAAATGATTATTTAATAGGTACTGCGTTGGGTCTGATTTCAGCTATTGTTGATAATGTACCATTAGTTGCAGCATCACAGGGGATGTATGATCTGTCAACCTATCCGACTGACCATCCTTTTTGGGTATTTCTCGCACTCACAACCGGTACAGGCGGAAGTGCAATTATTATCGGTTCTGCTGCAGGCGTGGCAGTAATGGGTATTCAGAATATTGAATTTATGTGGTACCTGAAAAAGATCAGCTGGTTGGCTTTGATAGGGTTTGCAGCCGGCATATTGGTATTTCTATTGCAAATACAAATAGGGTAGCCCGGCTTTTGCCATTTCACTGTTACCCGCTAATCAGAAACTCTTTAAACAAAAACTTCAAATGAGAAAAAGAATCACGACATTTTTATTAATTCTTTCTGTTGTGCTTTGGGGCACATGGTTTGGCGGACAATTATTTAATGAGGCACTCGTTATTCCCAAATGGCTTTCTTCACCGCCTCAATCCATGAAGGCATACGACGCCATACCTGTCAGAGGAGGGTTTTTCTTTTTTCTAATAAACCCTTTTTTTACGCTGTTTTCCCTATTGGCCATTGTATCAGGATGGAAGTTGGCCGTTAAATCACGTGCCTGGCTATTATTAACAACATTGATAGGGATTATTGTTTCATTGGCTTTGATCTTTTATTTGGCACCCCTTATTCATGCCACAAATGAACATGCCCTTCAGGGCGATATTCCCGCCAATCAAATAATTTCAGATGCCAAAGAATGGATGTTAGGAAACAGAATTAGATTAGCGCTGGAATTTTTCGGATTTTTATTTTCCATTATTGCTTTACACACCTGGACAAAGGATACGATTTACAATAAAGCTGCTGACAGGAAGCAGATTTGAATTTCCGCCCTCGCCCGGTTTTTGACCCGCACTCAGATATTAGAGCTATCAATTATTTTATTATATTCAGTTAGTGAATACGCTATATACGATAGTTCGTCAGCTGACTTTTTTAACAGCGGGAAAATGAGTGCGGAGTATAAAATTTGAAGCAGTTGCTCAGGAATCGCCGCGGCTCAAAGAACGGGCTGCACAAAAAACAGTCTATAAATAAAAGTAACAGCATGAATCCCAAAGTTGATTTTTATTTTACAAAGGCCAAAAATTGGCAGGAAGAGATCCATACATTGAGAATGATCGTGCTTGACTGCGGGCTTACCGAAGAATTGAAATGGGGTGTTCCCTGCTACACCTTTCAGAAAAGGAATATCGTTTTGATACATGTATTCAAAGAATACTGTGCATTCCTTTTTTTTAAAGGTGCTTTGTTACAGGATGCGAAGGGTATATTGGTTCAACAAACGGAGCATGTACAGGCAGCGCGACAGGTACGTTTTACCGATATTCACCAGATCGTTAAACTGAAAACTGTTCTTAGATCTTATATTTACGAAGCCATTGAAGCGGAGAAATCCGGCCTGAAGGTGGAAATGAAAAAGACCACTGAATTCACTATCCCGGAAGAATTCAAATTAAAATTGGATAAATCCTCTAGCCTAAAAACGGCTTTTAATGCACTGACCCCCGGACGGCAAAGGGGTTACCTGCTGCATTTTGCCGCACCTAAACAATCCAAAACCCGGGAATCGAGAATTGAAAAATGTACCCCGTCAATTCTTAAGGGAAAGGGATTAAATGATCAGTAAAAAAAGAGTTCCGTATTCAACAGGATAAATTAAATTATCAGATCATCTGACTGACCACGGAACGGATACTCGGCGGCGGTAAAAATTATCCTTATGAAAATACGCATTGGCCTGTGGTTTCTTTTGATCTCTTGCATGGCCTGTGACCATAGCACGCGCAAAAAATGGCACTCCCGGATCTGCAACCGAAACGGAATTTGACCAAAATAAATGGATTATAAAAGAAGATAAGGATTACCCTTACCGGGATAGGATGCTGAAAAGCCTCATATCTTCGGGTAAATTGAAGACATTGAAAAAGGCAGGTGTTGCAGATCTTTTAGGCGGGCCGGACCGAAGCGATACTAATTACCTTTTCTATAGGATAACTCAAAAACGAATAGGTTTTTTTCCGCTGCATACTAAAACTTTAGTGATTAAATTTGCCGCGGACAGCTCAGTAACCCGGATCAAAATACATGAATAAAACACTCAGGTGGCTCCGCATTGCCGGTATCACAGAAGGCATCTCTTTTCTGGTTTTAATGTGCATTGCCATGCCCTTGAAATATTTCTACGATCAGCCCATGGCGGTGAAACTTACGGGTTGGCTTCATGGGATTTTATTTATAATCTTTATGGCATTAGCATTGATCTATAAAACCGAACGCCGCAAAACCCTGACATGGCTTCTCCTGGCTTTTATAGCTGCACTGGTACCCCTCGGTACTTTTATCTTTGATAAAAAGGTTTTAAAAACGGAATTCCGTAATGATCATGTTTAGTCATTAGTACCAATTAATTCCCGTCACATCTTATAGTTCACATATATCTGCCCGTTGCATTCCATTCTGCGTAGGAAAGGCACAGGGTTTGCGTAAGCAATGAAGACCTGTATTTCGAATTTCTGAATAGGCTCAGCATGATAATAGCTTATTAGCAATGCACCCGGTGAATTTTTTTAGCAGTTCAAATAAAGACTTGGTTTAGGAGGGAGGTAACCGCGTACAAATGCACTTTTAAATTATAAATTCAGCCTCGTTTATGAACTCATTTTTATGACCTGTTTTAGATCCTGATCAATTTATTATCCCGGTACGATCCAAATTACTCCTTAACACATGAATAAACTTTGGACACTTATATTAAGTTACACCACATTACGGCACCGGAAAAAGACCGTTGGTGATGATACCCGCTTTTCAAATTATGAAATTGCGAAAGGAACCCGGGAATTTAAGATCAACCTGGTTAGATTCCTGAAGGATCTTACTTTAATTACCTTAGGCATCTTTTCCGCTGCGTTCGGCTTCAAGGGCTTCCTCCTTACCAATAATTTTATCGACGGGGGAGCAACCGGTATATCCCTTCTCGTATCAGCCCTTACATCTATACCCCTTTATGCATTATTGATCGGTGTCAATATCCCTTTCGTCATTCTTGGTTATAACATCATCGGAAAAGCATTTGCCATAAAAACCATGTTGGCCATCACCGGGCTTGCGTTGGTTGTAGCTACCGTTACCTTTCCGAATGTGACAAATGACAATTTACTCGTCGCCGTATTCGGGGGTTTTTTCCTTGGAGCGGGCATCGGCCTTTCTGTAAGAGGCGGGGCGGTGATTGACGGTACAGAAGTGTTGGCTATTTACCTGAGCCGAAAATTCGGAACAACGATCGGTGACATCATCATCATCATCAACGTTATTATTTTTTCCGCAGCGGCATATTTCCTTTCTATTGAGATCGCCCTCTATTCAATGATCACCTATTTATCCGCTTCCAAAACGCTTGACTTTATCATTGAGGGAATAGAAGAATATACCGGCGTCACGATCGTATCTGTTAAAAGCCAGAAAGTGAAGCAAATGATCATTGATACCATGGGTCGGGGTGTGACGGTATATAACGGGAAAAGCGGGTACGGAAATACAGGTGAAAAAAAAGATATTGAAATTGTATATACAGTCCTTACGCGGTTGGAGGTAAACCGCTTTAATACTGAATTAAGAAAGATAGACCGGAAGGCCTTTGTGGTGATGAGCAGTATCCGTGATACGAAAGGCGGCATGATCAAGAAGAGGCCGTTGAAGCATTAGAAAGACATTGAATCTTAAAATGAATTATTTGCATCCCTTCCACAACCATGAAAACCCGTTCAGTTAGAAATATTTTTGTTCTTCCACCCGCTCAACCTGTATACTGTGAAATCGTGCGCAGGTTTATTATTCCGCATGATATGGATAGTAGTTAAGGAATCTATTGACTCATAATATCCACGGTATGTTTTCTGCACATCATAATATTCATCGCTATGAATGATGCAATAGGCCGGATCGGGGATTGCGGAGATAAATTTATTTGTCCACGTATAATTGTGTAGGTCCTTCATCTCCCCTAACCCAACCATTGCCGCCTTCACCGGGCGTGCAAAATAATATTCTTCATGAGCGCCGCTCCAATTGTGGCAGATCAGCGGCGGCCTTGCAGACGCGTCCTTTTCGCGGCTGTTATAAATTGTAACAAATTGTTCGCCCGCTTCCTTCCAGCCATAAGCGTCCAGGCTAATATCCCCTTTACCGAGATTTGGCGGGGTTTTGAAACCGAAAGTGCCCGGGTAATAATTTACTGCGGCAATGATCAATAGTATATAAACGATGCTATATGCTGTTGCCCATCGAAAAATACGCCTTGCCCCTGCCCTATTCATCTCAGATAACCCGATAGCAGCTATCGGGATAAGGCAGATATATACAGGCCCGCTCCAGTGGGGCAGCGAAAGTCGAAAAAAAGCAATGAAGAAAATGATGATCAGTAACGGAATGCTGCACAACTTAAACATCCTGAGAGCAGCAATATTTTTCAACGTATACTTTTTCGAAAATAAAAAAATAAAGATTAGCACTACATTAAAAGGATTATTTATGATAAGCTGTCCGATGAATTCCCTTACCGGTCCAAACCAATTCAACGACCTGCCATCTCCCACTTTCACCCGCTCACTGTGAAAGCGGTAGGTAATAAAGTCATTATTGATATTCCAGAATATTATAGGGGAAATAATGCAGAGTGTCAGTAAACCGGCTACATACATATGCGGCCGAAGAAACCATTTGCGCATGAAGAACAATGCGTAGCATAACATTCCAAACCAAAGAAACACACCATGCAGTTTACTCATGATGCATAATCCCGTTACAATTCCGAATAGTATCCAATATCGCCAACGGCTGTCTACTTCCGAAATTTTGGTAAACAGGAACATACCGGCTGTCCAAAAGAGCAGTTGCGGCGTATCAGGGGTGATCAACAGGCCCGCTGTAATGCCGGCATAAAACGAACAATTGAATAAAAAGACTCCCGCAAAAGCTGCTTTCTCCGTACTGATCGTTTTGATCGCCCGGTACATAAAATAAGAAGCCGCGGCGCAACTTATAAAACTGCCTAACCTTAAAAAGAAAACATGATCCTGCAACAGGAGGTCAAGCGTAAAGAACCTGATCCAAACCGCCACCATGGGAGGATGGTCGAAATAATTCCATTGCAAATGACGGCTGTAGGTCCAATAATAACTTTCATCATTCCCAAGATCTAAAAAAAAGGACAGTATTATTCTCAACCCGGTAAACAGGAGGACGATCAATATAGTTTTGCGTGAATATGCCATGCGATATAAAAGCCCGGAGACTGAAAATTAGTAAATTCAAACCCTTTAACCGAATATTTTTATCTTGCCTTCAATGAAAGAGGAACTTCGGTTTTTAATGAGTGAATATACAGACAGGGAATTGTTTGGCATCATGTATCGTTCGGCTACCGGTGACCCGGAAATCACAACGGCAGCGGAAGAAGAATTGCGCAACAGGAATATGTTCACCGATGAAATTGCTGAACGCCGGCAGGTGCTTATAGATGAAGAAGAAGATATCTTATCTGAAGGAACTGCAGCAACCGTCCCGCAGCAGGTATTCGGGTGGCTTGGAATTTTCGGTATACTCGGGCTCATTATCGGGCATGACCTCTATTTTTCAAAAAGAAAGAGTGTGTATACCGGCAAAGAATACCCGGAGTATGATGAAGCCTCGAGGGAAAGCGGCCGGATGATTTTCTTCATCTCCGTCGTTACCCATTCCCTTTTTTTCCTGTTTAAGTTCGTACCCTGGCTGGAAAACCGGTTTGGCTAAATTTCATTTTTCCCATACAGCCCGATAAATCCCAGATCCTTAATTTAGAAGACTGCACAATCTTACCTCTTCCCTATGCTCCTCATTTCTTTCCCACTGATCATTGACGGGAACCCTGGATATTATCCTAGGATTGAATATTCCCGACTACCCCTAAAACGGTAACTGCTACTTTAAAAATTTATCAAACCAGGCAATGAATTTTTGATGCTCGAGGTCGCTGTTACTCCAACCATGACCTCCGCCGGGGTGAATGTATAATTCATTCGGCACGCCGGCTTCTTTTAGCTTTTTGATCAGTACCTCCGATTGCTGTAACGGAACTACGGGATCTGCGTCGCCATGAGCAATAAATACCGGCGGGTCATCGTTGCTTACATTATTTACCGGCGACATATTCATACCGATTTTTTTGATCATGTCTTCCCCGGTTATCCGCTCATACAGCCTGGTCGTGTCGTTTTGCTTTTTAAAATCAAAAGCTCCTGCTACACCCGCACGGGTGATCGCCTGCCTGTTCATGCCGGAATTCTCACGCCCCCAATTCAGGAAATCCGTCGGCGGAAAAAATACTGCAGCAGCCTGCACACGCGAAGAAACCCTGTCGATAGGATCCCTTGCACTGATGTACATCTTATCTTCAGCAAGCGCCGTCATCAAAGATAAATGCCCGCCGGAAGAGGAACCGGTTATGCCGATGTGATCAGGATCGATACCGTATTCTTTTGCATTATACCTTATAAACCGTACTGCTCTTTTTATATCTTCCGTTTCATCTGTGATGGAATACCGCGGCTGAGATCCGTGCATCACCAGGAAAACGGTGTACCCGCTTTTTACAAAATGCTCAGCATAGGTCATGAATCGCTGACTCATGTTGTAATTGGATATCCAGTTGCCGCTGACCAGGCTCATAATGGCTTTTCCTTTCACGTTTTCTTTCGGCAAAAGTTTGATCATCGTCAGGGCCATACCGTCCTTCCGGCCGTAGATGATCTCTGACTTCGAATAATTGGCACTGTCCTGTGCGAAAGAAATAAAAGAAGCGGATAAAGCAATTAAAAAGAAAAATAATTTCATGTAAATGATTTTAACGAATGTAATATTTTCATTGATATGCCCCGTTTACAAATATCAGTTTAACGCAAATTTGTTTAAGCGGGAAAGCATGGCCGTCATATATAAAAAACGGCCTTCATAAAATGAAAGCCGTTTGTTAAAACATTTTAATTTTATTGAGGCCGAAGCACCTGGTCGATCTTGTGCAAAACCCCGTTCACATAATTTTGGTCGCTTGTTCCTATATATACTACCGGGGTAGCCGGCGGTGTAGCACCGTAAGAGGGTGCTGAATCAGGTGTTGAGTTGATCAACAGGTTAGAAGCCGTGGTATTCGCAAACCCTTTTACTGTAGCTGCAGAAACTACCGGCCCGGTAAAGGTGGCTGCTAATGTTACCCGCGGAAAAGTTACCCCGATGGAGTCAGCGCTGTTCAGCAGTGTTGGTACTGCAGCCGGTGTTGTCGGAAAGTTCACAGTATAAGTTCTGCCAGCACGCTTGTTCAATACAGCCGGGCTAAGGGTACCGTTCCTGTCATCAAATAAATGATAAACCACAATTCCTTTTACCAATCTTGTGGTGATGCTGTTACTGCCCAGGAAGCCGATAAATACCGCATCCGGTGCTGCTACAGGTATAGCCCCGCCGGTGGCCGCACTGATAAATGCTTTCATTGCAGCATTAGTAGGCGCAAAAACATTAAAATTGGCAGGGCCGGTCAATAAACCGGTTACCAATGCACCCGGTGCAACTGTGCCGCTGTCAGCTCTTTGAATCGCTGCTTTAAATATGGTCAGGTCAGCATCCGTATTCAGTCTTTCCCAAATAAGTCTTTGCGGAGGAGCCACCACAGTAAATACATGCTGAATGATACCGTTAAATGCCGGCACGTTCATCGGTGGTATCATCGGGATATTATTCACCCATAACTGGTTGCCTCTTTTGGAAGGATAAGATGTGAGTGTAACAAAGGGTGCTGTAGTAGGTGCGATCTGTATCAATGTTCCCACCTGTATATTCGGAATACGGGTAGTATCGCATCTGTAGTATACACCTGCGGAATGGTATTATAACCTACGATACCCACCGCTGCCGCCACCGGTAGTGCAGTGGTGATGAACCCCGAAAAAACCGCATCCGGCGCAGCCAACGGTACAAGACCACCTGATGCGGCATTGATAAATATTCTCATACCGTTATTATCCGGCACAAACAGGGTGTATTGATTGCTGACGTTCACCGCTTTCAACAGGTTCACAAAATTGATGGGACCCGCACTTGCCCGTACGATCATCCGGTAATAAAGACTGTCATTTGGTGTTGCACGCAAAACAGAATCCAAAGAGATACCCGATTGTACTGTTACTGCAGGTAACGGGAACTGGCGTACATCTTTATTGCAGGAAGCAAAGATAATACCCGCAACCAGTGCCGGCAAAACGAATGCTTTTATGTTATTTTTCATTGTATTCATTTCATTAGTTTTTTAAGAATAAAATTATCAGAGATTAAATCCTACACTGAAATAATAAAGACCGCCCACAACGGAGTTACCCGTACCGTTACGGTAGTATTCGTTTAAAAGGTTATTCGCACCAAGCTTTAATAATAATTTGGTAGCAGGCATTCTCATATTCACCTGGGCATCCACAACATTTACGGCAGGGATATCGCCGCTGGCAAAATCTCCCAGGTAATCGAAATTATCCTGGTAGCGATAAGATACATTAAATCCGAAATTCTTCTTTTTACCGAACCCTGTATTAGCCAGTGAAACATTTGCCCTGTACTTCGGAGAATTGAAGAAAGAGTAAAAGCCTGTTGCAACTTCACTGATCTCATCTGTGGAGAAATTACCGCTTACGATAAAGTTTTTCGGCAAACGGTAATCTACGCTCATTCCGAAACCGTATGTCTTCACTTTTTCCGGGTTATTCACCGGTATGGAGAAAGTAAACCCTTTTGAAGTATCGGCTAAATTGATCGCAGTGTTTGTTCTGGATTGTACTATAATGGTACGTGTGATGAAATCTTTGTATTGACCATAATACCCGTATACATCAATAAGAAAACGGTCAGTCAGGTGCAGCCCCTTGTACCCTAATTCAAAAGTAGATACAGATTCCGGCCTGAAACTGAAGTCAGTAACTTTTTGCGGGTTGCCGGCCTGCAGGCTGGTGTAGGAGTAAACCGGGTTACCGGTAAAATTATACTTTGAGGCAAACAGCGGATTCCCCCCTACTAACCTTGTACCGCCACCCACTGACAGATCAATAAATTGTTGTTGTGTGGAAGGAAAACGATAAGCTGACTGGTAAGATAAGCGTACGTTCTTATTGTTTGCCACTTTTATGAGTGCCGTAGCTCTTGGTGTAAACCTTCCTTCAAAATTTTCATTTTTATCATACCTGCCGGATACCGTCAGTTTCAGGCGTTCGATGATCTGGCGCCCGGCCTGGATATAGCCGCCGTATTCATTGATACCTATCTTGCCGGCACTGTCGGCGAACAGTGTACCCTCAGAATTGAGTTCGTATCTTTTAAAATTACCGCCGATGATGATCTCTGCAACGGAAGAAGTATAATCCGTAAGATTCAACTGGCCTTCTAAATTATAGAGGTCGGTCTTATCCAGGAAAAGTCCACCGCCATTCTTAATAGGAATTGCTCTCAGACGGTTAAAAATATCTTTGAATTGCTTACTCCCTGCTGCCGGCCTGCCTGCATCTGCGGTTGAACGAGCGATCGTTTGTGCTTCAAACGCTGATCTGCCCGACTGCAATGCTGTAAGGTATGCAATGGAATATTGTCCGTACCAAGATGCAGCGATCTCGGGTAACCCTATAGCTCCTGCACTATTTGCTTTCGGCCCTGAAGCTTTCCAGGCTTCATTTAATAACCGTGTGGTAACCGTTGCATTAAATGATTCCCCGGCATTCTCCTGTGTGGTATATCCGCGGATCAGCCAATGCTTGTTGATCAGCTCCAATTTGTATTGAGCAATTTTAAGTGCCTTTAGTGAGTATCGGTCACTACCGGTATACGTACTGTTACCTGTACCGAAATAGGCCGCAGCGACTGCTTCGATCTTCGGTGTTATTTTATAGTGGAGTGCACCGGTCGTCTTAAAATTCACGGTGTTCGGGTTGATAATATCTCTCTCATTATACCCTGTACGGGATACATTGAGCGGAGCAGCAAGGTACGCTGTAGGTGATCCGATTCCCGCAAGAAGAGGACGGATATCTATTGTAGTCTCATCACCGTATATATTAATACCGTTAAAGTTCGGATCTGTTTGCCTGTTGCCGGCACCCGGTCTGCCCGCTACGCCAAGGCCGATATAGTTCCGGTAGTCATCCCCAATCCAGTCTTTTGCTGAGATCAGTTCACCCGTCATTTTAAAAGCGAATTTTTCAGATACTTTCTGTGCGTAACGGAAGCTCCAGTTATAATAAGGGGAAACAGGACGTTGTCTTTTATTGGTGTGCATTACACCTGTTTTTATTTCTGCAGAAAAACCCTGGTATTTAAAAGGATTCTTGCTGGTGATCAACAAGGTACCGTTCATTCCCCCGGGACCATAAAGTGCAGAAGATGCACCGGGCAATAATTCCATATTATCCACATCCTGTTGTGTAAGACCTATCACACTTCCTACGGAGAAATTCAGGCCGGGGGCCTGGTTATCCATTCCGTCAACCAATTGGTTGAAACGCAGGTTACCACTCCCGGAAAAACCACGCGTAGTGGGCGTTTTAAATGTAAGAGATGAGGTAACCACATCCACACCTTTAAGATTGGACACAATATCATAGTAAGAGGCAACAGGTGAGTTCCTGATCGTTGCAGCACTTACCCGCTCGATAGATACCGGGGATTCAAGAATGTTGGTAGCTACACGGGTAGCTGCTACTACAACTTCCAGTCCCAATGTATTTGCCGGGATAAAACTGACATTAACAGGGGCAGATGCATTAGTGACGGTGATCTCCTGCGAGCTAAAGCCCACCGAAGAAAACATTAAAGTAGCAGGGAGTTTGGTAGTGATGGAATAATTGCCCCGGTCATCTGTATAGGTTCCTTCGCCGGAACCTTTTACAATAACTGAAACAGCTGCAGCATTTTCGCCTGTAGCATTGTTTTTTACGTTACCGCTGATGGTAACATTCTGTGCAAAGGCAGCAATTGTGAAAACATTGGCCAGCAGGAACGTAACCAAATAGCCCGTAATCTTTCTCATATCCGTTGTTTTGGTTTGAAATATAGTGGCAAAATAAGCATAGTTAGTTTGTAATAAAATTTTATTTTCCAACCGTATGTTGATATATAATAAACGCCCTGAGCAGTAATCTGAAAACAACGGGGTATTTTAGTGCCATGACTACGTTCAGTTTTGAGCATCAGACCGGATTTTACCGCGGTAAAGTACGGGATGTCTACAGTATTTCGAACGACCTGCTGGTGATGATTGCGAGTGACCGTCTTTCCGCATTTGATGTGATCCTGCCAAGACAGATCCCTTTTAAAGG
>JBBJLU010000041.1:0-23418 GCA_037719665.1 Ferruginibacter sp.
GTTCATTCTTGCCCTTCGCCCTGAATACTGATACCGGTGTGTTGGAAATTGCGGCTCCTTTGCAGGTTGGTCTTGTGTCAGACGTTGTGTGCCTGCAAGTGTGCCGCAATGTGTGTCGGCCGGTTAAGGTCTATCAATAAAATTATTTTTTGAAATAGAACAAGTTGTATAATAGGGTTACCGCTAACTCCGGGCTAGCAGGTATACCTTTTTCCCTGAACCGATAATGGCCATATCCATAACGATCACCGAATGCCCCGGAAATCCACCCCTTTTTAATACATCGCCCGCCTGCATTTGCTCAAGTGCGGTGCCGCACATCGCAAATACTTTAAAACACTAATCGGTTATTTCTTCCAAGGCTCCCTGCACTTCACTATAACTATGATTGTCACCCGCTTTTTTATTACAGAGATTGATCCGTTATAAATTCGTGTAATTCGACTAATTCGTGTAATAAAATACTTATTGATCTGTAATTTCTTCTAACGCTCCCTGCAATTCACTATAACTATGATTATCCCCCGCTTTTTTAGCTTCGATCATCCCCGCATTATAAGTGAGAATGGCCAATTCATAATCCCCGCCACGTTCGCAAAGTTTACCGAGGTGGTAATAAGAACCTACATAACCTGGCTCCCGCAACAGGAGTTTTTCGAATAGCAAACGCGCAGTATTGTCATCCCCTGCTTTTATATATTCCAACGCCAAGGCATGTTCTAAGAAAGCGTCATCCGGGGTTTTATCTAAAAAGGCTTTTAAGCTTTCAATTCGGCTCATGCATTATTTGTTTTAAGGGCTGTATAGTTTTACATTTGCATCTCATATATTTGCATTTAGTTGCATAAACAACCTTTAATTATAACTACATGAAAATATTGGTTTGCATCAGCAAAACACCTGATACCACGGCAAAAATAGCTTTCACGGATAACAATACGAAATTCGTTGCCGAAGGGGTGCAGTGGATCATCAATCCTTATGACGAGTGGTATGCATTGGTTCGCGCTATAGAGCTGAAAGAAGCAGATCCTGCAACTGTTTTGCATTTGGTGAATGTGGGTGCGGCAGACAGTGATCCTATCATCCGCAAAGCGTTGGCATTGGGCGGCGAAGAAGCGATTCGCGTGAACACCGATAATGCAGACAGTTTTTATATCGCTTCCCAGATCGCAAACGTGGCGAAGGAAGGCGGATATGATCTGATCTTTACCGGTAAAGAAACCATCGATTACAACGGCTCTTCCATCGGCGGTATGGTAGCCGAAATCCTTGACCTGCCTTATATCTCCCACGCTATAAAATTTGATCTGGAAGGCGGTAACGCAGTCGTGGTAAGAGAAATTGAAGGCGGTGAGGAAACAGATAAAGTTGCATTGCCCGTGGTGGTGAGTTGCCAGAAAGGAATGGCCGAACAACGCATCCCGAATATGAAGGGCATTATGGGCGCGCGCACAAAACCGTTGAAGGTTGTGGAACCTGTAGCATCAGAATCTTATACAAGTATCGCATCATTCGATCTCCCCCCGGCAAAGGCCGGCGTGAAATTGGTGTCCCCTGAAAACCCGGAAGAACTGGTGAGGCTGCTGCATGAGGAAGCGAAAGTGATCTGATTATAATGGATAATGGGATAATGGATAATGGATAATTTTTTACATTCGGGTATCCGTAATTTATTCAAACCCTATTATCATGAAAGAAAATGTTTTGAGGGAGAAGACTTTTAATTTCTCCATACGTTTAATTAATCTTTATAAATTTTTAAAAAAAGAACATAACGAATTTGTTCTTTCTCAACAGGTCATCAGAAGCGGGACAGCCGTAGGTGCAATAGTTCGGGAATCAGAACACGCGGAAAGCATAAAGGATTTTATTCATAAGCTGAGTATTGGTTTAAAAGAGATAAATGAAACCGAATATTGGCTGTATCTGCTTTTTGCAACAGGATTTATCACTCAGCAAATTTATTTGTCTTTAAAAAATGATTGTATAGAAATATTGAAATTGTTAACAGCATCCGTAAAAACAAGTAAGCAACGACTTAAATAAATTATCAATTATCCATTATAAAATTATCCATTAAATGGTACTCGTCTTCATCGATCAATCCAACGGCCACATCAAAAAATCCTCCTTTGAGGCGGCGAATTATGCTTCTGCAATTGCAAAACAACTGAACACTGATGCGGAGGCCATTTTGCTGGGTACCGTAAACGATGATCTTGCCGGTTTGGGAAAATACGGCATAAAAAAAGTGCATACGATCGGGGAAGTTGCGTTAAACAATTTTGATGCGCAGGTGTATTCCAACATCATTGCACAGGCTGCAGAAAATGCAGACATAATCGTCTTTTCCAATAATACCACCGGCAAGGCGATCGCACCGCGGCTTAGCGTAAAATTGAAAGCCGGGTTGGTTTCCGGTGCAGTAGCATTACCGGATACTACAAATGGTTTTACGGTAAAGAAAACCGTGTTCAGCGGCAAGGCATTTGCACATATTACCGTTACCACTGCAAAGAAGATCATTGCTTTGAATCCGAATTCATTCAGCATTAAACCGGGTGAAGGAACAGCGGAAGTGGTTCAACTCAACATTACTCCCGGTACAGCAAAGGTTCAGGTGACCCATACCGACCTCGTAAAAGGTGAAGTGCCGTTGGGAGAAGCTGAAATTGTAGTTAGCGGTGGCCGCGGATTGAAGGGACCGGAGAATTGGGGAATGATCACGGAATTGGCGCATTTACTTGGTGCAGCTACGGCATGCAGCCGCCCGGTGGCGGATATCAATTGGCGTCCGCACCATGAGCACGTAGGGCAAACCGGCCTGGCGATAGCACCCAACTTATATATTGCCGTGGGCATCTCCGGTGCCATCCAGCACCTTGCCGGCGTAAACCGTAGCAAGACAATTGTTGTGATCAATAAAGACCCGGAAGCTCCTTTCTTTAAAGCTGCTGATTACGGGATCGTAGGCGATGCATTTGAAGTGATGCCGAAGATCATTGAGGCTGTGAAGAAACTGAAGCAGTAAATGTATATATGTATATAAATATATAAACTATGCTCAAAACGGATCTTTTTTTACTTTCTAATCATAAAACTTTCAGCAGATAAAATCCTGCACGGGGCATTCCGAACGCCTAATTTTTCTATATTTGCCCCTTACTGATTTTTCATGAAGAAGATCGAATTGGAAATAGTTGCCTTGTCGCACAGCATTACACAAACGCAATCTTATGCCGTAGTGCTTGGAGAGTTGAATGGTCTTCGCAGACTTCCCATCGTGATCGGCGGTTTTGAAGCGCAGGCCATAGCCGTGGCTTTAGAACATATGAGCCCCAGTCGCCCCCTCACCCATGACCTCATGAAGAATTTTATGATGGCCTTCAAGGTGGACCTCCACGAGATCGTCATCAACGATTTGCAGGAAGGTATCTTTTATTCAAAGCTGGTCTGTAGTTCTGAAAATGACACCGTAGAAATAGATTCCCGAACTTCTGATGCCCTGGCCCTTGCGGTGAGGTTTGGCTGTCCCATTTACACCTATGATAATATCCTTGACCAAGCGGGTGTATTGATGGATGAAGAACTGAAACCCATGCAGGACCAACATCCCGAGTCCGTTTCTTCCGGAACAGGAACAACTGATAACCTGCGGGGTATGAGTCTTGAGGAATTAAATACTTTACTTGCAGAGGTCCTGGAAAATGAGGACTATATCCGTGCTATCGCTATCAGGGATGAGATAAAAGCGAGAGGCAAGAACTAATGACAATGGATAATTGGATAATGGATAATGGATAATTGCTTTAGATCGTAACCCTCCTCCTATCCGATATATTTCAAGTTGTGACCATTATCAATTATCAATTATTAAATTATCCATTCTTATATGCTTTTCTTTTCCAACGCCAAGATCAATATCGGCTTAAACATTCTTGGGAAAAGAAGCGTCGGTTACCACGAACTCGAAACAGTCTTTTACCCCGTACATATTAATGATGCAGTAGAGATCATTGAAAACTATGAAGGAACGGAGGATATTATTTTTACTGCTACAGGGAATTCCATAAATGTTACAGCAGAGGATAATCTCTGCGTAAAAGCATACCGTGTAGTTAAAAATGATTTCCCGCTGTTACCCGCGGTGAAAATGCATTTGCATAAAAATATTCCTACCGGTGCCGGCCTGGGAGGAGGATCATCCAATGCGGTTGCGGTGCTGAGGTTACTCGATAAAAAATTCAACTTACAGATCAGCGAAGAAAAATTATTGCATTACGCTCTCCTGCTGGGCAGCGATTGCCCTTTTTTTGTGCTGAATACTCCATGTATCGCAAAAGGCCGCGGTGAACTCCTTACAAAAATATCGCTTAACCTCTCTGCTTATTCCTTTATGATCGTAAATCCCGGCATTCATATCAACACCGGTGAGGCATTTGCACTTTTAGATCAAGGGAATTTTTCTACCCACGGAACATTGGAAAAAGCGATAGAAAAAGATATTCGCCAATGGAAAAATACCGTGATAAATGATCTTGAGGAACCGGTATGTAACAAATACCCGGTCATTAAAGATATAAAAGACAATATGTATGCATCCGGTGCGATCTACAGTTCAATGAGCGGCAGCGGCAGCAGTGTTTACGGGATTTTCGAAAAAAATGCCGGGAGCAATGTTATATTTCCTTCACATTGGTTTTGCCAAATGGTTTAAAGCCATATCTTTGAGGTATCAAAACAACCGGCACGATACCGCATTTCCTCAGCAGTCATCTCGATCTGCTTAATCATCGAGGTTAATTCCTCTGCCTTCCGGTTTCCGGGAGGACGCTCCCTCATCTTTATTACCTCAACTTTTAATAAAACACCATGAATATGACCATTCATGCATCTGCAGCCACACAACATTATCTCGACCTCGAAGATCGTTACGGCGCCCATAATTATCATCCGCTACCGGTTGTCCTGAGCAAAGGCAAAGGGGTACATGTTTGGGATGTGGAATGGAAAAGATATTTTGATTTCTTAAGCGGTTATTCGGCCGTGAACCAGGGTCATTGCCATCCGAAGATCATCGAGGCCCTTATAGAACAGGCACAAAAGCTTACCCTCACCTCCCGTGCATTTCACAGTGACCGCTTGGGTGAATATGAAAAATTCATTACGGAATATTTTGGTTATGATAAAGTATTGCCGGTAAATACCGGTGTGGAAGCCGTGGAAACCGCTATGAAACTTTGCCGTAAATGGGCCTATGAAGTAAAGGGTGTTGCGCCGGACATGGCGAAGATCATTGTATGCACCGATAATTTTCACGGACGCACGCTAGGCGTGATCTCCTACAGTTCAGATCCTACGGCTACTGCAGGGTTTGGCCCGTTCCTTCCCGGTTTTGAAAAGATCAGTTTTAATGATATTCCTGCGCTCGAAAAAGCCTTTCAGGATAAAAATACAGCCGCATTCTTATTTGAACCCATACAGGGAGAAGCAGGTGTGATCGTTCCTGATTTAGGATACTACCGTGCTGTGAGAAATCTATGTACAGAATATAATGTACTCATGGTTGCCGATGAAATTCAAACAGGCCTTTGCCGTACGGGTAATATGCTTGCCTGCGATGCAGAAGGTGTAAGACCGGATATGATCATTCTCGGCAAAGCACTAAGCGGCGGAACGATCCCGGTGAGTGCCGTACTTTGTGATGATCATATTATGATGACCATCAAACCCGGTGAACACGGCAGTACCTACGGTGGAAACCCGCTGGGCTGCAATGTAGCCATCACGGCGCTGCAGGTTTTGAAAGAGGAACGACTGGCAGAAAACGCGGCAAAGACCGGTGAACAATTCAGGAAGGAATTAACGGCGATACAATCTCCTTTTATAAAGACCATCCGCGGCAAAGGTTTACTGAACGCAATCGTGATAGACCACCACAGCAAATCTGCCGCTTGGGATCTTTGTATGGAAATGAAAGAGAACGGCCTCCTTGCAAAACCGACACACGGCGATAAGATCCGCTTTGCACCGCCATTGACCATTACGCGCGCTCAGGTTTCAGAAGCCGTAAATATCATTAAAAAAAGCCTGGCCGTATTGGCATAATATTATGGACACACACCTGCATCATACTGATCACAGTGAAGACCATCTTCGCAGTTCCGATTTCTTAAGGGATATCGTTATCGGAATGAGCGACGGCCTTACAGTACCCTTCGCCCTCGCGGCAGGACTCAGCGGTGCGGTACAGGACAGCGGGATCATCGTGATCGCGGGCATTGCTGAAATTGCGGCGGGTAGTATTGCCATGGGGCTGGGCGGTTATCTTTCCGGCAAGACCGAACAGGATCATTATACAAACGAAGTAAAGCGTGAGCATTACGAGGTGGAAAATCTTCGCCACCGCGAGATCGAAGAAACCAAAGAATTTTTTGCCAATATCGGGCTGAGCAAAGAGATCCAGGAACAGGCCACGGAAGAGATCGCAAGAGATAAAGACCGTTGGGTGGACTTCATGATGAAATACGAACTCGGGTTGGAAAAACCCGATCCAAAGCGTGCTACAAAAAGTGCACTCAATATTGGTATTTCTTATGCTGTAGGCGGGATCATCCCCTTAGCGCCCTATGTATTGATCTCCGACTCGCAGGAAGCCCTGAAATATTCTGTGGTCGCTACTTTGATCTGCCTGTTCATTTTCGGATTTTTTAAGAGCAGAATTACAGGGGTAAATGCATGGTGGGGAGCCATTAGGGTTACAATGATAGGTGCTATTGCAGCAGCGGCCGCATTCGGCGTGGCTAAATTGTTCTCTGCTTAATGAACTGCTCAGGTGGTCAATCCACTGTGCTTTTCATTCGGAGAAATATTCTCCATTGACCATTCTATTTTCTTAGCGTGCGGATGCAGACGCACATTGCAGTCCGGCTTAATGCAGATCGGGCAGCTAAACGGCATACAGGCATCGGAATGCACAAATATTTCAAGCGAATCCCCGTATTTTTTTCTCAGTAAACCGGTAAGTTCATCGATCTCCAGGTGTGCTTCATTCACATTAAAATACCATGGTACGGTAAGGTGAGCATCCAAATGCAGGGTGGTCCCGTATTTTATGATCCTCAGGTTATGAATATCTATCCAGTTGAACCGCCGGCTTTCGTTGAGTGATGCGATCACTTCTTTCAGAAGCCTGTCATCCGTTTTATCCATGATACCTTCAACGGAACTGCGAACGATCTTATAGCCTGTTATGGATATGATCAATGCAAATAATATAGCAACAGCACTATCTATCCAAACGATGCCCGTAAAATACAGGAGCAACAGGCCGGCAATTATTCCCACAGTTGTATAGGTATCTGTTTTAAGATGCCGGCCGCTTGCGATCAATGCCAGTGAATTGTTTTTTTTACCGATGCGTTCGCAAATGGTTCCCCCCGCATAATTTACCACAGCAGTGGCTGCTACCAGTGCAATACCAAAGTCCAGCCGATGCACCTGATGCGGGATCGTAAGGTTTTTAACGGCGCTGAAGATGACAAACAAGCCGGCTATAAATATCATTGTCCCTTCAATAGCAGCAGAGATGAATTCAACTTTGCCGTGACCGTAGGGATGATCAGTGTCTTTGGGTTTTGCAGAAATATAGAGGCTGTAAACACCGATAAGGCCGGCTACCACGTTCACTATGCTTTCCAACGCATCCGTAAGCACGGCCACGGAATTGGTTATGAACCATGCAGTGATCTTGATGATAAACAGCAGGACAGAAACGGCCGCTATTTTTTTTTGTATGCTTAGATTCTGTTTTGCTCCGTACAAAATAATTAAATTGGACGCAAAGATAGCTATAAGGCATTTGCAGAGCTGCCTATCCCCTGCCGATAAGGGATAAGCACGGAAATGTTTTCACACTTAAATTTGCTTTAATACCAACTACATGCTTGAATTAAATTTTCAACCCTTCCCGGTGATCAACACAAACAGGCTGCTGCTCCGCGCAACGGAAGCATCCGACCTTGAAACGCTTTTTCGACTACGTTCTGATACTACCGTGATGAGGTACATCGATAAGCCCCTTGCAAAAAACAGGGAGGATATCAGGGAACTTTTACAAAAAATACCGGAGGGAGTAAATAATAATACCGGTATTTCCCGGGCAATCGAATGGAACGAAACAAAAAAAATGATCGGGCAGATCGGCTTTTGGCGAATCGATAAAGAAAATCACCGCGGAGAGGTCGGGTATATGCTGCTGCCGGAATATTGCGGAATGGGGATCGGTAGCGAAGCGTTAGCAGCAGCGCTTAAGCACGGTTTCACTGATTTTAAATTACATTCCGTAGAAGCGAATGTAAACCCGGAAAACGCAGCCTCCATCCGCATGTTGGAGAAACAAGGGTTTGTGAAAGAAGCTTATTTCCGGGAAAACTATTATTACAACGGAAAATTTCTCGACTCGGCTATCTTTTCTCTGCTGGCAACAGACCATCGCAGATAGTTGGGTTATGATCCCGGAGATTTTATTCCGAATTCCTAAGAACAGCGCACGCGATTCCTTATTTTTGCAGCATAAAAAACAACTATGGATTTTCAATTTTCAGAAGAACAGCTTATGATACAGCAGGCTGCAAGAGATTTTGCGGTGAATGAATGCCTTCCCGGTGTAATTGAGCGCGACGAGCTGCAAAAATTTCCGAAAGAGCAGATTGAAAAGCTGGCAGACCTGGGCTTTATGGGTATGATGGTAAAAACGGAATACGGCGGCAGTGGCCTGGATACCATGAGTTATGTTTTGGCTATGGAAGAGATCAGTAAGGTAGATGCCAGCGTAAGCGTTTGCATGAGCGTAAACAACAGCCTTGTTTGCTACGGGCTGCAGGAATACGGCAATGAAGAACAAAAACAACAATATTTAAAACCGTTGGCTCATGGGAAAAAAGACGGTGAACTCTACATCGGGGCATTTTTACTCAGTGAGCCGGAAGCGGGCAGTGACGCCACTTCTCAAAGAACAACGGCGGAAGATCAAGGTGATCATTATTTAATGAACGGTACAAAGAACTGGATCACGAACGGCAACAGTGCAAGCGTGTATATCGTGATCGCTCAGACAGACGTGGCCAAAGGGAGTCGGGGTATCAATGCATTTATTGTTGAAAAGAATTGGCCGGGCGTAGTCGTGGGCGCTAAAGAAAATAAGCTGGGGATAAGAGGAAGTGACACGCATACTATTTTATTTAACGATGTGAAAGTACCCAAGGCTAACCGGATCGGTGAAGACGGGTTCGGGTTCAAATTTGCGATGAAAACATTGGCCGGTGGCCGGATCGGAATTGCATCCCAGGCACTGGGGATCGCAAGCGGGGCGTACGAATTGGCGAGGGAATACAGTAAGACCCGTAAAGCTTTTGGCACGGAGATCATGAATCACCAGATCATCCAGTTCAAACTGGCAGACATGGCTACCCGGATAGAAGCATCAAGGTTACTTTGTTTAAAAGCCGCATGGGAGAAAGATCAGAAAATGGATTATACCCTCAGCGGTTCAATGGCCAAAGTTTTCAGCAGCGAAACCGCTATGTGGACCGCCACTGAGGCAGTGCAGATACACGGCGGTTACGGCTTTGTAAAAGAATACCATGTTGAGCGGATGATGCGCGACGCCAAGATCACGCAGATCTATGAAGGTACCAGCGAGGTACAGCGGATCGTGATCGGAAGAACAATTTTAAAGTAATGTAATATTTAAGATGTAATATTTAAGATTGTGCAGCACTTAATGTGTTGCACATTTTGTTTGATTCAGGACTATTGCAATATGGTAAACGAAGAAAAATACAGGGAGCTTGTAAAAAAATTTGATGCACTTAAAGTAACACTTGTAGCTGTTTCAAAGCTAAAGGGTGTTGAAGATATTCAGCAGCTCTATGACATGGGGCAAAGAGATTTTGCGGAAAATTATGTACAGGAATTAATGGACAAACAGGCGATCTTACCGGCAGATATCCGCTGGCATTTTATCGGACACCTGCAAACCAATAAGGTAAAATACATTGCTTCGTTTGTGCACCTGATCCAGAGTGCAGACAGTGAAAAATTATTAAAGGAGATCAACAAACAGGCGGAGAAACATCAGCGGAAAATAAATTGCCTCCTGCAGGTGCATATTGCGGATGAACAAACCAAATTTGGATTTAGCGAAGGAGAACTTCATAATGTCCCCATTGATGAGTATAATAACTTAGCGGTTTGCGGATTGATGGGTATGGCCAGCTTTTCAGACGATAAAGAAAAAGTTCGTTCAGAATTTAATACACTCCGGGTTTTATTTGAATCAACAAAATTGAAGTCCTCCGGTTTGAACCCTGAACCATACACCTTTGATATCCTTAGTATGGGGATGAGTGATGATTATGAAACGGCCATTTCATGCGGGAGTAATATGGTGCGGTTGGGGAGTTTGATATTCGGTAGGAGGTAGTTGGTTCCCACAGATCACCACAGATTTTTTTCAGCATATTTTTTAAATATCAGTGATATCCCCACAGATTTTCACAGATTTTTTCCGCAGATTTATTAGTTTTCTGTGATTATCTGTGCTATTGAATCTGTGAAAATCTGTGGGAACCCTTCCAAACCTGAATTGTTAAAAATTACACTATTGCTATGAAAATCAACCGCTTTTTTTCATCTTAATAACAACGAATAAATAACTTTAACCCATGGTGACTGTAGCAGATTCGGAAAGAAGAAGAAAAGCCCTTTTATACACCGCGATCATTTGCGGTGCATTACTGTTGCTTTTCATCCTGATCAGTTGGAAATCTTCTCCGCCTCCCCCGCCCCCACCGTTACCGGATGAGATAGAAGTGAACCTGGGAAATAATGAAGAAGGATTTGGCGAAGTGCAGCCGTTGGTGAAAGGTGACCGCTCACCGGAACAGGAAACTGCACCACCGCTTCAACCGTCCACGGCAAAAGACAACGCAGAAGAAGAAAAAGTAAGACCGGATGATAACGCTGAAGACAATGCGGCGCCAATAGCTAAAGCAGAAAAGAAAATACCCAAAGCCAAAACTATACCCACCCCTGCTCCTGTAGTAACCCCGATTCCCAAGCCGCAGAAACCTAAGATCGTGTATAACGGACCCGGGAAAGGCAACGGGAACAATGCGACACAGGATAACGGCTATACTATGCAGGGTAATAAACCCGGCGGTAAGGGCGATGTCGGGGATCCCAAGGGCGATAAAGATTCATACGGAAATACTCCCGGCGGAAAGATCGGCGGACCGCGGGTGATCAGCGGCAACAGGAAAGTGATCCGCTATTATTCTTTTACAGGCGATCTCCCGAAAGCCACGGTCAATGCGATCATTAAAGTCTCCCCTTCAGGTACGGGCAGCTTCAGCGGTTTTGGTAAAGGAAGTACTGCCACGGGGCGTGCCTATGCCGATGCGATCAGCGGTTACCTGCGCAATATGCAATTTGATAAAGCGACAGATGAATCTGTGGTTACGGTGCAGTTCAATTTCAATGTGCAATAGGTTACAGGAAATTGGTTTCACGCAAAGGCGCAAAGGTTTTTACGCAAAGGCGCAAAGAGAACGCAAAGGGTACATTATTTCTTAATACTCATCTTTGTATGAAATCCTTTCTCATGACCTTTTTATCTTCCCCGGTCTTAATTTTGCAAACATCATTTTTCAGATTTACATTTGACCTATGATGACGTATAAAGAAACGGTTGATTACCTGTACCGACAATTGCCGATGTTCAGCCATGTGGGAAGCAGTGCTTATAAAAAAGACCTGCACAATACCATTGCGCTTTGCGAAAGCCTGGGAAACCCTCACCGAAAATTTAAAACGATCCATGTAGCGGGAACGAACGGCAAAGGCAGCACCTCGCATATGCTTGCAGCGGTATTGCAGGAAGCGGGCTTTAAAACGGGCCTATATACCTCTCCTCATATCAACAGTTTTCGGGAACGCATTCGGGTGAACGGCGTGATGATCGAAGAGCAATTTATTACTGCCTTTGTAGAAAAGACAAAGCCGGTTTCGGAAAAGATCCAACCCTCTTTTTTTGAACTCACGGTTGCCATGGCCTTCGAATATTTTTCTATTCAGGAAATTGATATTGCCGTTATAGAAACGGGTATGGGCGGACTGCTGGACAGTACAAATGTGATCACACCGATCCTCTCCGTCATTACCAACATCGGGTATGATCATCAGCAGATCCTTGGAAATACTTTAGTGGAAATTGCCGAACAAAAGGCCGGCATCATTAAAGAAAATGTGCCGGTGATCATCGGGGAAACATTGACCGAAACCCATGCGGTATTTACGGAAGCCGCTAATAAAACCAACAGTAAAATTATTTTTGTAAAAGAGGATTATCTCATTGAATACATCGAGCCTGCCGGGACGCTGTTGCTTTGCAACATTAAAAATGTACAAACAAATGTCGTGGAGAAACTTCGGCTGGGACTTGCGGGTATGTACCAGGCAAAAAATGCTGCTGCCGTTCTTGCGGCAGTTGCTGAATTAAACAGGCAGGGGCTCACGATCACGGAAACTCATTTACACACGGGATTGGAAAAAGTATCGGAACTAACGGGATTGCGTGGCAGGTGGGAGATCCTTCAAAATCATCCTCATATCATTGCCGATGCGGCCCATAACCGCGACGGTATAGAACAGGTGCTGCAACAATTACAGACCGTTTACCCGGATGCGGCACTTCATTTTGTGATCGGCTTTGTAAAGGATAAGGACATTGCAGAAATATTAAAAATGTTCCCGGACAATGCCCGTTATTATTTTACGCATGCCCATATTCCGCGGGCATTACCATCCGGCGACCTGAAAGAAAAAGCCACCCATGAAGGGTTGGAAGGCGATGCTTATGAAAATGTAAATGATGCTGTAGCTGCTGCAAAAAAAATTGCGGGGAAGGATGATGTGATCATGATCTGCGGCAGCTTTTTTATATTATCGGAATTGACCTTATGACCTTTCCAATAGTTCAAACGCACGGCGCAGACAGATCTCATGAAGACATTGTTTAAACTCACCTTCACTGACCATAGTTTTCACTTCTTTTAATGGCTTTAGAAGTATCCTGATCTCCTCATTGGGATCAAGCGTTTGTCCGCCGGTGAGCGTACCGCCTGTAGCCAGGTACATATGGGTACAATTATTCAGCACACCGGGATTGGCAAATGTCTTTCCCAAGTATTGAAAATCTGTAAAGCTATATCCTGTCTCTTCGGTCAGTTCCCTTGCGACAGCAATCTCATTGGCTTCTTTCGGGTCAATGAATCCACCCGGCAGTTCAAGGGAGAGTGCATTTATAGGGTGACGATACTGTTCGATCAGCACCACTTCGTCTTTTGTTGTGATGGCAACTGCTACGGCGCTATCCGGCAGTTCCACTACAAAATACGGCTCAACGACCTTCCCGGTGGGTGTTTCATACGCATCTTTTCTTGCAGTAAAATAGGGATGCCGGCTGATATACTCGGATGAGAGTGTTTTAAATTCCACGCATAAGTATTGAAGTGAATCAAATCTGTCCAAATGTTTTCCGTCATTGAGCCATGTCGGTTACCATCCCTTCCTTTCACGGAGGGAATTGATATGAGCTGTATGATGTTTACCGTGCCAGGCATACATGCCCAATAAATACCAAAGGGTCATTTCTTTTTTATATTCCACATGATAAACCGTGCGGCTCCATTCTTTTTCGCCGATATTTTTCAGCACCGTCAGCCAACGGGTATGCAATGCATGTAACAACGTCAGGGAAATATTTATGGGCACTTCTTTTACATCCTGCATCTCTGCCCATAATGCTTCATCATAGGGCTTTATGGAAGGATGGTCTTCCGTGAGCCCCAGTTTAAACCTGATAAAAGCATTCATATGACTGTCTGCAACATGATGCACCACCTGCCTGCTGTTCCAGCCACCGGGCCGATAGGGTTCTTCCAACTGCCCGGCATCCAGGTTGATGATAGCATATTCCAACGCCTTCGGTAATACTTCAATATCCGACAGCCATTCGATCCGCAATTGCGGATCGAATGGCTGCGGTTCATACTTTCCTATCGGGTATTGCAGGTTGTCCATTATTGCTTTGGCAGGTTGGAAGGCTTTATGTCTTCGAGGATGATCTCGAAAACCAATACTGCATTATCCGGGATCTGCGCACCCTGCGGGGGATGTTCGCCATAAGCTAGTTCGCTTGGAATATAAACTTTCCAATGTGCGCCTTTAGACATCAGTTGCAGGATCTCGGTCCAACCGCGTATCACCCCATTCAGCGGGAATGTTGCAGCCTGTCCCCTCTTCAGGGAATTATCAAATTCAAAGCCGTTGGTGAGTTTCCCTACATAATTTACAACAACAGTATCTATTGCTTTAGGTTTTGCACCGTTCGGAGCACCTGCCTTTATCACTTCATACTGCAAACCGTTTGGCAGTGCTATGATACCGCTTCGTTTTTTATTAAGCTCAAGGAACGCCTGTCCTTCTGCTTTCAGACCATCAGCCTTCTTTTTAGCAAACTCCTGTATCACCGTTTGAAGAATGGAAGAAGCCTGTTCCTGTGTAAACCCTGTTGTAGCTTTATTAAATACATCGCTCATGCCTTTAGCAACGAGTTGGGTATTGAGGTTGGTCACCCCGGCCTGTTGCATACTGTTCGCTACACTTAAGCCGGCGGCATAGCTAAAACTGTCGATCTTATTTTTGAATGCCATTTTAGGGACAGTTACTTTTTTTGCGGGGGCCTTCGATTTTATCGCTTTTACCTGTGCATTTGCTGTGCAGATAGATGTAAGGGCTACAGCACATAACATAATTTTCTTCATCGCTGATTTTTGATTTTTTTAAATGTATGCAAATAAAGGAAACTTTAATCAGGCCGCATCTCCTTACCTGTTAAATGTATAAAAACATCTTCCAGGTTCGCTGCTTTCACCTGGCGTGGCCGTTCAAAACCTGTGGCCACCAACTCATCGATCATGTCATCCGGGGAAGCCATCTTGATGATCTTTCCTTCGTCCATTATTGCGATCCGATCGCAAAGCTGTTCGGCCTCATCCATATAATGCGTGGTGATGATCACCGTTGTGCCGTTGTTTCGTATTTCCCTCACAAGGTCCCAAAGATTTCTTCGGGCCTGCGGATCCAGGCCGGTGGTTGGTTCATCCAGGAAGATGACCCGCGGATCATTGATAAGGGTGGTAGCGACAGAAAAACGCTGTCTCTGTCCGCCGCTGAGTTCTTTACTTTTATTCTTAGCCTTGTCTTCGAGGTTCACTTTTTTTAAAAGCGCCATCGGATCCACATCCCTGTTATATAACCCGCTGAAAAGCCTTATCAGTTCAATAAGGTTTAACCCGGGGTAAAAACCCGAAGTTTGTAACTGTACGCCGATGATCTTTTTTATATCTCCCGGCCGTTCATCCAGGTCTATACCGTCTACCCATACTTTGCCGGAGGTCTTATCCCGCAGGGTTTCTATGATCTCAAGAGTAGTGCTTTTACCGGCACCGTTCGGCCCGAGAAGTCCGAAAATTTCTCCCGGTTCCACATCAAATGAAATTGATTTAACCGCTTTGAAATCACCGTAATTTTTTACCAGGTTTTCTACCCGGATGATTTTTTCGACTTTGGAATTCACTATGGAAAATTGATTGAAAATTATGTATAGTTAACGCCTCGGACAACGCTCCTGATCATTTGCCCTTAGCAAGATACTCTTCCAATTCCTCCATCATATTTATGCTGCCTATAAAGAATGGCGTACGCTGATGAAGTTCAGTGGGTTGAATATCGAGGATATTTATTGTTCCGTTTGTGGCCTTGCCGCCGGCTTTTTCCACGATATAAGCAAAGGGATTACATTCATATGATAAGCGCAATTTTCCTTTCGGCTTATCCGTAGTACCGGGGTACATGAAGATCCCGCCTTTGATCAGGTTGCGATGCACATCGGATACCATGCTGCCTATGTAACGTTGAGTATAGGGGCCGCCGGTGTTCTTATCCTTTTTCTGGCAGGCGGTTATATATTCTTTTACGGGCTGCTCATAACTGAAAAAATTACCGTGATTTACCGAATACATTTTCCCCGATGCAGGGCATTTGATATCAGGATGACTTAATAAATATTCGCCGATGGATTGATCCAACGTGAACCCGTTAACACCTCTTTTCGTAGCATACACCAGCATAGTGGAAGAACCATACACAACATAACCTGCCGCAACCTGCTTATTTCCCTGCTGCAGAAAATCATCTTTTGTTGCGGGCTTTCCTAATTCACTTACGCGGCGGTAAATACTGAAAATGGTTCCGATGGATACATTTACATCTATATTACTGCTGCCGTCCAACGGATCGAACATGCAGATATATTTTGCCTGATTGCTTTTCTCGTCATCAAAAACCACGATATCATCCATCTCCTCACTGCCGATACCGGCGCAACTGATACCATGACGGAGTACCCCCACGAATTGATCGTTTGCAAATACATCCAGCTTTTTCACTTCCTCCCCCTGCACGTTTATCGTGCCTTCATCGCCGAGGATATCCACCAAGCCGGCTTTATTCACTTCCACGTTCACTCTTTTCGCGGCCAGTCCGATATCCCTGAGTAAGCCGGCCAGTTCACCTGTTGCTTTGGGAAATTCCCTCATTTCCCGGATCGTAAACTCATCAAGCGTTAATATATTCCTGTTTGTTGCCATCAGGCAAATTTAGAGAATAGACGGAAGATATCAGACATTAGATCCATGTAATTACCTTTGCAGCCGGTTTTTTCCCGCCCGGTATATTGGGGGTACAGGGAACAACCGGTAAAAGTTTAAACCTTACAACTTCATGCGTGTTTTCAAATTCGGGGGAGCTTCCATTAATACTGTTGAAAGAATAAAGAATACGGCCGCTATCATTAAAGATCATGCATCCCAAAAATTGCTGGTGGTCATTTCCGCTATGGGCAAAACCACCAATGCATTGGAAAAAATTACGGAAGCCTACTTTGTGGGAAAAACGGAAGATGCTTTAATGCTTTTCGAAACTGTAAAAAATGATCATCTGCAGGTGGCAGGTTCGTTGCTGCATGCAGGTCGCCCCGGCGCCGAATCGCAGCTCAAAGATTTTTTTACGGAAATAGAATGGATGTTGCACGACAAACCCGTTCGTTCCTACGACTATTATTACGACCAGGTTGTTTGTTGCGGTGAGTTATTCAGTACGGCCATCGTAGCTCATTATCTTCAGGAGCAGGGCCTGAAAGTAAAATGGACAGACGTGCGGGATATTTTCCGGACGGATAATAATTTTCGCGATGCTAACATTGACCTAGGTTTTACTGCGGAAAAGATCAATAGGGAGGTGGTTCTGTTATTTGCTGAAAATGATGTTGTCATCACCCAGGGATTCATCGGCGCTACGGATGAAAATGAAAGCACTACGCTTGGCCGGGAGGGCAGTGATTATTCCGCTGCGGTCTTTGCCAATATCCTCGATGCCCGGGATCTTACGATCTGGAAAGACGTAGAAGCTGTAATGAATGCCGACCCGGGGCGATTCTCCAATGCGGTGCAGATCCCATCCCTCAGCTATACCGAGGTGATTGAAATGTCGTATTACGGTGCGCAGGTGATCCACCCGAAAACCATTAAGCCGCTGCAGAATAAAAATATCCCGTTGCTCGTAAAAAGTTTTTTAAATACCACTCTGCCGGGTACGGTCATAAATAATGAAAGCACTAAACTCCTTCCGCCGGTGATCGTATTAAAGGATAAACAAACACTCATTCATTTTACCTCACGCGATTTTTCTTTCATTGAAGGGAAACATTCCGAGGCCCTGCATGATATTTTTAAAAAAATAAAGCTGCAGCCGAACCTTTCGCAAAATACCGCCATATCGTTATTCTGCTGTTTTGATGAACACCATGAAAAAGTATCACGTATTGCAGAAGAAGCCGCGCTGCTTTTTGACGTGGAAGTTGAAAATGATCTGTCATTGCTTACCGTGAGGCATTACAATGAAGAAACGATCAGTAAATTAAAAGAAGGCAAAAAAATAATCCTGGAGCAAAGGACACCGCAAACGCTGCAGGCCATTTTTAAAAAGATGAGTTAGTTAAGCACATATTCTCCTTTCTTATTTACCATAATGATCGGGAGTTCTTTTCTGGTTTCAAAGTAATCAAACACTTCTTTAATATTTGCATTGAATTGCTGCAGGGAGACATTTACCAACATGGTAGCCTCAAGAAAATCCATGGATTTTTTTACATTATACCTGATAGGGAAAACATGCACCGGGATAAATTCCATGCCACGGCTCCTTACATTATTAGCCAGGAAATACAATTCTTCGATCGGCAGGTCGGTGATGGGGATGCAACCGGTAGACACACAATTACCATGAATATAAATGGCGCTTCCCGGGCGGGACGGATCACCGAGTATACGGTCTGAAGCATTGGGATAATTGAGCCCGAGAGAAAGATGATAATTACTGTTGGGGTTAAATTCATTGATATAATAAAACCCTTCGGGCACCTGGTAGTCGCCTTCTGTGCGCTTAGGTCCCATAGAGCCGCTTTGTTGGCAGACCTTGTAGGTCTTAAACAATTTGTAGGGTTCTTTCAGGTCCGATTTAACCCATACTTCCAGTTGCCGCTCGTATTTGAAAGAACGGAGATACATGGATTGCGGCGGCCAAACCAGGTTTTGCTTTTCAAATTGTTTTTTGAGAGAATCTTCAGAAAGGCTGTTACCGGCTTTTGCATTCACATAAAGTTTGGGCCCGGATACTTGTGCTATACCGGCCAGCGATACAAATAACACTGCCGTGATGAAGCCAAAAAGCTTGAACAACAGTTTTTTCTTATTCACGGTAAATTGGATTATTTTTCTCTTAAGCGAATGCTAAAATATAAAACTTATTTTACATAGAACTGTTAAACTATTTCCAGGTCACTGCGTAACGAACAGCAGTACAGGTTGTGAATAAATCTTTTTAAAGATTCCCCCTAAGTTCCTGTTCCCTTTCCAATGCTTCAAACAGGGCTTTAAAATTTCCTTTGCCGAAGCTTTTTGCCCCTTTACGCTGAATGATCTCAAAAAACAATGTAGGCCTGTCCTGCAGCGGCTTGCTGAATATCTGCAACAGGTATCCTTCGTCATCTTTATCTATCAATATCCCCAGTTCGCTAAGCGGTTCAAGGTCCTCATCAATTTTTCCCACACGATCCAATACATCTGCGTAATAGCTGGCCGGTATATTTAAAAATTCAACTCCGCGGCTTTGCAGATCCTTCACCGTTTTTACTATATCTGCGGTGGCTATGGCTACATGCTGAACACCTTCGCCATTGTAAAAATCAAGGTATTCTTCTACCTGGCTTTTTTTCTTCCCCTCTGCCGGTTCATTGATCGGGAATTTCACAAAGCCGTTTCCGTTGCTCATGACCTTACTCATAAGGGCAGAATACTCTGTAGAAATATCATTGTCATCGAAGCTCAGGATATTGCGGAAGCCCATAACTTCTTCATAAAATTTTACCCATGGATTCATTTGGTTCCATCCCACATTACCTACGCAATGATCTACATACAAAAGGCCTGAAGAAGGCGGGTTATAAGCTGATTCCCATTTTTTAAACCCGGGCAGGAAGATCCCGTGGTAATTTTTTCTTTCTATAAAAAGGTGTACGGTATCTCCGTAAGTATGAATGCCGCTCATGACCAACTCCCCGTTATCATCATTCATTCTCTTCGGCTCCATATAACTTTTACCGCCCCTTTTTGTCGTTTGCTCCCAGGCATCTTTAGCATCATCTACCATCAGGGCCAGCATTTTTACGCCATCGCCATGACGGCTCACATGATCAGCGATCTCCGTGTTTTCGCGCAGAGATGTGGTGAGCACAAATGTGAGCTTGTTTTGACGGATCACATAACTTACTCTATCCATGGTTCCGGTCTCAGGCCCTGCATAAGCCAAGGATTGAAATCCGAACGCCGATTTGTAAAAATTAGCTGCCTGCTTAGCATTACCTACATAAAATTCCACGTAATCTGTTCCTCCCAAGGGAAGGAAATCCGTTTCGATCGTTTGACCGGGGTTTGTTGCAATTTCTGTTGACATACGATTATTTTATAAACATTCTGTTTTTCGGCACAATTTTTTGAATATGGTTGTATTACTGTAGTAGTGATTATTAATCCTATGTCTAATATTTTTTATATACTTAATAGTATTGATCTTCTACTGCTGCACTTTACAAATTTACACCGTTTTCGAATCCTTTTAAACAATCGTTTGTTATAAAACAACAGCTCTTTCACCCCTAAGAATGTATTATCATGAAAAGACTCTTACCCAAAATTTTATTTACCCTGTTTTTATTTCAATCCCTGGGTGTAACCGCACAGGTTGCCTCTCCTATCACCTCCTGCCCAACTATGCTGGCTGTAGCAAGATCCGGTTTCAACAACTACAACAATGAGCCCGTTTTCTTTTACAGCCTCAACCCTTTTACAGGGTCGACAGTTTTGCTATCGGGGGGGCCATTGAAAGATCCCGCTAATCCCGCTGCCAATATAGACTTTAATGCAACGGAATAAATGGCGTTGACGGATTCATCTATGGTATTCGGCCGGCATTCCTGATCAAAAGTTTTACCGCGTGGGAAGTAACTACAGAAGTGTACTCTTAGGTGCTATCGTACCCCCTGTACCACAGTCCCCCGGTAATTTCTCCTCAGTTAACCCGGCTGCAGGTGAATTAGACGGAAGCGGTAATTACTTTTTTACAGCCGGCACCGGTACAATGAATGCCAACGGTACTTACAACCCTATGGATTTTTATATCGGTAAGATCGCTAACACTCAAACCCTTCCACCGGGTGCAGGGAATATTGTCCCGACATACGCGTTGGTTAATTTTACTAATCTTGCCTGCTTTGAATTCTTTTCAACCTTACAGGCTCCTGTCAGTTTGAGTTCACCCGGAAATACCGGGATACGAGACCTGGTTTTCAATCCCCGTGATGGGCAATTATATACTTATGTGTCCTTTGAATACCCCGCAGGATCAGGAACCTTTAAAGGCCAACTCCTGCGGTTAAACAGCACGACCGGCGATATTTTTTGTTATCCGTCTGCTGTATTGCCTTTTGCAAACACTTCTAATGAAGTTGCCGGAACTGCTATTAATCCGGCCGGCGAGATCCTCATTCTTTTCACAGGGGGTGATATTTACAAAACAGTACTTTCAGGCCCGGCATTTACCGGCGCCATCACATATTTAGGCCCAAGCGGGATAGTGGGCGGCCTCCGCGGTGATCTTGCTGCTTGTGTTACATCAAGTGGTGTAGTACCGGTGCGTTTTACCAATGTGAGCGCTGTGGAAAACAATTGCAAGGTAGATGTGAAGTGGACCGTTTCCGGCGAACAGCAGGTGAGCAGGTATAATGTAGAATTGGCAGACAGGAACAGGTTTGTCTCTCTTTCCGAGGTAGCGGCTACAAATCAACTGACAGATCATTCTTATAATATTACCGTTCCCGTTACTTCTAAATCAATGCGGTTAAGGATTAAACAAACCGACCTTGACGGATCAGTTACTTATGCAGAAATCGTTTCACTGAATACCACCTGTGCCAAAACAAAGAACATGGCAGTTTTGAACAGTGCAGCCGTAGCAAATACACTTCAGGTACGCTTCAATAATTTTCAAAATGCAGAAAGCGTTTTCGTTAGCATCTTTAATTCCACCGGTGCCCAATTAACCCAAAGATCTCTCACGGTGAATGGTTTGAGCGGCCTCACCGGTTTGGATGTATCAAAGCTGCCGGCAGGTGCCTACCTCATTAAAGCACAGACCACCGGCGGTGAAAACTTTACAGAGCGTTTTATAAAAAACTAATTTAAATAAATTGTAAAAAAACACTTCCTTAAAAAAGGAAGTGTTTTTTGTTTCCGGTATGTTTGCGCCATGATCAAAGCAGGCATCCTCGGCGGAGGACAACTCGGAAGAATGTTATTACAGGCCGCAGCCAATTATCCGGTGCAAACATTTGTTATGGAAAATGATCCCGAATGTCCTTCTGCCCATCTTTGCCATCAATTTACCAAAGGAGATATCAGGGATTTTGATGCGGTCCATGCATTCGGAAAAGATCTGGATGTCATTACCATAGAAATAGAAAATGTAAATGAGGACGCACTGCAAAAACTGGAAGATGAAGGAGTAAAGATCTTCCCGAGACCCGCAGCTTTAAAGATCATTAAAAGTAAGATCCTTCAAAAAGAATTTTATACTGCAATCGAAGTGCCGTCAGGGGAATTTATCATTACCCGATCCAAAGCAGACCTGCTGCAGCATACTGCATTTCTTCCCGCGGCACACAAGTTGGCAGAGGGTGGCTACGACGGTCGGGGTGTTGCCATGTTGCGGACGGAAGCAGACCTGGTGAACGGTTTCGACGAGCCGGCCGTGCTGGAAAAAATGTCGAACATTCAAAAAGAATTATCGGTCATTATCGCTGTTGATGAAAAAGGCGAAATGGCGATCTACGATCCCGTAGATATGGTGGTAGATCAACGATTACATTTATTGAATTACCAGGTGAGCCCGGCAGCGATCCCCGACGAAATTAAATGGAAAGCAGAAGCCATTGCATTGAAAGTGGTGAAGGAATTGAACAGCCCGGGGATCTTTGCAGTAGAATTGTTTGTGGACCCTGCCGGCAATGTGATGGTGAATGAAACGGCACCGCGTGTGCACAACAGCGGGCACCATAGTATTGAAGCCTGCTACAGCAGCCAATTTGATATGCTTTGGCGGGTGATGCTCGGTTATCCTTTGGGAAACCCGGATCATATTCTGCCGGCAGCAATTGTAAACCTTGTTGGAGAGCCCGGCCATACCGGTGAAGTGTTTTATGAAGGGCTTCATGAAGTACTGGCTATGGACAATGTGTTTGTACATATTTACGGAAAAAAACAAACCAAGCCCGGCCGTAAAATGGGCCATGTGACCGTGCTCAGCAATGAACCGCAGGAACTAATCCATAAAGCGAATCAAATAAAACAGGTATTAAAAGTTCTAAGCAGGTAATTTCCCGGCCGCCTGTAAACTGCGATAGTAAACGTGCATTAATTGAAAAAGGGTTTCAGCACCGGCTGAAACCCTTTTTTTATTGTAAAGTATTTTGATTTTATCTCAAGACAGTTACATCAGTTCTTACCACCTGCCTGCTGCCGTTTGCAAGGGTGAACTCTACCACAGCATAGTAGGTACCGTCAGGTATCGGCTTGCCCTTATAGGTTCCGTTCCACAGGTTCCTGTAATTCTGTGATT
>JBBJLU010000042.1:0-23305 GCA_037719665.1 Ferruginibacter sp.
CCGGGTTGCTGATAATTATATAATCACCGCGTGTAGCAGCGGTATTGTAATTAATGAATGTTTTCGTTGTAAGTGCACTTATGGAGATAATGTTTGCCGGCTCAGTATTACTCAGAATGAGTTTCCGCTGCGCAATTGCTGAAGGCGGCAGCATAAAACCTACCTTACCCGGTACGGAAACGATATCACCGATATACCTTCTGCCGTTGCTGATATCATACAGTACCGGTGCTGCGGTACCGAAATTAAAATTATCGATCAATAGGTAATTCCCCGTGGCAGATGCTGCCAGGTCAAAAGAAAAAGATTTCTGATTATTAAAATTAAAGACCGCAGGATAAGTAATGCTGATACTTGCCACGACTATCCTGTCGGTAATTCCCGGGGTGATCGGCGTATTGGTGATACTTATCGGTGCAGTTGAGGTATTCTGAAGGAGGGATATAGGCTGATTGGAAACATTGAAAACGGTCTCTGAGGTATTCTGACTTTGTATCGGAAGCCCAAGGACCGTACTAAAGATCTTTAAGGTAGTGTTCCGGCTGCTGTTATCCGTATTGGCAAATGTTTTTGCCCGTACAGAAAGGCTGTTCGGCGGGCCCGCGGTATAGACATTCAGGCCGCTGATGTTTTCCGTATAGGTAAGCGGAGCCGCAGTGGTCGCAACGATATCCCCTGTAGTATATCCCTCACCGTTATCGTATGCAGAAGAATAAACGTATTCGCCAAGGTCCTTTCCGAACCCGCGGTTCAGTTGTGTACGGTAAAATACATCAATGGTCCGCATGAAAAAAGCATCCGGCACTGCTGCACCGGGTAAAGGATTGGCTGACGTAATATACCGCAGGTTTCCCCCGGCAGGGTTAACGGTAAGAAAGTATACTGCTGTATCTGTTTCCAGGCTATAACGGTCTGCAAGCTGAAACTGCGGTTGCAAATAAAGTTCTTTATCCGGCTTACCGTCATTCATCTCTCCCGAAAATTCGATAAAATCGGAAAGGCCTAAAGCTGTTCCTGATACGGGGGTGAATAACCGGATCTGCTGTCCGTTCTTCCAAAGTTGGAAATGGTCCGCGTTCGTTGTGCCCAGCCCTGAAGCGTTCAATACAGACTGGGGTATCCTGCAGAGATTATCCGATCCGATCTTAAATTTATAATAAGTTTTGCTGTAATCTATCCAACTGTTATTGAGCTGTGCTGAAGCCGAAAAAGCACAAAACAGCAAAACAGGGAGGAGTAATTTTTTGATCATGGTAACAGTTTGTAATATTTTATTCATCATTCTTCTTTCCGAAATTGATCCGGAGAGAGATCACGTGTGTATATAACGGGTTGGATTGATTGGCAAGATTTGTAAATGCATAATCAAGTCCTATGTTCTTTATTTTGAATCCCGCGCCTATACTCGGCTGGTAGATCCATACTTTCTTTTGATTGAGTGTATCGCCGTCGGCCAATGCCTTTTGAAAATTGGTGATTCCGCCTCTCACAAAAAATACATCTTTTACGGAAGCCTCGAGCCCAAGATGGGGATCGGCACTTACGGTATTGCCGCTCAGTACCGTATTTCTTTTCCCATCAAACGTAACGTCCACGTTGGCTTCGGCCTGCAGTTTAAAATTTGAACTGATCCTGAAATCGTAAGACCCGCCGAGCACCAACCGCGGCGCGGTAAGTTCTGTAGACCTGACCGGGATATCATTCTTCGTGAGATACAATGCTTCTTTTTCTTTATCGGTAAAGGTAAATTTCCATGCATTGAACGTGGAGGTAAGGTCCTTTGCAACAAGGCCGAGGCTCCAGTTATCGGAACGCATCTGCACCCCGGCATCCAGGCCAAAACCCCATGCATGCGCAAATTTCCCGACCTTCCGGTAAATAACTTTTGCATTTACACCGGCATTGAGTGACCAGTTATCCGTTTCTTTTACCTGTTGAGCAACCGACATCAGGAACGCATAATCGGCAGAGGAAAAAGTCTGAATATTATTATAATTGATACTGCCGTCCGGCTCTACCAAAAAAAGCGTGTTCGGGATATCATCCACTGCAAACCTTAATAAAGAGAAACCAACTGTGCGCTTGTTTTCCTGGATCGGTATCGCTGCTGCTGCATAATCATATTTTGCAATGCCGCTGAAATATTCGGCATGCATGACCGTAGCGGAAGGATTATCCTTTACCTCTGCCAGGCCGGCGGGGTTCCAATAACCGGCAGTCGCATCATTTACGGAAGCTACCTGCGCATTTCCCATTCCCAGACCCCTGGCGCCGGCACCGATATTGAGGAATTCATTGGAGTATTTTCTGAACTGCGCATATCCCCCGGTAGACAGTAAAAATGAAAACGATAATAAAGCAATGACGCTTTGTCTCATAAATAGTTAGATTAATAATTGATTACATACGGTCTTAACGTAATTCTACCTGAAAAATTGCGCTAAAGTAAGCTAAAGACACATTTGAATCATCTCAAATATACCCAAAAAACCCCAAATAAATGTTATGTTTCAGCCACTGTTAATAAGATGCCCTGTCAGCATAAAATGTGCATTGCAACCCGGTATGATCTATAAATATCGATTTGCCTCCCGATTTAAATTACGGTATTAGTTAATCTGAAGATTTCTTTACATTTTGCACCTACTTTTGAAATAAACGGGGAACAATGAATGTTTTTATAGAAGAAATGAAATGGCGGGGAATGTTGCAGGATATTATGCCCGGCACGGAAGAGCAGTTGAACAAAGAAATGACGGTGGGTTATGTAGGTTTTGACCCCACGGCAGACAGCCTCCACATCGGCAGCCTGGTGCCGATCCTGTTGCTGGTGCATCTGCAAAAGGCAGGGCATAAACCCGTTGCACTGGTGGGTGGCGCCACGGGAATGGTAGGTGACCCCAGCGGGAAAAGCGAAGAAAGGAATATGCTGAGTGAGGAGACACTGAATATAAATATTGCCGGCATTAAAAAGCAGCTTGAAAAGTTTTTAAATTTTGAAGATAATGACCCTGCCGGGGCGGTGATGGTCAACAATTATGACTGGTTCAAAGGGATCTCCTTCCTGGAATTCATCCGTGATGCGGGCAAGCATATCACAGTGAATTATATGATGGCCAAAGACAGCGTGAAAAAAAGGCTGGAGGGAGAAAGCGGAATGTCCTTTACGGAGTTCACTTATCAGTTGGTGCAGGGCTATGATTTTTACTGGCTGTACAATCATTTGAACTGTAAACTCCAGATGGGCGGCAGCGACCAATGGGGAAATATAGTAACGGGAACTGAACTGATCAGGCGAAAAGGAAGCGGTGAGGCATTTGCATTCACCTGCCCGCTTATAAAAAAAGCAGACGGCAGCAAGTTCGGGAAATCCGAACAGGGTAATGTGTGGCTGGATGCCAATAAAACTTCCCCCTACCTTTTTTACCAGTTCTGGCTGAATGCTTCGGATGCCGATGCGGAAAACTGGATAAAGATCTTTACGTTCCTCTCCAAAGAAGATATCGCCGGTATCATTGCCGAACATAAAAAAGACCCGGGGAAAAGAGCCCTGCAGAAAACACTTGCAAAAGAACTAACGGTATTCGTACATGGCGCAGCGGAATCAGATAAAGCTACCGCTACAACAGAAAAATTATTTGCGTCTCAAAACGCAGCTGCAGAGAGCCTTTCGGAGGAGGACCTTCATAATATTGAAGGGTCGTTACAGCAGTTGTATCAAAAAATGATTTTGAAAAGACATGAATATCGTATATGCTTACGGATACCGGGATCTTTCCAGCAAGGGCGAAGCAAGAAAAATGATCCTCGCCGGCGGGGTAAGCATCAACCGTCAAAAAGCCGATGAGCCTAAACTTATTGTAGGAAAAGAAATGCTCCTTCATGATAAATTCTTACTGGTACAGAAAGGAAAGAAGCATTATTATTTGATAGAGGTCGTTTGAATGAATGGATAATTTAATAATGGATAATGGATAATTTTTTAAGATCGAAGCTTCCGGTGCAAAGGAGAGTTCTGTTTTCGGTGCAGGATAAAAAAATAAAAGCCTTCAATTATTGAAGGCTCCCGCATTATCCATTATTAATTTATCCATTATCCGTTATTCCACGTCCACCTGTTTATTCGTCACAGCTCCTTCCCAGACTTCGGGGATAAAGATGCATTCTGTAGCGAGATAGCCGTTACCTTTTTCCAGGAAATGCACTTTCATATTTTCAATGCTGATCGGGCATCCGTCGGGGATATCAGCAATATTGCTGTGGCGGATATCGTGCCCGTCGAGGATAACGACCAAGCCGCTGCCGATCGCTTCCATTTTATTGCCATTGCTGATGAGTACACCCGTATCTTCACCGAGGCCGATACCGATGCAACTCGGGTTGGCCGCTACGGCTTGGGCAAGCCTGCCGAAGCGGCCGCGTTTTTCAAAATGAGAATCAAAGATCACGTCGTCCATGAATCCGAGGCCGGTGGTGATCTTCACTTCTCCTTTAAGGTGAGCTATCACTGCATTACCTTCATAGATCATGGTGTTGCTCATGGCCATGGCGCCCGCTGATGTGCCGGCCACTAAAAAATGCTCTTCCTCATTATAGCGTTCCAAAATGATCTGCAGAAATGGCGTACCGCCGAAAGTACTGGTAAGGCGGAGTTGGTTCCCGCCGCTGAACATGATCGCATCACATTGCCGTAAGCGTTCGGCATATTCCGGGTTTTGCGCATCCGTCCTGTTACGGATATGCATCAGGCCGATGTCTTTACAGCCGATCTTACCGAATGCATTCTTATAATTTTCTCCCACTTCTACGGGGATCATACTGGCGGTGGTCACTACTTCAATCCTTTTATCATGCCCGCCGATCTCTTCCACCATGCGGCGTAGAATACCGAGTTCAAAAAAATTGAGGTTGTTGCGTTGTATATGCCCGGTCTCCAGGTCTGTTCCTTTATCCTCTGCCCCGCCGATGGCAAGCAGTTTTCCTTTTGCAAAATGCATGCATGCACATATTGGTTAATACAAAACTAACGCAATACCCTGCATATTATTTTATTGTTATCAACGGAATGTGAATATTGGGATATAATTAAAAAGGTTTGTTAATTAAATCTTCTGTAAGGTGAATTGCGGTCTCCTTAAATACAATAGCTTTGGGAGGTTACAAGGTCACCATTTAATAAATACTATGCGAAACAGATTATTTACCCTAATTACCTGCCTGACGGCGTGTAAAAATCGCAGACCAATGAAGTCCCCTAAAGAACATTGATGTGGAATATGTTCAGATCATCGGCACTTCACGGCTCTTCAGTAACAAACTGACTATTGATATAGATTTCGGGCAGGAAAATAAATTGTTCAGTTCCGCAAGTGACACAAGGATAAAGGACGTAAACGGGAAGAATAAGATCTTTAATTCCATGATAGACGCCCTGAACTTTATGACAAAAAACGGTTATGAATTTGTGCAGGCCTTTGCCTTTGCAGTCACGGATAAAAATGTCTATCACTACTTACTGAGAAAGAAGAAAACGGTATAGTCTTTCCCGAAAAATAAAATGTATGATTAAACGAATGATCTGTTTCTCAGCAATCTTCTCTTTCCTGTTCTTTGCTTCCTGCGGGGATTCAACAAACAATAAACTTATCATCGGTAAATGGCAGGGGGCGGAATGGTTGGCAAACGGTGTGCCTTCCGACCTCAACGCCGCAGGAACCGTTTTCATCTTTGACAATAAAGAAAAATACAGTTTTATTTATGGCGGTACAACAGAAGAGGGTACTTATAAGGTGGAGAACGATATGTTATTTACAAAGCCTGCGGAAGGTTCAGAGATCATGGTGAAGATCGCCAAACTGACTACAGACAGCCTTGTCTTTGATATGAACCGCGGCGGCGGCTCAGAAAGGCTGACATTAGTCCGTCGATAAACTGATTTACCGGCCGGCACTTCGTTGTGTAACATTTTGCCTCGGGTGCCCTATCTTGTTCATTGCAGGATACCGTTACAAAACTTTGCTATTTATGAGACTATTGCTTTGTGCCGTTTTAATGATGGGACTTTATTTTCCCGGTAAGAGCCAGCCAAAAAATTATCTGGTGAAGATCGATGCGCTCAATAAAAGGATAGCAAACGGCGGAGACACGGTTTACATCGTCAATTTCTGGGCTACCTGGTGCGGGCCCTGTGTAGAAGAACTGGTGCACTTTGAAAAACTGAATAAGGACTACAGCGCGGATAAGCTAAAAGTAATTTTGGTCAATGTTGATTTCAGGTCAAAACTGCAGAAGACGGTGATCCCTTTTGTTAAAAAAAGAAAACTACGCTCTGAAGTTTTTCTGCTGGATGAAAAGAATCAACAGGAATACATTGATAATATTGACCCTGCCTGGTCCGGGGCTATCCCTGCCACGCTGATGGTAAAAGGAAAGCAGCGGAAATTTTTTGAAGAAGAATTTGATTACAAAAAATTATTATCGCAATATTTAAACATTAAAAAATGATGAAAAGACTACTCCCTCTCCTGTTGGCTTTTGCCTGTTTTTCCGCAACTGCGCAATACACAACCCTGCTCCCCGGCCGGGCTGCACCGGATTTCAATTTAAAGAACACCGACGGGAAAAATGTTTCCTTTAAAGATTATGTAAAGGCAAAAGGGTTTATCGTCGTATTCACCTGCAACACCTGTCCTTATGCCAAAGCATATGAACAACGGATCATGCATCTCCATAAAAAATATGCTCCTGCCGGTTTCCCGGTGATCGCTATCAACCCGAATGATCCGGAGGTTTCCACCGCGGACACTTATGAAAAAATGCAGGCACTGGCAAAGGCCAAAGGTTATGCTTTCCCTTATTTATTCGATGAAGGGCAACTGACGGCTAATGCATACGGTGCAAAAGCAACACCGCATACTTTCCTGGTGATGCGTGAAGCGGAAGGCAATATGATCCGCTATACCGGTGCAATTGATAACGATACCGAAAATGCTGATCCCGCGCAGACAAAGTACCTCGAAGATGCTATCGCATCATTATTGAAAAAAGAAGCACCGCCTGTGGCTGTTACAAAAGCGATCGGTTGTACAGTAAAAAGAAAAAAATCTTAGTTGAAACCGCCGTCAACGGTATTTCATTGATGCCGGTTATCATTAAATCGTCCACCTGGCGGAGTGGAAAAAATGTTGATCACAGGCATCGACTGCAGGATATATCGGGGCTATGCTTTTAATTCTTTTCATTCGGTAAAACAACCTGTTTACCATAAAAAAAGTAATCGGCATCGGCGGCATCTTCTTCAAATGCAAGGACCCTGAAAAAAATGAGTTCCCGGTATAACCAATTTCTTGGGCAGGATACTGATAAATACGGCACCAACTTTGAGTGGGGACAGGTAGAAGAAAGTGTAAAATCAGGTTTTACCCACCGGAGCCCCTTTGCAGAAAACAGGAATATTTTGAGTCGGCCGCGGATGCATTCATGATCTGTTACCCCGTGGAAAATCCTGAAGTTTTGTTGGAAGCGTTAATAAAAGAAGGCGTAACGGCTCCGATAAAATTGTATCGTTTGATTATGGAAAATCGTACACATCACTGATCCTGAAGGAAACAAGATCGAACTTTGGGAACCTAATGATATTGAATATGATAAAATAACAGAGGGCAGAACTAAACAGAGCAGACAACGCTCATGCCGTTTCTTGAAGGGTACCCTGTACCGAAACTTTGAACTTTGAGCTTTGAACATTGAACATTCTTCACTAATTTCCTTTTTCAGTCACTTAACCAACCTGAACATTCTCACATGAAGATCGTAGAACTTAAAGCCATGCGCGGCCCGAATTATTGGAGCATTCGCCGCGGGAAACTGATACAAATGAAGCTGGACCTGGAAGAGATGGAACAGCGCCCCACCAATACTATTAAAGGGTTCCGCGAAAACCTCGAGAAGATGTTGCCGACCTTATACGAACACCGTTGCAGCGAGCTAAAGCCCGGTGGTTTTTTTGAACGCGTGGAAGAAGGCACCTGGATGGGGCATGTGATAGAACATATTGCGCTGGAGTTGCAAACACTTGCCGGCATGGATATGGGCTTCGGCCGTACCCGCGGCACGGGCAAGGAAGGAGAATATTGGGTGGTATTTGATTATATGGAAGAAGCGGTAGGTTTATTTGCTGCAAAATCTGCTTTCCGTATCTGTGAAGCATTGATCGAAGGAAAAGATTATGACCTGGCTGCAGATGTGCAAACGATGCGCGAACTCCGCGAAGAAACCCGCCTTGGCCCCAGCACGGGAGCCATTGTGGAGGAAGCCGCAAAAAGAGGAATTCCTTACATCCGGCTCAATCGCAGCAGTCTCGTTCAGTTGGGCTATGGCGTAAACCAACAAAGGATCAGGGCTACAATTGCCGGTACCACCAGTTGCATTGCGGTGGATATTGCGGGCGATAAAGACGATACAAAAAATCTCCTGGAAGCCGCGGAAATACCGGTGCCGAAAGGAAGCATCATTCGCGATGAGTATGAATTGAAAGTTGCCGTGGGAAAAGTAGGTTATCCCTGCGTGCTTAAGCCGCTGAATGGAAACCACGGCAAGGGCGCCACCACAAATATTGTAAATTGGGAACAGGCGCTGACAGCATTGGCAGCCGCACAGAAATACGGCCGCAGTGTTATCTGCGAAAAATTTATCGTGGGTTTCGATTTCCGTTTGCTCTGCATCAATAATAAATTTATCTGCGCAGCATTGCGTACACCTGCTGCAGTAACGGGGGACGGTATCCATTCTGTACAATGGCTTATTGATGAGACTAATAAAGATGAGCGCCGGGGCTACGGTCATGAGAAAGTGCTCACCCAAATAAAAGCCGATGATTTCACCGGGAAAATGCTGGAAGACAAAGGCTATACATTAGATACTGTTCCGCCAAAAGGAGAATTGGTATTGGTAAAACCTACGGCCAACCTCAGCACCGGCGGTACTTCTACCGATGTAACGGATGAGGTGCACCCTACCAATATTTTCATGGCGGAACGGATCAGCAAGATCATCGGGCTTGATATCTGCGGAATAGATATCATGGCTCCGAACCTAAAGGTGCCAATCACAGAAAACGGCGGATCCGTGCTGGAAGTAAATGCAGCACCCGGGTTCCGTATGCATATTGAACCTTCTGAGGGCATTGCCCGAAACGTAGCAGAACCGGTGATCGATATGCTTTTTCCTAAAGAAAATACCGGCCGCATTCCTATCATCGCCATTACCGGAACGAACGGGAAGACCACTACATCAAGGCTTACGGCTCATATCGCTAAGAGTGCAGGGTACAAAGTTGGTTATACGACCAGCGATGGCGTGTATATACAAAATCAAATGATGATGAAGGGTGATTGTACCGGGCCGGTGTCTGCGCAATTCGTATTAAAAGATCCTACTGTTGATTTTGCGGTATTGGAATGTGCACGCGGCGGTATACTGAAAAGCGGCCTCGCTTTCCGGCATTGTGATATTGCTATTGTAACCAATGTAACCGCAGATCATATGGGGCTCGGTGGTATAGACAGCATTGCGCAAATGGCCAAAGTAAAATCCGTCGTGCCGGAAACAGTGTACAAACACGGCTATGCCATACTGAATGCAGATGATGACCTGGTTTATGATATGCGCAAAGAACTGAGTTGTAACATCGCATTATTCAGCATGGATGAAAATAATCCGCGGATAAAAAAACATTGTAAGACCGGTGGCCTGGCTTCGGTGTTTGAAAACGGTTATGTAACGATCATGAAAGGAACCTGGAAGATCAGGGTACAGAAGGTTTCCGATATCCCCATCACTTACGGGGGAAAGGCGTTACATAATGTTATGAACTGTTTGCCGGCAGTACTGGCAACTTATTTATACCGGAATATTAAAGTGGCAGATATTAAGCTAGCGTTGGAAACCTTTATTCCATCCCCTACCCAAACGCCGGGACGGCTCAATCTTTTTCAATTCAAGAATTTTAAATTTTTAGCGGATTTTGCCCATAACCCGGCGGGCCTGCAATTGCTTTGTGATTTTGTGAATAAAATGGACGGAAGCCCGAAAGTAGGTATCATCAGCGGTACCGGTGACCGGCGTGATGAGGATATCCGCGAACTGGGTGCCATATCAGCAAGGTCTTTTGATGAGATCATCATACGCCAGGATAAACACCTGCGCGGACGTACTGCAGAAAACATTGTAGAGTTACTGGTAGAAGGTATTAATTCAGAAAAGAGAAATGACATCCCGGTTACCGTGATCTATAATGAGAAAGAAGCCATTATGCACGCATATAACACCGCAAAACCCGGTTCACTTATTACTATTATGTGTGATGTGGTGGCCGAGGCGCTGGATCTCATCAAATCGCTGAAAGAAAAAGAGGACAGCGAATAAAATAGTCGGGAGAAATAGTTTGGGCTTTTTTTGAAAACCCTTATTTTTGCACCCCGAATAAAATTGTGATTGGGTTATGGTGTAAAGGCAGCACAACAGATTTTGATTCTGTTTGTCTAGGTTCGAATCCTAGTAACCCAACAGTTGAATTTAAGCCCTATCAATTGATAGGGTTTTTTCATGTTTGATCATAATGACTATTAACAGCAGCGTTACAGATTATTATTCAAACAGAAAAGGAATATTTGATATTGAATATTTGATTGCCTAACCCGGTCGCAGACCGGAAAGCGAAAAGGCATCAAGTGATCCTGCGGAACACTTGCGCCAGCAGAGGATACAATCAATACAGGGAATGTTAATTTTCATGTCATGGCCTCTTATCTTAATGTGATTTCTTCATTTGTGTGTATGGAAGATGTATGGATAAACGTTGATAGTTTTAAACTTTATTTGTATGCCAGACAAGTACGGGATACTGCAAATCTAGGAATCGGGTATTACTTAGGGGCTTTACGAAATGTAAGTGGAGTAACATTAAATGTTATGCAATTAACTGATTTATTATCCCTTTATTTTGGAAAAGATGAAGCTGGGAAAGTACAATGGCCGAACGGCACTCTATGTGGATGTTGCGGGAATTATAATGCGCCGTGTGCAAAATGGAATCAGGCATGTTTAGCACATGATATGCTCTGTCAAACCTGTTTTAACGTGTATGTTTGCTTTTATGATTGTGTACCAACATCATGTCAGGGAAATACAATTCCTTGGTGGTGGATGATAATTCCTAATTAATGAGTCATTTGTAAAATTATATCTACTATGAGTTTATACAAGGATAATGAAATATTAGGTGCCCAAAGTTCTTTAATGAAAGTTTTGCGGTTTTTACTGCCACTGGCTCTTATTGCATTTACTTTAGCGGCTATACATGTTATTGATTATTTTACTTTTACGAATAACCATATCGAATTAGCAAAAAGTAATCGTGAAGAGTTTAAACAATTATATTTAAATCATTTTCCTTCAGGCCTCCAAAGGTTTTATTCTTATGTCATCTTGTCAACATTATTTTTTAGCGGACTATTTGGTTTCGCTGGCGTTATTTTTATCCTTCAGAAGCACATAATTTATAAAACCCTTGGTATATTATCTTTCATGGGAGCTTTCCTGATGTTATGGTGGTTAATGTAGCTCGGAAGGTTTCTAAACCTAACCGCTTTCCCCGCCCTTCAGGCCCTTATCTACCCCTAATCAATATCATTTCATCAATCAGCCCCTTATAGGGCAGGGATTGAAGCATTCCAACTGCCTCACAATCAGTCAGAAATGCAGTTTCAATTGCATTAGTAATTACCCAGACCCCTGCTACCGCCCACTTGACCCATAGAACCTGGAATAGGCATACAGCTTAGGTAAGCCTCAATAAACGCCATACACTCCCTGATTTTGATTCTGTTTGTCTAGGTTCGAATCCTAGTAACCCAACAGTTGAATTTAAGCCCTATCAATTGATAGGGTTTTTTCATGTTTGATCATAATGACTATTAACAGCAGCGTTACAGATTATTATTCAAACAGAAAAGGAATATTTGATATTGAATATTTGATTGCCTAACCCGGTCGCAGACCGGAAAGCGAAAAGGCATCAAGTGATCCTGCGGAACACTTGCGCCAGTAGAGGATTACTATATACGGATTCTTACGCCGCTTTGTCCAAATTACGATTCTATAGTAAGGCATTTCAGCAAATATACTTACTAAATTAATTAGTATTGCTATTGATAAACTTCGACCTGAAGATAACGAGGGGTCATTTCAACATATTTCTTATTGAATAAAGCAGAAGCGTTTTGAAGATAAGCCATGAACTTATCAATTCTTTTTATGTTGCCCTTGTTCAGGTTAGTATGAGAAGCAAACTGATAGGTACTATTTATTTCATTCAAGTTGGTTACAAGATTAATTTCATAACTATCCCCGTAAGCATGTGCAACAGTGGTTACTTTCAACTCTGAAGCACCTGACCGCATCATAAAAGACTTCATCTTGGCTCTTTGTAGATTGTTTGATAACAGACTTTTGATTGCCTTTAAATTGGACATGAGTGTGTCAAGGGCATCAACAGGAATTGCGACTAAATTGCTAGTCACCTGTTCAAGAGTTAAACTATCTGTATAAAGTATAGGCTTCTTCAATTCTTTATCCAATAATGCAATCTTTTGGCTGAAAGCAAATGCTGAACTAAAAAACAGAATACAAAGGGAAAGCATTTTCATGAATAACATTTTACTGGATATCTGCGGGCATTCCTTTTATAGTTTTTTCATATAGACCAAGTGTAGTCATAAACCTTGAAGTAAATTCATACAAATGATTGCTTTCTTCAAGGTTCACCCTTTCTTCCTTGCCTGTATCAAAGAAAGTTACCTGCTTCTTTTTGCCATTGAAATGTAAACGACATAAAGGCTTTCTGTTATTGTCATCAAGCAATACACCGCAATACGATTGGTTATCCCTGATTGATATTCGGGAAGGATTCACTTTTGCACATACGATAGCCCTGATGATATAAAACGCCTCCATTTCTTCTGCCGTTGTTACAACATTTGTTTCAGGAGTGATGTTAGCTGTCAATTCTTCTTTTGCAATTTGGTCTGCTTTCTGTTGTTCAGTTGCTAATGCTGTTTTCAATCTTTCATTGATAGCATCGTTAATGTATTGATGGAAGGTTCTTTTTACCAACCCTTTAAATTGTTCCAAAATTTTTGAAGTCACCATCGAAGGATAAACCGTCTTTGCAAAGTATTTTGTGAAATCTTCTGATGGGTCACTGATTTCTTTTACAATCATGTTCCGCAATTCAGACATATACTTTAATTCACTTGCAGTATTATTTATGGATTCAAGATTGAAATTTGCTTTTGTAAACTCCTTAAGCTTTTCTACCTGAGCTTCTTTCATATCATCAACTCTAAACTCAAAGAAAGGCTTATCATCCATTTTATTGTTTTCAACCAGGTCAGTATAAAATCTGAACATGATACCGTTGGTTAATATCCCAAACTTGGCTTTAGTTGTATGAAAATATCTGAATAGCTGACTGTTGTGCGGGTCTAGATCTGCAGACCAATGCTTACATTCAATAAGTATAATAGGCTCATTGTCTTTAATGATAGCGTAATCAACTTTTTCCCCCTTCTTTATACCAATGTCTGCAATAAATTCAGGAACAACTTCAAGCGGGTTGAATACATCGTATCCCATTGCTTGGATGAAAGGCATAATCAACGCATTCTTGGTCGCCTCTTCAGTTTGAATTTTGTCCTTCATCTTACTTACTCTATCAGCAAGGGCTTTAATTTGGTCTTTGAATTCCATGAAATTTAAGTTTAGCTAGTTTTTACCAAATATATCTAAAATACACCATGAGCCAAAAACTGTTCATCAAATTCATCTAAGAACTTCCTCAGCCTATAAACTTCAGCATGAATATTAGAACTGACAGGTGGGGTACCACCGGATTGAGTTGTATAACAAGTAACACTCTTCTCTCATAACTCATCTCTCATAATTCATCACTTTTATTTCATCACCTCTTCCAACACCTGCCCTACGGAGCCGTTTGGCATTTGAATGTGCAGCATTGCTGAAATGGTGGGAGCAAGGTCTGTCATGTAGGTTTGGCGGTTTGTTTTGCCCGGTTTGATCCCCCAACCATACAATATTAACGGGATATGCGTATCATAAGTATATCCTACGCCATGATCGGTGCCGAGCGTGGATGCATCAGTGTAGTGCGGTTTTGGGATCATCTGTATATCGCCGCTGCGGGAATAAAAATAACCGTTTGCCAGCCGTTTTTTCAGATCCTCCTGCAGGATGGTCTGATGAAAATTCCTGTAGTCAAAGGCCTGTAAAATTTCGGGACGCAGCAATAACAGGTTTACCGCATAGTCATAAACCTTTCGGGAATCCAGGCCGGCGGAATCAATGCTGCGGTCATTCAAATACAATTGGTATTCATAATATTTCCGGACCAAATTTCTTACTTTAAACTTTTTAAATAATTCAGCGTTGAGTTCGTTCGCCAATATTTTTCCTCTAATGCTTCCGGCGGGCAATTTGTTTGCCACCAGGTAATCCGGGGTTTGGGGTGCGCCGTGATCTGCACTAACAAAAAGCAAATAATTATCGCGCCCCAAAGTCTTATCGAGATTTTTAAAAAAAAGCTCCAGGTCCTTATCGAGCCTCAGATAACAATCTTCTGTTTCCGATGCCTGCGGCCCGAAACGGTGCGCGAGAAAATCAGTAGAAGAAAGACTGATACAAAGCATGTCTGTTTGACCGCTGCTCCCTAACTTTTCCTTTTCTATCATTTGTTTGGCAAAATCCAGCGTGAAAGTATTGCCAAACGGGATGATGCGCAAGGCTTGGTAATTCCTGCCGCCGTTGGTCGTGAAGCGATGGGGAAAACCTTTTGATACCTGCAAAGGCGTTGAGCGTTCATATGGCCGTTCATCCGCAACGCTTTGGACGTATGAAGCCGAATCATACAACCTGTTCCATGGTTTGCTTAATATGTCATCCGGCCTTTTTTCTGCATTAAAATTTTGCACCCATTGCGGGAGTGCATTCATGTAATAGGAACTGCTGATCCAGTTGCCGGTACTGTCGTCAAACCAATATGCAGCATTGGCGCTGTGCCCGGCGGGGAAAATGCCTCCGCGGTCCTTAAGGGCAATACCATAGACACGGCTTTTAAAATTTGTGGCGAGCCGCAATTCATCCCCGATAGTTGAAGTGAACATATTCCGGGGGCTCATACGCCCCGCTGCCGAAAAACTTCCGACCGTTTGTACAGATTCATCCTGCGAACAATACAATGTATCACCCGTTCTCCGCTCCACCCAATCATTTCCTACTATCCCGTGAACAGCAGGCACAGTGCCGCTATAAAGGGTTGTATGCCCTGCTGCTGTGACTGCAGGCGTATAGGGGATCAGGGTGTTTTCAAAGCTGAATCCTTTTTTAATAAGCGTTTGAAGCCTCCTTCACTGTAACGGTTATAATAACGGTAGAGGTAGTCCCAGCGCATTTGATCGATAACGATACCGACCACCAGTTTGGGCCGATCAATGCCGTTATTGACAATCGCGTCGTTAGTTTTTTGAGCTGAGGTTGTAAAAGAGAAAAGAGTAAGACCAAGAAGAGAGAATAATCCTTTAATGAGCATGCGTTTTTTGAGGTAAAGGTAGGAGAAGGAATATAGATAGAATATGAAGAAATCGTTTTGTTTAAGGGCCAAAAGTTTAAAAAGGGAAAAAAGATAAAAAGATTGTATCCTCAACCGCAGAGAGCCGGAGAAGAAGAGTTTTCGCAGAGAATGAACTGTCGGTGGTCGGTGGTCCGTGGTCCGTGGTCGGTCGTCGATGGTCGGCTCCCTCCATTGCCTTAAATGCCTTTTCGTTACTTTTGCACACCGAAACTTCTTATTAAATCTTAAATATTACTTCAGAATGGATGTTTTTGAAAAATTGGTGAATGACGGCGGACCTATCGGTCAGCATATGGATCGTGCACACGGATATTTTGCTTTTCCGAAATTGGAAGGTGAGCTGGGGCCGCGTATGCAGTTTCGCGGGAAAGAAATGATCGTTTGGAGCCTGAATAATTATCTCGGCCTGGTCAATCACCCGGATGTGCGCAAAGCAGATACCGAGGCGGCGGAGGCATACGGTATGGGAAACCCGATGGGTGCCCGAATGATGAGCGGCAATACAGCCAAGCATGAGGAACTGGAAAAGATCATTAGTAACTATGTGAACAGGGAAGATACCATGTTGCTCAACTTCGGCTACCAGGGTATCATGAGTTGTATAGATGCATTGGTAAACCGCCGGGATGTGATCGTATATGATGCGGAAGCACATGCCTGCATCGTGGATGGTGTGCGCCTTCACATGGGCAACAGGTTTGCTTTTAAGCACAATGATATTGAAGATTGCGAAAAACAACTGGTGCGTGCGACAGCATTAGCAGAGAAAAACGGCGGCGGCATTTTGCTGATCACCGAGGGTGTGTTCGGCATGGACGGCGAACAGGGTATTTTAAAAGAGATCACCGCACTGAAGAAAAAATATGAATTCCGGATCTTAATAGATGATGCACATGGCTTCGGGTATATGGGTCCTACCGGAGCAGGCGCAGATGAAGCACAGGGCGTACAAAATGAAATTGATCTTTACTTTAGCACATTTGTAAAAAGTATGGGCAGCATCGGTGCCTTTATCAGCGGGCCGAAGGCGGTATTGAAATACCTGCGTTATAATACCCGCTCACAGATCTTTGCAAAGAGCCTGCCGCTGCTTATTGTAGACGGGATGCTGAAAAGGATGGAGATGGTACTGACCATGCCGGAATTGCGAACGAAACTTTGGGAGAATGTAGAAAGGTTGCAGAGCGGGCTGAAGGAACGGGGGTTTGATATCGGGCATACGAACAGCCCTGTTACCCCCATCTTTATGAAAGGCGATGTGCCGGAAGCTACGCAAATGGTAATGGACCTGAGAGAGAACTACGGTATTTTCTGTTCTATCGTAGTGTACCCTGTTATACCGAAAGGAGATATTATTTATCGCCTCATCCCCACTTCGGTGCACAGCTTTGAGGATATTGATATCACATTAAAAGCCTTTGAAGAAACAAAGAAAAAATTAGACGCGGGGGATTACAAAGCCGCGGATATACCTGATATGGCTGAAACTATGTAAGGGATTTACCATTTCTCACAAAAAAAAGCGAAGCAGTTGCTTCGCTTTTTTTATTATTAATGTACCCTGAATCCGCTGAATGTTACAGAAGTAAGTGTCTGATTGGATACCCCGCTTTTAGAAACTGTTGTGTATGCGTAAACACCCCTTCCCTGAGAATTTTTGTAATTGCCGATACATTAAGGTATACGGTTCCTGAAAAGCCGGACGGTATCACCATGGTGTTGGCTGCGAGAATTAACCCAACATTGTTTTGAATGGCTGCTGTGAGGGTGAATGCCGCCGCTGCAGATACTATTGTAAAGGAGTAAAATGCATCCAATTTATATACTCCTGTCTGCGAAATATTGAAAACGTTTGCGGAGAAATTATTCCCGTCATCGTACTGCTCTGTGCTAAAGGAAGGGGTATAATTCACTGCACCGTTTAGCGGAGTGGATGTAGCCAATGGCTGAATGGCCGCATCATCCTGACGGCAGTTTGGAAATGTATACGAAGGTGTTGGATACTGAAGGATTATTGCGAGAATTGAAGAAATAAATGACAGGTGATCATAAAAGTATCCCCGCGTTTTAGCGAGGCTTTATCTTCTTTAACTGTCTTATTGTTGTTTTATAAAGTTCACATTTGTTGGAACTGTGAACCCGGGGATAAATGTGCCTTTAGGATGTCTTAGATCTTCCTTAATTACTGTTCCATCCAAGGCTTGAAGACCAAAACGTTCAGGATTATATTGGTGTACATATATTTCAGGAATTGACGTAGGGATATAGGTAATTTCTACATCCACATATTTCTCCTTTACAACATCTTTTATAAATCCCTTTACAAAATTTGGCTGAACTACATTACAATCCGGACCCAGTGAAATTTTAGCAGCGTAAACGATATTCGGGTTGAAATTAGTGAAATCAGCAGTATTGTCGAAGACAATTTGATTATTTACGGAAACCTTATACACTCCTATTAACCCGTCCTCAAAATAACTTTCACCCGGTCCAGCAGAATAACATTGATGTTCTTTTTTAAAAGTTATAATTGCTTCCGTAGTTCCGTTAGCGTATTTCCAAGTGCCTAAGAATTTATCAAGTTCAGGGTAGTAAATATTATCTCCGTTATCAGGCGGGCACTGACAAATTGCAAACTTTGAAATAAATATAATTACAAAAAGAACGAGTATTTTTTTCATAAAAGTATTTTACCCTTGCATCAGTTGCCGCTGTAAAATAATAAGATTACTTTTTTATCCGACAAATCTGAACAACTTGCCTCCGACGGTAAGAGCCCAACCATGTGCGACATCTGTAAAATGAATTTCTATTATTGTCTGATTGTTGGCAAGGGATAATATAGGCGTCCAGGTACTTCCGCCATTGGTTGTTTTGTAAACCCTATTACCGAAAGAAAAGTATCCGGTGGTATTGCTTACAAAATGTATATCTCCTGCAGGTTCCCCACCGGATGAAGTTGATTGAAATACAGATTGCCAGTTAGTTCCGCCATTTGTAGTTCTGTTAATTTGAAAAATATTATTCGCATTAGAGGAGTAAAACCCGTTATTCGCGTCTGCAAAATAAACAACACCGTGATTAAGTTGCTGATTGACGAGAGTTATCCATGAATAACCTCCATCTGTCGTTTTATATAAACCTTCATTCCTGAGGATCCAACCTGAATTGTCATTAAGAAAATAAAGGCTTACAGCAGCAGAGCCCGGTATAAAAGTAAATACAGTATCAAAGCTATTCCCACCGTCAAGTGATTTCCAAACATATCGCGAACTCGACAGATAACAGGTATTGGACGAAGAATAAAAGCAATCCTGGAACGACGGTAACCCTCCGGGAGGTGTAGGTAGCGTTGGGTTTGAAAATGAACTACCGCCGTTTAGTGTTACCAAAGGGGTAGGGTTTTGAGCGACAAATAAAGCTTTGCCCGTGCCGATAGCTGCCATGTTAATTAAGCCCGGTGTATTATTGATTTTTGAAAATGTTTGACCGCCGTTCACTGATTTATAAACACCCGATTTGCTCAACGCATATCCGAAATTGTTATCTGTAAAAAATATATCGGAAAAGTCCTCTCCCTGTGCAATGGTTTGAGAAAATGACCAGCCAGTTGTAAGTGTGTCAGACTGAGAAGGAGGAGTTACGACATCATTTTTTTTTGAGCAGGAATACAACGATACAACCGTAGTTATCAATAACATTAATATTTTCATGAGTGCAGTCTGTTTCTGTAAATATAAATATATTTAAACTTCTTTTTCAAACGGCCACTCTTTTTTCAATCGTGCTTTTATTAAATAGACTGCAAGTCCGCTTACCAGCACGATCGCAAAGCTTATGATGACAGTAGTGCCGGTAGCATAAAATACAAACAACCATAGGAGGATCGCGAGGATGACGGGCACGGGGTATAGGGGCATTTTATAGGGCAGACCTGCAGTTCCTTTCCGTTTCCGAAGCAGCATCACTCCTACTGCCTGCCCGATGAACTGCACCATGATACGCATCGCCAAAATGCCACTGATGACATCTCCCATGCGAAAGAGTAAACTGAATACAAAGGCGAACCCTGCAAGGACCAGTAAAGAAATATAAGGGAAGTCTTTGGTGGGGTGCAACTTTCCGAATATTTTAAAAAATGCTCCGTCTCTTGCAGCGGCAAAGGGTACGCGGCTGTAACCCAGCATTACTGCAAACAATGATGCCAGCGCTACCCAGAGTACCATCACCGTCACAACGATCCCTGCGGTATGCCCGTAGAGTCTTTCAATAAAGGTGGAGACCAGGAAATTATTTGACCCGGCATCATGCCATCCTTTGATCTCCTGCCAGGGTATAACGCTTGTCACGCTCATATTCATCGACAGGTATAAAACGGCAATTATGATAATTGATATGAACATGCTACGGGGAATGTTTTTACCGGGTTTCTTTATTTCCCCGCCGAGGTGGCAAACATTATAATAGCCGAGATAACTGTAGATCGTCTTCACACAGGCTTGCCCGAAAACAAATGAGGCAATAGCATTGATGCTGAATGAAGTTTTCATATCAAATAATGGCTTCATAAAATTGCCATGGCTGAGCCCGCCGAAAATGATCCAGCCCAGCGTTCCAATCACGCCGATCCATAACAATACACCGATCTTCCCGATGCTTTCAATTTTTCGGTACAGGAGAAAAGTAACGAAAATGATGACGGCACCGCTAAGTGCTTTTTGTTGCCATACTTCCAACGGAACGAGGTACATAAAATACTGTGCAAAGCCTATTGCTGCGGAAGCCGCTACCAACGGTGCCTGGATGATGGTTTGCCATACATAAAGGAAAATCATCATTTTACCCGCACCGCGTTCACCGTAAGAAACTTTCAGAAAATTATAGCTGCCGCCCGCAAGCGGGTATGCGGCACCGAGCTCGCTCCAGATCATGGCATCTACAAAGGAAAGTACGGCTCCGGCGATCCATGCCCATAGGTACATTCCACCGAGAAGGCCAATCACGATCGGCATGGAAATAAAGGGCCCGATGCCCACCATATCGATCATATTTAAAACAGAAGATTGGAAGAGACCGAGCGTGCGGTGCTGTGCAGGGGCTGTAGCCATCTGATGAAGTTAAAGAATTTTCCTGCAGATTTGTTTCCCGCATCAGCGAAAATCTCCGTGCCTTCAATCCCGGTAATTGTAAGGTAACATCTTTTATAAAACAGTCTCTATATAATGTTCCTTTATCCCGAACATTTCTTTCAATGCTTTAATTTTTTCAAAATTCAAGTCTCTTACATTTTCCGCAGACATGCTCTTCGTTCCCACGATCAATACATTCTTCGGCGTATGTTCTTCTTCGATGAATTCAAAAACTTTGGTTTTATACCCATGCGCTTCGAGCATCAATGCGCGGATGGTATCGGTCACCATCTCCGCCTGTCGTTCCAGGAGGATGCCGTGTTTCGTGATATCCTGCAAGGCATTGGCGGGCTTCATCTGTCTACGGACCTGTTTGTGGCAACAGGGTGCGCAGATGATGATCGCAGCACCTGCGCGGATGCCCTTGGCTATAGCATCATCTGTTGCGGTATCACAGGCATGCAATGCAATAAGCATATCAACTTTATCAATTGCCGTATCACTGATGCTGCCTTCAACAAAGCAAAGCCCGGCATATCCTGATTTTTCCGCGATCCGGTTACAGCTATCCACGAGATCTTTTCGTAATTCAATTCCGGTTACCTGCGCAGGAATATTTTTTGCAGTGAGGTGATCGTATAATGCAAACGTGAGGTATCCCTTCCCGCTGCCCATATCATTTACCGTAAAAGGATCATCCATTTTTACATCCTGTAAGATCCCTTCAATGATCTCTACATACCTGTTGATCTGTTTGAACTTATGCTGCTTCTCTTTTTTAATATTTCCTTCCGCGCCGGTGATACCTAGTTCACGGAGCCATATCGCCGAACTGTTGAGTAGTCTTTTCTTTTCTTTATCGTGGGTAAGTACAGGAGCAGCGGATGCCGCAGGTTTTGTCACCAGCATTTCTTTACCGGCAGCGTCAGCGGAGAAATAAAGCGTTTGGGAAACCGTGTAGATATCCGCATTAAAAAAAACCTTCACTAAAGATGATCGTATTTCAGAGAGAGCGTCGGACAGCAGAAAGTTTTTTGTAATGTCCTTTGTCGGATAACGATAAACAAAAGAAAGCATAAGCTTGTCCTTTATCATGGCCGGTTTGATATAGACATTTTTAAGGTCGGCTGCTTTATCTCTTTTGTTTCCAAGCGTGATCCGGAGAAGCGTATTGTTTTCAACAGAGGATCTAACAGCCTTCAGTAAAGTGTCCAACTTCGTCATTTGTAAGCTTTACACAAAGATAAACTTACCATTCCGTATGCAGCTTTTTGTTGAAGGCGATGAAACTTTCTTTCTCATTGGCTTTGCCGCCGAAAAATTTCAAGGGCCCTTCCATCTGCTTCGGCTTCATATAGCCCGGCAGCGGTGCAGGTTGCCCGTCAGGCCCGCTCATGAAGACCGTGGTAGGATATGACAGCCTGCCGCCGGTAAGATAGAGGGCCAACTCATTGGTGCGGTATTGCGGGTTGTATGTAAAGATCTTATTATTAAAGCTGATGGTCTCCCGGGTCTCCGCATTGAATTTTACGGCATAATAGTGTTCATTGATATAGGAAGCCAGCTTACCATGCTGATAAGTAGTACGATCCATTTCTTTGCACCACCCGCACCAATCCGTGTAAATATCAATGAGCACCGGGCGGGGTTGTTTCGCATACATTTCATTGAGCTGCTGCATACTGATCCAATTGACCTTTTCTTTGGGTGCAGTACGAAAGGAAAATGCAGCTGCAATAATTAATGTTGTAACAACTAATCCCGTAACCGGCTTCATCCGTAAATGGTTTAACTTTATCATATGGATGAAAAATTAAGACAAAAAATTGTAGTAGCCATAACCGGGGCCAGCGGCTCAATATATGCCAAAGTTTTATTAACAAAATTATCTCAATTAAGTGCGCAGATAGCGGCATTATCGGTGGTGATGACGGATAATGCCAAAGCCGTTTGGAAGACCGAGATCGGGGATGAATCTTATGAAAACTTTGATGTAAAATATTTCACCAAAAATGATTTTACCGCACCTTTTGCATCGGGGTCGGCAAAATACGGAACGATGATCATCATTCCCTGCAGCATGGGAACCATGGGCCGCATTGCATCAGGAATGTCTGATGACCTGATCACCAGGGCAGCTGATGTGATCTTAAAAGAACGCAGAAAACTGATCCTTGTGGCGCGGGACACGCCTTACAATCTTATTCATATAAAGAATATGGAAACCATTACCTTGGCCGGCGGCATCATCTGCCCTGCTACACCATCCTTTTACAACAGGCCCAAAACCATCGAAGAAGTAGCCGCTACAGTTGTAGACCGCGTGATAGATCTGGCGGGATTGGATGCAACTTCATATAGATGGGGAGAATAATTTGATAATTTGATAATTTGGTAATTCGGCAATTTGGTAATTTGATAATAGGGAGGAGCCGATTTGGAGATTTGGTGTTTTGGTGTTGGTTAT
>JBBJLU010000043.1:0-23274 GCA_037719665.1 Ferruginibacter sp.
TCCCGGCATATTTGTAGTATGCTGTTTAATCTTTCATTCACTAAAAATTATAGATCATGGAAAACAAACATTCAAATCAATCCGGGCAACAGCAGGAAATGCCGGGTAATACCGGCATAGGCAGTCAACCGGTACCGGGGATACATTCCGGTGGCGGAGGGCGCGAAAACATTATGAATTCCGGTGGTGGTGGCGGTCATGCCGGAAACCCGGGTGGTGGTAATTCCGGCAGTGGCGGACAGGGAAGCGGCGGGCAAGGCGATAAAGAAGGAGGAAGCAAACAGGGAGGTGGTCAGGGTAGCGGCGGACAAAACCCCGGCGGTAATTCCGGAAGCGATGGCAGACAAGGCGGTAACGAAGGAGGTGGTGAAGGTAGTAATTCCGGTGGCGGACAAGGTGGGAAGTCGGAAGGCGGAAGCGGAGGAAATTCCGGGGGGAATACCGGTTCTGATGATAAATAAAAATAAGATAACCGAAAAAATAAGGCCTCAACAGGCCTTATTTTTTTTGCTGTAAGATTTTGTAAAATTTCACTCGCTTTAAAATTATTATCTCATTCAGTCCCACGTATAAAACCTGCGTTCACAAATGCTGTAAGCAAAAATTAAAGGGATTACAATTTTATATCCTTGCTCCGGAAAGGAAAACATGGCTGTTTTTTCTGTTTACACATTTGCATTAAAACCAATTATTATGAGAGCAGCCCAATTATTACTGACAATGCCCGGCACCGGTTAATTCATTGGTATCATCGTCTTCATCATTTTGGGTCTGCTGTTTTGGGTGGAAACCGTACTCCAAATCCTGAATTACCCTTTCAGGGACCAAACCAACAAACTGCTATGGTTAGCAATTGCGATCCTCGTCCCTATACTTGGTGCAATGTTTTACCGGGCTTGGCGACCCCCGAAACTGAAGCTTGACTAATAATTCGTTTGGATAGGAAAGCCCGCCCTACCCTTCTCAGGGGGAAAATAGTTTGGATATAGTTTTTTTTAACCCTGAAAATCTTTATTTTTGCATCCCGCCGGTAAAACGACGGGAAGGAATTCCTCCTTAGCTCAGTTGGTTAGAGCATCTGACTGTTAATCAGAGGGTCGCTGGTTCAAGTCCAGCAGGGGGAGCAAACTGAAAGTCTTTAATATCAAGGCTTTCAGTTATTTAAAACATACGCTTGCGTCATGCGGTATTACAAAAGTCAGTAAAACCGTTAGTATGTTACAACTCCCAAACGGGTGCTCCTGCAGCTCCCCTTCGATCTATCCCAAAAATTGGGACAGGACCGGTGCTTCCATGGCTGAAGACTGGAAAATTCAATTTTATTTTAAGGATCCTGCTTTCCTGGTCAAATACCCCCGCGGAAAGTTCTGTATCGTAAAAAGCGGTATCAACAGGTACAAGACCCTCCAAGAACGTCGATTTATGATAAAAAAGCTTCATAAAGAGATTATGGATGCTTTGACTGTAGAAGGTTTCAATTTCATAAGTGGAGAGAGCTCCAATGATCCCCTGAGCGATGAAATCAGTACCATTACTCCAATCATCACTGCATTAAATAAAGTGATAGACGATCTGCAGATTGTTGAGTCAACAAGGAACAGCATCAAAAGCGCTCTTAAAAGAATAGAGCGGGCCGCACTCCATCTTCGGTATGATCATCTGGCCATTAGCATAGTCACCCGCCGGCATATCCGTGCAATCCTCAAGGAATGCGGAAAGCAGAAAAATGAAAAAGGAGAGCAGCTGCCATGGTCAGCGTGCACATTCAATCATTACCGCGCATACCTCATGATGCTCTTTGATCAACTGATCGAAATGGAAGCAATCGAAAATGACCCTATTTCGAAGATTAAAAAGCAGAAGGAGATCAGGAAATATAAAGTAACCCTAACCGCTGATCAGCGGCTCGAGGTCGATAATCATTTCAAAAGTGCGGATCCATATTACAGACGGTTCATGCATATCTTCTTCAGTTCTTCCTCCCGGGTGATGGAAATGATTCAGCTGAAGCCGACTGATGTCAATCTGGAGAAGGGATCTTTCAAGATCACCGTAAAGAAAGGTCGATACACTCATGAAGATATCAGGCCGATACAGGATGTTGCAAAGCCATTCTGGGAGGAGCTGCTACAGGAAGCTACAGGACAAAAATATTTATTCGGGCGCCTGCTGGAGCCGGGTGATAAACCCTGCCCGCGGGATTATGTATTCAAGAAATGGCATCGGGAGGTTTGCAAAAAACTGGAAATACCTGTCACGCTTTACAGCCTTAAAAATCTGAACCTGGATGAGATCGCGGAAAGTCATTCATTAAAAGATGCATCCGGTACCGCCGGCCACAAATCGACGGTGATCACTATGAAGCACTATGCATCGGGAGAGAAGGACCGTGAGCTGAAGCGCATGCAAAAACTCGGGAAATCATTTGCCGGTTGAGGCTTCATCCGCCATCCTGATCACCTCTCGGATGATCTCATCATAAAGGGTCCCGCGGGGTACATCGCCGGAGATGAGTTTTACATCGGGATTCCTGTGCTTTAATCCTTTATTGCGAAAAAAAGGGCGGTTCGTCTCGATGATCATGTGCCGGCGATCGGATCCGATCTTCATCTGCTCCTTTCTTTGGTCTAGGTAGATCTGCCGCACACGAAGATTGTGTGTGCGGAACCCGTTCTTTATATTTATTGTAAAAGTGAGCATGAGGAAAAAACCATAAAATAACGGTGTTTTTCTCTTTGCGGAGCTGCTGCAGGTAGATAATTTTACATCAATGAAATATTCACAGCACCGGCCGGTGTGGACCCGAGGATTACCCCTCGGGTTTTTTAGTGTGACTGTAATACAAGTTTGGGCGAATATAAAAATGGAGCAGCTCAACCAAAAGCTGCTCCAAACCAATAGTAGTCTTTAGCCATAAAAACTATTCGAATAACGCACAATCTTTCAAAATAGTATCAATCATCTCGAATAAAAAAAAAGAGCCCGAAGGCTCTGTATTAACGGGGGGTACGTATTAAACTATATCTATAACGGTGGAAAACCCTAAAAAGTATATTGCTCCCTTTAATTTTTAGTGGGTGAAGCCTATAACCGCAAAGCAATATGTCTATATTTGATAATGCCTGGGTTGTACATTTTTTGTGATGAGTCCGTTCAAAGGGGGAAATATTATTCCAATTTTTACGGCGGCTTATTAATTGCCAGGGAACAATTTGAACGAGTAAACACTGCCCTTCGCAACAAGGTTCTCGATTTAGGAATGGAAGGTTCGGAAGTGAAATGGCAGCATACGAGTGAATTTACCCTTTCCAGATACAAATTATTATTGGATACCTTCTTTGCTTTTGTAGCAGAGGATTTAATCAAAATCCGGGTAATGTTCACTGATAACCGAGTGATTGTTCACGATTTGGAACAGGAACACCGGGAGAACCAGTACCACATTTTATATTATTATTTTATTAAACATGCTTTTGGTCTGAAACATATTATATCAGATCTCCCTATTGATGTTGAGGTATTCTTTGACAAATTGCCCGATAAAAAGGTGAAGAATGATAAATTCAAGTCTTTCATTCATGGGATAACATACTTACCGGAATTTGTGGAATCACCGATTGTAATTCGTAAAGATTCTATTTATGAGGTAGACTCGAAGGATCACATTCTCATGCAATGCATTGACGTCGTGCTGGGAGCTATGGCGTTCCGCTTAAACGATCTTCATAAAGTTATACCTGAAGGAAAAAGGCGTAGAGGAAAACGAACTGTCGCTAAGGAGAACTTATACAAACATATTTACCGGCATATAAGTAACATCAAGCCTTATTTTAATATTGGAATTTCAACAGGAGTGGATGGGGACAATACCAACCGTTTATTCCATAAATATAGACATTGGTTATTTATTCCCAAGACCCAAAACAAAACCTGGCTCAATACCAAAAAATGAAAAAAGCCCCTGCGGCTTCTACAAATCTCCTACGAAAAACGTAGGGCTTCAAAGCAACAAAAGCTTATTTCGAGAACAAAGATACATCTTAAAGGCACGTATAAATAGTTAAAGAACCGGTGTTGTGCATATGTGAACAAATACGTGTTAGCTAAGGTTTTTACATTTTTTTACTAACCTCTTTAGGAATATTTATTGCAAATCAACTCATTAAAAAGAGAAATTTAAAATTATTGTACCGCCCGCTTCACCCATCCTTTCAGGAATACTCCGTTGGAGGCCTTTTGATCAACGAGCCGCAGGTAGAATTTTACTTTTTCAACTTTATAATTAGCCAGGTGAAGAGCCGTGGCTAGCGAATCAATTTTCCTCTTGTCAGTAGGGCGGGCGATCGTATCACGTACCACTTTCAGTTTTTGAATGCTGTCGGTATATCGTCGCCAGTATTCCTGATCTTCGCCGGCAAACGTGACCACGGAATCACAATGCCTGGCCACCTGCAGAGAATCTGTAGGGCAATCGCATTTATGGTTTTTGTCCGTGCGACATGAAAACAATAAAATTGCAGTTACAGCGGTAAGCAAAAGGTTTCTCATTGGTTATTCGTTTTAGCAAGCGTAATGGCATCCATTTTTCCGCTCTGTTCTTTTACTGGCATACCAAGTGCTGCCTGCCAGAGTTGGATGCCGCGGGCAGGCCCGGAATTAACGCACATATCATAAATTGAGTTGGCAGTTTCCTGGTCTTTGATCTCATCCCCGCGCATCTGGTTCCAATAGTTCCGGCGGTATATTATCTCCACTGTTTCATCGCTGATATTCTTCATTTCCTCAACCGTAGGATTGCGGCGGAGGTAATATTTCAGCACAGGTGCCGATATACCCTTATTGGTACCGATAAGAAGCCCCACACCCACCTTTCCGCCGGTCCAGTTTCCTGCATCGTTCGGATGATTGGTATATCCTCCTTCGAACGCCGATGTTCTTTTATGAGCGATCTTAAACTCTGCCATTTGAATATTATATCAGGAAATATGCGAATATTTTATAGCCGAAAATGTGTAACTGTTAGGCATCTGTTGGGAGCCGTAACCATGGGAATATTTTCTTTCGATACCGTATGCATGCAGATACCGCAATGAGGATCACCGCCCACCATATCCATGCGTAAGAGGTCTTGTGTACATCTTTATCTTTGGTTTGAACCTGCACCGTTTTATGTGCGGTTTCTTTCGTAGCCTGTCCGGAGCTGTCGGAGCTGTTCAATTTATGTATGTCCTCTGAAGAGGAGGTTTTACTTTCCTGCGTGCTCTTAGTCTCTTTTCTATGTTCCTCACGGTAAGGCAGGAGAATCTTCTTTTTACCGTCCGGGTTTGTGATGATCACAGAAAGAGAATAATCACTGGCCGTTCCGTTCCGGAATTCTACAGTTGATCCCGAATCAGCATCGAAAGTTTTAAACCCGCTTCGGGTGTCGTTAATGATAAATGCTTCCGTTTTCCTCCCGGTGCTGTCAGTCCTTTTTATAGAAGCAGAACTGTCAATCTTGTCAACTGCAAAAGCAGAGACCTCTTTATTGCCGCTACTGTCTATGCTGATCTTCTGCGAAGACTTGGTTTTATGAAGGGTACTGCAGCTGCTGAAAATTAAAGCCACACAAAGCAACAAAACGATCCACATCGCTATTTGCCAGGCGGAGTACCGGGGCTGCCTGTTATTTAGGTTTGGTTGTATTATTCTCATCGTTTTCTGATTGAGGTTTTTGTGGGAAATTATTTCTATCACGGCTGAGCAGATCACAGAGCCACTCTGCTTTATTCATAAGCCATTCTATGGCCTTGTCGAGGTATAACGCCCCGACAATACCTACAGCGATCATCATTATGGGATTGGGGAGATCGAACACCCGGAAAATGATGAACATGACAATAAGAGTGACTGCCATACGTTTTGCATTATCCCATATCAGGAAAACCCATGAAAAATGAACCGGTGTCGATGTCGACCGGGGATTCCGTTTTTTACTGCTCTGGTAAAGGGCTACCAATATCCCTATCAACGAAAAGAAAAGTGCTGCCAGATAATACCCGTCAGGTTTATCGCCGAGTATTGTACGCAGCGCCGCATAAAATTGCTCCTTCATAAAAAGTAGTTTTAAAGTAAAAATTATTTTTTGGCCATATATTCCCACATCCGATGTATCAATCCTGAATAATCCGTGGAAAGCTTCGCCAGCATACGTCCGTTATCTTCAATGGTGTGCTTTACGTCTTTGATCTCATCTTCCAAGCCTTTTATTTTTGTGGATCCAACGGAGCGCTCCGATTCCCTTTTTTCCAGATAAATAAAATATCGGGCAATCGCAACAACGCCACCGGCTATAATTCCGAGCGCTTTAAGTAATTCCATAATTCCATTAAAGTGCTCCGTTGTCATTCTCCTTTAATTTTTCTCTTTCACATTTTATAAACGCATGGAAGTCCAAGCGCTTCGTGGCACTTGCGATTCCTTCGTGCAAAAATCCTGTGAGCTGCTGCAGGTGACCATTAGAGTTTTTATCAACAAACCTATCTATACCGCTGTTGATGTAATCGATGATCACTTTTGGCTGAAACATTCCCGTATAAGCGATTACATAACTGTGTTCATTCTTACACTTTATTTCTTTTACGATATCCAAGCCCGTCAATTTTGTAAGGAAATGATCCACCACGCACACATGGATCTCATCGGTTAAGCCCTTAAGAAATAATCCTTCGTCTGTGAAAAGTTTATAATTTTTAATCCCGGCCTCATCAACGGCCGCCTTGATAAGATCCAGAAGTTCCTGATCATCATCCAAAATAAACGTTGCTATATTAACCGTCTCTTCCATTTTTTAAAAATTGTTTTGGTAATGGCTTCAGATTATAATGTTTCCTTCACTTGATTCCGTAAAGAAGCAATTACAATTTCTTTAAGTTTGGTCACGTCCTCTTCCTCCGGATGCTCTGGCATTATATTATCGACGTTTTTTTCAACAACGATCGCAAAGCTTCCCGGCACGTCTGAAGCGATGGCTTCTAATAAGGGCCGGGAGAAATCATCAAGGCAAAGCGCCAGCATTAATAACTCTTTCATATTTTTTGATTTTAATTTTACAAATTTGATTAATGCGAAACCCATGCGGTTCCGTTATCGAAGACCGGGCATTTGACAGAGCCGCCGCCGGTGAGCGTTCCTAAATATGTCGGAGCTGTAGCATCCGTCACATAAGCCATCCGCCCGGCTGTTCCTGCTGCCGGCAATGTTGAAACCGTAAATGCACCCACTCTAATTGTTGAGCCTGCGTTAATTGATGATCCCACTAATAATGTTGTGCCAACTGTAAAATCGTATGTTGTGCCAGAACCCGGTGCTGTTATTTCAACCCCAGCGGGAGATGAGATTAATAAATAATCCTGTGAATATAATTCTGAAGAACCGGATGCATTTATTAGTGAAAGACCACCACTTGCCAATCGTAATTCATTTGCAGCAAGATTTCCGTTTACAGTAGTGTTTCCGTTAAGCCTTATCCGTTGCCCACCTATCGTTGCCGCCTGTACTGCATAAATCGGAGAAAGCGATGTGTCTTCGCCATAGTTGGCGCGGGAAATAGTGTTTATAAATATTTGATTCGATTGCGTTGTATTGAACACGCCGGAATAAGATCCCAGAAAAAGATTGCCGTTTCCTGTAGTATTATACCGACCACCAATCCAGCCTAATGCCGTGTTGTCATTTCCAGTTAAATTTTCAGCCAGCGTTAATTTACCAACGGCGGTTAATTTATCTCCCGTTGTATTCTTCCATGCAGAGAAGCCACCCACAGCAGTTGATCCGGTAGTTCCGCCCGTAACGGTTGTGGCCGCGAGCGCTTTATATCCAAAGGACGTCCGCTCATGGTTTATAAAGCCGGATCGAAAATTGAAAACTTTAAATTGTAAAGGCTTATCGTCGATCGTTCCTAAAAAATTAACCGAAGTATCAATCCCTGAATTACCGGTGATTTTCCATGCCTGGGCGGCGATGCTATCTGTTTTTAATTTCTTTGTGACTCCGCCTTGCACGACGGGAAGCACGCACCCTTCGCATTTTCCTGTGGCGTTCGGCAATGAGGAAATAGTTTGTGAGGAACAAACCATTGATAATGCCATTAATGGCATTAGAAAAATAAATACTTTTTTCATTACAGCGAGTTTAAAAAATTTATGCATAAATAATACTTCCATTCTCATCTCTGATTGGTGTGACTCCATCTTCATTGAGCAATGGATATCTGAACTGAATACCTAAAACATGAGCAGGCAATGTGCCACCCACAGCCCTGACCAGGTAAAAACAAAATGGTGACTGTCCCACATAAAGAGTGCCTACTGCCTGATTTGTTGCACTGCTGTTCCAGATGGCCACATATTCTGATGGAGTCTGAGCATATTGATGACCCACAGTTGGAGTGCCATTAACAAAGACATCAGCAACATCATAAACTGCAACAGGATAGGCAGTAATGTCCTGGTCCCGGTTATCCTGCAATGGCAGCATATATCCGGTAATGCACCCGCAGGAATTGTAAACCTGAGAAAAAACGCATGCCATGATAAAAAATTTATAAGATCATTTTATTGCATCTTATTGGTCAACAGCTCAGGGAATCCTGAGCTGTTGATATTATAATATTTGATTTTACCATCGGAGATATGCACCATATAAATATGCTTTCCCTCCGGTGGTGACCACCTTAAACCTGTAACCATTGCCATCATGTACAGATATAGGAAAGATCTCTGCCTGGGCACCTGTTGTATTTGTGATCGTATAAGAGCTCCCGACCTGCATCCATACAGATGTAGCCGCGGTTGGTATGGTATCGATCCGTCTTTCAAGGGTGACAGTACCGGCAAGCGTGCCCGTATCTTTTACAACTGTGATCTGGAAACCGGTTGTTCCCGGCTTTGTTGCCGGCCAGGTAAGATATTTCGTTGCGATGGTCACACTATCCTTAGCCTTTCGTTCCACAAACTGTGCATTGGCCGTATTTGAAAAGGATATCATAAGCCCGAAGAGCATCAGGGCTGCGAAAATTTTTATTGATTTCATTTTTAAAAAATTTAGAAAGAAATGTGATTGAATGAGAATGAATAATGAGCCCGGTCATTCATTCATGGCCGGGCTCATATAATTATACTACAGGTACGTCAGGGCAAGGAGGCGCTACAAGAGTGCCTGAGCAATCTTCGTAACGGATGATGCCGTTGGTAGTTGCCAGATCACCGCAACCGCCGGCTGCGTTAACAGCAAGCTCCGCGTGCAGGTAAGCTTCGAACTTCCAAACCTTACATTCGTAATCATACCTCCAGTCCCAATCCAGCGTAAGGCCGGTGGAAGGCGATACAATAGACCCGTTGCTGTAAAGGCCGGTCACTTCGGTTTTGTAAGGACCATCGTTCTCATTGTAGGTCACCAGCTGTACAGCGCCGGGAGAAAGCTGCAGGAAGCCGTTCTGGCCCAGGATACCGTCCATGTTACGATCGTAATATGAATACGGGTTGATATCATCGATCTTACTCAGATCAATGCCCGCCATATTCAGAGCGCTCCACTTGTTGTATTGAGCAATTTTGTTCACGATCTTTCCGCCTATCAGGCCAAACTGGCCTTCACCCTGGATATCCAGATAATTCTGAGCAAGGTGCCAGAAGGCATCCTGGTTCAGGGCGGATGTATTGGTGATCGTGTTATTCACGAAAAAGGGCATTCTCACCAAAGAAGAACCGGAAGCGTCGGTACCGCCCGCTACTGCGATCAGCTCAGCGAGCTTTTTATCCAGCGCCTCTTCGAAACGCTTCAGGTAACGCATTACCTGCCTTTGGATGTAGGTGTTGTCATCCGTGGTGCAATACTTTGCAAGATCTTCTCTTGAGAACTGAAGAACCATAGGATCACCGTTAACGTCACAAACGCGGAAAGCATCACCATCCAGATCGAACACGATCTCTTTTGCAGGATTACTCAATACCTGCTTTGTAGTAGTACAGGTAACTGCTGGGTTACAAACATCAAAGCAGAAGGGAGAATCGATCATGAAGGCCACAGGGCGCTTCTTGCCGGGGATAGATTTAACGTCAATCTTACGGAAGCCTCTTGTATTCTGCGGGCTAAGCAGATATTTAATTAAAGCAGTGCTGCCGCCGGTCTTAAACTCGGGGGAGTTCTTTTGGTAGAAATCGACGTAATCAGCCTGCAGGGCGCGGCACGCATAGGTGCCAATGGTATCAAATCCCATGACTTAAAGTTTAAATGTTAGAAAATCACATTTAGCCATGTGTGTGGCGAGTGGTGGTTTTCGCATTTAAGCCATGCGTAGCGAGTAGTGATTGTTTGCCTTTAAGGTGGGCGAACCAATGGTGCTGAAATCAGGAAGCGGTTTCTCTTGCTTTTATTTTATCAGCGATATGGCTGCTGATCGTAAGAGTACCGTCCCCTTTAGGCTCAACATCTGCTTCGATAACACCCGATTTTTTATTATCGGTTTTATCGTCACCTGCAAGCAGATTATCGGCCGTCAGCTTTTTAACTATCAGGTCCTTCAGGCTTAACACCTTGGTACCTTCAAGTATATCAAGAGCCGGGTTAGCTTTTTGTTTCGGCGCCGCTGTAAGACCGTTCACCACAAAAGCATTTTCTTCTTTTAATTCAGAAGATAATTTTTGCAGGAGATAATTAGCCGGCACTTTCAACTTCATTCCTGCCAGTTCGGAAAGTATGATAAAATCCAACTTTTCACTGTTGAATCTTGTCTCATAATCCTGTTTGATCTTCTCTTCCCTGGTAGGTATATCTAATTCCAGATCTTCCAATTTTTTGCGGGCTTCCAAAAGCTGCTGTTGGGTAGCTTTGTCACCCGATTTTGTGGTGGAGAATTTCTCTGCAGCTTTCTGCACGAAAACCTCCAGCTTGTTTTTGTCATCGTCCGACAGATCTTTCACATCATCCTCTGTCAGCCCGAGGCCCTTCAATGTTTTCTGCCTTACGATATTTGCAGCACGGCCATATTGCTCAGCTTCCAGCTTCTTTTTAAATTCAGCGTTCACATTGGTCCCGTCCAGTCCTTCCCAGAACTTCGGATCATTCTTTACCTGGGTGGCCACAGTGGAGTGAAGCTTGCCGATGTATGGCTGAAGGGCCTGCTTTACTTTTTCAAGATCTTCCGGCTTTGCGTCTTTTGCTGTTTCCGGTAATGCCAATATGGTGTCGATATCGGCTTGCTCAATTCCTGTTTCCAGGAGAATAGAATTTAGATGTTCCTGCATCGCGTATTTTTTTGTTTTTATAGCATCGACAAGCAGACACGTTCGTATGCAACTGCTGTGTTTAAAGTCACACCTCTTTTTTGTTTTTTTCAGCCGTACTATTGTGTTGCGACGACGGGATTCGAACCCGTGACCTGTGATTTATGAGACCACTGAGCTACCGCTGCTCTACGTCGCGGTATTATTTACAAACCGGCAGCTTCTTTTGCACCAGCTACTTTTGATTCCAAATTCTTAATGGTCATATGATGCGCCCTGTCTGTTTTCGCCTGTTCAAGTTCGGCAACCAGATCATGGTAAGTCTTTACCAGCGCATCCTTTTCTGCATTCTCACCTTTCCCTGTTTCCTGTCCACCAGGCGAATCATTGCCGGTATTTTGCTGCTGATTATCAAATCCCGCAGGAGGGTAAGTAACAGCTAAATCTTTGTTTTCTTCTTTGTCGGTCTCAGTTGTTATATCGCCCCCGTCAGCTTTTTTAAACCCTTCTGCATTGGTCAGATCATCTTTAGAGAGATCCAGGGTACGGGATGAAGCTGCCCGGACAGATGGAGCCTGCATTGCAGCGGCTGCTCTTTGCGGCATATAGGACGTAAAGGCAAAAGCCACCATATCTTTTTTCAGCTTACGAAGGTTGTTCAGGTTCTGCCAGGTACCCAAAGGATATCGCTGCGTTTCACCGGCCTTCAGTGATTTATCGAAATACGACAGGTACGCATTCCCTGTTGGCTTATTGGGATAAGCTTCAGCCAAGGCCGCGATTTGTTCATCCGTAAGATTTTTCATTTCCTCACGCTGCTCTTCTGTGAGTTTGGAAGCATTTGCGGGATTGTATAGGTCAATTATTTCCTGATGATCCATAGCTAAAAATATTTTTTGAGTGCTCTGATAAAAAAATGACTTAATACGAAGTAGAAACCAAAGATAAATATATTTTCCTTTTGGCAAAAAATATTTACCATTCCGAATGAAAAAACACTGAACCAAAAATGGGTACAGTAAGGACACATGCCTAAGGTCTTCTCCCAGGAGAACATTTCCCGCCCTTCAGTGTATATCAGTTCCTGAAAGCTTTTTCTTATTCGATGCTTTTCGAGATCATTTGCAGCATTGCTGAGCTGGCTCATGTATTGACCGTAATAATTGCCGTAAAGACCGGCGTTCCGCATTCTGCGTACAGCCCAAAAAAAACTATATGAGAACAGCAGGGAACCGTAACCGACCTTATCATCTGCAGGGTGGCCGATGCCGTAGTCGACCATAAAAATAAAAAGTGCGCAGAACAGCGACAGCATTAAAAAAGTTTCGTTGTACATGATTAATTATTTACCGGGGTAAATGGAAAATTGAAAACAGTCATAACTCTCTGTGTCCTTGACAATATTTACTGTGGCGCCGTCGGTATCCTTTACTTTTCCCGTATAGGTAAAGGATTCATTAAGGGTTAAAATGTCCGCGGCATCAACAGTGACCACACCGGCGGCTACAGATATCGGGATCTTAATGACGGAATCGAGAAAGTCCAGCTCAACGGAATAAGATCCGTCCGGAAGGTCCTTGAACATATCCTTAAAGACAGAGGTATCGCAGGAGGGGACCTCCGTGCAGAACTTGTAGATTTTTTCGCAACAGCAGCTCATAAACAAATGGGATTGGGGTGAACAATACAGGTATCTTCTTCGCACTCGCCCAAACTGATCCACAGCCGCACCTGGATATCTATTGCCAGGTAGAAGGTAGTGGCATCAAAGGAAAAGTCTCCGAGCGGGCTTTCCTGCTTTCCCAGCTGGAAGGCATTTGTCGTAACGGAGACCAGGTGAACATCTTTTAAGAAGACAATGGCCAGCATACGGCGGGCGAGTGCTTCTATATCTTCTTTTACATGATCTTGAAATAATACTACCCTCAGCGGGTGTCCAAGCTGATAGGTTTTACGGCAACTTCCCTCACTTTTCTCATCGAGTTTAACAACGGTTCCCGTGTGACGGATGTATGCAAACATTTTCTTACTGTCATCAGGCCCTACGTAATACTGCTCGGAACCTTTCTTATATGCCGGGAACTTTGCGCCCGCCTTATCCTCCACCAGCTCAACGGAATGATATACTTTCTCCACCAACCCTGTCGCCAGGAGTGCACGTGCAATTTCTATTTCCTTTTCTATGATCATTGCCTGAATTTTTCTTTTATGACCTCCGCAATCGCCCTGTTCCCTTCGTTTCTAACCTGGTTGAATTCCGTTTTACTTAGAATAAAGATCTTAGCGGGTTCCGCCGATCCTGTTTTTGCATTCTCCCCTGCACGGATATTTCCGATCTGTTGCTCTTGGTACCTGGCGATCTTTCCTTCCTCCTGACCGAGTATAGCAATTACAACCTTTGAACCGTCTGAAGTTTTTACAGTCTCTATTGCGCGGCGTAAAGAGCCCGTCACTTCCAGATCCTTTCCTTCGATCTGCCGGCCAAGGCTGAGGCGATACTTTTCGTATTCAGTATATTTTTCATCCGGGCTTTCCTTTATCGTGCGGTTGATTACACGCTTCCTTTTTTTTCTCTGCTTCTCCGCGTCTTCATCATCCTGTGCAATGGAAAGCTTCCTTTTTGTAACCCGGGTTTCTGTTCCGTGATAGTTACCAAGGCTTTTCCCTTCCGCATCTTCCCTGTTGTTAAAAATCCTTCTTTTCATTAGGCCCATGCCTGAATTAAGGGAAGCAAATATTGCATCGCTGAAGTCAGGCGAAGAGGGCACGGTAATATCTCCACCGTTGCCGCCGGCACCGCCTCCTACAGCAGCTTTGATTTGCTCAAGTCGTTTGATTATATCCGGTATGTTGGTTAATAGTTCCATTAGCCTGTGGCCCACGCAATGCCTACAGGCGTACTGCAGGCGATGCATTTGTCTTTAATATTTTTAAGGTTTTGATCAACCGCCTGGGCAATTCCTAAAACGCCGTTGCGGGAATTACCCTTTAACCGCTCCCTGTATAATGAATAATAAATTTCGCTTTCCGTTTTCTTCGCTTCCTTATCAAAAGAAGCTGTCCTGTTCACCCGTGTGCTCATTACATTTTCCTCAAAAACCTTGCTTGCGACAAGATAAAGAAGGGCCAGACCAAAGAGCCGCGGTGAAGCCTGCACCAGGTCACAAATTATATCATCATAGCTGCATCGGATCTTTACGCACGGCAGGATCCCGGATTGAGTAACACCTTCAATACCGTTAATGAAACCCGTAATTATGATATCAGTGGCCAGCGTAGAGGTGGATGACCCGCCACAGCCGCAGCTGCTGCCTGTCGGGCAGGTGATCGTAAACAACTGTACCGCCGGGTCTGTAAAATATATTGACAGTTGCTTATCCGTGGTTTCAAAGCCGATACCTTGTATCGTGAGTTCTTCACCGGCAACAAAAGCAGTAGTGATATCCTTTGTGACCCCTGCCTTATCTTTTATCTGTAAGGTGAACGTACCGGTCGTATTGACCTTGACTTTAAGGCTGTCAATGATCAGGGAAGTGAACCGACTGTTGCTCATATTTTTTATGATCACGCCTGTTCCGGATGATGAGGCATTGTTAAAGAATCCGGAAAAAGTACAGCTGCTGCAGAGTGAAGAGAGTTCGTTATTTACGCGGTACGCTGATGGCATGATACTGTCTATATCGGCAAGCATTAAGCGGGCTGCGCTTTCGGTTAGAAATTTAGCCAAGGCCGTACCGCTTCCGTCTCTGGGAGTAGCAAGCTCCGTGAGGCGGGTTTGATTCAGTCCTTCGATATCATCAATAAAAAACACAGGCTGTGTTTGGCTCCCGGCGCAAAGGCTTCTGAGGCCGATCAGGTTCGTTATGCAGGTGGCGTTCATGGTTTTTCGCTTAATGGTTCCGGTTTGGAATTCTGTTCTGCAAAATTCACAACTGCAGTTGCATATTTTGCGCAGGCATCCATTCCGTTACGGTAAAAATTTCGTTTGAGATTCCTGTTATGGTTCATGGGTGTGGCTATAGTTTTCCGTTGATGATATTTTGCATTCTCATCTACTTCGACACCGTTTACTTCGTCAACACCTTGTGCAATTACTTCATTGCCTGTGACTTCGCAGCCAATGACCCTCTTTGTATTGACTTCAGGAAGACTTGCGGCCAATTTTCTTAACTTTTTAAATTTTGAGGCCTTTCCCATATTGTTTCATTTTTAGTATATTTGCATTGCGAGGGGACTCCTGAATAAGGGCTTCTACAGGTGCGAGGGCTGCGGTCTTCGCACAACTTTTTTAAAGAGGTCCTAAATAATCGTTCTTTAGGTTTTCCAAAATCTTTCCCTTAATAAACATTTCCCTTTCGATAACAGCGAATTTCTCATCCCTAAAGTTGATTATGATCTGTTGGATTTTCGGTGCATCGCGGAACCCGTATTTTATTCCCTCCTCCAATTCTTTAATGTTATATCTCTTAAAAACATCTATCACCACCGCTTCTGATCCCTGCCTTTCTGCATAAAGGGTATTTTGCGAGATCGGATTTACAATACTTTTATATGCTTCTTTATCCGGTGTAGGTTCGAACGCCGGCCTCTTTCTGTCAGCCAGGAGCCCGTTGATCATGTACTCAGGGTTTTTAACTCCGGGCTTGTGCGAATGCTCGCGTATGTAAACCCTTAATCCTTTTTCTTTTGCAATCGCTTTGGCAGTCTCCACGTTTGCATGATATTCCAAAGGATCTCTTCGGTCAGCCCTTTTATGCACAGCATAAAAACCTCCGCTGGTGTAAAGCTTTTTAATAGGGTACTTACTTTTCGGCAGGGAATTATATTCGTCAATGCTGATCCTGTTCCGCGTTGGCCCGTCTTCTCCCATTTGTTCGTTTTCCCCTATCCTGTCTCCGGGCCTCAACATCGAGGGCGTGAATTCATGCCTGCAGCCGTAATGAAGCTTATTGAAGTCCAGGTTTTGAAACGTGGTGCCTGTGATCCATGCATGTTTCTCAGCAATGGGTTTAAGCTTCTTTTCAAAATCTTCCTTCGATATTATCCCCTTTAGTACTTTAATCCCATATACACACTGCGGAAGGCTGGTGGAAATCAGTGACCCGCTCATGATCACGTAAGGGAAGTCAAAGGTCTCCATCAGTTTTTTATTTACGGCCCCTGTATATGCGTCCACAGCCTGCTGAGAGGTTTGTGTCAGGTACCGCTTTAGTTTTCCCGAACTATCACCGCCACCCTTTATGAAATCCTCAAGAGTCTTCCGTGCTTCCTTTACGCTGGTGCCGGCCACAATATTTTGGTATAAAAGATCCCGCAGAGGCTGAACAAATTCCGTATTCAACCCATTATCCGTGTAAGACTGCAAAATTTCATTGATCACAAGCTTCTGTGTCGGCTCGATATCCATTTTACCCCAGTCCACGAGGTTGGTATTTTCCTGGAACAGCTTTATAACATTTCCGATCTCGGGCAAGCGTTTGACGAAACTCGTGACGGCGCCACGGTATTCTTTTATTTCATTGATCACCTGCAGATACCCGGCGTCAAATTCATTCAGAATGGCAATTGTTTCCTCGCTTGCTATCAAAGAACCGTTACGAAGCTCAAGGCTTTCATCCATCCATTGGAGCAGCGCATCGTAAGCGAACTGCTCCACATCAGGGATGATGCTGATTATCGTATTCTCATTTAAAAGCTTCAGCCTGGCCAGCTCTGCTATGTACTCGAGGTATGTCACGCTACCGCCTTCTTAAGCAGATTATCCTTAAGGTTGCCGGTTGCGGCAGGCTTAATCTTTTCAATCTCGGCGCTTATCTCTCCAATGATCTTATCCTCCGTTTTATCAAAGAGCTTTTTATCCCTTTGGTATAAATTCATCAGGACAGAATAGGCATAGACGTGAACCGTCCACGCATCGATGCTCACAACATTGTTGCTCTTAAATGACTGTACATCCTTGTTGCTGTAAAATAAAAGCGGGTCGATCTGCTTTAAGATCGTCAGGGCCTTTACTACCGGTGATGATTTGCTCACGAATTTGTGAACGAAGTTTTCCACCTGCTGAGCCTTAATGAATATCGGTGCTTCGCTGGAGATGATTGCGTCCAATGCCTGAAACGCTTCCGTTTCCGTAACGATCGCAAAGGATATCGGTTGCTCAAGGCTCACCTCTTCCGGGTTATTGACCAGGAAATTCTCATGACATTGAATAACTTTTTTCAAGTCGGTATTGAAGGCTTTGCTGATATTCAATATCCAGGAATATTCACCTTCCTTATCGATCTCCTTGGCCTTGGCGCTTTCGGTATTTCCTGTCTGCTGCTTTTGCTGAATAAAAACAGCTTCTTCAGCCATGCTGAGGTACTCCTTCCAGCTGTCCTTTGAATATGTCAGGATAGATGTGTCCGGGGTATGAAAATCTACGGGATTGGAAGCCAGCAGATTTTTAACCAGCTCCGGATCTGAGAGGCCTGTATCAATTTTCTTCTTATAAACCTTATAGGGGCTTTGCGCGGTGATATATCCGTTTCCTTTGCACCTGCTGCAGGTAGTTGTCTTCGAAGGATCCTCCAGTTGAGGAACATACCCGTCCTGGCAGTTTAAATTATCACACGGCGTCTCAATTTCACTCATCCGCGGATAACTGAACATCAGATCAACTGCACGGTGATTGCGATGTTGCAATAATGCGAGGTTACCAAAGGGAATAAACGGCGCCACAAAGCTTTCGTTTACATCCGGCTGCAGCGGAACACCTGAAAGCGGAAACGCCGCAATGGATCTTTGCGGCTGCAGGAAATAATAAATGCTCCAAACTATCTTCTCTTCCTTGTTCTTGTAAAACCTCAGAATGTATTCTTTTGAGAACACATGAATGACTTCTGTCAGGATCTTACAGGTCACCTGTTGGTTGTAGGTCTTTTCAATGACGTTCTTAAAATTGGGCCCGCTTATTTTCGGGTCAATGAAAACCTCTCTTTTTACAACCGTATCCACGACCTCGTATTCTTTTTCACTCTCCGCTTCGCTTATAAAAACAACATGATTCTTATCGATCCGGCGGATATGTTCGTTTTTAATAAACCGGATGATATCACCCGGATTTTCCTCGAGGTAATCCGGAGGATATACCGCACATAAAGCATTCGGATCTGTGGCAATAGCATGGGTATTCCAATGTTCAATAAAATACGAAAAAAGGTTTTGGCCGTTGTAATTGGCTTTGTTCACAAAATCAAGCGTACTGTCGGAGGCAGAAACTGTAAAGCTGCTGTTGGAAAAAATCCTGATCAGGTTTTTAATTGCTTTCCAGATGGACCCTTTAGTGATGGGCTCATAGGTATTTACGCAATGGTTCTTGCTGTCAGGATGCTCATGAGGGAACAACGTATCCACCTTACTGAACAAAAGACCCTTGGTGTGTACCTGCAGGTCCTTGGCAATACGGGTCATGTAATTCCTTTGCCATTGGGGCAATTCATATTTACGAGCCTTTGCTATCAGCTCAACAATTTCTGTCTCTTGCAGCATAATTACGCTTTGGGCACAACGGCGGAGAGTCCGGCCACGGTGTACATTTTCGGTTTCGCAAATTCAACCCATGAAATTTCAAACTCTGCAGATTGATTGTCTTCATTGCTTTCCGGTACAATCCAATTGAAATCGGAAACGCTGAATGTACCGATTGGCAAAACAGTATCAGTACCATCACACATGCGTGCGATTACCTGAAACGTATTGTAACGTTTGAGGATGGCGTTTAATTGCAAAGTGGTAATGTCGGCGCTGGTTTTATCGAATACCTTCAGGATGTATTTGAGCGCCCATGTCATGGATACTACTTCTTCAGGCCTGCAGCTTCCGAGCTTATCCTTTTTATCGGATTTCTTTCCGATGGATCCAATCCCGAGACCTATATTTCCAAGCTTAGCGGCGGTCACCAATGCCTGCCACCATGCGATGTCTAAGATATTAGCTTCGCTCATAACCGAATCGCATGGGATAAAATATAAATCATTCACGCCACCAGATATAGTCTCCACTCCGCAAACGGCGGATCGGGTTGGCATGGGCACTATTGGGCAGGCTGCATCAATGAGACAGGCGGCCCCGGTGTTAACTGGCATAATTTTAAAATTAAAAGTGGAAAAAATTATTTCTTTTTCGCACAGTTAGCCAGTGCAGGCGAGAGTGGAGTGCTCATTTAAGCCTGAGCAGGGCGAAACAGGATTTCTAACGCAAGATAATAATATTATCCTTTCAGTAAAAATTATTTACCTATAAAGCCTCATCAATCATTACAACAGTTTCATAAGATCCCGTTCCAATGCCGTCCTGAGCAAAGTATGTGTGGAAGATATAAGTGCCGGGCGGTAAAGTAAACCGTTCAAAATATGGTATATAAGCACCGAAGAACTCCGCGTAATCCGTCACATCTTTCCAATCCGGCGGTTCAACATCCACATTGCGATATCGCTGTAATACCTTATTGGTTAGATCACTATAATTCAGATCGTGAAGAGAAATTAATTGCATTTTTGTGCTGGCCATCTTTTAAAATATTTATGGTTCTGGTGGATCCGGCGGCGGGTTTCCAATTGGAAGTGTAGTATTGCAACAAACCGTTAAATCCACCGTAATGCGATCTGTCGTTCCATAGGTGATTTGTGTTGGCACTCCGGACATCAACTTCGTTAAATCTAACTGATTCAAATATAAATAATCGGGTGGGCCAGAAGCAGGATTGAAGTCTATCGTTAAGAAATCACCCGGACCGCATCCGCCTGCCACCGGGCCGAAGGCCGGCAAATACGCCAGCTCATAATTTGTACCAACCGTTACTTCAATTGGATCAGGCTTTAATGTAAACTGATATCTGTAACAAACGGAGCGTGGGCACGTCGTTACCGTAAGAATATTAATTTGCGTATCATCAATGGCAAACCCTGTCCCTGCAGTGACACCGGATGGATCATATATTTCCGATGAACAATTATTTACCGTAACAACATCGCTAAAGGAAGCATGCCCTGTATTATCACAATTATTTACATTGAAGGAAACAGCCCTGTTGCCAACGGTGCCGGGCGTGCCTGTAAATTCGATTGTGCTACCTACGACGGTGATCGTCATCCATATCGGCTTCACTACTGAAGAAAGGGTGAAGGGAGCCGTTCCCGTTAAATAAATAATGAAGTTGTAAGGCACGCCCGGATGAGCATCGGGCATGTTTGGCGTTCCTACGATCGCCACAGGAATACATGCACCGCCTGTATCGCAATCCGTTGTCGCGCACGTGATCGGTGCACAGCCGAATGCTCCGCGGAGCTCTTTATCAATCTTAGCCCATGGCTTCCATAAATTAGCCTCTTCCACCGTATTTTCAAAGAGAAGATCGGAGATCTTTGTTTCCACGCCATTGATAAAGATCTGGCCGCGGAAAAATACCGATAAGATGTAATCTTTATACCAGCCAGGCACCAGCTCTGCCGTTCTGAATTCAAATATTTTGTTAAGCTTCGTGGAAAAGTTCTTTCGCCAATTGGCCACATAGGTAATCTTATTCTGGGCTTCCACGATCTCCGCGGAGCGCACCCAATAATGATGCTGGTAAATTATAGCGGCGTTCCCAAGGGCCGGGAAGTTGGCGGAAGGCTGGCCAATATAGATGCCGTTTATATCTTCAGCATTGTAATTTGTAGGATAACAAACCTGCAGGCTGGCCAGATCTTCGCAGGCATCCTGAATTTTATATTGTTCGGAAAAGAAGGTGGCGCCCGGGCCGGTGACATATGTGACCTGAAGAGAAATTATAAAGGAACTGAAGATGGTAGCACTTGAGAAGTTTTTAAATATCCCGTACCAATAGGATCCGTTATTGGCGATAAGAAAACAATCCGTTGTGATCACTTCAGGTGTACCACCGCCGCAAAGGTCAAATTTTGTAAAGATCACAGCGGTCGGCTTCCTTGTACCAAAATTGACATAAAGCTGAACATCCTGAAAGGTAGGAACAGGAGCAAAGTAAGGCCGCTTACAATTGCCGACATTGCAGTTGTAAGAAAAAAGGGGATAGTCTGTTATTGCGGCAGAGCCGGCGGGATTCATTTTCATTTTTTGATGACTTTTCCTTTGATTTTAATCGTGTATTCCGCATAACTCACATCAATATTTTCAATCCTTCCGTAAACGGAATAATTCGGCCGCGATTCTATCTTTAGAAGGTAACCGATCTTAACGAAATCGCCGTCCCACAATCCCAGCAGATCCATGGCGCCGCAACAAAGATCTGTTGTAAAAGAAAAACTTTGATTTGTTTCCAAGCTCTTCAGCGGGTTATCGATCTCATCATGGAAACGATCAAATAAATTCCCTGTATAATTCGCGTCGAAATAAACCGGGTAATTGTAAACCTTATTAGCTGGATTATCAGTACCGATGGGATTTGCATTTTGATATGCTGTTCCGACGGGATTATAATAAGAGCTGGCGGCAATGGCTCCCGCTGTAGTTTTTACAACGTGGGCAGCATCCGAATTTACCTGATCCCAAATTAGAATGCGCGGCATCATTGTTTGGTTACCGCTTACCAGCCTCACAGCACCGGAATAAGCACCGTCTTCATCCGTAAAATGGGTGCGGATGTCGTTTGCCTTCGCTGCTATTGTAATTATCCACGTAGCCAAATATGCAGCCACGGCGACCAGAGCGATCGCGCCGCCGCCATTAGGAAAGCCGCCGCCTACCATGGCCGGTGCAAGGATGCCGGCGTATAACGTTATGAATGCAATAATGGTTAATAAAATATACGCCACTGTTTCTCCGTCGTTGATCAGTAAGCGGATATAATCGGGAGTCCTTCCGTCACGTACAAATGCCGTCGGGGCAAACTGCAGCGCTTTGCTCTTTTCGCCTTCGAGCATTGGATTGTTGGAAGGACCGTCGAAATCCACAATATCGTTATAAAGATTGGCGATTTCCTGACTTCCTAAATCGCTGCCGTCTGGCTGGTATTGATACCGGCCGAATGCCGCCTTCTTCTTCCCGTCAAATGTATATTCCAGATCTTCCATGGAAAAGGATCCCGTCGTGAAATCGTATATGGGTGCAATATCGATAAGCTCCGCGATCGGTTTGAATACGATCGTATTGTTCGGCGTAACGTACCACTCCGCGCAATACACATCGCGGAGCTTATCCAGAAGCTCCGCCAGCGTCACGCTCCATCTGTTTTCAAATATAAATTTATTGGAAGGGCTTGTTTCCGAATCGTTGTCATTTTGATACATCTGGCCGCCTGCCGGGTGGAAGATGCAGGCCCAATGTTCCGGGGTGCCTTGGCGGTGGAATATCGTATCGGCCGCCATCCCGCATTTTGCAGCGACGTTATCGATGTAATCCCGAATGAGCGGAGCGGGAACAAAGTTTTCCAACTCCAGAATGCGACGCGTGTCGTCCTTTATATTTCCGTTTGTGATAAAAGAAACAAGATTGATAACCGGGTTCGATTGTATAAAAAACATGAAGCCCATGCGCGCGCTGTTGAGGATCCGTGGCCGCGGCTCTATGCACGTAAGGAACGTCGGGTGCACCTTACCGCTGGTGCCCGTTTGATTAAACCAATTCTGATGATTGTCCCAGATAAATGTTTTATGGACGCAATGCCAGATCTGATCGGCTTCCCGGAGCTTTACAAAAAGGCGGCAATCATCATCGGGCCTGTATTTTAAATTATCAGCCTTGATCTCAAAGATGCGGAACGATTTACCGCAAAGAACATCGTCGATCCTTACATCGATCGCATTAAGGATTTGGCACTTCTCTGAAAGAAGCCAATCCCAAATGAAAGAGAAGGCGTCGTGTGTAAATATGAGCTCTAATGAAATGCCTTTATCGTAATTGCTGCCGGCCGCGTTTGTTGTCGATTCTCCGGCGCCTTGATTTACTGAATCCCACGACATCCCCAACTTTTCCAATCCTTCAGTATCATCTGTTTCATCCACCCAATTCG
>JBBJLU010000082.1:0-7612 GCA_037719665.1 Ferruginibacter sp.
AAATCTGTGCGGATCTGTGGGAAAAGTTTTTGGGCGCTTTCGTGCGACAAATTTTCAGATATTCAGAACACGGTTAGCCTACCTACCCGGAAAGTGCTTTTACATTTTTTAAGAAAAGCATATTGATGCCGGATTTTATTTACAATCCTAATAAAAACTGCATCGTATCTACACCGTCCGCATAATCAAAGAGCCCGGGTTGTTGAGTGCTGCCAAAGTCCTGAAATCCTTTGCCGGCGATACACTGGATCTCCGAGTTGCCCACTGTTTTTTCCTTAACAGCAATAATGTCCGTATAATATTCAAACCATACCTGGCTTACGGGAGAAAAAAGGCCTTTGTTTTCAGTAAGCAGGGTAGCTTCGTTGCTCATATAATAAATATTATTGAGCAGGAGGATCGATAATTGGTAGTCGAAATTATTTTTGTATTTATGGTGATCTGCGAAGTATTTATAATGATGAAATGAGTGGATCAGGGGTACGAAATCATACGCTTTCGGTGCATATATCTTCGTGACATTCCTGCAGCCCAGGCCAAAGAATAAATGGATATCATCTGACAAAGCTTCCAACTCTGCGGAAGTTTCATTACCCGTTAAAATGGCCACCGAGGTCCGGTTTCGGCGGATAAGGCTCGGGTATTTTCCAAAGTATTCTTCAAAGGCATTTGCGGAATTGTTGCTGCCCGTAGCAATGTACGCATCCGCTCCGCGAAGCATGTCGGCAAATGAAATATGCTTCGCTGATTCGGGATTCCAACCTGTCATTAATTTTACCATGTGCTTCAGTAAAATATCATCTTTGGAAGATAATTTTATGGTTTGATGATGTCCGCTGATGAATACAGCCAACATATCATGAAAGCCCACCATCGGGATATTCCCGGCCATGATAATACCGATGTTTTTGGGTACGATATTGTCATCAATATGATAATGCGCTGTCCAACGGGTGAGCTTTTCCTTTTGCAGGAAATGTTCCGCTATTTGTTCCGCGGCGTACTGCGTGAATTCCGGTGTAAACCAACCGTTATGATGAAATACCTCTTCTTTGACCCTGTTCCATTCTTCACTGTTCTCCCGGAGGTAAGAACCCAGCTTCACCATCAACTCAATTCTTTCTTGTAAGATCATAAGGTTCTTATTAAATTGCAACAAAATTACAACGATGGCAATAAAGATAACTGATGAATGTATCAACTGCGGCGCATGCGAGCCGGAATGCCCTAATAATGCTATTTATGAAGGCGGTGTAGAGTGGGCGATCGCAGACGGCACGACCATCAAAGGAAGTTTTACGCTTATGGACGGGAGTATATTGAACGGTGACCAACGCAACCCGCCGATAGCTACTGATATTTATTATATCGTGCCGAATAAATGTACCGAATGCCAGGGCTTTCATGAAGAGCCCCAATGTGCAGCGGTGTGCCCGGTAGATTGTTGTGTGCCGGATGAAGATTACCGTGAAACTGTAGAGGAGTTAATGGATAAAAAAACACGCCTGCATATTTAACCGATCTCCGGGGGCCCGGCCTGCTTCACCGGGGCTGCAGGTCCTTTTACTTTCAGTATGAATAAACTTTTCACTGCTTTATTATTAACCGTTATTATTTTGTGCGGTTGTTCGGGTCCTGAGAAAAAAGGACTGCAGGGCGGGAATAAGAACAGCGAAGCCATGGTGAAAACCGATGAGGAGTTTTCTGCAATGAGTGCACAAAAGGGGATGAAAACCGCCTTCCTGGAATATATTGACAGCAACGGTGTGATGCTTCGGCCCGATCTACAGCCGATAGCAGGGGCAGAGGCCATAGATTACCTGCTTGCAGTGAATGATACGGGATACACAATGACATGGAAGCCCACCGGTTCGGCTGTGGCAGTATCCGGTGAGCTGGGCTACACTTACGGATTGTATGAAATTAAACCAACATCAAAGGATACCGTATTGTACGGCACTTATGTGAGTATTTGGAAAAAGCAGCAGGACGGCAAATGGAAATTTGTGCTGGAAAGCGGCAATGAAGGGTTGGGTGAAAATGAATGAGCTTAGTATTTTATGCCGTCGGTTTCTTCAACTTTCGGTCTTAATTTTATTAAATAATGACAAAAAAGATCGCTTTGGTAACCGGTGGATTTTCCGGTGAATCCGTTATCTCCTATAAATCTGCCGAAACCATAAAGAACAATATCGACCCCGCAAAATGGGATTGTTATGTAGTGGACATCCGCCCGGAAGGCTGGTTTTATACATCCGCAGCGGGTGTGCAAACCGATATTGATAAAAATGATTTTTCTATATCGGTTAACGGTAACAAAATTAATTTTGATGCCGTGCTGATCGGCCTGCACGGAACGCCCGGTGAAGACGGCAAGTTGCAGGGTTATTTTGACTGCCTGAAAATTCCCTATACTTCCTGTGATGCGGCTACTTCGGCGATCACTTTCAATAAACGGTATACCGTTGCTATTGCTGCATTTGCCGGCATACAGGTGGCCCGATCGGTTCATGTTTTTAAGACCGGCGGTCCTTCGGCAGAAGATATCCTGGAGGAACTTTCCTTACCGTTGTTTGTAAAACCCAATAACGGCGGAAGCAGTATCGGCATGAGTAAAGTGAATAAACCCGCCGCACTGGAAGCTGCTTTGAAAAAAGCTTTCCGTGAAGATGAGCAGGTGCTCGTAGAAGAATTTATTAAAGGAAGGGAATTTACTATCGGGGTATACCGTTCAAAAGGAGAGATCATTGCCCTGCCCATGACAGAGATCATTTCTAAAAATGATTTTTTTGATTATGAAGCAAAATATGAAGGAGCCAGTGAAGAAGTAACCCCGGCCAATGCTTCGGCAACGATTGCCGAACAGGTAAAAACGGCAGCCGTTAAAATTTATAACCTGTTCAACTGCAAAGGAATTGTGCGTATAGATTTTATCTATGACGACGAAAAGCAGGCACCTTATATGTTGGAAATAAATACGGTGCCCGGCCAGAGTGCCGCCAGCATTGTACCCCAACAGGTCGTTGCCGCAAACAGCACTTTAAAAGAATTTTATACTTCATTGATAGAGGAATGTTTCCCGGAAGAGTATCTTGCACCCACCGAATAAATTACTCACATTGATAAGACATATAAAAGAAAAGCCTTTTTGGGTTCACCTGCTGATCATCCTGGTTTTGATCACTGTATTATTTTTTGGATTCCTGCAATTGCTCGGCGTGATCACCAAACACGGGGAACACCTCACGGTTCCTTCCGTTACCGACAAACCTACTGCAGAAGCAGTCAAAATTTTGGAGAGCAAAGGGTTTGAAGTAATGATACAGGATTCTGTTTATACTGATACGGCCCGTATGGGTATCGTGCTAAAGCAGTTCCCGGAACCGTTCAGTACGGTAAAAGTGAACAGGGTCGTGTTGCTCACGGTTAACCGTGTTACGTTGCCGATGGTTGATATGCCCGCATTGCAGGGCAAATCATTGGGTTATGCTATCGAGATATTAAAGAGAAGTCACCTGGTATTAGGCGATACTACCTATAGAGCAGACTTTATGATGGGGTCGGTTTTAGAGCAGCGTTTCAACAGTGCGATCATCAGTTCCGGTGCAAAGATCCCCTGGGGCAGCCGCATCGATATGGTGATCGGCGGCGGACTTGCTGATGACCAGATGATGGTACCTTCGCTGTTGGGCTTAACCTATTCGGAGGCGAAATCAGTTTTGGAAATGGATGGTATTATGATCGGGGCCCCCATTGCTGACCCTGATGTAAGAGATACTCTTAATGCTTTTGTATACAAACAAAGCCCGCCAAAGTTGACGTTGGATAAACGCCCGGTGTACATTCGTTCCGGGCAGGTAATGGATGTTTGGATATCACCCGTGATGAAAATAATAAAAGACTCCGTTGAATTAAACCCATAACCATGACCAATATTTCCGTTGAAGAAATAAAAGAAAGGATTGCCCGTAATGAGCATATTAATTTATTGGATGTAAGGGAGCCGGAGGAACGTGCAGAATTTAATATCGGCGGTGCATTCATTCCTGTCGGGCAGGTATTGGCCATGCAGACAGACGAGATTGAGCATTGGAAAAATGAAGAAGTGATCTGCTACTGCCGCAGCGGCAAACGCAGCATGCAGGCGGGGATGATGCTGGAGACAATGGGGTTCACCAATGTAAAAAACCTGGCGGGGGGAATGCTGGCCTGGGAGGGGAAGTAGGTTTATAAGTAGCCGGTATATAAAGTAGAAAAGTATATAGAGTAGAAAAGTATATACTGTGGGAGAATGCTACGAAAATCACGAATTCCCAATTTATCTCTCATAACTCTTCTCTCATCATCTCTCATACCCCCCTCACAACCTCACATTCACCCCCAGCAAAACATTAACCGGCGCCATTGGGAAGAAATAATTTTCCGTAGTCAACGAGCCCCCGTAAATGTAACTGAAGCTGTAGCCGTTTGCTTCATATAGCTTCGAAAAGACATTATTGACCTGCACATAAAAATTCACTTCTTTTATTTTCTTTCCTTTCAAAGTATATCCGGTTCTTATATCCTGCGTATAGTATTCTTTTAATCTCCTGCTTTTATCGGATGTATTATCCAGAAATTGTTGCCCTACATATTTCCCGGCTAAGGTGATCAAAATATTTTTGAATGGAAGAATATCCAAACTCACCGCGCTGACCAGGTTCGGAGAAAAAGATATATCTGACCGGCCATATTTTTTTACGACCTGTCCCCCGTTATCATAATCGTCAATATACTCTGTAAAATTTTTTACTTTGTTCCTGCTAAGGGTAAAATTACCGGATAAGATAAGTACCCTGTTGATAGCGGCACTGCCGAATATTTCCACTCCTGCGCGATAGCTTGACGGAATATTTGTCCGGGTATAAGCGCCCACATCATTTATTTTACCGGTGAGTACGAGCTGGTCCTCATAAGACATATAATACCCATTAACTCCGCCGGAAAGACCTGTTTTTTTAAACTCGGCACCTATCTCAAAGTCATGTAGCTTTTCGGGTTTTGGCTGCGCTGTACCGGCGGCCTCAAAATCATTGCGGTTGGGTTCTTTTACGGCTCTACCGGACGATGCGTATATCCGGAAATGGTTTTTGGAAAAAGTAACCCCGGCCTTTGGATTGAAGAATGTATATTGTTTATCTACCAACAACGAAGGGTTATCCCGGAAACCGTTGATCGTATAATTAATATTTCTTACCTGCAGGTCAATGAAGGTTTGAAAACCTGCATTCAATGATTGCGTCCATTTGACATAAGCGGAAAGATCATTTTTTTGCGCATCGCGGTCATACCAGCGATGATTGACGGGCACGGCGTCCTGCACTGCAGCGGAAATGACCTCGCCATAGTGTTGTCCTTCATACCGGTTGTATCCTCCTCCGAAAATCAACTGCGTTTTGTTGCGGTCATATTTCAGGGAGAAGATCGTTCCGTAAAAATAATTGTCCAGCCATAACCGGCGGGTAAGATCTGTTTCTGTTACAGCACCGTATGCCGGCAGCCCGTAGTCCGACAGGCTTGCCTGTGCTTTGTATTGTTCGTAATAGCCTTTACCTCTTGTGAGAAACCCGGCAAGGTTTGCCGTAAGGTGTTTACCAAAACGATGATTGTAAAAAAACTGGTAATGCGTTTGAATGTAATTATCCGTTTCGTTTTCATAAGGTGTCCCGGGCTTTTCTGTGCCTGCGCTGTTGAAAGTTCGGTTGGTGTCTAATGTTACCGCGTTGATACCATACCAGGATTGGTAGGTTTTTTCTTTTCCCGTAAATATATTTAACCGGACCGCATTTTTTTCGCCGCTATATGCTGTGCTGAGGTAATAAGATGACAGGCGCACTGCCGCCCTGTCCACATAGCCTTCCGAGCTGATATTACTCATTCGGGCATCCACCGTTACATGTTTGGCAAAGATGCCGCTATTGAAGAGCAGGGTATTTTTAAACGTTCCGTATGACCCGGCCGTACTGTTCAATTCAATATTTCTTTCCTTGATCAGTTCATTGGTGCTGACGTTGATGCTGCCACCGAATGAACCCGCACCGTTGGCAGACGTCCCCACACCGCGTTGCACCTGAATGCTCCCCGCTGAAGAAGCAATGTCCGGCAGATCTACAAAGAAAGTTCCCAGGCTCTCTGCATCATTATAAGGAATACCGTTCAGCGTCACGTTGATCCTTGTCGCATCTGTGCCTCTTATCCGGATACCGGTATAACCCACCCCGTTGCCGGCATCGGAGTTGACCGTTACCGACGGCGTTTGATTGAGCAAAAACGGCAGATCCTGACCGATATTTTTTTGTCGGATCTCTTCCTTCAACAGGTCTGTCTTGGCGAAAGGGTTTTTGTCAGCAGCTTTTACTGAACTGATCTCTACCGGTTGCAGAAAAGCGGTATCATTAAAGGGTATTTGTGCAAATACATTTACAGAAAGGAAGAGGAGGGTAACCCCCGACAATAAAGACTTCATATATAAAATTTGTGCTGAACATCCGGGCGGAGAGGCCGGGTAAAATGTACTTCTCCCTTCGCAGGCATTATCCTGAGCAGGTTATACGGGTATTATCTCAGCCTCCGCCATTGGCGGAAGCACCCCGGAAATTCAGACGATGATTAAGAACGAATGGTAAAGGTAAAGGAATACCGGGTTTTTTTTAAAACTTTGTAACAATTATGCCCGTTCATCCGTAAAGGGTTTAAAACTTAAACCAACACTAAAACTGCCATCATGAAAAATGTATTGACACTGATCATGCTTTCTATTGCGACGCTTGCATCCGGCCAGGGCAAACAGCAGAGAACAGTTGCTGATTTTTCAGCAGTAAGCGCCGCAACAGGGATAGAGGTAGAATTGACCCAAGGAAATGAAAATGCGGTTTCGGTAACCGTTTCAGATGAAAAATATTCAGAGGGGTTAATTACAGAGGTAGAGAAAGGCGTATTGCGGATCTATTATAAAACCGCTACAAAAATGTACCGCGACAAAAACAGGAAACTGCAGGCATTTGTAACGTATAGATCCCTGAATAAAATTTCGGGCAGCAGCGGGGCGGGCATCGTTTCCAAAAATGCGGTGATGGCAACAGCATTTTCATTGGATATGAGCAGCGGTTCCAATTTCAGCGGGGAAATAAAAGCCACGGATCTTAAAATAGATCAAAGCAGCGGTGCTATCTCAAATGTGAGCGGGTCTGCAGCAAATGTAAAAGCCGATGTTAGCAGCGGCGGTATTTTCAGGGGAAATGATCTGAATGCCGAAAACTGCAAAGCATCTGTATCAACCGGTGGAATGTTGAGGATAACTGTGAACAAAAAGCTTACAGCAAAAGCGAGTACCGGCGGGATGGTATATTACAAAGGGGACCCTGAGGTGCAAAAGTCTTTAAGGACGGGCGGCGAAGTGAGTAAAAAATAAGCCATAAATAAAAGTTCAATGAAAAATATTTTCCTGTTCTGTTTTGTGTTGATGACCTTTTCTGCGAAAGCACAGAAGCAATTTGTAGTGGACCCTTTAGCGGAGCTCCGTGAGATCACCGGGAATTTTAACAGCATAAAAGTATTGTCCGGTATCAATCTT
>JBBJLU010000083.1:0-7378 GCA_037719665.1 Ferruginibacter sp.
TGTGCAGGTAACCGTACAACAGAGCGATACCCGTTGCTATACTGATCGGGAATACATATCCGCGGGGATAACAGTAAAAGATGATATTTCAGATTGCTATATCCTGCTGGGAATTAAGGAAGTCCAGACAGAAATGCTATTGGAAGGGAAAACCTAACTTTTCTTCTCGCATACTAAAAAACTGCAGCCCGCCAACCGGGATCTGCTTCGCACCATCATTGCCAAAAATATCACACTGGTAGATTACGAATGCCTGGAACATGAGGACGGCACCAGGATCATCGGCTTTGGTTTTTTTGCCGGCGTGGTAGGGGCACATAACGGTATGATGGCTTACGGCCGGCGTACCGGTGCTTATGTGTTGGACCGGGTCAATTCTTCCAAAAATTTTCAGCACCTGATCCATACATATTTCGGTTTAAAATTACCGCCGGTAAAGATCGCGGTGACCGGTAGTGGGAGAGTAGCGCACGGCGTGCTCGAGATCATGAACCTCTTCGGCATTCACGAAGTGGAACCGGAAGATTATTTGTCGAAAGAATTTGTGTACCCGGTGTATGTTCACCTGAAGGGTGCCGACCTTTATGCGCATAAGATCGGGGGAACGTACAACCGCCCTGATTTTCATACGAACCCGAAAATTATCGCTGCCTTTTCCCCGGATATTTACCGCATACATATATTTTAATGAACGGTATTTATTGGGAGCAAAAGATCCCCAGGCTATTTGACATGGAGGATCTTTCCAAAGAAAATTTCCGGATACAGACCATTGCTGATATTACGGATGACAAGGGAGGATCTGTGCCCTGTAACCTCGGAGATACAACCATTGAAGATCCGTTGTATGGCGTAGATAAAAAGTCATTTACCAAAACTCCGGCTTTCCTGCCGGGCTCGGTAGATATTATGGCGGTGGGCAACCTGCCGAATGAATTACCCCGGGATGCGAGCCGGTACTTCGGCGAGCAACTGATCAAACATGTATTCGAAGATCTTTTTTCACCGAACAAAACAAGACTGATCGATCATGCGACCATTGTGAAGAAAGGAAAATTGAATGAAGGGTATGAATATATGAGAGAGTATGCCGGAGAACAAATTTGATAATTTGATAATTTGATAATTTGATAATGGGCAAATGTGCAAATGGGCAAATATGCAAATGGAAATGCAGTACTTATTTAACGAAACTCTTGACCCATCCCCAAATCTCCAAATCGACTCATCTTCAAATCTTGGAATCATCTAATTACCAAATTATCAAATTACCAAATTACCAAATTATAAATTTATATAACCCAATCTACTATTTCATTTTCCCAATCTTTCTTATACGGCGTACTGACTTTAATATAATTATCAGTGTATCCCTCCATCATCCCATTCTTATTCACGCTTTCAAACAATACTTTTCTTTTTTCACCGATATGCTGTTGGGTGAAGGACTGCATCTTCTCATAGCTAAGGTTCCTAAGGATCTTATTTCTTTCATGACGGGTATGCATCGGCACTACAGGGCCCAAGCTGAGGGCATGGGTGTTATCCCTTTCGGAATAAGTGAATACGTGCAGGTATGAGATATCCAAACTGCGGATGAAATCGACTGTTTCGGTAAAGTCTTCATCTGTTTCGCCGGGAAAGCCTACGATCACATCTACACCGATGCAGCAATGCGGCATCAATAATTTTATTAGTCCAACCTTCTCTGCATACAGTTCCCGGCGGTAACGGCGTCGCATGGCAGCAAGGGTCTTGTTGCTCCCGCTTTGTAAAGGGATATGAAAATGAGGCATGAAATGGCAGCTATTGCTCACAAACTCAATGATCTCATTACTCAGTAAATTGGGCTCGATGGAGGAAATGCGATAGCGTTCTATACCGCCTAAGTTTTCAAGTTCTTGTATAAGATGATAAAAATTCTCTTTTGCATCCACCCTCTGCGAAACCTCTGCCTCTCCGCGACTCTGCGGTGAAGTATCCTTCCCGAAATCTCCCAGGTTTATCCCCGTAAGGACAATTTCTTTTGCCCCCGCTTCCGCAATGGTTTTTACATTCTCTAAAACATATTGAATGCTGTTGCTCCGGCTTTTTCCCCTCGCCATCGGGATCGTACAAAAACTGCAGGTATAATCACAGCCATCCTGTACTTTCAGGAAAACCCTGGTGCGCTCATTTACCGAATGAGAGGGCACAAATACATTTACATCTTCCACATCGCAACTGCAGATCTTCGTAGCATCGTTCTTCGATATTTCTTTAAGGTGATGTGCAATATTAAATTTTTCCGCCGCGCCCAATACCAGGTTAACACCGGGGATGGCGGCTATTTCTTTTGGCTTGAGCTGTGCATAACAACCGGTGATCACCACCAATGCTTCCGGTGCTTTCCGCTGTATCTTCCTTACGATCTGCCGGCATTCTTTATCCGCATTATCTGTCACGGAACAGGTATTGATCACGTACACATCCGCAACTTCATCAAAGTCCTTTTTTGCAAAGCCGTCATTCTCCAGCATTCGCCCGAGCGCAGTCGTTTCACTGAAATTCAGCTTGCAACCGAGAGTATGTAGTGCGACTGTTTTTTGCATGGAGGACAAATTTAGTTCATTCGGGGGAATGGGGGATAGGGTTTGGGAATTGGGGTTTGGGAATTAGGAATTGGGAATTGGGTGATCTCTATGATTTTTGTAGTATGCTTTGTTCCCGAAATCAGTTTCCGTAATTCTAAGGAAGATTTCGGGTACATGTCGATAAACTTAAGATGAAACGATGATTAAACCTGATAAGGAAGTAACTGTTGCCTTCCATCTCCAAATCTCCAAATCTCCAAATTAACTAATTACCAAATTATCAAATTACCAAATTATCAAATTCATCTACCTTGCAGCCTTGAAAAGTAAATTACTCCCCATTCTCCTGTTACTGGCCGCCGCTGCCTTTTTCTTTTGGATAAAAATGCACCAACGCGGTAAGGGCCCCGGCGTTACCACCACAAAGGCGATCACCGCTTATACTGCCTTGAGGGAAGGGAATAAAACGGTTGTTTACAGCAAACATGCCCTGTGCCGGATGGATTGCCGCCATATAGACGAAACCGAGGTGAAGGAAATATTGAAAGAGGGCACGGTGAATTTTAACAGGATCGAAGAAACCAATAAAGGCGTTACTTACCCGGTGGAAGGAACCACTCATGACGGTCAACATGTGCGCATAGTATTTGCACCCAATGAGAACAAACTGACTGTTATTACGGTAATTGACCTCGAAAAGGAGTGGAGTTGTGATTGCAGTTAAGCGCGTAGGCATTTTCCGGCCATCCCGTTTTATGAAAATATTTTCGTTACAGCGGCTGAAATTTAGCAAATGAAATTCAAATCTTTCCTGGCAAAACCCTTTGCCAATTATATACACCGGCAGATAAAAAAAGGCATGGCCACCGCGGTAGTGGACCAGGAACATCTTTTTTTGCAACTTTTAAAATCTGCTGCCAAAACAGTCTTCGGTACTGATCATGCTTTTGCGGAAATAAAAACCCATGAGGATTTCGTAAAACATGTGCCCATCCGGGATTATGAGGCCCTCCGCCCATATATTGATAAAATTAAAGAAGGCAAACACAACATTCTCTGGAAAGGCCAACCCATTTATTTTGCCAAGACAAGCGGCACGACGAGTGGGGTGAAGTATATTCCCATCACAAAAGATTCAATAGATAATCATATCAATTCCGCGAGGAATGCCCTGCTTTGCTATATGGCAGAGACCGGTAACACCAAATTTTCTGACGGTAAACTGATCTTCCTCAGCGGTTCACCGGTATTGGAAAGGGTAGGCGGCATCCCCACCGGCAGGTTGAGCGGTATCGTCAACCATCATATCCCCCGTTACCTGAGGAGCAACCAACTGCCTTCTTATGAAACGAATTGTATTGAGGACTGGGAACAAAAGCTTGAAAAAATTGTAGATGAAACGATCAATGAGAACATGACGCTGATCAGCGGTATCCCGCCATGGGTACAGATGTATTTCGATAAACTGGAAGAGCGTTCCGGCAAAAAGATCGGGGAACTGTTCCCGAATTTCAGCGTGATGGTGCAGGGCGGCGTGAATTATGAACCTTATAAAGCCAAACTGGAAGAAAGCATCGGAAGAAAGATCGACACCATAGAATTGTTCCCTGCCAGTGAAGGATTTTTTGCATTCAGTGATTCCCTTTCGGAAAAAGGCATGCTGTTGAATACCTGCAGCGGTATCTTTTATGAATTTATTCCTGCAGATGAATTAGATAAAGATAATCCGCAGAGACTGACTTTAAAAGATGTAAAGATCGGTGAGAACTACGCGCTCATCATCAGCAGCAATGCGGGGCTTTGGGCCTATAATATCGGCGATACGGTAAAATTTGTTTCTACAGATCCGTACCGGATCATCGTGACCGGGCGGACGAAACATTTTATTTCCGCATTCGGCGAGCACGTGATCGTGGAAGAAGCCGAGGCAGCCATCCTGAAAGCTACGATGGCGGCAGGCGTACAAATTAAAGAATTTACCGTTGCACCGTTGGTGTCTCCGAATGCCGGTAAAAGTTATCATGAATGGTTCATCGAATTTGAAAATGTTCCTTCCGATCTGCAGGTTTTTGCAAAGCATATAGATGATAACCTGCGCATGAAAAATGTGTATTACGATGATCTCATCAAAGGGAATATTCTGCAACAACTGAAGATAACTGCGGTTTCTAAAGACGGGTTTAAGCATTATATGAAAAGCATCGGTAAACTCGGCGGGCAGAATAAGATCCCGAAACTCAGTAATGACAGGGTGGTGGCGGAAGGGCTTGAATTATTTAAGATTTAAGGGCATCTCTAACAACCTGTTTTTAGAATAAATATTTTTTATCGGGTTATTTTTGATGCTTCTGTTGTGTGAAATAATATTTTTATTGCCGACCGGATGATTTTTCATCCGGTTTTTCATTTCTTTAAAGTCAATTTTTTAAAGAATTGGGCTTTTCATCCTTTATTTTTTCAATTCAACCTTCAATTGAACCAACCTAAACAGATTATAGGTTAGGTTCATCAATCCTATGGCAGCTGCGTTCCTTACAAAGTTTCTGTAGCGTAAGAATATCCTGTTCATACTGTTTGTCATAAAGCCAAAAATATGTTCTATCCGGGCACGTATTTTTGATTTCTTTTTATTTTTCTGTTGCTGCGCCTCCGTTAATTTCTTATAACGATACCCTTTTTCATGTATGCAACTTTTTATAGTTTTGTCATTACATATTTGCTCTATGGCTTCACTCCGGTAGGCACTATCAGCGTGAAGAGGTTGTCCTCCATCTTCTTTTTCATCCAGCAACACATCTATCATTTCACTGTCATGCACGTTGGCAGTGGTTACCGCATAAGCGGTGATCAGTTTGGTTTTAGTATCAGCCTTCACATGATCCTTATAACCAAAATGTTTTTTGCCATTATGCTTTACCCATTTAGCATCAGTATCTTTTTGCCGCAATTTGTTCTCAGTCCAATCTTGCGGTATTGTTCCTTCACCCAACTCTTTATTCTCATCGCGGGTGTTACGCTGGATTGGCACTTCAACTATAGTGGCGTCGACCAGTTTACCCTTATGTACTATAATTCCATCTGTATCCAGTTGCTTATCCAGATAACCAAATAGTTTTTCAATCATATTCCCTTTACTCAGCTTATCACGGAACAGCCAGATCGTCTTAGCATCCGGAACAGCATTATTGATCCCTAAACCTAAAAAACGCATAAAGCTCAAACGATCAAGTATTGCATATTCTATAGTATCATCGCTGAGATTGTAGTAGCGTTGGAGGATCAGTATCTTAAACATCAGTACATAATCGTAAGCGGGGCGCCCACCTTTTGCGGGATCATAGTCTTTATCAAAGAACTTACTAAGCGGTTTACGGAAAAACTCAAAATCTATATGCCCACTTAGGCGCTCCAGAGGGTCCTGCTTTTTACTCAATTTCTCTAAGCGAATCTGTTCATCAAATAAACCTCGGGCTTTTGACATAAAAATGTTTTTATATCAGACAACTATTATAAGTAAAACATTGCTTCGTATCTTAGGTTTTTAGAGATGTCCTTAATATTTAATAGGTAATATTTTTTTCCATTCGTAGTTCTCAATTGATTCGTTTTTTTTAATTACTGTAGAGGAGTCAACGGTGGTCCGTCGTCGGTAGTCGTGTTGCGAGTGGCGGGTTGCGGGTTGCGGGTTGTCTCTGGTCCGTTGTCTGTCGTCTGTTGCGGCCCATCCCCCGCCTTCCCGAGAGGAAGGAGCTGTACCTGTACAACTTTTTTGAATTCATTAAATATTGAAATTACTTTTTCTCTTATTCAATCTTTTAGCCCCTTGTTCTCTTTTCCTCTTTGTTCCCTTAGCAACTTTTTCCGCTTTTTGCACTTCTTAAACTTTTAGCCTTTTTTCACCGCAGAGCCGCAGAGCGCACAGAGGTTTCGCAGAGAGTTTGTGAGTTGCGGGTGACGATTGCGAGTGGCGGGTTGGGGGTGGTCGGTGGTCCATTGTCTGTAGTCTGTAGTCTATTTTCCGTTGTCTGTAATCTCCCGTCTGTTGTCTGTCGTCTCCCGTCTGACGTGTGTAACACTCATAACTCATATCTCATATCTCATAACTGACCTCCCCTCCAACAATAACCCCCACCGATTCTCCATTATTAATTATATTGCCGCCCTTACACCATCAATAAACAGAAGCATTCTATGGCTGAAGGTTTTCAGAAAAAACGCATCGCGATCTTCGGCTCTACGGGTTCCATCGGTACGCAGGCATTGGAAGTGATCCGTGCACAACCCGATCTGCTTGAAGCAGAGATCCTTACTGCTCAGACGAATTACGAATTACTGATCAATCAGGCGCTGGAATTCCTGCCCAATGCGGTAGTGATCGGCGATCCGGCAAAATATGATCTTGTAAAAGATGCCCTTTCATCCACCGATATTAAAGTATTCGCAGGTGAAGATGCTTTGGAAGAAGCGGCGGATTTTGACACTTACGATATCATGATTGCAGCCATTGTCGGTTTTGCCGGCCTCAAACCCACGCTCAAAGCCGTAAAAAAAGGGAAACTTGTTGCCTTGGCCAACAAAGAAACGCGTGTAGTGGCCGGGGATATCGTTATGCAGACCGCCCTGGAGAACCGTGCCCCGGTGATCCCTGTAGACAGTGAGCATTCCGCTATTTTCCAATGCTTGGTGGGGGAGAACAGGAACCCCATAGAAAAGATCATCCTAACGGCAAGCGGCGGCCCGTTCCTGGGAAAAAAACCTAACTTTTTAGTGAATGTAAAGCGCGACCACGCACTGCAGCATCCCAA
>JBBJLU010000007.1:0-70548 GCA_037719665.1 Ferruginibacter sp.
GATAGGCATAGGAACCGGAGATCGTCCAACGATTGATATAACCGGCCTTATCATTCATTGCATAAAATCCTATACCATGATGCGGTTCGGGTGCAGTATACTCTTCCCAGTATTGACGGCCACGCGGATTTTCACCGGGCACTTCAAATGAGGTAGAACTGGTACGGTAATCAGATTTTCCAATAGGCGCCTGCAGGCTTATATATCCGGTTTCCGGTGCACCGGGTATACTTGTCCATTGCTTGCGTAAACTTAATTTGATATCGGTGTAATTTTCAATTCCCGTAAGCCCGGGGTTAAGGATATAATTGTTTAAAATATACTGCGAATAAGCCGGCTTTGCCTGCCCGTTTACAAAGGCGACAGAAAGTATACATATAAGTACGGTAAAAAACTGCTTCATTCCCCTCTTCTTTTATTGCATTGTTTAATTAAATAAAATTCTTTTCCAAAATGGCGGCGCAGCTTATTTGATGATCGTTACATACCCGGTAAACGGCGGTCTGCCATTAAAAGGTTCGATGATATAATAATAAGTATCAAACGGCAAAGGCTGTCCGTTCTTGGTGCCATCCCAGGGTTTTGTGTACCCGCGCGACTCAAATACCAGTGCACCTGTCCGGGTAAATACCTGCACCCTGTTGCCCGGGTACTGGAACAAATATTTGATCTCCCAGACATCATGGAAGCCGTCTTTGTTTGGTGTAAAAGTATTCGGGATTACCGGTGCTTTTAATACTTCAATGAAGACATTGTCTGACTTCGAACATCCGCCTCTTGCCGTCACGGTAAGGGTGTAGGTAATATCTTCAAACGGCGTTACTGTAGGTTGCAATACTGTTGTGCTATTCAGGTAGGTACCGGGTGTCCATTGGTAAACCAGGTCATTGCCTGAAGCTGTAGCCGGTATGATAACACTTCCTCCCTGTAACACGATCTGGTCCGGGCCCGCACTGATCACCGGGTAAGGATATACAATAAGCGGGCGCGATGTATCGTCCGTGCATCCGAAGCTGTTGGTAATGTTCAGCGTGATCGTGTAGTTGCCGGGTGCAGTGTATGTATGAGGGGGTTGAACCTGCCCGGTACGTATCGGACTGAGATCACCGTAGTTCCAGGACCAGGAGGTAGGAGTACCGTCGGCAAACGTACTTAGGTCTGTTACTGTTATGGATTTGTCTACACAGATCGTCGGTTGGCTTACCGAGAAAGATGCGACCGGCGCGGGGTGAACGGCATTGACTGTCTTAATAATTGAATTCGTACAACCCGTCCCGGTATTAGAAGTAGCAATTAATCTAACGGAATACGGCCCCACCGAAGTGTAAAGGTGACTGGGATTAATAGCAGTACTCTGATCACCCGGTGCCGTCGACGGAAGCGCAAAACTCCACTGGTAATTCCAATTCGATAATACCGGTGAAGTAGTGTTGGTAAAATTTACAACCGCCTGTGGCAAACATGCCACGGGGGTAAATGTAAAGTCCGGCTGCGGTTGAGGATTAACCGTGAAGGTGTACGGTGTTGTGGTGCTTTTGCAACCGTCAGTATTCATAACGGTTAATGTAGCCGTAAAACTTCCGGTACCCGTGTAAGTATGCGTTCGTGGGCCGCCGGTGGTAAAGACTTCCGAAGGACTCATATCTCCCCAGTTCCATGTCCATTGATTTAAAGTGCCTGTACCCGGTGTAGAGGATTCCGTGAAGGTCACCACATTGTTCTGACAGGTAAACCCGGTGGTTGCAAATATGGCTACCGGTGCCTGCAATACTTTTACATTCGTCGTTTTAAATTCCGTACAACCGAAGTTTGAAGTATAGGTATATGTTATTACATGAGGACCTACTCCCGCTGTGAGTGGGTTAAATAGGCCTCCCGGCGTTACACCTAAACCACTGTACACTCCGGAGCCCGCCACACCCGCGGTTTCACTTCCCTGGTTAAACTGAACAGTTCCATTATTTAAACAGACGTCCGGTATACTGTTCAACTGCACAACCGGCGCAGCGTTCACAGTAATGACCACTTGCTTCGTGCTGAAGCAAAGTCCGCCCGAGTATGCCCTCATCTGGATCGTATAATTCTGTGCGGTAGTGAGCGTAGGATATTTATGTTTATAGATCTTATCAAATACGGGAACGTTATCCAAATCAAATACTGAAGGTTGATTCACATAATCCCAATAGATCTCCAGCTTAGTGATAAGGCCCGAACCGATCGTGGATTTATTTTGTATCCTGACGGTATCGTTGGAGCACAGGGTAGCCGGGTTTAGTACAATGAAATTTGCCACCGGGTTACCGTCACTTATTGTGATGACCTGTTGAATGGTATCCTTACAACCTGAATTGGTAGTAACAATTTGTTCAATGGTATAGTTTCCGATCGCTGTATAAATATGAGTAGGATCCTGTAACGTTGAAGTGTTCGGGTTGCCGGGAGTTGCATTCATATCACCGAAGTTCCATTCCCATGCGGTGACAGTTGATGGTGGTGCAACAGAACTTGTATCGGTGAATTGTGCAAAAGGATCCAACAGGCAGATCTCCGGTGAAATAAATCCTGCCAAAGGTTTTGCATTAATGGTAATGATCTGTGTAAATACTGTACTAAGACATCCTTTATCGGAAACCGTTTGAAAGGTTACCGTTTTGGGACCGGCAGTTGCATAATTAACGGTGAAAGGATTGCCGTTTGTACGCACCTGTGGGCCCGTACCGTCGCCGTAATTCCAAAGCCATGACACTACAGAACCGGAACTCACACCAAACGTCGGGGTGAAGGTTACGTCTTTCGCTTCGCAATAAGGTGCAGTGGTGGTGAAGGATGCCGTAGGTTGCGGATCTACAATAACTGTGGCAGTACCGGTTTGTGGTTGCACACAATTTACACTACTTGATTCCTGCACACTTACCAATGTATAAATGAAAGTACCGGCCACCGCGGTGGACACCGGTAAGGTAACCGTGTTGCCGGTGGTGGTAGTGATCGTTTGGTTTGGACCGCTGTTTAATTGATAGGTAAATGTAAATGGAGCTACCCCACCTGTTGCAGTAAATGTGATATTCGGTTGAGGCGCGTTCAGGCAAAGTTGAGTTGTACCGCTGATCGTAGCAGAAGCCAATTGATTGACGGTTACAGTAGCCGTACCGGTTTGTGTCTGTGTGCAAAGCGTGGAAGAGGCATCGGTTACGGATACCAGGCTGTATGCAAAAGTACCCGGCACCGCCGTACTTACCGGGATCGTTATATTGTTGCCCGCAGATGTTGTGATGGTTTGTACCGGGCCGCTGTTGATCGTATAGCTGAAAGTATAAGGTGCTACAGCATTTGCCCCGGTAAAGGTGATCAGCGGGGAAACGGTGTTTTGACAAACTGTTGTTGTTCCCGAAATTGTTGCGGTAGGAACAGGATTAATGATAACAGTAACAGCACTACCGGTGATCGGTGTAAAACAGCACCGGTCCCGAGTGGACACACCGGCGGGTTATAAACAAAAGTACCGCTTGCCGTCATAGGCACCGGTAAGGTGACGGTGTTGAAGCGGGTAGTACTGATCGTCTGGGCAGCACCGTTGTTGATATTATAAGTAAACGTAAACGGTGCGATCCCGTTCGCTGCAGTAAAGGTGATCAATGGTGCAGTTGCATTTTGGCAAACCGAAGCATTGTCGGTTATCGTAGCGGCTGAAGTTGCCTGCACGGTTACTGTGCAGAGCCGGCAGCCGGTTGCGAACAAAGTGTAGCAGAAGCATCTGTAACAGAAACAAGGTCATAAACAAACGTCCCCTTTGTCGTTGTAGGTGCCGGAATATTTACACTGTTGCCGGTATTGGTGGTCACGGTCAATACCGGTCCGCTGTTGATCGTATAACTAAAGGTATATGGTGCAAGGGCATTGGCACCGGTAAATACAATATTAGGTGAAGGGGAATTCTGGCATAGTGCTGTTGTTCCGCTGATCGTGGCCGTAGGCACCGGGTTAACGGTAACCATGGCCGATTGCCCTGTTATCGGTGTGGTACAAAATGTGGAAGGCGCATTTTGCACGTTCGTCAGCGTATACACAAATGTTCCCGGCGTTGCAGTAGGTGCAGCAATAGTTGCGGTTAAGGAAGTGCCTGTTGTTACAAGTGTTTGCGGCGTGCCTCCGTTGATATCATAAGTAAAAGTATAAGGTCCCGCACCGCCTGTTGCAGTAAAGGTAACAGTAGGTGAAGGAGTATTTTGACAAACGGTTACAGTCCCTCCGATGGTAGCGGAAGGTTGGGCAGGTACGGTGATCACTTTCTGAATGGTATCACTCAGACAACCCGGTGTGGTAATACTGCCAAACCTCACGGTATGCGGGCCCGGTGTTGAAAAAGTATGTATAGGATTTTGGAGATTGGAAAAGTTTGCCGTGCCGCTTCCCGGATCGCCGAATTCCCAATACCAACTGTAATTAGGTTTGACCGTTATCGTTGCATCCTGGAATTGAACGGGTTGGTTTACGCAACCGGGTTGGGTAAATGTAAAATCAGCGATCGGAGGATTAGAAACTTCCAGGTCGAAATTGATAACCTGTTCGGAGCCGCATCCATCAGTTCCGCTGGTTTGCGCTGTTAAGGTGATCGGGTAAATACCGACCGTGGGTATAGAATAAAATGTAGGAAGCGAATACCACCAGATCTGCTTTCCGTTAACGAATGTAGTGGAGTCGTGACATACAGCAGTAGTGGTCGTAAGGCAGGTAGGACTTGGTAGCTGCGTGACGTTATTGTTATTCGGCGTAGTGCCTGCCGGCAAAGTACTTAGGTTCCAAAGGAGCTGAAGCGGTTGATAGGGTAATGAGATCTTAAATTTGAACGGTGAATTAGTGCAAACGGATGGCGAAGTTTCAATTCCGTACTGGGAGGTTACGCTGATCTGTTGGTAAAGGTCCTTTACGTTTGTGCCCGCTGAGTATCCGTAGGTTTCGGCATTGGCATATCCGTATGCGAGAGCATTAAACCCCGAATCTGAGGCCAGGGTATGGGGGGTGGCTTCTGAAACATTCGGCAGGTACAAATAGGAATAATTCGGATCCGAAGGATGTACTACCCACGAAGTAGTAGCCGGGATCACAGCTCCGTCAAACCGGAATGATGAAATTGCCGTACCGGTATTGCGTAAAATCACATGAAGATGGTGTTGATGCGAGGCCACCGTCCCTGACAACAAATTTGAACTGACCAGCGTTACTTTCTTAATATTTTGTTCCACAGGGCTTAAAACGATCATATCAGGATCATAGGGGCTGGCGTTACCTACACAATTTTGTGAAGTGAAATATTGTGTGACGGATATCGGAAGATCCGCTTCAATTAAATTAGGGATGGTATTGTTGAACTGGTAATAGCCCGCTGAGGTGAATGATGCAGCAGGGATAAGCACTCCGTTCAGTGTAACATTCGTAGCAGGATCGGTACGCATGATACGGAAATAATTGTTATTCCGGTTATAGCTGGGGACCGTTAGATATTTTTTCCCCCAGGTGGCTGCGGGATAAAGCTGCTGGTATAAATTATCCGAACTTCCCCCTGAACAGGCCAAGGCCAGCTTGCCGCTTCCCGAAAACACTGCAATTCTTTTGCAGCCTCCCGTAGCGGAGGCTATCGACCTGACGGAACTACCCGAAAGATCCACGCCGTTATTGGCGGTAGTGTTTCCTAAGACCTGGTATACCTGCCCTTTATTCAGGTTTACCGTATTTATACTGTTGGCAACCCACCCTCCTTTGGTTGGGTTTTTGGGGATGATCTCTACAGTGGTATTGTCTTCCACCGCTACGATCGTTATATAGGAGCTGGAATTGGCTTCATTAGACACCTGGGTAAAACTCATAGCATAGTATTGCTTGCCCAGCACATTGGTGGGCAGACATAAGGTTGCTGCACTCGCCGCACTTCGGGTAATAAAGGAATAAACAACTATAGGCTGTAGGGCAGTAACCCGAACGGCCTTCCCGTTGAACAGGCCGTCAGCATTAATAAAATAAGTATTCGGAATGGTAACGTTGGTAACCGTGTTTGCGATGATCGTGGCGGTGGTAATAACAGGTCCGCCAAAGATCTCTACGGTAAAGGTGGTAGTAACGTCAGAAGTAATATTTAGGGTCATAGCAGGAGCTCCCCCCCCATTGACCATACCTACATGGTAACTATACGCCAACCAAAACTCCTTTCCCTTATTAGAAAAATCCTGGGAATAACTAAAAAAAGAACAGAGCAATCCAAAGCTCAAAACCGCTAAAAATTTTCTCATTTGACCTCAGGGGAATTTAAAATATTTATGATGCCGGGGATATGATAAAACCGAACATCGAATTTAATGATTTTATAGCTAACGCAAAGCACCAATTCTTAACACTGCAGATAAGTATACAGAGTTCTGAACCAATGAAATCGTTGACTGCCTTTTGTAAATCATCAGATTGAAATTGGCCGGCTTAAAATATATAATCCCGGTTCAATTTTAGCAAGAGGATCAGGTACGCCAAAAAGTCGTGAAAGGGACAGCTAGAAAAATCTCATCTCGACCCACAAGAGAAGGAACAGTTTTAAACATTTGTTGGTCTGGTCTGTTGGATAAGAAAATGGAATTTTAATATTTGCAATATTTAATATATTTAATCAAATAGAAACTATAAATTTAGATATATATCATTATAGTTTAATTATCAGGTATTTAATTAATTTTAAAATTACAATTTTGTGAATATAAGTTTTACATTAAATTTTGCAGATTTAAGAAAATACATTAACTATTCTCTAATTTTAAATGATATATAACGTAGTTTAAATAATGTTAATCATTACTTTATATTAATAAAAACTTATCTTGTTTTTTAGTACATCTTTTAAAAGCAGAATACTAAATTACTCCAATATTTAGTGTCGTTATTACGAAGAAATATTATATTTTTTCCTATCAGCCGGGTTTCATTACTTTACAAACTAAATGCACTCATGAAAAATAACCGCTCTCCTTTTTTAATTTTCGGAATAGCAGCTTTGCTTTTCCTGTCAGCCTGTCACCCCCCCAAAGACCTTGTATTTAAAGAATTTAAGAACCTGACCATCGATCAACTCTCCTTTTCGGGGGCAGCATTAAAGGTCGATCTGGTTTACTACAACCCTAATAATTTTGGATTGCAGCTCAACAGGACGGACTTGGATGTTTTCCTGGACAGCACTTTCCTGGGGCATTCCTCCCAAAATATCCAGGTAGCCATACCTAAAAGGGACAATTTTACGATCCCTTTAAAAGTAAACCTTGACGTAAAAAATCTCCTGAAAAACGGTATAACTTCCTTCTTCAACAGGAATGTGAACGTACGTGTTATGGGAAGTGTAAAACTTGGGAAAGGGGGTGTTTATAAGAGTTTCCCGGTGGATTATACCAGTGTGCAGAATTTCTCGATGTTTAGATGAGAGCGGGAATTGGGAATTGGGAATTAGGAATTGGGTGGAGTCTTTAATTTGCGAGGCTTACATATATATTAAAATAGATATGTGTGAAAATCAACAGAATCCGCGTTATACGTGTTAAAAAATTAACCACAGAGGCCACAAAGGTTTTCACAGAGCAGAGAGTTAATCCTACAAAAAATGCAGGAAAATCCTGCATCAATATCCATATTTTAAAAATCAAACGATATAAACTTTACCAACTCCCAAACCTACAGTGGAAACTCCGGATTAAGAATAAAATATAGGGCATATAAACTTCGGCCCAATTCCCAATTCCTAATTCCCAATTCCGCCAAACTACGGTTTGCCCGTCAAATACGTCTCCTTACGGCAGCACGCCGGCAATTTTTTATATACTGATTCCTCCGCAGTAACATCATCCGCATCAAAGCCCGCATTGGCGATGATAGTTTTGATCTGCTCAATATCCGTGCGGTCAGTAAGCCAGGCTACAGTGGTGGTGCGCTTCTTCAGGTCTACTTTATAGGAAAGGATCCCGTATTGTTTGAACAATGACTGCTCAACTTTGCTTTTACATTCCTCACATAAAAGGCCGGGTGTTTTGATGATCGCTTTATCGTTTATCTTTTGTTGGGCACTTGCAGAAAGGCTAAAAGACAAAAAGGAAAGGAGGGTAAAGAAGAAAATTTTCATAGTGCTAAATTATTTTATTTCCCCCACTCTGCCGGGTTCTGCCGCCAGTTTAACAAAGAATTTACCTGGTCATCGGTAAACATCCCTTTTTCCTGAGCATGACCCGTTAGGACTTCATAGTTACTGAGTGCGCAAAGTTTTATACCTGCCTTAATAAATGCATCTGCCGACTGCTCAAACCCGTAATTGAACACGCAAACCATTCCTTCTATGATCAGACCTTCATTCCGGAGCACTTCGCAAACCTGCAGGCTACTGTTACCTGTGGAGACCAGGTCCTCTACTACCACTACACGCTGCCCTTTTTCGAACATTCCTTCCACTTGGTTGCCCATACCGTGTTCTTTCGGATTCGGTCGTACATACATAAAGGGCAGTTTCAACTGATCTGCCGCCATAGCACCCCAGGAGATACCTGCTGTGGCCACACCGGCTATATTTTCTGCCAAAGGAAACTCTTCAAAGATAACAGCACACAATTCACTTTTTATAAGATCCCGCACGTATGGAAAGCCCAGTGCACGCCTGTTATCACAATATACCGGGCTTTTCCACCCGCTTGCCCAGGTATAGGGTTGTTCGATGTTGAGTTTAACCGCATTGATCTGTAATAATTTTTCTGCAATAGCCGATGCTGCTGATACCATGAGCGTGAGCGCTGTTTGTTTCAACAAAGATAACATACCGGTAAATGATTGTAGCCCGGATGTTCTATTTTTACCCAATACAAATTATGCAGATAAAAATCTTTACCGGCGAAAAACCAATCTATCTTACTGATCACATCAGTGCACATCTTCTTGATCTCTCGAAACAGGATGATATTATTTTGTATGATGAAGATAATAGCCCGGGCGCTTTGTCGGTGATAGCTTCATTATCTGAAGACAACAAAGCTTCCGTTATTATCTCGGGTAAAAATATCGATACCTTAAAAGAAAGTTTCTTCTCAGCATTCGAGATCATTGAAGCGGCCGGCGGTATCGTGCAAAATGAAGGAAAAGAAATTCTTTTTATTTTAAGGAAGGGTAAATGGGATCTGCCCAAGGGGAAAACAGAAGAAGGTGAAAATTTAGAAGGCTGTGCAGAACGGGAGATCGAGGAAGAGACGGGTGTGAAAGATCTAACCCTCAAAAGAAAAGTCGGTGAAACCTATCATGTATATCGTGAAGGAGAAAAAGATGTGCTGAAGATCAGTCATTGGTTTTATTTTACCGCTGCCTCCGAACAAACCATGATACCCCAGGAGGCAGAAGATATTACGGAAGTGAAATGGATCCCTACGCAGAAGATCAAAGAACCCATGGACAATACCTATAAGAACATCCGGGAGATCATGAGTAAATTTTTTGATGAGCCCTAAATACCGGTCGGTTTAGGAACTACCTTTTTTTTCCAAAATAGCTACTGTAAGCCTGCTTACGCAAACCAGGTTATCTTCCTCATCGTGAATTTTAATATCCCAAACATGGGTACTGCGGCCAAGATGCAAGGGCAGGGCGGTGGCGATAACAAGCCCCTGCTTAGCACTGCGGATATGATTCGCATTTATTTCCAGGCCCACACAAACAAATTTTTCCGTATCCAATACCAGGAATGAAGCCACGCTGCCGATGGTCTCTGCCAAAGCACAACTTGCACCGCCGTGCAGGATACCATATGGTTGTATCGTCCTTTCGTCGACAGGCATACTCATGCTGATGAAATCGTCGCCGAGTGAGATCCATTTCATATCAAGGTATGCGCCCATTGTACGGGGGGTGAGCTGAAGATCGGAGAACTGCAGCGCTTTATTAAACCAGATCGTATCACCTGCCACGTCTAAAGGATTTTTTGATGGTCTTATTCACCGCTTTCGGGAGGAAATTGGATACGTCTCCGCCGTTTCTTAGAACATCCCTTACCAGGGTGGAGGCCACTGAAGTGAATTGCGGCAGGCAGGTAAGAAAGACCGTTTCGATATTTCCGGCGATGCTGCGGTTCATATCGGCGATCGCCTTTTCATATTCAAAATCGTTTACGTAGCGAATACCGCGCAGGATGAATGTTGCGCCGATCTCCTTGCAGCAATCAACTGTAAGCCCGTCATACAGAACCGTGCCCACTTTATCATTCCCGGCATATATTTCATTGAGCCAATCCAGCCGTTGCTGATCGGAAAACATCGGTTGTTTATTTATGTTTCGCCCGATGCCCACAACGACCTTATCAAATAAAGGAAGGGCCCTGTCGATGATATCGGTGTGCCCGAGTGTAACGGGGTCAAAGGTTCCGGGAAAGAGGCAGATGCGCATGGATAATTAATAGGTAATAATTAATAATTAATAATTTTTCCGGGTTGATGTTATTAATTTTTTAAAGTATTGTAAACCCGAATGCTATTACGAACTTCAAATTAGAGAATTATTAATTATTACCTATTAATTATTAATTCTCCTTTCGCTCCGCCAATAAATACAACACCGCCATCCTCACCGCTACCCCGTTCTCTACCTGTTGGAGGATGATGGAATTATTTCCGTCTGCTACATCGCTGTCTATTTCCACGCCGCGGTTGATAGGGCCGGGATGCATGATCACTATTTCTTTACCGATGTTGTTCAGCAGTTTCCGGGTGATGCCGTAAGACAGGTTGTATTCTCTTAACGTGGAGAACAATACTTTTTTCTGTCTTTCCAGTTGTATCCGCAGCACATTGGCTACGTCGCACCATTGCAGGGCTTTCTTGATATCGTATTCGATGAGTACATCAAGCGCTTCCGCGATGTATTTTGGGATCAATGTTGGCGGCCCGGCCACCATTACTTCCGCACCCATTTTTTTAAGCAGGTAAATATTACTGAGTGCTACCCGGGAGTGCATGATATCACCGATCAACACAATTTTTTTTCCTTCCAATGTCCCGATCTTTTCCCGGATGGAAAAGGCATCCAGTAAAGCCTGTGTAGGGTGTTCATTGGTACCGTCTCCGGCATTTATGATAGCGGTACCGGGGAGATGTGATGCCAGGAAATGAGCCGCACCGCCGGCACTGTGCCGCAGCACGACCATATCCACCTTCATGCTCAGGATATTATTCACCGTATCCAAAAGGGTTTCCCCTTTTGAAACGGAAGAAGAAGATGCGCTGAAACTGATGGTATCGGCACCGAGTCTTTTTTCAGCGAGTTCAAAGGAAATGCGTGTTCTTGTGCTGTTCTCGAAAAAAAGATTGACAATGGTTACGTCGCGTAGGGACGGTACTTTTTTTACGGGGCGCTGAAGTACCTCTTTAAATTGTGCTGAAGTGGATAAAATAAGGGAGATATCTTCCGTAGAAAGTTCCTTAATGCCTATTAAATGTCCTGTGGATAGTTGCACTAAGGAGCGAAGTTAGAGAAAATTTCTATTCGGAATGAATCGATGTTGAATTCAACACGGGCTAATCTATGTACACTTCTTTTTTCTCTTTATCTACGATCACTTTTTCACCGTTTCGGCTGTCAATGGTTTTACCGCAATGGTCGGGTTGGATCGGTAGCTCCCGGTCAAATCTCCTGTTGATGAGCACACAAAGTTCCACTTTTTTCGGCCGGCCAAAATCCTGCAGCGCATCCAATGCGGCACGGATCGTTCTGCCCGTATACAACACGTCATCGATCAGGATCACTTTTTTACCGTCAACGGAAAAGGGAATATCTGTTTTATTAGGTACATGCATTTCGGTGCGAACATCATCCCGGTAAAAAGTAATATCCAGCATGCCGTATTTGATCGTATCACCCGGGCAGAGTTTCCTGATCTGTTCGATCACCAGGTCGCTCACCTACACCCCGCGCGGCTGCAGACCGATAACTATGGTATTGATGATATCCTCTTCCTGCTCTATCAATTCCTGTGCAAGGCGATTGATGATGAGCTGCAGTTGTGATGAGTTGAGAAGGACTTGCATGATGATTAGTGCCGTAAATTAATGTGAACTGCGGAAAAAGCATCATCCGCAGCATAAAATAGTACTAAAGGGACCGGATAATAAAATAATTCATCATTCAAAATTCATCATTCAAAATTCCTTTCTTATGCTTCTTCTAAAAACGGGTATTTATAATCCGTCGGGCTCACAAAAGTTTCTTTAATGGTCCTTGCACTCAACCAGCGATAGAGGTTCAATTGGGAACCGGCTTTATCATTCGTGCCGCTGGCCCTTGCCCCACCGAAAGGCTGTTGCCCTACGACTGCCCCGGTAGGCTTATCGTTGATGTAGAAATTACCGGCACTGTTACGAAGCCTGCTTACGGCAAGTTCTACCGCAAACCTGTCCTGCGCAATGATCGCGCCCGTAAGCGCGTACGGTGAAGTACTGTCCACCAGTTTAAGCGTTTCTTCATATTTATTTTCGTCATAAATATACACCGTGAGCACAGGGCCGAACAACTCATCGCACATCGTTACATAATAAGGATCTGTTGCTTCTACGACCGTTGGCTCTATGAAGTATCCTTCTGTTTTATCACATTTTCCGCCGACCCATATCTTTGCGCCGCTGTCGCGCTTACGCACATTCTTTATATACCCTTCCAGTTTATCAAAACTTTTTTCATCGATCACTGCATTTACAAAATTGGTAAAATTCTCTACCGTTCCCATCTTCATGGTCTTTATAGCTTCTGTCAGTTTCTTTTTTATTTCGCCGGCAAGATTGGAAGGTATGTAGGCACGCGATGCTGCGGAACATTTTTGTCCCTGGTATTCAAAGGCGCCCCGGGCCAATGCGGTGACCGCTGCATCGGGATCTGCGCTTTTATGGATCATCACAAAATCCTTACCGCCGGTCTCCCCCACTATGCGCGGGTATGATTTATATATCGGCGTGTTTTTGCCGATGGTCTCCCACATTTTATTGAACACACCTGTACTGCCGGTAAAGTGCAATCCTGCAAAATCCGTATGATTAAAAATAACATCACCAATGGTGGCACCGTCGATAAATACAAGGTTGATCACCCCTGCAGGTAAGCCCGCTTCCAGCATGATCCGCATGAACATCTGCGCAGAATATACCTGGGTATTGGCGCATTTCCATACCACCACATTTCCGCACATGGCAGCACTGGTAGGCAGGTTGCCGCCGATAGCCGTAAAATTAAAGGGGGTCAGTGCAAATACAAATCCTTCCAGCGGCCGATACTCCAGGCGGTTACAAACCCCGGGGCTGCTGATCGGCTGCTGCCGATAAATATCACTTAAGAAATGTACGTTGAACCGCAGGAAGTCGATGAGTTCGCAGGACGCATCGATCTCCGCCTGCATGGCATTTTTACTTTGGCCCAACATCGTTGTAGCATTGATATAAGGCCGGTATTTTGTGGCCAGAAGGTCGGCGGCTTTGAGGAAAATATTCGCGCGATTCTCCCAGGTCATATTCGCCCACTTATCTTTCACTTTCAATGCCGCATTGATGGCTTTTTTTACATGGGAAGCATCGCCCGTATGGTACTGTCCCAATATATGGCCATGTTCATGGGGCGGGCGCATACTCACGGTCTTCCCCGTACGAACTTCTTCTGCACCGATGTACATGGGCACGTCGATCTTCGTTCCTTTAAGTTCTTTCAACGCCGCTTTGAGCCTTATCTTTTCAGCAGAACCTTTTCCGTAATTTAATACGGGTTCGTTGGTGGGGAGGGGGTAGTAGAAATCGCCGTAGTGCATAATATTAATTTGATAATTTGATAATCGAAAAATTTGATAATTTGGTAATCTGATAATTTGATAATGAAACCACCATCGATTTATATTTTATTTTTTGAAGTAGAAATGATCTTCGATAATATTTTGGAGATATCAATGCATCTTGAAATTAAATCTCCGGGTTTAGGATAATTATCAGAATTCTCTTTTAGCAACAACCAATATTCAGTTTCGTCCGATTCTTTTGCTGCAATTTTCATTTTATGTATAAAATCTTTTAAACTTTCTGCATTTTGCGCCTCCCTGATATTAGCACCAATTGAAATACCGGATCTCAGGATTTGGCGGGCCATTATATATTTTCGATTATTCTCCAGTATTTCTGCATAAGATATGATCTCAAGTGCAAATTTGAAGGACAAATCCACTATGATATTAGGCTTAGTAGTTTGCATTGTAACGGATTTACCCACAAATTACAAATTCCCGGCCTTCCATTATCAAATTACCAAATTATCAAATTGCCGAATTTTCCATCTCCAAACCTCCAAATCATCTCATCTCCAAATCCTCATTATCAAATTATCAAATTGTCGAATTATCAAATTATCAAATTGTCGAATTATCAAATTACCAAATTATCAAATTGTCGAATTATGCATTTTCCTTTTCCGCCATCAAATACGCTTTAATAAACCCGTCCAACTCCCCGTCCATCACAGGTCCTACATTTCCGACCTCGTAATCCGTGCGGTGATCCTTTATCATTTTGTAGGGATGAAACACGTAGGAGCGGATCTGGCTTCCCCACTCTATTTTTTTCTTGCTGCTGTTGGCCGCATCTTTCAGTGCATTGCGTTTTTGTAATTCTATTTCGTACAACCTGCTCTTCAGCATTTTCATTGCGAGGTCGCGGTTGCCGAGCTGGCTACGGTCCTGCTGGCATACGACCACGATACCGGTAGGAATATGCGTTAGCTGTACTTTTGTTTCTACTTTATTTACATTTTGTCCGCCGCACCCTCGCGCTAAGTTTCCATTTTTACATCAGCCGGGTTGATCTCTATTTCTATAGTATCATCAATAAGCGGGTAAACGTATACGCTCGCAAAAGAAGTATGGCGACGGGCATTGCTGTCAAACGGCGAGATGCGCACCAGGCGGTGTACCCCGCTTTCGGCTTTAAGAAAACCATAAGCGAACGGCCCTTCAAATTCTATGGTGGCACTTTTAATACCGGCAGCATCACCTTCCTGGAAATCCACTTCGGTAAGTTTCCAACCCTGCTTTTCACCGTACATACGATACATGCGCAGGAGGATCTCGGCCCAATCCTGGCTCTCGGTGCCGCCCGCACCGCTGTTGATCTGCATTACGGCAGGCAGGCCATCTTCAGGTTCGTTGAGTGTGCTCTTGAATTCCGCATCATCCACAGCGGTCTTTGCAGCATCATATGCCTCACGCGAGTCTTCTTCCGAGGCTTCTCCATCTTTCCAAAATTCAAAAATTACGGCAAAGTCTTCGATAGCAGTGATCACATCGTGGTACATGCCCACCCAGTATTCATTTACTTTCGTATCCTTTAAAATGGAAGTAGCGCGTGCATTATCATCCCAGAAACCGGGAGAAACGGCGAGTTGTTTATCATTAAGTATTTTAGCTTCCCTGTTAGCGACGTCAAAGAAACCTCCTCAGGACCATCCCGCGGTCCCTCATATCCTTCAAATTTTCTATTGTCATGGCGCGAAATTAAGCGAATTCTTTCAAACATTTTATTAACTCCCCCGCGTTTCTAAACGTGTGTACAAAGATTGATCGCGTATAAAAAGTATGACCTTCTTTGCAGCGCTTTTGGTAACTTTCCTTATGCACAGGTTACATTACCTATTCCTACTACAATGGAGCTTCTTCCTTTTACCCTTGCACACTGTGGCTCAGAAAGCCGTTAACCCGGCGATCCGCTATGTATTGACAGCAGACACCGTTGACCTCTCCTGCTACAAAATAGAAATACATATCCGAAATGCTCCGCGGAAGTTTCAGATCGCCATGGCGGCCCATGAAGAATATGACGATCGTTTTTGGCGATTCACGGAAAAGCTCACTGTTAGTACAGAGAATGGGTCAGGAATGATCACAAGAGCCGACAGTGCACTATGGAATATATCTGTTACCGGCAAAAAGGCGATCATTAAATATACCGTGAAGCTGCCGGAAAGATCGCCGGGGCGAAGAGGTGCGTGGCAACCTTTCCTGTCAGGGACCGGTGGCCTTACCGGGGAGCTGCATTTTTTTATGTACCTGCCCGGCCGTACAATGGAACCGTGCTCTGTACAATTAAATATACCTGCGGGTTGGGAAATAGCTACATCTTTGGACAGGATAGGAACGGAATTCAGCGCTCCGTCTTTTGCAGCACTTGCCGATGCCCCCATACTTATTGGAAAATTTCATCGGTGGAAATATTCCGTTGATAACATCACCCACACTGTTTGTTATTTTTCGGAGAAATCCATTGCATTTGATTCGGTTTTATTGGTTACGCAAATAAAAAAGATCAGTATGGCTTGCCGTGATCTCTTTGGGGGCCTTCCTTATAAAAAATATTTCTTTCTCCTGCAGGATGAAAGTTATGGTGGGCTCGAACATGCCAACAGCCTGCCTATTGGCGCACCTTCTGCGCAACTTGCCGAAGATCCGAAAGAAATACTTGCGGAGATCGCCCATGAATATTTTCATGCATGGAACCTGGTGCGGATAAAACCCGCCGAATGGAAATCCATAAGTTATAAAACACCTGAATTGTCTAAAGTGCTTTGGTGGAGTGAAGGACTAACCTTGTTTTATGCGGACCTCCTGCTCCGGCGGGCAAAACTACCCAACTATGACAGTACGCGGCTCCTTCACCTTTCATCAGTACTCAACAATTATTATACGAACATTGGCAATGTGAACAATTCTGCCGAAGCCGTGAGTTTAACCGCAAACGGACCCAACGGAATGCTCGGAGATTACACAGCAAGCACGCATACGCAGGGAGAAATATTGGGGACAATGCTTGATATCATCATTCGGGATAAGACCAACGGCAGGAAATCAATTGATGACGTGATGCGTAAATTGATGAAAGATTTTGGCGGGAAAAGAGGGATACGATCCGGGGATATTGCAAATGCTATCCGCGCAGTGAGCAGTTATGACCCGACGGCATTTTTCAATGATCATATTTACGGCAATCGTCCGCCGGACCTGAACCGGTACCTGGGTTTGATAGGTCAGCATCTTACGGTTACATGGAACGATGCAATGGATGAAAAAGGAAATCTTCAGCCGGATAACCGCCTCTATGTTTGGCAGGATCATGGGAGTACTGCATTTAGGATCCAAATGTTTGACCCGGAAAGTTGTTGGGTGAAAGCAGGCATTCATACCGGCGACACCGTTATCGCAGTAAATGAAAAATCATTGACGGGTAACCGGGAATTGTTTGGCATATTTCGTTCACTCAAAACAGGTGACAAGGTCGCCATGAAACTTAACAGGAACGGGGAAATAAAAGAGGTGAACATTACAGTGTCAGGATATAAAGTACCCGCAATTACCATCAAAAAGTTGGCAGGAAGCGACTCAAAAAAAGAAAGATTATATTCACAATGGGCGGCTTCAAAATAACCCTTCTGAAATAATTAATATGAAAACATTTACAACGGCCCTGGCCGCGTTACTGATCACCTTCAACGCTTCCGCTCAAAATAAAAGTTCTGTATACCCGTTGGTGGTGATGTTCAACAGTGAATGCTGCGGGGTTCCAAGCAATAAGCCCTTATTAAAATATATCGCGACTTTTAAAAAAACATGTAACATTAAGAAACTCTCCGCCTGCCGTATCGGTCCGATGGGAAGGGAAGGAGAATATTACCTGGCATTCCGTTTAAAGGAATTGAATAAAAGGCAAACCACTGCATTTATTAAGGGTGTAAAAACGGTTGTAAAAAAAATGAAGGATAAAGGGAGTGCAACTATAGAAGAGCAGTATAATATCGCGGAGACCGGCAAGGAATGCGAGATGCAGAAACTGTAAAAGTTAAGGCAACTTTATAGGTATTGGGAGTATATTATAAAATAAAACTGGCTATCAAGACGTTATACCATTAGTATTTATTTACAAAAATGCAACACAAATATTCAATGCTGTTTCGTACATTTATAGAAGAATATGCCTAAAAAATTAGCCTTTATATCAAACAAGAGAAGAAAAGAACTTGCACCGGGCATTATAATTGAATGCAAATCCGGGTGCTACATAGCTTACTATGAACATAGAACAGATATTATTGCGAATGGCGCAAATGAAGTAGACGCCAGAAAAGTTCTTAAGGAGATGTATAAAGCAGTTTCAGAATTTGAAAAAAAAGAAAATGAGGATGTGAGGTCAAGACCCTTACCTCCTGATTTTAAATTAAAAAACTTTAGAGAGGAGCTTACTTTATAACTAATCCTTTTTGATTCTCTATACCCGTAACTCTTTCTTGAAATGGTTAGTCGAAAAAAAAGAATGCGATACTCTTGTTCTACCCAACAATCAAAATGTTATTAAAGTAATATACGGTCCTCAACATGCTTACTTACATGTTGCATCAAAGTGCATTGCATATGAAGAAATATATACAGTTTACAACAAGTTATTTTTAGATGAACTTCCCGGAGATAAAGATTTAGAAAAGTGTGAATTATAAATAATCGTAAAGTATTTTTAAAGGCTGCACTCATCAGCCTTTTCTCTTTTGTGGGAAATACTTTATTTTCCAATCAAATTATTATAAGTTAGACACTTGCTGTCAGAGCCTTGTAAGCTGTTTTAAACTTATCCGGACCTGTATCTTGTCTATTGTTGTATGGATATTTTAAAACCACACTGTTTTCTTGAAATACCCTGTTAACGTTTGAACCGGGATTCGAAGGGGCATAAAAAAACATCCATGTAACCACGGATGTTTTTAATAAATTGATAAGCTTATTACTTAAAGATCTTGTTGAAGAACAATTTCATTTCATTGAACGAAGCCGTATCCGCTGCAACATTATACTCTATCGGCAGGTTATATTTTTTTCCTTTCTCTGTTGCATTAGGGTTGGTAAATGCATGGGTAGCTCCGGGGTAGTTTTTAAAGGTATACACCGCGCCGATGGAATCCATTTGCTTTTTAAATGCTGCCACTTCCGTTGGCGGAACGAAGGAATCCTCCCCGCCGTGGCATACCAAAACATCTGCCTTCAAAAGTTTTTTATCAGCCGGGGCACCGATAAGGTTTCCGTGAAAGCTTACCACACCTTTTAGGGGCTGCCCTACCCTTGCCATGTTCAGCACCATTGCGCCCCCGAAGCAATACCCTATTGCCGCTATTCGCGATGTATCTGCGTTAGGGTATGTTTTAATTTTCGCCATAGCGGCCTCAAACCGGGAGGTACCGGTCTTTACAGAACTGTAAAAAGAGGCGGATAATTTCTGTGCTTCTTCGGGAGTTTCCGCAGTCTTTCCGTCGCCGTACATATCGATAGCAAAAGCCAGGAACCCCAACTCTGCCAATTGTTTTGCACGGTTTCGCGTATAATCACTTATCCCCCACCATTCCGGTACGATCAGTACAACCGGCCGCAGTGAACTGAGGGATTCATTATAGGCGACAAAACCTTTCATGGTTACCCCGTCGCCGGTATACTCCACATTCTCTGTTTTAATGTTTACTGCGGCTGCGGAGCTGCTGTCAGTAACTACTGTTTTATCAGCCTGCTTTTGCTGATCATTGCAGGCAGAGATCGAAATGAGCAGCACAATTGCCGCAGGGATAATATGTTTTTTCATACATTAATTTTTAGGGTATCATACCCCGGATTATTTAAATGACCATTTCAAAAGCCGGTTTATAATCGTTCCAAAATGCATCCAGCCCCCTAATACGTTCTTTTAAAAAGGGGATGATCTGCGTCCAGTCCGATTCCCGGAATATATTTATACCGTTGATCTCTACGGAGATCCTGCTGATCTCTTTACCGTCTTCTGTTACAAAACTGCGGTGCATGTCCCACCCGGGGCCGGCAGCTTTTTCAAACGAAGCACTAAAGCTACAGAAAATATCAAAATATTGATGTTGCAACATCTTATCCGGAAGCGAAATTTCCACGGCAGTATAGGCGCGGTTATTATCTGCATCCGTTCGGAAAGCGATTCCTTTTATCCCGGTCTTGTAATTGACCCAATTCACTTTTTTCCCTGATGCGGAAGGAACCGGGGCCATGTATTGGCCGTATCTTGTCCAGAATTTTTGCCTTGCTGCGGAGGCTTCCTGTTTGTTATACATCAGTCTTAATTGGGCGAAACAAAATCAGGCCTGCGGATAAAGTTACCGTTATAACGGAAACGAATATTGGTGCCGAATTCCACTTTCCAGGAACGCATTCCCGGGTATGTCCGCGGAAAATAATAGCCTTTCACTTCTATGGTTCCGAATACAAGGTTTTCATTCCTTGTCCGAAGCCCGCCCCCCAACGCGGTAAAGCCCTTGGTTTGATCAAACGGAAGGTTCAAAGGTTTAATCAATACAAAATCAGTAAATATAAACGGCGCAAAGCGAAAGCCGAGGAAACGGTTCGTATTATACAAAACCGATTCTAATTTTACGGTTGTTCTCAAATCGGCTGCATCCGTACTGTTGCTGAAATAAGGTAACCCGAAACTGCTTTGCAACAACAAAGGCGCACTGAGAGCGGTATTGAACTGCTGCGCAAAATTCACCGTAAAAAAATTCCTGTTGCTGAGGTTCGTGCTGAGTTTACGGAGTTTGGTAAAACGGCTCACAGAAAGCAGGATATCTGCATCCCGGATCTTTCCCTTGTCCATAAAAGTACCGGAGCGGAAGGTATATGAGGTAAATCCGCCTGTAACGGAAAACCGGGTGGCATCGAATTCGATGCCATAATAGGCCCGCTTTTTTCCGTCTTTATTAGTATAGCCGGCGATCACGGTGCCGCTGAGTCCTTCCGGTACATCTTCATTTCTTCCAAAGCCATAAATAAAATTTGTGCGGTAAAAATTCTGTTTGTATAAGCTGTATGAAAATAACAAACCGTTAATATCAGCGTACTGATAAAAGTAACCTGTTTTGAAGCGAGTCGGTACAGTGAAGAAATGATTGTAAAAACTCCGCATCGCCACAAAATGGCGTAACCGCTTTTCAGAGTCCAAATCTTTTCGGTTCCTGTATCCGATGTTGACTCCTCCCCAAAGATCCGTGATAAGCGAACGGTATTTAAAATCAGTGAAATAAAGGGAATCGGAGAGATAGGCGTTCTGGGTGACATTATATAAAAAGGTCGCATTACCCATCCATGAAGAGTAACGGCTCACCAATGGTTTATCTGCTGTAAGAAAATAATTATTCTCCTCCCTTCTGCCGCTGTTGAATGCGCGGTTAAAGGTTTTAAACCCTGCACCGACACTAATGAAAGAATGCCTGATATTTTTTTTGGTGAACGCCGTTCCGGTGCCGTAAAAAGGAGACCTTTCCTTATCAAAAAATGAATTGATCTCCAACCTGTCTCCGGTTCCGAAAAAATTTTCATCCTTTACCGTAACCTCTGCTTTTTCGGGGCCGCTTATCATCACGTTACCACCGATCGAAAACACGTCGCGGGTAATGATCACAATATCCACGGCATCCGGTGAGATGGAATCTGTCTGAACAACAATGATCGCATCCCTTATAAAGGAAAGATCACGGAGATAACGTTCATTATCTGCCAGGAGAAGCGGCAGCAGTTTATCTCCTTCTTTAAAAAAAAGATTTTTCCTGATCACATCGGGAAGGGTATTCTTATGGAAGTAATCCGCAATTCCCGAAGCAAAGGTTTTCTTTACCCCCAGCGTATCGTTGATGATCCTGTTAAAACCTGTAGGGGCGATGGTAATGGAACGGATGATCTTACCCTTGAATGCAAGGAACGGGCTCACCACTTTTACCGGGGCTTCCGGCTGTGATTCCCTGTAAATGCTTTTTCCAAGCTTTTTAAGCAACCCCTTTTTTTTCAGGAGGAAAAAAGTATCCAAAGGTTCTTTCACCTGCGCGGAAGTTTTTTCACATAGAAATACAGTACAAAAAAAGGATATAATTAATAAAAGTATCCGCATTCTTCAGGGGTGATAAAGAACAAATATATTTTTTTATTTGCGCATAATCCCGGATTAAAACCCGGAACCGGAACACTGGCCAGGAAAGGTTCTTAGACGAAGGCTTGTCTTATATGTCATATTTACCGTTTATGTGGAAATAAAACCGAATAACCTCTTTTTAGTTTTCTGCTGAAAGAATTAGTGCTTACCTTTGCGGCGCAATTCAGTTCTACGATCGAAGATTTAGGTTTTTTACAACTCCCTGTTTGCTTTATCCCTGCCGGGTCACACGCTGACCACGGTTCAGAAGGATCATACTTATAGAAATAAAACAAGCAATATGAAAAGTGAAACAATGGGCATCGTTATACCCATCAACAAAAACGACATGAGAGAATTAATGAAAGAAACAAAAGAAACCCTCGCAGCAGACGTTATCCGCAGCAGCCGGAATCACCGCAGTTTCGGCTCGGTTGATCTTTGGAATGCAAGAAAGCATCAACGCACTATGGCGTCGATGAGAAGATGTAATTAGTATTCCGCTTCAATAGTTTTTTCTTCAGCATGACTTCGGTCATGCTTTTTTTATGGAATGTTTTCGCCGGGTGGTGCAAAAAGATACCGGATCAAAAGATCATTTCCTCATTCATCTTTTTACCCGAAAAGGCGTCTGCAAGGAGAATACGGTTGGCCGGCAGGAGGAATGCCTGCAGGTGTCGGTCGTGATGAAGATCTGTTCCCGCAAAAGATGCAAGGCCGTTCTTTATGATATAAGCAGCCGCTTTTGCCACAGGTTTTCCGTAATAACCGGTCAGGGATAACAGGTTTACCTGCAACAAAAATCCAAGATCATGCAGGTAATCAAATTGCCTGTAATCCTGGTGATAATACCCGTAACGTTCGGGGTGTGCAAGAATCGGACGGTAACCTTCAGTGATCATGGAAAATACCATATGCTCCGCCCGCAACGGTTTTTCGGCATAAGAGAATTCGGTAAGGACCAAATTGTCTTTTACAGTGAGTAAGGGTATTTTTTTTGTGATGAGTTCCAGGAAGTATTCATCCAACATGTATTCTGCAGCGGCTTTCACGGAAAAGTTTATGTTGTTTTCCGTCAATGCGGCCCGGACTTTTTCCAATGCGGGAATAATAGTTTCAGGGCTATTGCGATACATATCGCCGATAATATGAGGGGTCGCTACAGCCGAAGTAATACCCAACTGCATCATGCCTTCAATCAGCGAAAGAGACGTAGCCAGATCGGGGGAACCGTCGTCGATCCCCGGAAGTATATGCGAATGAATATCGGTGGAAATGGGGAAGAACCCGGGGAGGTGATGAGTTTGCTTTTTTCTGAAAATATTCAGCATTAATACATAAACATTTTGATGGTATTTACCAGGTCATACTGGTGAACCTTGATCAAAGGTTTGAGTATAGATACCACAAATGGCATGGGGATCTTATTCTTTTTCATGGCCAGGTAATCCCGACGGTTGGCCCTGAGCCTGCGGAAGATATTTTTATTACTTGCACCTCCAATTCTCATCTTCACGATCATTTTATTCAGATAGAAAGAAGATATTTTCAGTTTAAAGAGGTAGCGCGCCATGAATTCGTAATCAGCAGCGGTATGATAATGATTTTCGTAGCCCCCGTACTGATCGATCAGTGATTTCTTAATATAGAATGTAGGATGACCGGGCATCCATCCCATCCTGAAAAGATTCCGGCTGTAGGCTTTCCCTTTCCAAACGCGTTGGATCATATCAGTATCTTCCTGGTTTACGTATTCAAGGTTGCCGTAAACCGAATCAACATCCTGCACTTCAAAGGCATTTACGATCCGTGCAACGACATCATCCGCATTGTACATATCATCACTATTCAATATCCCGATCACATCGCCGGTGGCCATCGCCATTCCTTTATTGATGGCATCATACATTCCCCTATCGGGTTCAGATATCCATTTTGCAATCTTTGATTCGTATTTTTTGATGATGGAAACGGTATTGTCGGAGGAATTGCCGTCAATAATAATATGCTCAATATCCCGATGGGTCTGGCTTTGCACAGATTCGATACACTGTGCAAGGTATTTTTCAGAGTTATAGGTTACCGTTATGAGCGATACTTTCATGATATTGGATGTCTTACGAAGGATACCAAACGAAGATAGCCTTATGAAGCAAACGTACAATTGCTGATTATATTGTATTAATGTTAATTCTCCACAGGCTGTGAAGAACTATTAACATTTTAAAAATATTCAGAGGAGTATAACAAAAAAAATGCGTAAAAATCCTTAGGAAATTTACGCATCAGTCAATAGTTATGAGCTGTGAATTATGAGATATGAATAGAGAACCCCTAATTAGATAAGATCAAAAACAATTCATAACTCATAATTCATCTTTTATCATTAAGATTCGGTCTTTTATTTTTACAGCTGGGTTACCACGATAAATACTGTAAGGTTCCGTTTCCCCGCTGCTAACTGAACCTGCGGTGAGTACGGTATGGGACCTGCAAACCGAACCGCCGCTCACTATTGAACCGGCACCGATCCAGACCCCTTCTTCGAGGATAATGGGCTTAACCTGTAAACCGAAATATATATCTGTATAATTATGATTACCGGAAAGCAACAGCGCTCCCTGGGATATACAGGAATTGTTGCCGATACTTACCTCGCCAAGATTATCTATCCAAACCTGTTCCCCGATCCATACATGATCGCCGATGGTAAGAAACCAGGGGTATTTAATGTTAACGTTTGGTTTGATCAAAACACCTTTTCCTACCGTAGCGCCGAACAGGCGCAGGAAAAAGACCTTCATGCCGTAAAACGGGAACAGCGAAGATTTAAAGAACATAATATTTATAAAATACCAAATCAATCTCTTTAACGGGTTACCCGGCCTGTACCAACTGTTATTGTAACCGGCAAGCGCAGTTTTATTCATCAGCAATTTTTGAGGTAATGTGCTGATGCCAAAAGATCATCAGCAGGATAAAGATATAACTCACGATATTAAACCATGTATGGTGATCCCATCCGAAAGGAAAATCCCAACCCCGGTTTGCAGCCTGCAGTACCAGGCTTATCCGCGCGGTATTGATAAAAAATATAATCAACAATCCACCCGCAAGCCACTTGGCCTTGTTCATCCAATTGCCGCTCATTGCAACTGAATATGCGGCCCAAAAACTCATGACGCCGAATCCGAGGCAGGAGTATACAAGCCGTATGCCCTTTCCCGATACTGCCCTCAACACATATTCATCTGCGCGGTAAGTTTCAGTACCGAAGATGCCCAATACCCATTTTGAAAAATAAATAAGGGCAGTGCGCAACACAGCAGCAACATCAAAATATTTATCAACAAAAGGGCTGTAGTTTCCTCCCGGCACTGCAAGGCCGGTGAAGAATAGAGCACCGAAATAACAAAGGAGGAATACGGCCGTAAAAACAATGATGAAACGCAGGAAAGTTTTATCTGAAAAGATCATAGGGGGCTGAGAAATAAGTTTCGGTATTGTTCATCTGTTTTTTTGCGGTCGGTCCTTTGAATGATATACGCGGTTGACCCGGCAACATACCGGCTGTACCCTTCATTATCCATGGCTGTAAAATTTTGTATAGCTTCTCTTAACGGTGCAGTTTCAGTAAACGAATTGATGCCCGCAGAGGCTTCCGAAAGCCGGGTCCAAGGTGTAAAATAACTTGTGATCACCGGCTTACCGGCAGAAAGCGCTTCATAAATAGCATGTCCGAAGTTTTCACTTTTGCTGGGCATGATAAATACATGATGCAAGGCTAATAGTTTTTCTACTTCTCCAGGGGCAATTTCCCCGTGATATTGCACACGGATATTAGCCGGCATTGAAGCGATACGATCCAGGCATTGCTGCCAATAGTCCGCATCTTTCACGGGCCCGTAAATATGGTATTCAATGTTGCCGCTACAGCCTGCAAGGGCTTCCAGCACCAATAAATGGTTTTTCATCGGGCTGATCAATGCAACGGTTATTAATTTCAGGAAGCCCGCTTCCTTAGTGAGCGGTGCAGGCGGCACAATCATCTTCCCGTAGTTTTCTGCCACTGCAATGCTCACATTATTGCCGAATTCATCCTCAATAAATTTTTTCTCTGTTTCATCTGTTGCCTGAAATATCGTCTTTTTTATTTGGCCCGATAGCTTCAGCAAGGAAAGGAATAATCTTTTCTTAATCTTCTTACGGCTGAGGGCACCGGGGTGCAGCATCCCTCTTACCGATAAAATTTTTTTCGGGGCCTTACAAAACAGCAACGGGACGATATTATAATGCCAGGAAAACAAGCCTATGATATAAATAATTTCGGGCTTCAGTATTTCCGCCTGCTCCGTAAGGGTTTTACTGATACTCTCCCCGTCAGCATACCATACCATGGTGTTTTCATTAAAACGCAGCCATTGACCAATCTCTACTTCCAATGACTCACCGTTAAGATCCCTATTTCCGCAGAAGATTCGGTATTCAATACCGGTTGTATAATTTTTTACCAGGTTCGCGACGGATTGTATGGGCCCACCGGCACGGAATGCGGGAAGAAACCAGGGAATAGTGATAAAAACCGTCGTCATGCTTCAGTTTTTTTGTCGGGTATCCTGATATAGTTCATCAGGCGCGGAAAGAAAAATATCTTCAATAAGAAGAAAACCATGAGGTTCACATATAACCTGCCGACCACGAAAATATTATCCGATTCAAAGGCAAACAGTTCCATATAGATCGCTGCCACTACAGAAAAATTAAATACAAAATTATCAGATGATTTCCGGATGAAATAAAAGTAAGTGCTGCCGTAAATGAATCCCAGCAGGATCAGCGGAATGAACATGCCGATATAACCGAAATCAATGTAACCGTCTGCAAAATATCCAAGGCTTACAGATGTACCTTTTTTTGCACCGTAATAATATATACCGGTATATTTTGTCGCTTTTACAGAAGCATCATAGGATCCCTTATTCGGATTAATGATCCTCGGTGTGAGCACAAACTCCAGTGTACTTCCCCAGTTGCTTCCGTTCTGATACGGGATCACGTCGGGAACCCGATCCATTGTTTTTGCCAGGTGATAAGTATATTGGAGTCGGTCAAGAAAATCGGACATGGCGGCCTGGTAAGAGGTCTGATCCTGTTTCTGAGAAAGCTCCAGCAATTTATTGAGGGCATCGCCTTTTTCAACCTGTACGGATTGGGTTGAACTTCCCTTATTCAGAAACCCGCGGTACTCCCCTTTGACACTGGTCCAGAATACGCCGCCGAAGACAAGTATGACAACGGAAAATGCAGCAATGATCATGCTTTTAAATCTTACCACGGCCAACAGGCATAATAATAAGGCTCCGATAAAAAACAGCACAGTCTTAAATTCCGAAAAATAACTGTAAAATCCCATTGCAAATTCCAACAGGCAAAAGAAATAAAATTCTTTACGCTTCCTGTTCTTTAATATGCTCTGAAAACCAAATAGAATAAATAAAAACCATTTTATATTATCAAGGCTGAGGATGATCTGGGTGAGAGAAGAAAACAGGAATGCTACGCCGGTTAGGGCATTGAAAACAAAAAAACCGATCAGGTATGCCCGGAACGTTTTATCGATCGATAGTTTATCCGCGTGTTTTTTTAATGCGGATAAAGAAAGTGAAGGGATCTTATTTTGGAAATAAATAATGGGCAGAAACAGGAATAACAGACCCGCGTAGGAGGCAATAACTGCATATTCATTATTGGCTGAACGGAAATTTATATTTTTCCCGAGATAATTGGGTTGCCAGATACCGGCTGATATCTGTATAAAATGATATAGTAAAATAATGGTAAAAACAGCCGGTTTGTAAGGTTGCTGAAGGTTACTGAATAGAAAAAAGAAAATGATCATACCTCCGAATAAGATCGGCCCGTTTGAAAAGAAAAGCTGGCTGACCAATAAAACGATCAGGAAAGCACGGGCACCGTCATCAAAATAAATTTTAGCTTTCATTTACCGTGCTTTCAATTGCCATACAATCATGAATATAATCATACTCTTTTATTTTTTCTGCTGAGGCATTCCCCATGCTGACTCCTGCTTCCCTGTTTTCCAAAAAATACATTAGACTTCTTTGCAGTGCTTTCTTATCATTTCTATTAAATACAAAACCGTTAACTCCAACTGTGATCAGGTCATATACTGCACCGCAGGCGTCACTTGCAATAATGGCTTTTCCCGCTGCCATCGCTTCGTTGATCGAAAGCCCCCATGTTTCGCCGGGCCCACGGGAGGGCAACACAAAAACATCTGCAGCCGCATACACCGAGGGTATGTCCTGTTGATTTTGAAAACCGATAAAGCGGATGTTAGGTTTACCGGCATATAATTTCCGGAGCCTGTCTTCCAGTTGACCGCTGCCGGCTATGACCAGGTATGCATTCTGTGCATCGAGTTGGGTAAAAACTTCTGTCAACATGCCCGGCTGTTTTTTGGGTTCCAACTTTCCGGCAAAAAGAAATACTGTTGCATGATCAGGTATATTTAATTGCGCCCGCAGTGCTGCCCCTTTTTCAATCGTTTCATGTTTGTTTACAAATCGTTGATTGTCGACTGCGTGCGGCATAAATACCAATTGATTTTCTCTTAACCCATGGGCAAGGAAATATTCTTTATTGGCCTTCCCGGCAAACAATGCCGTATTCACTGATGAAAAAATATACCGCAGGTATATCCTTCTCAGTATTTTTTTTAACCCGGGCTGTTCATCCAGCAAAGTAGAATCGCCCCGAAAGATGACGGGTTTCCTTTTGTAAAAGAAACGCATGGCTCGTAGGTGGCTTTTAAGGTTCCATCCGTAGATCAACACGGCATCCGCATTCCAGCCACTGATCTCTTTAACCAGTCCCGGATTATCTATCCCCTTATAATGGTGGGAACCGGGCGACGCTGATATGTTTTCAGAAAAGACGAACGGGTAACCTTCCAGCAACGGTATGTCCCATTGAACATCTTTATTAAAACCCGGGTCATATTTTATCCCGGTTGCTGCCTGGCTCCAGGTATAAAAAACTTTTATTTCGATGTTTTTCCGCTCATGCAATAATTTAAATAGTGGCGCATTATACTGGATAGGATGTGTAGTGATAATAGCAAGTTTCTTCATCAAAATGTTTCGGAGAAGATCGTTCTTTTTTTTGCCGAGTGCAGGCGTTGTATTACAAAATCAGCATCACGAAGGTAGATGGTATTCACATCATTAAAAGAAGACTGTAGGGTCAGCCGGCGTGTAAACGGCTCGTAACTGTAGGGTTTAAAATCGTGGCCCAATAATTTTTCATGAATATCCCCGTCATGAAAACCATACCGTTCTCCCGAATTGTTGAGCTCTATAATGATAGCCCGGAGTTCCTCGTTTTTCAACATTTCCGACATACCGCGCAGTACTTCCGTTTCAAAGCCCTCGGCATCTATTTTAATTAGTCGGACGCCTGCTGATTCTCCTATAATTTCATCTATAGGATAAATGATTACCTCAAGGAAATTTTCGCTTTGCTCATTCTCCGACAAAACATGGTTAACGGTGTCAAGGCCTGATGTGAATTTCAATTTACCCGTTTTCGCGCCGGCACCCGCATTCCATAACGTTGCCAGGTGACCGATATTATTGATCCTGATATTTTCTTCCAGGTGAAAGAAAGTAGAGGGAACCGGTTCAAAACTGACGGAACGTGCCCTGCATAGCCCTGAAGCAAGAACGGTATAGCTGCCGATGTTTGCGCCCACATCGATGAACGTATCCTCCTCCCGTAAAAAATGAAGCAGGAAGCCCATCTCTTCAAATTCATGTAACCCGCAATAAATATTACCGGTAGCACCCGTCATTCCTTTTTTCACCAGCAGTGATGTATTTTCTATGAATGATACCTTCCTTATACCCGGGAAAAGCAGTTGTGATATTTGCCATTTTAAAAAACGGCTGTACGCTTTAAAGGGATGTTTACCTGCAAGCGGATGTTTGCTGATAGCCCGGGTAATATTCCTGCAACTTCCGTAAAAACTCATCCGACAGCTTTATTTAATAATTCAGCAAGTTCCTTGGTAACAGCATATGCAGAATATTCACTGAACAGGGCCGTATCGACTCTTGCTTTATCAAAAGTTGAAACGAAATTCCTGAATTCTAAAAAACGCGCGGGGAAATCAGCGTATATGGAACGGATGTCGTTCTCCCCGTTAAAGGGCAACACCGAGCCGGCACGGGATTCTTCTATAACCTTTACGGTACTGCTCTCCCGGTGAAGAACAGCAAGGATCGGCTTGCGGGAAAGAATAGCCTGGTATACTTTAGAGGGAGTATAATGCGGTTCCGTACTGCCGAGAATAAATGCAACGTCAGCAATGTTCAAATGGACGAGCACATCCAAATAAGGAATACGTGCAGGGTATTCAAAAACGATGTTACCCCAAAGACCATATTGAATAGCCAGGGGTTTTATATTATAACTTTCCGGGTCGTCTGTTTTTTTTCCTGTACCGATAAAATGAAATTCCACATCATTGAAAGCATCGGGTCTTTCTGACATGGCGCGGAAAATCTCTTCTAAGGGTCCGTATGCTTTTGGCAGCATTGCACCCGCATACACCAGTTGCAGCTTTTCATTTTTTGGACGGAAAAGATATGGGTTGATGTTCAGGCTGCTAATGATCTCATGATCTGCAGCCTCACCCCCGTAAGGCATAGCGCCGGTCACTATATTTTTTAACCTTGGATTTCTTTCTAATACGGGTCGATAATATCCTTCCGCAACGCCTGTAATTAAGGAAGCATTTTTTACTGCGATCGGTTCAAGGAACTTTGCCAGCTTGGTGCTGAACCAATGGCGGCTGAACATTTTTTCACTACCGGGGAAACGATGTACCCAGGGATCGATATAATCTATGCCATATGGGATGCCGGTAGCGGCATGCAATCTTCTGCCCAATAATGCACAATAGAAAGAAGGGATGGGTATATACAAAAAATCAAATTTTTCCTCAAGGATCATTTCCTTTGCTTTTTTGTACAACTGAAAAAAAGCTCTTAACCCGATATCACCCAGCGGCCCCCATCTCTTATACGCTTTTACTTTTTCAACCCGAAGGTCTTTCGGTAGCAATTTCACGAGGTTGGGATCAGCAGGTTCTTCATAATGATCCTCATGTACCGTAAGGATCACCGGCTCCCACCCGAAGGCCGGGAGGTGTTGTGCAAATAATCTGGGCCGATGGACACCCGCAAGATTGGAAGGCGGGAAATGAGGATAAAGGATAAGGATTTTTTTCAATCGGGGGATAATACATTATTGATAAGATGCAAAAAGATCATGCTTTCCTGCTCCCAATTCAGTTTTTCTTTTGCAAGCTTCAGTGAATTAGCTTTCATTTGAGCAAGTATTGCCGGGTCATCATATAACTGCCGAAGGAATCCTGCAAGTTGCACTTCGTCATAAGGTTCATAAACCTTTCCGATTCCCGGGTAAGTTGCTGCAAATGCTGCCTGGGCCTTCGTAGCGGACATTACAAGACAGTTTCCGGAAAGCAGGTAAGTGAATATTTTATTTGTAAGACAATATTCCCGGTTTAGAGAAGCCGGAATCTCTGTAGCCAACCCGATATCAAATTTTGAGGCGATAGTGAAAATGTTATCAGGCGATGTTGGCGGAAGAAAGAACAGGTTGTCCTTGTTTTTTATTTTGCCGGAAAGTTCTTGCCGGTATGAGTCAGTAATGTTTCCCAATAAGTGAAGACGAATATCATAGTCCGAACATTTGTTCAGGGCGCTTATCACTGTTTCAATCCCGCGGGAAGGTCCGATAAACTGTGAGAACCAAAAAAGATCCAACCCCGGTTTGGCTTCCTCACCGGCCTCTTTCTTTAAATTTTGAACGGAAAAAATATTATTAACTGTTGTGAATGTTATATCAGGAAATATTTTGCCGTAAGCTTCCCCGATCAACGGGGCGGCAACGGTGCAGTAGTCAAGCAGTGGGAAGTATTTGTTTTCAATTGCAATCGTCGTGTGTTTTTTATGATCATTTTACAAAAATTACCCCCGATGAAAATCTTCCGCATCAAAGCCGGCCTTCCCGTTAAATTTTCCAGCAGCAGTGACAGTAGCTTCTATTGCACCAAGGTTGTGGCCGATATAAAGATCTGCCTTGTGTTTGCAAGCCTCATTTTTCAGTTCCTGGGAAAACAGGGCATAGTTCCGGGCGGAGCGGCCTGCCAAAGCAAGTATTTTTTTTCTTAGCCTTGCAAAACGATAACTCCATTTTTGTTTTAGAGGGTGGTAACCCACCCGTATCCAAGTAATACCCGGGTGAACGGAAAACAATTTTTCATCAAACCGATCTGCCCAGGGAGATAGGGGGCAATAAATAAACTTCACGGCGTACCCTTCCTTATGCAATGCCAGCGCCTCTTTTACAGCCCGCGGATTTGCAGAAGGTTGCCCGGAACTGATGATGACAATGCGTTTATTTATTTTCAATTCAACGAATTATTGATCATTTCCGCATCATAGGTCAAAAAATAATTTTCCCTGTCGGGCGAATACTGTTCCTGCACCAGTTTACGGTTCTTTACATCATAAGAATATAATTTGTAGCCGTGGCTCGAAATAAATTCCAACAACCCGGTTACCGATGCACCCGAATTCACCAGTGCCGCATTGATCTCTACCTGGATGATATCTACCCTCTTTTCCCTAAGCAGATCATTCGCTCCCTCAAGAACGGCGAGTTCGAATCCTTCCACATCGATTTTCATATACCGCACCCGTGTTATGTCATGTTCGGTTAAAACATTATCCAATCTCCTGCATTGAACCGTGCCGGTATCTGTGTTCCCGGATAAACTGATATGATTTTCCCCGTCCCTGTTGTTGGTAAAGTTTACCGGCCCTTCATCAGTTCCCACGGCAATATTCAAAGCAGTAGAATGCGTTAAGCCGTTCAGCCTGATATTGCTACTAAGGCGCTGAAAATTTTTATTATCCGGCTCAAAGCTTATGGTCTTTTCGGTAAACTTTGATAACCAGATCGTATAAAATCCCATATTGGCGCCGATATCCAAACAATGATCATTTCGCCGGACCAGGTCTTTGATCAGGTTGAACTCTTCCCAATCCACTATCCAGTTGTACATGACCCACATACTTTGAAACGAGTCGTAGTTCAGAAAAAGATAGCGGTCACCCCAAACCTTTTTTTTATAATCGGTTAGTTTAAAAAGTTTGATGAACTTCCATTCTACAAACCGGCAGATCGCAAAAAAAGGATGTTTTTTATTATACGGCGAACGAAATAAAAATTTCAGGGAACTATACATTCGGGGAATTGAACAGGTTTAAATATTGCTGCGCAATAACCTTTATGTCAAAACGCTTTTCAGCTACAGCACGTACCTGCGTTCTGTTGAGTGATGAAATTTTAGGGATGGCATCCATCATTTCCGAATAAGTATTTACGATAAAACCGGTTGATCCGTCTATCACCACTTCAGGCATGGCAGAATGATTATAAGCTATAACGGGTGTACCGCATGCCATAGCTTCCGCCATCACCATACCGAAGGCCTCTTCCGTTCTTGCGGGGAACAGCATGCCCTTCGCCATGCCCAGGTATTTATTTTTACCGGCATCGTCTAAAGTGCCTACATAGCTGATCTGTTTGCCGTCGATAAACGGTTCGATCTCTTTGCTGTAATATTCCTGTTCCTCCGGGGAGGAAGACCTGTTGCCCGCAATGATAAGGCTGTTGCCGGTTGCTAAAGCGGCCTGTATGGCTTCATGGGCGCCTTTCAGTTTATCAAGGCGGCTTAAAAAGATCAACGGAGCATCTTCCCGTACCGCAGCGCTGAGGGTATAAAGGCTGTAATCGATCGCATTATACACCGTGAACCATTTGCCGGCAGTGTTTCCCGTACTTACACACCAATCGCTTGGTGCTGTGAATACAATATTTTTATGCGGAAGTTTATTAATGATACGAATATTCTTACCGTCAATTATTCTCCCGTAGGTCATGATCTTTTTTACCCGATTGTTGAGGATCGGGATGAGGTATGCAAGCCTGCCGAAATTATGCACCATGTCAAATTTATTCCGATGACGCCAAAGAAATTTCCATGCCCGGAGCATGGTTTTTAGCGCGTCTTTTTTTGGCGGGGGGAAACCGACTTTACCCAGGCCATGCATCGTGCAGCCGGGAACATAAGAACCATCAGTCACCAACAAATGTACTTCATGGCCCAGGCGGCGATATTCTTTTGCAAACATGTCTACCAGCCGTTCATGTCCGCCGTACCCGGTGACAGGTATCAGGATACCGGGATCCATAATGATCAGTATTTTCAATTTGCAGCGGAGATTTTACGGTATACGACCAATTGCTCATCAGCAACCGCTGCAAAGGGTTTGACCCGTTTTATATTTGATCTTGCCTGAAGGACAAGTGCCGGATCATCGCATAGCCCCTCAAGCTTTAGCTGAAGATCCCCGGCATCTTTAAAACGGAATAACCAACCGTTCTCTCCATCCTGAATTTGTTCCGCATTACCGTAAACATCAGAAGCAAGAACGGGTACCTGCACAGCGAAAGCTTCCTGGATCACCAGCGGACTCATTTCTGAAAATGCCGAGGGCAGGCAGAGCATATCATAGTGCCCAATGACAGAGACAACATTTCCCGGCGGTATTGGGCCTTTCCAATTTACATTTTTCATTTCTGCTGAAAAGGATCTTAGCCCTTCTGAATATTCATCATGGGGGTCTGTTCCGTAAATATCAAGGGACAGCCTTTGCGGGTCAATATACTTCAGCGCTTCCAGGAGAATATGTAGCCCTTTGAAATGTGCTATGCGGCCGATGAAAATAATTTTCAGCCGTTTCTCACTGCCGGCAGTTGATTCAGCACCGGCGGGTGTTTGTACAGTGAGGCCCTGCGAAATATGATGTATTTTTTCTGAAGGCAGATCATTTTTAATTAAGATATTCCTGTACCATTCTGTTAATACCACAATGGCATCGCAGTTATCGAAAAGTTGAAGCAGATCGGTTTGCAGTTTTTTGATGATAAAAGGCAGGCCCAGTGCGGTGCCGATCCTGGAGTTCCATTGGGTGCTGTTTATCCCTAAACTGTAAAGTACCCGGGACAGCGGGTATGTGAGCAGGGATGCAAGGGAATCTTTCCGGTTTACTTTATTATAGCAATCACTGCATCTCCCGATCCGGATCACACCATCACAAAACTGTTCATCGCGGTACATCAAATTCCCGGTCTTACAACTATACCCCGAAAGATGGAAGGTCATGATGTTTTTGAATCCCGATAATTTTGAACCTTTTACATGGCGGTATGTAATGCCGTTGCTGCCGGCCAATTCATGGTAATGTACAATATCAGGCCGCTCATCTTCCAGGATCCCGGTAAAGAAAGCAAGGCCCTCGGGATCTCTTTTGCCCATGATCAGATTTCGGTCTACGATCGAAGGTTCTGCATATTGTATCACGCGAACGGTTTCATAAAAATATTCCCGGTTCTGAGCATGGCCATAACCGGGAATAAGAACAATTCCTTCAACCCCCATATCCTGCAGGCTGTTGATGAGATTGTATACGTACATTTCAGTACCTGCAATATGATCGGGGAGGAAATGATTTAATACATGAATTATTTTCATCGCTTTTCACATACCGCAATCAATACAAAGGGGCCGTTTTCTCCCTGTGCGGTAATATCCTCATCCTTTTGATATGAAATTATTTCAAAATCCTCCGTTTGCTCAGGAAGGGTTGCGGGGAATTTACGTCCACGGACAAAACTTTGTACCCATCTGCCCAAGCGAATAAACGGATTGCTGTTGATCGTATTTAAAGCAGCGCGGAATTCACTTCTTAGTTTACCGATCCCGGTAGTGTGCTGTCCGTAGATCAGAATATTTGAAAACCCTTCTGCTGCAAGTATATCTCTCAACTCCGATACTGTATACTCTTTTTCATGAAACTCCCAGTTCAATTGACCGCCCGGGCTGGACACCGGTTGGTTGGGTGTACTCACGATGAGTTTACCTCCGGCCTTTAAATTTGTAAAGCAGTTCCTGATAAATAAAGCAGGTTGCGGAAGATGTTCCAGCGTTTCAAAACTTACTATATAATCGTAAGGAGCAAATGCTGCGGCGTTTTGAAGGGTATGGCAGTCGTCTTCTAAAAAAGAAATATTTTCTGCTGCAAAGTTTTTACGGGCAATATCAAGCGCTTCTTCAGAACGGTCAATGGCTTTGATCACTGCAGAAGTATTCTTCGCGAGGTGATGGCTCCCGTACCCTACCCCGCAGGCAGCGTCCAAAATGCTGAGTTTGCTGCGATCACCTGTTTGTTCTGCAGCAAACCGATACCTGCAAATATGGTTTGCATAAAATGCATCCCATTCTTTAGTACCGGTACTATTCTTTCAATGCTCATGAAATTTATTTTATAAAACGGCAGATCTTTTTACCGTATAATTTTGTTCACAACCCGGAACTCCACCGATGTTTACTATATTCCGGGAACACGGTTTTTCCTCAGCGCCTTAACAAGGTCAGAAAAATCAAAGCCGCATAAATTAAAAGTTCGTTTGATCTCGTTTAACCTGAGGCCTATGATATTATTTTTTATCACGGTACGGATAGCAATATTGTTATAGTTTCTTAATAAGATTTTTCTTTCCGCCTCCGTTAACGGGCAATTCGGATCATTCAATGCTTCTTTAACGATGAGGTATCTCCTGATACTGCTGAGATCATCTTTGGTTTCCCGTTTGCTTTCCTGTGCATCATGTTTACGATACCAGATAAGGTCCCACGGCAGCCTTACTACCGAAAATGACCGGGCCATTTTCAACCATATTTCCTGGTCGCCCGCAAAGGGTTTACCGCTAAAACCATTTACTGCTTCGAATGCTGTTTTGCGGATAATAGCACCCGTAGGGCCGATACCAAAAAGGGACCCTTTAAAAAAATAATGCCGATAGGCTTCTGCCGGCGAAACCAGGATAGGATAGCTTGTAGGTTGCGGAATCCCGGAAGACACTATACCAAAACCGGCTTCAGGAAATTTTTCCATGCCGGTGACCATTGCTTCCAATCCCCAGGGATAAATGGTATCATCATGATCCAGGTATTTTAAATATTTACCCGTTGCATAGGATGCCGCTTTATTCCTGTTGGGATAATCTCCCAGGTTTTCTTCATTCAGGTAAAGTTTGACCCTTTCATCCTTCATCGCAAACTCCCGGGCGATCTCGGGTGTACGATCCGTTGAACGATCATCGCAAATAATTAATTCAAAATTCTTATACCCCGAAGCCAGCACACTTGCTATGGCTTCTCCTATATATTTTTCGGAATTATACGCGGCCATTAACACACTAACGAGGGGTGTATTCATTTCCTGTAAAAGATTTTACTGCCTATCAACGGAATTGGCGGACTTTTTTAGAGAGCCAGTTTGGAATAAAGGGCCTGTCTAATTTTACTAATTTTTCAGAAGTCTGACCTTCAGTCCGCCTGAACGCTTCAAATTGTAAAAACATTTCAAAATATAAATCTGCGTTTTTCCGAATGTCATATGATGCATGGGCCAGGGCAAAACAGTTTTGTTGCATCTCCTTTAATAGCGGCCTATTGAAATGCAATTCCTGTATCCGCGTCACAAACTCATCCATGTCATTATACTTACACCGAAAGCCAATGCCTTTCGTTACTATATCGCGGATACCGCCGGGCAGGTCATTCACAATGGATACCACGCCGTTTGCAAGGCATTCCAAAATGGAAACCGGGGTTCCTTCAAAGGTGGTAGGGAAAATAAATATATCCTGCTTTCCCAGTAACTCATAAACCTGCTTTGTGGTTTCAGGTTCGAAAAAAGCAACCTTATATGACGACCATTGCTCCCTGATAGTACTACTGAGGCTACCCCTGCCGATAATTGTCCAATTCACGGATATACCGGTTTCCTGTAACCGCTTTTGTATTTCTACCAGGCGATGTGCCCCTTTCCCTTCTTCGAGACGGCCTAAAAAAACCAAATTAAGCGCAGCCGAATCTTTTTCCGGGAATGAGTCGCGTTGCTGCACACCGTAAGGAATATAAAAAGAACGCCCTGCAAAAGCTGTAGGATCAGCGGCGAAAACGGCATCAGAAAAGAAGGAAGCATGAGCAAGCGCTACGTCTGTGAGCTTGCCTAATTTCATTTGCTGCTTTACATAATAAAAATCATGTATCAGGTTGAATATTGTTTTCGGGTTATTGAAACGGCGTGCCGCCTGTATGGCTAAGCCGTAATCAGTTACAATTGCACCCCGGGTATTGCCTATAAAACCGTTCAGTCTTTTTTGAAGATGATGTTGATTTTCTTTGGCAGAATAACTGAACCTTGATATTTCATCTGCTTCGAAATAGTCCTGAAAGACCGGCCTGACATCAGAACTTTCTTTTACCAGGATAACTTTTACATGAAACCTGCTTTTAAGGGTACTAAAGTTTATGATATTAAAGTTGAAGCTGCTTACGCCGCCAAGCAGGTCCTGGAAAATAAATACAATCTCAGGTTTATCAGCCTTCATATTCCCTGTTAAACCAATTAATGTAAGCGATCACCTCTTCCTTAAAATCAGCGGTGGCGGAAAATCCTGTTTTTTTTAAGGCACTGATATCAGCTTTCCAATTGATCGGATCTCCCTTTTTTGTCGCTCCGCTGAAGCTGATCTTTATTTTATCCGAATGATACTGTTCAAATATCTCTGCGATCGCTTTAATGCTGATCTCTTTTCCACCTGCGGCATTGAACACTTCTCCGTTAAAATCGCTTTCCTTTATAATATGCTCTGCCAGTAAAACAAAGTCAGTGATATGAATGAAATCGCGGGTCTCTTCACCTGTTCCGAAAAGTTCGATGCCCTGTTCTTTTTTAAGTTTGCAACAGATATCCCAGAATAACTGTTTACGGAGCCCCGTTCCGAAAACGGAAAAAGGCCTTATGATCGCTACCGGCACACCGAATAGAGAAGAATATTCTTTACAGATCATCTCACTCATCATTTTATGGAAGCCGTAAGGAGAGATGGGGCTCAATGGTGCTGATTCATGGATTGGGAGGCTCGTTGGATTACCGTATACGGCAGCACTGGAAATATGTAAGTATTTACAGCCCGGGTTTACTTTCCGGATAGCATCCAGTATCCTTATCACATCAAGTGTATTGGCCTCAAAATCTATAAGGGGATGACTTACGGAATAAGAAACATTACCGCTGCCTGCGGCATTGATACAGCAATCAAAAGCCTTCGCACGGAACAGTTCTTCCGTTTCGTTTGATAAACGGGATACTTTAATATAACGATACTTTGTATTGGCAGGGGCTTCCGTAATATCAGCACCGTACACTTCATTACCCGTTTTCAAAAAATGGGCACAAAGATGTGAACCGATAAAACCTTCCGAACCGATAACAATTATTCTCATTTATTTACTGCTTTTTTGAAAACGTTCATGTAAGATCGGGCAACGTCCTTCCAGGAATAGTTGGCGAGATTTGCCCGGGATATTTTGGCTTCACTTTTTATTTTATCGGGATCAGATAAACAGGTTGATATCGTTTTTGCAATATCGTGCGGATTCATGGGATCAAAAAAAGCGGATTTGATCTTAAACACCGTTTCATGTTCACGGAAAGGGGGTATATCCGAAATAGCTGTAGGTACCCCGAAACTCCAGGCATCCATACCCGGCGTGCAAATGGCTTCATAAATCGAAGGCGAGACCAGCAACACAGCCCGTTTGATCAACGTATCCAAGACCTCATTCGGTTGATAACCCAGGCCCATAACATCAAATTGCTCTGTTGTATCGGTGATCTTTCTTACCCCACGGTGTTCCGCCTTACCTATCCCGATCTTATCCGTTCCCACGCCGGTAAGGATCAGTCGGTATGCACTGTACCTTGGATCCTGTTTTACTAAATAAAAAGCCGTGAAAAGGTTAAGGTGATTTTTATGCGGGAAGAAATGCCCCGGGAAAATAATATAAGGATAATCAATTTTTAACCCCGCAAGTATTTCATCCGCCCTTGCCTCGGAAATATCATTCGATACTACGACTTGGGGAATGGGTATCACTTCGGGATATGTAGCCAACCCCGGGTATATTCTCATTGCCTCATTCACCACATCATGTGCGGAAGAGATACAATGTGCATCTTTCAGCCAGTTCCGAATCTCGGTATCCATGAATTTTGTGAATGCAGTAGAAAATATTTCAGCACCGAAAAAGAATTTCCAGTTAAAGTCATGAATAGTGGCCACGGCGGGCACAGCCAGTAGGGGCATTCCCATCATATGTGCACAGGGAAAATATGCGATCGCATATTGTTTGTCCACGCGTTGTTCAATTTCCCTGATCGTATTCCGGTTGAGAAAACCTTTGCCGAACATCTTTACTGTCACCCTGTTCAGGAGATTCACGGATCTTCCGACTTTCTTAGTGGTCTGCAGGAGATGTATGGTTACTCTTTTATCCAATGTTGTAATTTCCGGGATCTGTAACAGGTTTTGTTCGTGTACAAAATAATCGATGAACAGGTCGTCATAGTTTCGGACCAGGCTCTCCGTTAATTTTAAAGAGAACCGTGAAAGCCCGCCGCCGACCGGCAAATTATCTACAAATGCAATTTTCATGATCTGATCCGGGTTTTTCATCATTCAAATATTTTACGACCCTCACGGGTGCCTACATTCCTGACCAGGCTCAATATCTTTGTAACCATCGATCCCGCCCTATCCGCGCCTTTGCCGATCCTAACCCCTTTTAAATGGTTGTATTATGCCCGATCCATACATCATCTTCAATGATGATCGGTGCGGCATTCAGGTCATGCTTTTGCATACCTGTTGTAAAGCTTTCTTTAAAATCCCGGTGCCTTAATGCGGCATCAATAGGATGTGAATTATTGTCGATGATGTTTACATTATGAGCAATGAGCACACGATCACCGATCATGATCTTATCTACAGAAATAAGCCTCGAATTAGGACTGAGCGAACAGTAAGAACCTATCTGTATCTCACCACCGTAAGGGTAAACCATAATGAGCCCTTCAATATTCGAAAGCGCCCCGATCCGGATCGCTTTTTTATTTCCGCTTAAATTTTGTATGTCCGCTGAAACAGAGAAATGAACGGAAGCATCGATCGTTCCCTTACCGAACAATGCCCTGATCATTCCTTCCTCATATCTCGCTTTACCGGCGATATAGATCCGGCCGGCCAGCTTTTCGAATAGACCTTTAATTCCTTTTGCCATTTTATTTATAGTACCCGCCTTTTACAAACGGTGTATTGGTATTGATAGAACCGTGATGATCGGGAACATAATTTGATTCCAGCATCACCCGAAAATCAACGCTTACCCTTGTCTTACCTGTTTTATTCGGTTCATTACCGTGGGTTAAATTACTTCCGTCCCATTGAATACATTCACCGTATTTACAGTTCATAGGAGCAAAATCTCCTTTATCTATTTCAGATTCAACCCAGATGGTATTCGTGTCGAAAGCATCTGTGAAAGGTAGAAAGAAATTATGCTCTTTTACTTTTTTGGCCCATTCTTCGTCACGGTAATTCCGGTCCTTATGGTATTCGCCAACCGCAATATTATCCCGCAGGGCAATACGAAATGTAGGGATAGCCTGGTAAACGATCTTACCGTCATACATTTTCTGAATGACGTTCTTTATAAAATCATCATACAACCCGGTGAACTCCGGTGTTCTTGCCCACCGGTAATAAAGTGGATGAAAATTCGTACCTTGGTCGTTTTCCCTTTTAAACAGTTCATGCTTTTCATCAATGCATGTAAGATCTTCTACACCGAATAAGGTCTGAAGCCGTTTCTGAAAATTGTACACATTGGTGTCGTAGCAAACCTTGTTCATAGATCTATGGTTGATTTTATTTTTTTGTGAGTCTTCTGTAAGTATAGGTCTTCAGGTACCTTAATGTGGCCGGCACACCCCAGAATTCAGATGCCCATTTGGTAACACGCAGCACAGTCAAATAACTCCCCGATTTCTCCGCCAGCGCGATAATATGATGCGACATTGCCGTATACATCTTCTTTCGCCATTGTACCGCTGTTTCTTTATCCATAAAATCCAATGCATATTTATATACATTGTCAATAAAAACCATTTCATGCATCTGCTTTAACGCATCTGCTGCTTTAAAAGTATTGTTATTATTGTGGATACGCCAGTAAACGACAAGATCTGCTAAATAGGCAACTTTACCGTGAAGGCAAAGCCTGAACAATCCTTCTGAGTCAGTGCCCATCGAATCAAGGCGATAAAAATCCAGCTTAATCGCAAGATCCCTTCTGTAAATATTAGCTGAATGCTGTGCGAGCTTAATATTTTTTTGGAAAATTTCCTTCCCGTCAAAAACGGTATCTTTTTTTACAAGACGTTCCTCAACGCCGGTATTATTAATTTCATCGAAAACAAGGTGACCTGCGGCAACAAGCACGATCGATGCATCTTCATTGATAAAGCTTACCGCTTTACTGAAGAAAGACAGATCCGTGTAATAATCATCGCCATCCATCATGGCTGCCCAATCGCCTTTTGCCAATTCAAACAGTAAATTTTTATAGTTCTTCACCCTGCCCAGATTCTTTTCGTTCCGGTGATAACGAAGCTTTTTATTGCCAAAAAGCGGCTGCAGCGCATCGAACACATCATCATTCGTGCTGTCATCTCCCACTACCACTTCTATATTGTCATAATCCTGGTTGAGGCAGCTCTCCACGCACTGCACTATATAACCGGGCTGGTTATAAGTAGCGATCATTATGGAAACCAACGGGTTCATCATTACTTTATGGCGAATACGGATCGTTTTGAATAATGCTTTGCTATCACATCATTCAATAAGGGAAAACATACATCATTGGTATATTTCTCTAAAATGGTTTTCTTTATTTCAGCTCCGATCAACTTCGATTTGCCCGGGTCTTTCAACAGCTCATTTATTCTTTCTGCCATTGCAGGGATATCCAAAAAAGGAATAATGTTTTCTTCAAATTTATGATCCAGCAAAACCTGTACGCCAACCCTATCCCGAAAACAAACAAACGGATTTCCCAATAAGCCGTTCTCTAAACAGGCCAGGGGAAAAGAATCCGTTCTTGACAACAAAACAAATACATTAAATAATGAAAAATATACCATCGCATCGGCAACAGGGCCTGTGATATATATATTGTTCTCTAACCCTTTTTCTTCAATGGTTGCCTGCAATGCCATGCATTCTGCAGATCTCAAATCTCCGCCTACCCAAATAAATAAAATACCGGGTGTTGTTTTCCGGATCTCCTCTACCAGGGAAATAATCAGGTCTGTTCCTTTGATCAAACCTTCACCGCCTGAACCCCCGATGATCGGGTATCGGTTGCTCAACGCATGCTGTAATACTTTATTAGGGTCCTCCAACGGATGTTTTTCCTGCAGGATGCCCGGGTCAACGGATGAGTATATTAAACTTATTGCGGATGCGGGTATTGATCTCTCGGAAAGGTCGCGTTCGACAACATCAGAACAGGCAATAAAATGATCGGTCAGTTGTTTATTCAATCCGAAGTTTTCTTCACCCAACAACCCGATCACATACCGGCTCTCGTGTACATGCGTGATCACCGGGACGCGGAGGAACTGACAGAATGATATTATTTCGCCGTTGCCGATCGTGTTTGACCAGATAAGATCAGGCTTAGATGCTGAAAGCCGGTCTTTCAGTCTCCGCATATACCGTCTTTTTCCGTTTGCGGAATTATGAAGCCTTGTAGATGCTTTATAGAAAAGGTTTCTGCCGATGGAAGATCGTTTTTGATAAAAGAAATAAGTTTTCCCCAACGCTTTAAACTCATGATCAAGCACTCCCCTCCTGTTGATCAACATCACCGGTTTAGCCTTTCCCTCTTTTACCAACCAACGAATAAACTTAACCAATAATAACGGCGCGCCCGATCTCGAAGATTCATGACTGATAAACAATATTTTGGGAACACTCACTTTTTAGAATGCAGGAATTTTGAAAGCGTTTTAAAAGGATACAATAAACCTGCGCCGAGGCGATAAGAATAAGTTTTGTAAATATTTTTTTTGGACAACTCCAGGTCAGCTATCATATCCTGTTGTTCCTTATGTTGGCGTAAGATGCTGATCGGTTCTTTATATAACTCCAGGTAAGCATCGAGGTGTTCCCGGAACACCTGTTGTTCCAGCGCTGCATTATGAATACGGCTCGCGGTCTTATCTCTTGAATATTCTCTTATCCTGTATAATAACATGCCCGCCGGTATCTTGCACGATCTGATATTCATCCGGGTGATCCGGATCAGGAAGTCCCAGTCCTCCCAACCTTTCAGAAAATGAACATTAAACCCTTTCGAACTTTCCCATAGTGCTCTCTTCATGATCCCGGAGACATGGGTTACAGCATGCAAAAGCACTTTATCCGGTTTCAACGCTCCTAAGGAACGATAACCGGTACCACCATCAAACTCCTGTATATCGCAGTATACATAATCGAGGTTACTGTCTTTTTCAAATGCACTCATAGCAGCTGAAAGATATTCGCGATGGATCATATCATCGCTGTCGAGGAACAACAGGAAATCTCCCTGTGACATTCCGGCCCCGAAATTTCTTGCCGCGGAAACACCGCCGTTGGGTATATCTGTTATGTTATATCCTTCGGCTGCCAGTTCTTTTAATACGGAGAGCGTATGTTTATCATCTGATCCGTCATTAACAATGATCAATTCCCAATGAGGATAGGTTTGGTTTTTAACGGATCCTACTGTCTCCCGAATAAATTCACCCTGGTTAAAGCATGGTATGATTATGCTTACCATGTATAGGAAAATATTTTATAATAAAGTGCCATGAGGTAATTTTAGGGGACCATCAATGCCGGAGACGGGACCATTTATTTTTGAAACGATACATTTGGTTTTGAAAGATTTTTGAAAATTTTAGTTTTGCTATTAACAGCAGATCAAGAATTTTCAAACGCAAAACACTGCGTTTACCGGCACGCCAATCTTTATTTTTTAAAGTATGGTTTGTAAAGAGATATTCATTTTTCGCCCAAAGCAGGTCCGAATCTCTGCGGGTATATTGAGGATTAATATTTTTTTTTGTTTCGGGATCAGCCTTGAAGTGATTTTGATGAAGCACTAAGGGCTCATCAATGATCTTAACATCCATACTCTTTTGTTTGATGCGCTGCAACATCTCTATGTCATCGAAAGCCACACCCAGTGCATACCTGTCATCAAACCCTCCCAGTTCAGATAATGCCTCCCGGCTGATCGCAGAACACCAATGAAAACCGGCGGGATCATAACGGGAATGATTATACCAGCCGGCATCGCCGTCTGCAACGGCCGCTATACTCAGAAAGTTAACAGGAGGTAAAAATTGATCGCTTATAATTTCAGCCGCGGACAAACGTTGCGTTGTTGCCTGATCCAACGAATAGGAAGCAAAACTGAAATAATCGTTTGGCTGTAAATTTTCATCAACATACTTCAATATATCCCCGCAATGCAGGCATTCAGGATTCTGTAGGATCACAATTTCTCCTCTTGCAGCAGCAAATCCAATATTGAAAGGAACGCAGGGATTTACATACCATTTATCTTCCGGTTCCAACCGGATCACCTTCAAAAAATCAAACTCCTTCTGAAGATCTTCCAGCCGTTCGCCTGCTGAACTCCCGTCATCCACTGCGATGACCTCTATATTTTTAACCGTTGACCTGCGGATTGATAACAGGGTATTATAAAACAGTTTCTTCCTGTTGAAGTATGCCGTTACAATCGAGATCCTTACTTCACTCACTTAAATGATGTCTGCATAATGAGGATAAAGTTCCCGGTGTGCGAGGATCTGTTCTTTCATATCCGTGATCATTTCCGGGTAAGCAGGCATTTTTAATGTATGATCCGTCCTGGTATTGAGCAAACTCTTATCCGAACAATAAGTATCCGAAGGTGAAATATCTGACAATTTGCTTTTAGGGAAAGTTTGTCGGAAGATCTCTAATAATGAAAACTTGCTGATCTTTTCTTCACTCACTAAATGATACAATCCCGAAATGTCTTCATCAATAATAACCGGGATCGCTTTTGCCAGTTCCCAAGTAGTAATGCCCGTCCAGTATGCTTCGGTGTAACCGTTAACAGTGCCCTTTTGACCGGCAAACCAATTAAACAATCCTATACCTTTTGCATTTAACTCCGGGCCGATAATGGAAGTCCTGATCGTAATATCTTTTTCGTTAATAATTTCTCCTAACGCTTTTGTTCTTGCATAATAACCCTGTCCGTCCGGCAGATCTGTTTCGGTATAAGCTCCCTTACTACCGGAAAAAACACAATCCGTACTGATATGAATTAATTTCGACCCGCTTTTTTTCGTGTATGCTGCTAAATAATGCGGGAGATAACTGTTTACCAGGATAGCATTGGAAGGATCATTTTCCGCAACTGCATTTAAGGAGCCTATACAATTAATGATCACGTCCGGCTTCTGATCATGCAACAGTTTATCCAAAGCAGGAAGGTCCGTAACATCTGCAAGTATATCCGGGGATATCATATTGTTTGAACGGCTTACAGCGATCACGTTAAACAGTTTAGTCATTGCTCTTAAATGCAATGTGATGACATGACCTGCCATACCGCCCGCACCCAATACCATGACCTTTTTTTTCAGTTACTTATTTTTTTGTTCCAGGTGACACTGTTTACCACCGCAGTATAACTTTGAATGATCCGGATGACCTTTGAAGAAACGTCATCGATTTGATATTCCCGGGGTAATGCTATCGGTGCACCTGTGGGTGGTTATCACCGTTTCTATAGCATGTAAAATTTGAGAAGCCTTAATTCCTCCTAAAACGATGGTGCCGGCATCGATCGCCTCGCCTTTCCGTACTTGTTCTTATACTCACGGCAGGAAAGCCGACAATAGCAGATTCTTCACTGATGGTACCGCTATCGGATAATACACAAAACGCATTTTCCTGCAGACGTATATAATCGAATAAACCAAATGGCGGCATATTAGTGATCAGTTTATGAAATATAACCCCGGATTCATCAATTCGCTTTTTGGTGCGGGGATGTGTAGAAAAAATTACAGGTAACTGATATCGATCTGCTACTGCGTTCAAAGCCACAGTAAGTTCCGCGAAGTTTTCTTCATTGTCGATATTTTCCTCCCTGTGCACGCTGACAACAATATATTTTTTCGGAAGGAGTTTAAGATCCGTCAAAACGGAACTTGCTTCAATATTTTTTTTATTTTTTGTGATCACTTCATATAGCGGCGTACCGGTCACAAACACATGCTCTTTCCTGATCCCTTCGCTTAACAGGTACCGACGGGAATGCTCGGTGTAAGCCAGGTTGATATCACTGATGTGGTCTGATATCTTCCGGTTATTTTCTTCAGGTACGTTTTGGTCGAAGCAACGGTTACCCGCTTCCATATGAAATACCGGGATCTTTAATCTTTTTGCGGCGATGGTACATAACACGCTGTTGGTATCGCCCAACACCAGCAATGCATCGGGCTTTTCTGCATTGAAAACCTCATAAGAGCGCGAAATAATATTTCCTATCGTTTCTCCCAAATGTTTACCCGCGACGTCTAAAAAATGATCAGGCGCGCGCAAGCCTAATTCTTTAAAAAATATCTCATTTAAATTATGATCGTAATTCTGCCCTGTATGAACAAGGATATGATCAAAGACCTTATCGGCGAGTTTAATAATTTCTGCCAACCGGATGATCTCCGGTCTTGTACCTACAACAGTGATCAGTTTTAATTTAGACATTTATCCGGTTGTTTTAAATACGACAATCAGTTTTTGATAAACCAAAAAGCACCGGGCTCTTTACCCTTTTGCTTTGCAAATACAGGACACTTATCATCGAGCGCCTGTTTATGATGATGGGCAAGGTAATTCAATGCCCCTATAACCCTGAATGCGGAATTGAATGACAAAAAAGCTTCCAATAAATATTGTTCATTCCAAAGCAGGTGTTTTTGATATATCCACTCATCAGGGTAATCCTTCGGTGTAAAAATATCGTGCACATGTATGATAACTCCCGGTTTCAGAATGGGTAATATCTCAAGGTACTCAAACAACACATCGCCCTGCGGCCTGATCATATGCGAAGAGTCTATGAACAGGATATCGTTGGCTTCCAATTGCCGGAAAAAAGAACTGTCAAGCGTTTCCACCTGCTTCCTGATCACCGTTACGCCGGTTTGTTCAAGCCAGGGCTGTTCGTGGGGTTCAATGCAGGTATGCTCCGCTTTAAACCCGTCTTCCCTTTCATTTTGCTGAATGGCAGCAACGGCCATCAGGGTGGAAAAACCGCTTCCGATCTCGATAAGCCTGCGTGGCTTGTAATGCCTGATGATATTATAGAGGTATTCCGCATCCCGGCAGTATACCATCCGTTCTCATAAAAGTACCGGAGATCTTCGCTTTTATGAAGCGGGAATTTCAACAGCTCTTCGTTATAATGAAAAGTATTGAGCAGGGTTAATTGCTCCTCCGTGTTAAGATCGAGCGCGGGTAAAACCCTGTCATCTCTCAATGAGCGGGTCAAATATTTTTTCGGGTTGATGAGGGGCTGGTAATAATGATCAGCCACGGGCAATATCCCTTCCTGCATAAATATCTCATCTGATCTTTCGGGATGCTTATCCATCGCATATTTTAACCAACGCGATGCATACACCGTTAACGGTTTCCTGAATACACGCCCCAGCACAGGAGCGGGGTTCAATGTTCGGGTGAATAACTTTTGAAGCTCCCAACTGATATATCGATATCCTTTTATAAAAATATTGGCCATGTAAACCCGTTCCTATTTACCCGGTGTGTAGTTGACTAATGCTTCCTTAACATAAGTTAACTCCAGTAAAAGTTCTTTTAACTCTTTTCTGTCAAGCCGCTTTGTATTATGAGAATTGTACTCTTCCGCTGTTGCAATTTTAGTATCTCCTTCTTCAAAAAAAGGCGCATAGTTGAGGTCACGGGTATCTGCCGGTACCCGATAGTAATTCCCCATGTCCACGGCTTTCACGGCTTCTTCTTTTGACAATAAGCTTTCATAGACCTTCTCACCATGCCTTGTGCCGATCACCCTGATCTCATTTTTTGCGTTAAAAATATCCAATAACACTTCTGCAAGATCACCGATCGTTGCTGCAGGTGATTTCTGTACAAAAATATCTCCCTGGCTGCTGTTAGAAAATGCAAACAGGACCAAGTCAACCGAATCCACCAGCGACATCATGAACCTGGTCATGCTAGGGTCGGTGATCGTAATGGGTTTCCCCTGTTTGATCTGGTCAATAAACAACGGTATCACAGACCCGCGGGATGCCATCACATTGCCGTACCGGGTACCTGAAAGCACTGTTTGTTCCGGGGAAAGATTCCTTGATTTGGCGACCATCACTTTTTCCATCAGTGCTTTTGACATTCCCATAGCATTGATAGGATACACCGCTTTATCGGTACTGAGGATCACTGCCTTTTGAACACCGTTCTGTATAGCAGCATCAATGGTATTCCCGGTGCCGTACACATTTGTCTTTACCGCTTCCATGGGATAAAATTCACAGGAGGGAACCTGCTTCAGGGCTGCTGCAGAAAATACATGATCCACTCCGCGCATCGCAGATTGCAAACTATCCAGGTCGCGTACATCACCTATATAAAACTTTATTTTATCATTTTTATACAGGTGGCGCATGTCGTCCTGCTTCTTCTCGTCGCGGCTGAATATCCTGATCTCGGCAATATCAGTTTTGAGAAACCGATCTAATACCGCATTGCCGAAAGAACCGGTTCCGCCGGTGATCAGCAGGGTTTTATTGGTAAATATTTTATTCACGTTGAAAATTTAAGCGTGGGATTGAAAGAGTTCTACGGTAGGGTATAATTATAATATTGATCTTAATATACAAATATTATCCGCGAAGTTTTCTTAAAACTCTTAAACGAACAGATCTCGCAAAATACCGGATCATTGTCTTGAATTTCATGTTCATGAACAGATCAGGTTCATTCCCCCCGGCGTATTTGGGATTGACCGCTACCGGCTTTGAGGAGTTTTCGCTGATCAATTTTAAATAAACCGCCTCATATTTCTTTACCATTCGGGCAGGTTCTGATATTTCAGAAAATATCTTTTGTTTACACATATCACCGAACCGTTTTCTTTCTTCTTCATTGCTTATTAAGTATTCTATCGTTTCTTCAAAGTCCTGAAAATTTTCACGCTTGGTACATAACCGGGGAATTCCTACAATCTGTTGTCCGCCCGAGCCTTCATCACCGGTAAAATATTTATAATAATCATGCTCAAAATACACCGGCGGCAACCCTGCTCTCATGGCTTCGATCATAAAAACACCACCCCCCACCGGGTAGCTATCAACGTAGATATGCCCCTGCTTAATGATTGATAAATAGTCTTCGGTCCATTCAAAAAAAGATATTTTGTTTTCTATTTCCCGGATAAGCAAGTCCGCGAAAGGAAATTGTTCTTTTTTAAACCCTATAATAAACAGGTAAGCATTCGGGTGCTTCAGGAGTATATTTACCAGGGATTGCCAATATCTCTTATCCCGGAATTTCGTGATCCTTCCGCCACAGATCATTACAACACCATTACCCGGAATGGTATGGACAGGTAATTTTACTTTCGGTTCTTTATGAAGATCTTCCGGCTCTAATTCTATATTTATCTGTGTACAATTACAAGGAACATCTACTGTTTGGGCATGATAAGAACTGATCGCATGATCAAATATATTTGTCACATACTGGGCAACAGGGCCATGAACCACGGCAATTAAAAGCGGGGCGGGTTTAAAAGAGGCAATAAAATAATGCTCAAAGTTTGCCAGGACTGCATTAGTAATAAAAATATCTAGGTTGCATTTCCCTATTCTTTCAGCAAAATTAAAAAGAGCAGCATTCTTACTGCCCGGTATATCCATGTATACCACTGAACAACCTTGATCCCTGAAATATTTATCTAATTGCTGTCCGTGCGGTGATGCAAAAACAGTTGATTGCTGCTCCATAACAAAATAAGTAATGTCAAACCTGTTCTTATCATGGTATTTAGCAAAAAGTTTATCCAGTTTTATCAGCACCGAGCCGGGGTCCAAAAAATGCACTAATAAATACCCGATCTTTATTTTTCCCGGCCCCGCTGCATTTTTTCTCAGTTGTTGATCAGTGCGATGTTCGCTCCCATACAGGTCTATAGTGCTTTGTATCTCATAGTCATGTTCATATCGGTCAATTCCTAATTGCGGGTTGTATGCATATTGCCACTCATTGAACAGTGCTAAGGCGCGTGATATTTCTCCCTCCTTAAACAATTTAATTCCGACTCTTTTAAAGGCAAATTTAATTGAGGGTATGTTTCCGGTTTTTTGAGCAATTTTAATTACAACCGGCAGAATATTTTCTGAAAACCCGGATAGTACAAACGCCCGGGTTATCAGTAATTCTGCTTTATCATACTCATGGTTATTAAAATGGGCTTCAGCAAGTTTTACATTTATTTCAACCCGTTGATCAAGGTTCTCCAATGCTAAAAACGGTACCGCATCAAAAGGGTCGATCTTTCTTTGAGCAGCAATATCTTCGAGGATCTTATCAAAATCTTTATGCTCCCCCATGACCTCAGGCACTGAAAGCGTTTATCACATTAATAATTTTATCCGCTTCCGCATCTGTCAGGACCGGTGAGATAGGTATCGATAATATCTCTTCATGTATCTTTTCAGAAACAGGATAAGAACGGTCATTCCATTCTTTATATGCCTGTTGCTTATGCGGGGGTATCGGGTAATGAATGACGGTATTGATCTCATTTGCAGTTAAATACTTTTGAAGTCCGTTCCTATCGTTTGTTCGTATTGTAAAGCAGTGCCACACATGTGCCTCAGGAATAATACAGGTTGGCAGAATTATACCCGGATGTACAATGCCTGCGAGGTATTTGCCCGCAATTTGCCGGCGTCTTTCATTATCACTGTCCAGTAAAGGCAATTTTTCTGATAAAAATCCTGCCTGTAGTTCATCTAACCTGCTGTTGGTCCCTTTGAATTCATTCTGATATTTTTGATAAGATCCGTAATTACGCAACGCTATTATCGTATTAGCAAGAATATCATCATTTGTAGTTACAGCACCACCGTCCCCCAAAGCGCCTAAATTCTTGCCGGGGTAAAAACTAAACCCGCTTGCATCACCGAGGTTCCCGGAACGCCTCCCTTTGTATACCGCTCCGTGCGACTGTGCCGAGTCTTCGATGATCTTCAAATTATACTTTTGGGCCACACGGGTTATTGCATCCATATCACATAGCCCGCCATATAAATGAACCGGCAATATTGCTTTTGTTTTGTCAGTTATACTTTTCTCAATAAGCGAAGGGTCAAGTAAACAGGTATTGTTTTCCGGTTCAACCAAAACAGGAGTTAATCCCGCTTTAGAAACCGCCAGTACAGAGGCGATATAGGTATTGGAAGGAACAATGATCTCATCGCCCGGGGAAAACAAACCCATTTCTTTATACCCTTCAATGATCAGGAAAAGCGCATCCAACCCGTTCGCTACACCGATACAATGTTTTGTGCCGCAATATTCGGCAAAAGCTTTTTCAAATTCTTTGACTTTGTCACCGAGTATAAACCAACCGTTTTCCAAAACATTATTCAAGTTGGTCTCAAATGCTTTCTGATGACGGAGATTTATTTTTTTCAGGTCGAGGAATGGGATCATCTGTTACTTGTTGTAAACCATGATAGTCCTGTCCGGTAAATATTTTGAGATCTCTACTGTGCACTTATCCAATAACCCGCTCTCTTTTAATGCCAGGGTTTCACCGGGGTATTCTTTCGCGTTCAATTCATCAAAGACGATCACACTGCCCCGGACAAGATGCGGAGTACAATTTTCTAAAATTGCTTTTGTTGGTTCATACAGCGCTACATCTATATAAATAAGGGAAATTAATTCATGATCGTTTTGCCTGTAATATTCCGGGAGCGTTTGTAAGATATCCCCTTCTACCAGTTCAAATTTATTGATATGACCGAGTATATTTTCTTTTTCATGATAATCAAGCAGCTCATTCAGGTAATCCGAATAATTTTCCGGGGTACTGTAGGATCCTTCTTTTATGGTTTCAGACAATTTATCTTTTTCTGTGATCGGAGGGTAGCCGGTGAAAGTATCAAACCCAACGACTTTCCTTGTGAAATTATAGGGCTCATGAATTGCCCGTAAATTAAAGAAGGTTACAACATCCTGCCCCCACCAGGTTCCGAACACCAGGATATTACCGGGAATTGAACCGATCTTTTCATAGCATTCATTTAAAAATAAAGACTTTGCCAAAGCTGAACTCCTGGTATAAAGACCGGTATTAATAAGCATTTCATCAGTTGGCAAAGGGCTTTTCTTAAAAAGCTCATATAATCTTTCACGATTAGTAATTTGATCGCCCGATGTTTTGTTGTGCGGGGTATAATTTGTCATAAAATATTTTTTGTCAACAATGCCAACCCAAAACCTTCCTTGCCATATTCATTTCCGTTGTAAAAAAGATACATCCTGTCCCTGATCATAACCAATGCAGGATATGCACTCATGTCACTGTCAAATTCTCCTTCTTTATAGCCGATGCCAAGATCCTGATCTTTACGTTGCCAATTGATTCCATCTGCAGATTCTGCATACGCCAACCTGTAAGCTTGGGAATCCGTGGAAGCCCCGAAAAACATTAAATATTTATTGTCCGATTTGATCACATACGGCCGGCCCACACGATGCTCCTGTAATGCGGTATTTAATACGACCGATCCTTTGTCAGGGAACGTAATACCGTCAGCAGATTCCATATAACGGATATTGTAAACCGGCAGGCTTTTGTTACTCCCGTCAATAAAACTGCTGCCTGCACCGTACCATACTTTCCATTTACCTTCATCATAAAAAATGGTATGTATTGCCCTGAAAAGAAATTCTTCGGTTGATCTTTCCAGAACAGGTGTATTTTTAAATCGCTTAAATGATATTCCGTGATCATCACTGACAGCCAGACCGGTAAAGGCAATGAACCTTACGTTTTTCACCAATTGGTATCCTGCATAATAGAGGAAAAGTTTCCCTTCTCTCTGCACCACTGCTGTAGGAACAACACCGTTATCATCAAAGCAACCGGGTAAACCAATATCCAATGCCGGGACCTGTGAATAACCCAAAACCGTTTCGGGGTGCTCCGTATCTACATCTACCCAACCGATACGACTTATTCCTTCCGCATCTCTGCATCCGCAAAAAATTCGAATGCGATCTTCCAACACTACAGGCGTAGGCTGTAACGCTGAATCTGTTGCCCAGTCCAGTTTTCCCTTCGGATCAAAGATCAAACCTTTTTTCTCCCAGATCATATTTCATCATTTGAAACATTAAACGCCTCATAAGCGGTTTTGCGCCCGGGTTTTGCCGGTGACCCGATCATTACGCTGCCGATTTCAGTATTCTTAACTACGACGGCACCACTTCCGATAATATTGTCTTTCTCAATTTTAATGTTGTCATTTAAAGTACAGTTCACGCCGAGGAATGACGACATGCCAATCTCACAAAACCCCGAGATCACACAATGAGATGAAATATAAACATTGTCATTGATCACCGTTCTGTGACCGATATGATTACCGCTCCAAAGGATCACATTGTTTCCGATAGATACCATATGCTGTATCACATTGTTTTCAAATATCATCACATTATCACCAATCGTTACGTTATGCCATACAAAGGCGCGGGAACTGATATAATTAGCGCAGCTATAACCCTTGGCTTTTGCAGCGTTGTACATTTTCGTACGCACCCTGTTCAATTTATTATATGTGGAAGCTGCAAATATTTCTACCCTTCCCGGGGGATGTATAGTTTCTAATTCCCCGAAGGGAATAACAGCCAACCCAAGGTGGGTAGCTTCATTAATATATTCTTTATCTGCAGTAAAAGCAATGACCTGATAGACCGAATCATGGGTAAAATATTCAAATGCAATATCAGCGGTTTCGCCAATCCCGTAAATTACCAATTGCTTAGTCTTCATGTTGATCTTTTAAATGCAGGTGCATAGTTTCCCTCAACACACCGCGGCCACCGAAACTTTCTTTAAAATGAAAAAGGCCGTGATTGAGCACCCTTCCACCCTCTTCGTTTGCAGTACCCAGGTTATAATAATGAAAGCCGTTTGCATGCCCCCATTTAATGATATGATCAGTGACTGCATTTATTGGCCTCAATTCCTGGTAACCGGAATCAGAAGCAATGTACTGGGCATGGAGTGCGCGGTTCCCAATCTGAAATACTACCGTTCCGCAGATCAATTTATTGTCGAGGTAACCGGCAAAAAGCTTTATGTTCTCTTTTCCCGCTTTCTCCCGTAACCGTATCAGATCCGGCAAACTGTGAACAGGATTTTTCCCGTGTTTTTCCTGAAGGTTTTTATCAAGTATCTTCCAGAAACCCTCGAAATCCTCAGACAAAACAGTTACAACGCTTTTTTCAGCTTTCTTAATATTATATTTCGTACCGTTCTCAAATCGTTTCTGAATCACTTCAATGCTTTCCTGCAGATCAATAGCTATTTCCAACTCACGCTGCTTCAGCGAGAATCCGTGAAACCACATGGCATAGTCTGTTTCATCTGCAGGTTGCGTATTAAAGATCCGGAAAGGATTCCTGATTATTATTTCTGTTACCGCCAGGCCCCGGGCTTCTTTTATAATTAATTCTACAATGATAACTGCTTCTGCTGCACCGATCTCATTGCTTACTACAAAACCGCCGAATGTACTTCGCAGGTGTGAATGGAGTATACGGGCACCCGCTATTTCATATAATATGCATGGCAAGACTGCAACTATCCTGTTCTTTTTCAGAAAAATAAATGAACATTCATCGGCATCATTAGCCGGGTTATGATCATAAAATCCTCGGCTGTGAAGAAAGTTGCCATTCACTGATATCGAAATAAAGTTATCCCAGGGGATTCTCCATTCTTCCGAATACTTTGTTACAGTGATCATTTATTTTTTAAAATCTTCATATTTCCTGATGTAATCACTCTCATCAAAATACTCAGATGCCAGGCAAAGTAACACGGCATTATGAGAAAACTGTATTTCTCTCCAGGAATACGGAGGAAGGTATAAACCGATATGAGGTTCATTTAAAAGGTACTCTTTCCTGTTGCCATTGAGTTGCTCAACAGTAAACCTGATCACTCCGCCTATGGCAAATATGACCTGGCGCAGTGTTTTGTGCGCATGAAAACCTCTTATCACATTTTGGGGTGTATAGTAGGTCCAGTACACCCTTTTTATTTCGAAGGGAATACTTTTCCCGGCTTCTGATATGGTAATATACCCTTCTACTGAATTACCAATAGACGGCAAATTAAATAAATGCGCCTCCGTTCCGAAAAACCCTGCTTCTGTGTTTGATCCGGGCGTGTTATTTTCCATTATCAAACAATTTATACAATAATAAACGGTTCATCTAATTTTTGCTTTTGCCATTCAAACTCCGGGTGAATCACCCCCGGGTATTGATGAAAGGATGCACCTTTCCGCGGCAGGCCATCCTCTATATCTACAGAGAGGATGCCTTCATGTTTGTATACCATATATCGCTGATCTTTTCCGAAAAGAACATTGAAGTGATAACGCCGGGTGTTCAACAGGTTTGACTGTATGGTAAATGACACACTGTATGTCCCGACCTTTATCTTTTCACCGTCACCGATCCGGGTTCCGATATGGCAGACGTGGATCATTTCTCCATCAAAAATATCCCAGGTAATATCCAGGTCTATGTTGTCCTGTTTATTTTCAAAGATTATTTCAACCACGATCTCATCACTTGTTTTTATAGGTGCGGATGAATTTTTTCCTTTTGCCGCCGCCTGTACTTTCCTGATGATGATATGATCATTCCCGGGTGCGTCCTCTCCCGGCCATGAGGATCCTGATGGTTGTGTAACACCGCTTGCGAGATAAGATTCTGCCACTTCATTCATACCCGCATTCAACACGAGTAAACCGTTTTGTAACAATACTCCTCGCTTACAAAGCTGCTTTATTGCCGCCATATTATGGCTCACAAGTATGATCGTCTTCCCCTGTTCTTTACTCACTGTTCCCATTTTACCAAGGCATTTCTTCTGAAACTCGGCATCACCCACGGCAAGCACTTCATCTACAATTAAAATTTCCGACTCCAAATGCGCAGCCACACCGAATGCAAGCCGAACGTACATCCCGGAGGAATATCTTTTTACCGGCGTATCAATATATCGTTCAACCCCCGCAAAATCGACGATCTCATCAAACTTGCTTTTGATCTCCCGCTTCGTCATACCGAGGATAGCGCCGTTCAGGAAAATATTATCCCTGCCGCTGAGTTCCGGGTGAAATCCCGTTCCCACCTCCAGCAGGCTTGCGATCCGCCCCTTTAATTGTATGGTCCCGGTGGTTGGCGTTGTGGTGCGACTCATTATTTTCAACAAAGTGCTTTTCCCCGCGCCGTTGCGCCCGATAATGCCGAGCACTTCGCCCTGCTGTATGTCGAAATTAATATCACGCAGCGCCCATACATAATCACCGCCCCCTTTTACAGTCCGGTCATTCTCTTCCCCGATCATTAAATACGGGTCTTCTTTTCCGCGTACGCGGTGCCACCAACGATTGACGTCATGCGCCAATGCGCCCGTACCTACATCACCGAGGCGGTACTGTTTCGAAATATTTTCAACTTTTATAACGGTCGACATTAAGGCTGCACTTTCAGTTTGTAAATTCTTTCGATAATATCCACCACCATCATCGCTCCTTCAGCATTGGTTTGTATGGCTTCTTTGCCGTCCAGCACGTTGATCAGATTTTCAAATACCTTCCCGTGGTTATCGGCGCTGCCACGGTAATGCCCGTAATCATTTGCAGGGTTTGTACCCGCAAGGACCGGCATTTTATGATCTTTGATATGACAGTATTCCACCTCATTCATATATTGTCCGCCGATCTTCACGCTACCATTTTCGGCAACTACGGTAATGCTGCTCTCCAGGTTCTTATCCCATACCGCTGTTGAATAATTGATACTTCCCATGCCCCCGTTCACAAAATCAAAATGTATGACACCACTGTCCTCAAACTCCGTTGAGTGACTATGATTAAAATCACGGAAAGTTGCTTTGATATTTTTTATATCCCCGAAAAGCAGGGAGAGAATATCTATAAAATGGGAGAACTGTGTAAACAGGGTTCCGCCATCCAGGTCAGCCGTACCTTTCCACCCCGCCGGTTTATAATAGCGGTCATCGCGGTTCCAGTAGCAGTTCACCTGCACCATAAATATTTTGCCCAATATACCGCTGCTCACTGTTTCCTTAAGCCAGACCGCGGGCGGGGAAAACCTGTTCTGCATCACGCAAAAAACCTTACTCCCTTTTTGATTCGCTTTGGCTATGATCTGCTCACAGTCAGCTTTTGAAAGTGCAAGGGGTTTTTCGATCAGTACGTGATTCCCGGCATCAAGGGCAAGCAACGCTTGCGGCGCATGAAGGCCGTTTGGTGTAGCAATGCATACCACATCTGTTTCAATTCCGGAAGAAAGCAAGGCGTCTACCGATCCGAAAAAAGGCGCCGCGGTGTTTTCAAGTCCTAACGTTGACGGATCTTTTATATCACATATGGCAGCCAGGTTAGTACGGGGATGCTGCAGAATGATCTCCGCATGACGTTTCCCGATATAACCCATGCCTACTACGGCGAAATTTATTTTTTTCTCCACGCTTATTTTATCCGTTGTACTGAACCGTCTTCCAAATAATATTCCTGTCCTGTTTCAGGGCAGACGGCATTTCCCCTTTCTTCAAATACCAAACGATGGCCGTGCTCACTCACCCAACCGACCTCCTTTGCGGGATTGCCCATCACCAGGGCATAAGCTTTCACAGGCCTGGTTATCACTGCGCCGGCGCCGATCATGGCATAAGCACCGATCTCGTTACCGCAGATCACCGTGGCATTTGCGCCGATAGAGGCGCCTTTTCTTATTACCGTTGGTTTAAATTCCGCCTTCCGGCTTACCGCAGTCCGGGGATTGATCACATTCGTGAATACTACCGACGGGCCGATGAAAACATCATCCTCACAGGTCACACCGGTATAAACCGATACATTGTTCTGGATCTTTACGTTGTTGCCGATGGTGACGTCATCTGCTATAAAAACATTTTGTCCGAGGATACAGTTCTCTCCTATTACCGCTGCACCACTGATATGGCTGAAGTGCCAGATCTTTGTGCCATCGCCGATGAGAGCGTTTTTATCAATAATGGCGGTCTCGTGTATAAAATAATTCATTTGATAACTTTCCTACAGTTTGGTTTCCCGCAGATTTAAGATGATTTAAGAGCAGATCCCGCAGAAGGGTTCCCACAGATCTTCACAGATTGAGGCACAGATTTTCACAGATATTTTGGCGGCTCTGAGATTCCCTTTGCGCCTTTGAGTGATGCTATATGTGCAAATCCCGCAGATTGCCTGCCAACGGCAGGCTTTCTAAGTGTCTTTGTGACTTTGTGGTTCAAAAAAACTTTAGTGTTTCAAAACAGCGTCTCTGCGGTTCGCTTTGCGCCTTTGCGTGAAACTGTTCTAAACCGTGTCCATGAAATTCCTCTCCACTTTATTAAACACCACCGTACCGATAACCAGGCTGATCATAATAAATATCGCGCTGTACAGTAGGTGCAAAGGTTCAAAACTTCCCTTCCCGAATAAGGCATAACGGAATGCTTCCGTGATCGGTGTGAGGGGATTGTATATTATGGCCCATGCAAAACTTTTATCTTTTATATAAGACAGCGGATACGCAATGGGCGTGGCATACATCAACAATTGAACGGCGAAGCCGATGAGCACTGTAAAATCGCGGTACTTCGTGGTGAGCGATGAGATGATGATCCCGAGACCCAGACCCATGCCTGCCATCATGATCACCAACACCGGTATCAATAACCAGGAACTGCTGAAATAAAAATACCCGTCCCTGTACCCATACCATGCCATTACGAGCAACAATAAAAAAAACTGGATGCAGAATTTTACAATGTTACTCATGACCGTGCTGAGCGGGATAACCAGCCGCGGGAAATACACTTTGCCGAATATCCCCGCATTGGCTACAAATGTGTTGGACGTACCGGTAAGGCAGGATGAAAAATAATTCCAGATCGTAATTCCGCTCATATAAAAAGGAACTGCAGCGATCCCGTCTGTCCCCAATCCCGCAATATTGTGAAACACCAATAAAAATACACCGGTTGTAAAGAGCGGTTGTATCAGATGCCATAACGGTCCTAAGACGGTTTGCTTATACTGTGCCGCAAAATCTCTTTTTACAAAAAGGACGAGGAGGTCGCGGTATCGCCATACTTCTTTAAGGCGCAGGTCGAAAAGTTGTCCACGGGGGCCGATAATTTCATCCCATTCTTTATCGTTTATCGTTTGTTTTATAACTGTTTCTTGTTAACCGTTTCTTGTTTCTGGTTTCTCGTTAATCGTTTCTCGTTTGGACGTTTCTCGTTTCTCGTTTCTCGTTGGCCGTTTCTCGTTTCTCGTTTCTCGTTTCTAGTTAACCGTTTCTCGTTTTTTGTTTCTCGTTGATCGTTTCTTGTTTCTCCTTAATCGTTTTTCGTTTGACCGTTTCTCGTTTTGGCTGTTCCTCGTTTATGATCTCTTCCAACTTTTCCTTATATTTTTCATAACTGAAATGTTCCATTAGTATACCGTGATCAGGCAAGAACTGTTTCGGATCCCTGATCATTTTCATAACCGCTTCTGTAATGGCATCAGGGTCTTCAGGGTTGATCAATAATCCCAACCGGCCGTTGAGCAAGGCATCCACCGACCCATCGGCATTACCGGCTATTGCCGGAACACCGTAATACATGGCTTCTACAAATACGATCCCGAAACCCTCCTTGATGCTTGGCATGAGATAAATATCAGCCAGGGAAAAATGAGCTGCTAATTCTTCTTCGCGGATATAACCGCTAAGTATTACATGTTCGCGCAGCCCCGATCGTTCAATGAGTTCATCCAGAAATAATTTTTCTTTATTATCATAACCCCCCGCAAGTAAATATTTTATTTTTTTTTGTGCAGGTTGTTGCTTAATAAGGCTCACCATCGACCGCAGCACCGCATCATATCCTTTGTAGCGGTCCCTTTCCGACAGCCTGGTTAGGGTGAGCAGGATGATATCATCAGGCGAAAATCCATACCGCTTTACCAGTTCGGGATCCCTTTTCTTTTCCTCCGGGCGGGCCAGGAAGGGATCGATACAATTGTTCAATACACTGCATTTTTCTGCGGGAATATTATGCAGCAGTTTTATTTTATCCATCGTAAACCGGCTCACGCAGGCAATATGATCACATGCCTGCAACATATGTTGTTTATGCGGGCTTAGTGTTTTCCATACTTCAATACCGTGCGCGATCAGGATGATCCGTACAGATGGGTTTACCTTTTTAATAAGCCATCCTGCCAGTAACAGGTTGATATGGCTGAGAATGACCGTATCAGACTTTTTGCCGGCGATCACTGCATCCTTTACAAACTTCATTTTGGCACCGCCAAAGCCGGTATATATCTCCGCGGGAAAGTACGGGTTGTTGTTTGCCGCGTCCTTCGGTCCGTGCATACTGAATATGCTGACCTTCCTGTTGTGCTGCAAGCCGTATTCATATAATGCCTTACCTGCAATACGACATACTTTCTCAATGCCACCCGTTGCAGAAAAAACTTTAAGGGTGAGGAATAAGATCGACATGATATTTTGAATGAACTATATTAGGATGGAGTGAATTCTTGTTGTGGATGAAAGATGACAGACGAAGACATCAGACAACAGACCAAAGATATCAGACAACAGACAACAGACAACAGACGACAGACGACAGACGACCGACCACCCGCAACTCTCTCTACGAAAACTCTTTTAACTCTGCGGCTCTGCTGTGAAAAGCTAAAAGGGTCAATAAGTTGAAAAAGAATAAAAAAGGGCTAAGTGAACAAAGAGGAAAAGAGAAATAAGAGAAAAGTAATTTCAATAATTAATGAATTCAAAAAAGTTGGACAGGTACAGCTCCTTCCTCTCGGGAAGGCGGGGGATGGGCCGAAAAAAGGACTAAGGTAACAAGGAGAAAAAGGAGCCTTCGGTATAGATTAAAACCTCTGCGAAACCTCTGTGCTCTCTGCGGCTCTGCGGTAAAAAAAGCTAAGAGAACAAAGAGAAAAAGAGAACAAGGGGTCTCTGCGTAAACTCTTTTAACTCTGCGGCTCTGCGGTAAAAAAAAGCTAAGAGAACAAAGAGAAAAAGAGAACAAGGGGTCTCTGCATAAACTCTTTTAACTCTGCGGTGGAAAAAAACTTCAATTCTTACAGATAACCCGCAACACGCCACCCGTCACCCGCAACCTAATCACCCTAAATCTCCCCCCTCGAATGAAGTACGATCAACGACATGATCCTGCTCCAATGCAATTTGCCATTCATAAAATCCAAAAAGGCCTGTCGGGTATGGGGATTATTTGATTTCGTCAAACTGTTCACATATTCACTGCTGCGCAGCCATTCCGCAAAAGGAAAACTAAATCCCATTTTTTTTCTTTTCCAAATTTCCTCCGGCAATTCTTCAGTAAAAGCATTGATCAGGATCTCTTTAGGAATATCATTATTGAACTTTAGTTTTTCCGACATGGCAAAAACAGCCCTGATCACTTCATTATCGAGGAAGGGCACGCGTATTTCCAGTCCGTGTGCCATACTCATTACATCCGCATCACGCAGCAACTGATCCTGCATATACAAATTAAATTCCATGCTGCCCGCAATATTGCCGGGGCCGAGATTTGAAGGCATCTGCGAAACAGGCATATTCTCCAACAGGTTCCAGATCTCTTTTTCATAGCCTCCTACCTGTCCCGCAATCTGAACCGGGGTAAAATGACCGCGCAGGAAAAGGTAGATTCCCCTGATCCCTTCAATACGGAGGTAAGCCAGACGGCTTAATTTTTTAAGCTTTGCGTTGGATGCATTTTTTAATAATGCAGCGGGTAAACGCTGAATCGCCAGCGCAGTTTTCATTCGTCTGAAAGAAGGATATCCGCCGAACAATTCATCTGCGCCGATACCCGACAGTACAGCTTTAAGTCCTTCGGCCGCTGCAAATTTACTGATGAACCAGGTGTTGATCCCATCGCAGGAAGGCATGTCCATTGCCGCGAGTATGGAAGGGAAATGATCATGAAAATCTTTTTCTTCCAACAGGAAAGAATGGTGCGTACTGTTCAGGCGCTCCACCAAAATATCCTGGTATTTTTTTTCCGAATATTTTTCTTCGCTGAAATGAATGGATAAGGTGTGCAGGTCCTCCCTTCCCGGCCTGGCTGCCAGTTTAGCAATGATGGCTGAATCCACGCCCCCGCTGAGGAATACCCCAACAGGTGCGTCGGCTATCATTTGCCTGATCACCGCATCTGCAATTGTATTTTTAGTGAGCTCAACGGCTGCAGTACGATCGGTGATCTCATTGCTGAAACTGAAAAAAGAATAGGCCTGCAGGCTATATGTATGGTTGATATTACTATAAGAAATGAAACAGCCTTTCGGAAGCGCATGCACATTCGCCAATGTGGTGACCGGTTCGGGGATATAACCGTACGCGAGTTGAAACACCGCTGTATTTGGTGCGGGTTCCCGGAGATAGGGCACGGGTGCAAATCCCCTGATCTCGGAAGCGAAAGTTAAACCCCCGGTATGGGAAGAATAATAAAGGGGCTTGATCCCTGCCGCATCCCGAACGAGGTACAGCATTTTTTCTGCATTATCCCATAAGGCAAAGGCAAACATACCGTTCAGTTTACTGAAGCTTTGGGTATGCCATTTGGCAAATGCCGCGAGGATCACTTCTGTATCAGTATTATTAATGAACTGCATTCCCTCCGCCGTTAACTCCTCTTTTAATTTTTTAAAATTATACAGTTCCCCGTTATATGTGATGGTATACCTGTTTGCATATTGCATAGGCTGATGCCCCCCTGCAGTAAGATCCAATAAAGACAGCCGCCTGTTACCGAGGGAAAGCCTGTCAGTCGGTGAAGTATATACCCCACCGTCATCAGGGCCGCCGTGGCGAAGCAATTCACACATTTCCCCGGTCATCGTCTCCATGGAAGAGACGGGAAGATCAGGATGTATAATGCCTGCAATTCTACACATCGTAGGGCAAACTGCCGGTATGCTTTTTTTGAATGTAATGTTCGTAGCGGTTACTGAAATCACTGTAAGTGTCTCTCAGCCCGTTGAGCTGATCAGTGGAATATTTCCAACCCAAGTCATTTATTTTCTTAACGGAAAGCAGCTTTTGCATGGTACCGTCCGGTTTACTTTTGTCAAAAATGATCTCCCCCGTGTAGCCGGTGATCATCTTTATCGCTTCCGCCATTTCCCGGATAGAATGGTCCGTGCCGCAGCCGATATTAATGATGGAAGGATCCTCGTATTCATGCATAAGAAATAAACAGGCTTCCGCCGCATCATCTACATGGAGGAATTCCCTACGCGGATTTCCGGTACCCCAAACGGTGACCGTTTTATGATCATTCATTTTCGCTTCATGAAATTTCCGGATAAGTGCAGGGAGAACATGAGCATTTTGCAGGTCATAATTATCGCCGGGGCCATAGAGGTTTGTAGGCATTACACTGATAAAGCGACAACCGTATTGTACATTGTACGCACGGCACATCTCTACTCCCGCAATCTTTGCCATCGCATATGGTGAATTGGTAGGTTCCAGCGGGCCCGTCATAAAGGACTCTTCACGGATGGGCTGAGCAGCATGTTTCGGATAAATGCAACTGCTTCCCAGGAATAAAAGTTTTTCTGTATTCTGCTTATAGGCTTCGTGAATAACATTATTTTGAATAGCGAGGTTATCGTAAATAAATTCGCCGCCGTAAGTTTTATTGGCCATGATACCTCCCACTTTTGCCGCCGCCATAAATATATACTTCGGCTTTTCCTGTCGGAAAAAATCCCTGACAGCAGCCTGCTCCCGGAGGTCCAGGGTTTTAGAATCCGCAGTTACGAGATTGGTATACCCTTTTTTTTGCAACAGCCTGATGATGGCACTACCCACTAATCCTTTGTGGCCGGCGATGTATATTTTATCGGAAAGATTCATTAAGAATGTAAGATTTAAGATGGAAGATTTAAGATTTGGCGGGTCTTAAATTTTACGGGTTCTAAACTGTTTTCCTTTTTTGGTTTTAATATAAATATCCAAAGGGATTCACGCAAAGGCGCAAAGGGACTGCAAAGCCGCAGAGAAATCTGTGAAAATCTGTGTCTCCATCTGTGCTAATCTGTGGGAACCCTTAAAACGCATAGACTGCATTTCCATCTCCAAATCTTCAAATCAACAAATCTTCAAATCAACTGATCTCCAAATTAACTAATCTTCAAAAGGTTCTTCCTTTCAAACACCGCAGTAAGCTGTATCCCCATACTTTCAATTTCAACCCGGGCTTTATTCCCCTTCACTTCCATGATGATCCCTTTATAGTCCATCATGATGCCTTGTTTGATCATGACTTTATCATTGGTAACCGGGTATTGTTCGGTCACTTCCACATCATCGAATTCCTGTAAAAATTTCCGGATCGTTTCTATCTCCGATGCTCTTACTACCGCAGGCTTTCCTAACCAATACACGTAGTTTAAGATCCCTTCCACTTTTTTGATATCCCATTTTGCCGGCTGGTCCGGGCAAACAAAAATATATCCTTTGAACAAAGGTTCCAGCACCGTTTTTTTTCGATCACTCCACTGCCGCGTAACCTTATTCAACGGGCAATAATGCTCTATGCCTCTATCCAGGAGTGTTCCCGCGATCTTTTTCTCCCAGCGTGGCCGGGTATATACAACGTACCAGTTTTTTTCGTTTGTCAAATTTATTTAAATACAAAGGGTATCGCAAAGGGCGCAGAGAGAAGAAACGCAAAGGGCGCGGAGAATGCATTTCCAAATTACCAAATTACCAAATTATCAAATCTCCAAATCCACTAATTATCAAATTACCAAATTATCAAATTATCAAATTAACCCCCGGACAAAGCTTCGCTGTTCCTCAGTCACATGTTACTTGAACAGGACGGAAGAATAAAATGATTGTTCTGAAATTTAACCCGGTTTTACAACGGGCAACTGCGCTGACCCGACAGATCCTAGTACTTCTTTCTCTTTCGGAAAAGCTTTTTAATAAAGCCCGTAAAACCGAATAGATTCCTGAACCCCGGCAAAGATTCTTCGGTCACATAGTAGCTGCCCGCCTCGCTGCCGTAACCGTACCCGTAACCGTAGCCATAACCATAGCCATACCCGTAGCCATTTCCGTAGCCACCAAAACCATAATTCAAAAATGAAGCTCCGCGCGGCATTACACCGTTAAACACCACGCACATATTATTGAATTTTTTCTCTTTGTAAAGGCTATCAATGAGCTTGATAAAAACAGCGGGTGTAACCGCATGACGGATCACAAAAATAGTGGTGCCCGCATGTTTACTTAAAAGCTGGGAATCCGTCACCGGGCCGATCGGTGCGGAGTCGATAATGAGGTAATCAAACTGTTTTTTTAATTCGTCTATTAAAAAACCCAAATTGTCTTTTTCGATCAACTCAGTGGGGTTTGGCGGGATGGGGCCTGCCGGTATAAGGAAAAGATTTTTATAGGCAGTAGGTTTTATGATCTCTTCCAGGGTGGATTTTCCAATAAGGTAACCGGAGATGCCGGGGTCTCTCGCAACATTCAGTTCCCGGCTGAGTTTGGGTTTACGGAGATCCATCTCCAGCAACGCGACTCTCTTACCTGTAAGCGTAAGGCTGATAGCAAGGTTTGTGGCAATAAAACTTTTACCTTCCCCCGAGACACTGGAGGTAACCAACAGGGTTTTATTTGTTTCGCTCAAACCCATAAAACTCAGGTTCGTTCGCATTGCGCGAAACTGTTCAGCTACAACCGTCCGTTTTCCTTCGGATATTGCGATGGTATTCTTTTCCTGTGTTTGAATGATCTCGCTGATAATGGGAACCTTCGTCTTATTTTCAATTTCCGAACGGAACAATACTTTATTACTGAGCGGTTCATTTATTTGAATGAACAACAGGAAAAGCCCCAACCCTACCAGCAATCCCATCAGGTAATAATTTTTTGCTACGGGGCGAATGGGACCGTACGAATAGCCGCTTTCCAGTACACGAAGATCGGCAGTGGCAGATGCTGCAGAGATAGCGGTCTCCTCTCTCTTAGTAAGAAGAAAAGTGTAAATATTATTTTTAATAGCCTGTTGCCGGCTTATGGCCAGTAAAGCCCGTTCCTTAGCGGGCAATTGGGAAAGCATACTGCTATTTTGGGCGATACCCGCGGCGATATTATTTCGCTCAATATTATAAGTACTCCGAATGTTATTGATGTTTTCTTTTATGTCCTTCTGAATCCTTGTTACTTTTTGATCTGCTAATATTACAGTTTCACTTTTATCGCCTGCGGTAGACCGGGCGCGGTCCACATCAAATTCCGCACTGTATAATTGTGTCAACAGACTATTCAGCGTGGGATCTGCAACAAGCGCCAGTGAAGGAACGGTGCCTGGCCTCCGACCCTTGCTGTTCACATAGCTCTGCACGCCCGAAAGTACATCCAACTGTAGGTCTATGGCCGTTTTGCGCTGATCCAGTTCTCTCACTACCTGTGAATATTGTAATCCCTGCGCAGAAATATCAGTGATGCCTTCCCTTGCACGTAAACCGGCTTCATTTCTTTCCACGCTGTCTAACTGGGAATTTACCGCCGCCAGCCTGTCATCGACAAAGCGAAGCGTGCGAATCAGTATCTGGTTCTTGTCTTCGATACCCGCAATATTATAGACCTCGAAAAGTTTGTTTAATATTTTGATCCCTTTATCCGGAACAGGAGTTTCTATATTCAGGTCAATAACCGTGGAGGAATAAGAAAGCGGTGTAGCACGAAGGCTACCGATGATGGCCCCGGCAGCAGAAGCCACATCATTGAATATGACATAAAAATTCTTACCTACAACTTCTTTATTGTAATCCTTATTCACCACGATATTATAATCGGTGCCGTTTACATTTACAACATCGGAAAATTTATACGTTCTTGTCCCTAATAATATAGTACCCCTTTTCCAATTAATATCTAAGTCAAATTTCCCGCCGCCGTTGATGCTGCTGTCTTTATTCAATGCACGGAAAAACAAAGGGGAATTAGCGCCGTATAATTCTTCCGTCTGCACTTTTCCTTTGTTGAATACAGCCGTATACAGATCCAATTCTTTCACGACCTGTTGCATCAGGGAAGTTGACCGAAGCACGATGATCTCATTCTCAACGATCTTTTTTTCACTGAAAATATTTAAGGCATCCAGTACTTTGCTGTCGCCGCCGCCCTTTTGGGGGTCTTTGAGCAACACCTTGGCAGCGGCCACATAAATTTTAGTTTGGGAACGCAGGTAGATAAAAGCTACAGCAGTAGATATGGCCAGCAATATGGCCAGCAAGGGCCAGAAAGGTAAATAGCGATGCACTGCCCGGACCAGGATATTAGATTGCGGTTTATCACTGAAAAATTGCTCTTCACTCATTCACTGCGGAATTTTATTTAATTACCCTGTCCAATATAATGATCAGAAACGAGACACCCGATGCCACAAGCGACAAAGTTGTCTGCAATTTTGCACGCTTTTGCTCTTTGTCGGCTTTTGCATAATCCCGTGATACAAGAATAATGTCATTAGGTTTTACATAATACCATGGCGAAGAAAAAATAGAATTATCCTCGAGGTTTACATGCTTCACCCGTTTTTCATTACCTTCTTCCCTGATGATGGTGATATTATTTTTGATAGCATTGGCCGTTACATCGCCACTGAGAACTAATGCATCAATAAGTGAGATCTGTTCCTCCGGGAGGTTGAGCACCTGCGGTTGTCCTACTTCTCCCAGGATAGTTATCTTATGGTTGAGGTAATTGACCTGTACGATCGGTTCCTTCATGTAGGCCAGGAGCTTTTCTTCAACTTGCTTAGCCAGCGCCGCGCGGGTATATCCTTCTGCCCTGATCTTTCCCAAGCGGTGAAGGAAAACTGTACCATCCTGCTGAACGGTGTACCCGCCGGCTGTTGCACCCTGAGTACCGCCTGCTGCAGGACTGCCGGAATTGAAAAGGATATCCTCGGAAGGATTGAGGCTGCTTGCTGTTATAGAAATACGGTCACCCGGAATAATTTTCGATTCATAAGTATTGGGTATGAACCCACGGAGCGTAGTATCTTTTTGTTGGAGTGTACGGAAATAAACGGATTGCTTAGTGGTGCTGCAGGAAACTAAGAAAAAAGAGAAGCAGAGGATACCAATGACCGCGCGGGACAGACGACCTGTTCCTCTTAAACAGCCCAAGTGATTTGGTTTTTTCATAACAGTGCAATAGAAAAAGTCAAGGGCTTTTTCTAAAGTATTTGATTATCATACAAAAATCGTAAAAATTATTGATTATTCCCCGGGAGGGCTATAATCTTTTAACACAAGTAGTTAACGAAAAAAACGAGGAAATATTGAGCTAAAGCCAGGAAGGTTTTGAGCCGAGAAGGCGCTAAGGCGTGAAGGTACTAAGGCGTGAAGGTCCTGCCTTCGGCAGGTTTTTTTTGAACACAGATAACGCTGATTTCACGGATTTTCACAGATCTTCTTGCCTTCTTATCCGGAGAATCTGTGGGAAAGCTAAACGAAAAAGGTTTTGGGCCACGAAGGCACTAAGGACCTGCCTTCGGCAGGATTTTTTGAACACAGATAACGCTGATTCCACGGATTTTCACAGATCTTCTTGCCTTCTTATCCGGAGAATCTGTGGGAAAGCTAAACGAAAAAGGTTTTGGGCCACGAAGGCACTAAGGACCTGCCTTCGGCAGGATTTTTTGAACACAGATAACGCTGATTCCACGGATTTTCACAGATCTTCTTGCCTTCTTATCCGGAGAATCTGTGGGAAAGCTAAACGAAAAAGGTTTTGGGCCACGAAGGCACTAAGGACCTGCCTTCGGCAGGATTTTTTGAACACAGATAACGCTGATTCCACGGATTTTCACAGATCTTCTTGCCTT
>JBBJLU010000044.1:0-22449 GCA_037719665.1 Ferruginibacter sp.
GCACCTGTTGTTTCAAACTGCCCTGCTGATTTCACGATTTACACGGGTGAGGGAAGAACCACTTGCAACGGGGCAGCAACATGGGTTGCGCCTACGGCCATTGATAATTGCGGTGCAGTTTCTGTCACGGGCAATCACAACCCGGGAGAGACTTTCCCTGTAGGTATAACTAATGTTACCTATACTTTCACGGATACTCATGGCAATTCAAGTGTATGTTCATTTAACGTTACAGTTATCGACAACACGCCGCCGGTAATTACCTGTCCTGCGAATACTACTGTGAATTGCCAGGATAACAACAGTTCTTCAGCAACAGGCACGCCAACGGCAACGGATAATTGCAGCCCTGTGACGATCACGCAAACACAAACAAGTACACAGAGTTCAAACCCTGCATCGGCCGGCTATTACAATTATGTGATCAGCAGAACGTGGAGAGCAACTGACCAAGCAGGCAATTACATCGAATGCACGCAATTGATCACTGTACATGACGTAACGGCACCGACTGCAATATGCAAAACTGTTACTGTTACTTTAGTGAACGGCAGTGCTGTGATCATCCCTGCATCAGTGAACAACGAAAGCTATGATAACTGCGGACCGGTAAGTTTAGCAGTTTCTAAATCAACTTTCAACTGTTCAGATATCGGTGCAAACAACGTTTCGCTTACTGTAACGGATGTATCCGGCAATACGAAAACATGTTCGACTACTGTAACTGTTGTGGGTGAGATACCAAGTTGCAGCATTACCGCAGTTCCTGTGAGTAATGTATACACAGGTGGCGTTCCGACGAACTTGTATATCGGATACGGACCACAAAGTGTGACACTGCAGGTATCTGCTCCGGCAAGCGGCGCACCTTACTCATATGCATGGTCGGGCGGAACTCTGAGCAACTACAATACAGCAAATCCTGTGTTCACCGCAACAACGCCCGGTACCTTTACATTCTTGTTAACGACAACAAATAAGTATGGTTGTACAACGTCCTGTTCGATCAGTATCTGCGTTTCTGACCCCAGAACTGCAGGGACTAGCGGCAATAACCAAAAAATCAATATTTGCCACAACGGTCATTCGATCAGTGTTAGTATCAATGCCGTGGCAACACATATCAACGGCCATCCGGGTGATCGGTTAGGCAACTGTAACGAGATGCCATGTACGGCACCGGGAATTGCAAGGGGTACTAATGTTAAACAAACCCCTAAAGCAGAAACCCCGGCAACAGTTGGTCAGCTTGAAGTAACTGCCGGTCCTAACCCCTCCAATAGTTTCTTCCTGATCTCTGTGAAAAGCAACAGCATCGTGCCGGTGACACTTCGTATAATGAACAGCGTAGGCCAGTTCATTGATGCCGACAGATCTGTAACACCCGGTTCAGTGGTGAGAATCGGGGATGCATATGACCAAGGCACATATTATCTCCAAGCTACTCAAGGCAAAACGAAGAAAATGGTTACGCTTATAAAATTGAAGTAATCAACACATAAAACAATAAAAAAGGGGCCGTGTAAACGGCTCTTTTTTTATTTAACAAGTATTACGGGATTAGAGAAGCTTTAGCAGTAACTCCGGGGGTAAAATCCTTTATCCCTTATTATCCCGTATATCCATGAAAATCCGTTACTTTGAAAAAAAACCTGTTACTCCTGATCCTGATCATTTCATTTCTCTTTGAAGCCTTTCTTATGGGGATCGCCTTTTTCAACCCGGCAGCAACCCTTAAACTCTTTAAACTTTCATACAATGCAGATACAGCATTGTTGGCTTATTTCAGTGCATGGTTCCTGTTATTGATCACGGTTATCTGTGTTTACCTTATTTGGCTCGTTAAAACAAACCGCCCCGGTTTCAGCGGGTTGATCTACTTATTAGGTTGTTGGTGGATCGGCCTCGGGGTGGCTGTGTTTATAATGTTCAACCGGCCTGATAATTTGTTAACTGACTCTTTAAAAGGGTTTATTTTAGTAATAATGAATTATTTCTATTCTAAGCAGCAATCAATTGCTTCCCGAACTTAGTTTTTAATCCATTGTGTATAAGGCTATAATTCAACCCGGCAGCTTCATTTTTTAATTAAATCCGTCATTGATCGTGTTTTTGGCAGAGTTTTAGACTATGGTATCTAAATAAATCGCTTCATGCAACCATTTTTACAAAAGATCCTCTTATTGACCTTCATATTGCTATGTTTCAATACAGCATTTGCCCAACAAAAAAATGCCACTGCCGATACCCTTAAATTTAAAACGGTCAGCGCCGGCCCACAGTATAAACGTTCAGGGTTTTATCAATGGCTTTGGGGAAGAAATTATCGCAAAGAGTGGATTGAACCGGTCCAATTCCCTGTTTTGTTCCTGGATACACTGAAAGGCGGATTGTTATCCTATAAAGAAGGGGGCAGTAAACAATCAAAGGCCCTACACCTTAAAACAGCCGGCGATAAAGAATACACTTTACGCTCTGTTGACAAATCACTGGATAAGGTCATTCCTAAAATATTTCAGAATACTTTTTTAGCGGATATTGTAAACGACCAGGTTTCCATGTCGCATCCTTACGGAGCATTGGGCGTCCCCGGTTTAGCGAAAGCGATCAAAGTAAGGCATACTATGCCGAAATATTATTACCTGCCTGCACAACCCGCATTGGATTCCCTTAACAGTAAATATGCCGGTGCTGTTTACCTTTTTGAGCAAAGACCTAAAGGAAATTGGGCTGAAGCGGACAATTTCGGCAACTTTTCCGATTTTGATGATACGGATGATATGCTCAAAAAGATATTGAAAAATAATGATCACAGTGTGGATCAACCCGCCTTTGTAAGAGCAAGATTATTAGACATGTTGATAGCGGATTTTGACCGACACGCGGATCAATGGAAATGGGGTGTAAAGAAAGAAGGCAATAAAACGATCTATGTACCTATTCCCACGGATAGGGACCAGGCTTATTTCAAACACAACGGTGTTTTGCTGAATACGGTTATAGCAGTATCCGGGATGAAATTTTTACAGAGCTATGATAATAAGATCAAGGATGTGGAAGCATATGCTTATGTAAACAGGATATTGGACAGGCCACTGACCAATAAAATGAGACTGCCGGAGTGGGAGGCCATCGCAGCGGACATTCAACTCCTGATGACCGATAGTGTCATTGAAGAGGCTATACAACAAATGCCACCGGAGATCTACGCAATACGCGGGAAAGACCTAATAGAAAAGATGAAATCCCGCCGCTCAAAACTACCCGGGTATGCAAAGGAGTACTACCTGCTGATGGCTAAAGAAGCGGAAGTGATAGGTACAAAGGGCAGTGAATATTTTGAACTCAACCACCTTCCCAACGATGAATTTATTTTAAATATCTACCCTATTCAATCAGGAGTGAAACAGGCGGAACCTTTTTATTCCAGAGTCTTTTCCGGTAATGAAACCAAAGAATTGCGCCTGTACGGAATTTCAGGGAATGATGTTTTTAAGATCACCGGCGATCCCAACAAAAAGACCGATCTGCGGATCATCGGCGGCGATCAACGTGATTCTGTGATCAATGAAGTAGGACCCGGCGAAAATAAATTGTATGTTTATGATAACAGGAATAATTATTTTAATAAAAATTCCAATACTGTATTCCGTTTGTCGGCAGACAGTGCCGTACATGAGTATAATTACAACAGTTTCAAAGCAGATAAGAAAGGATTTTCACCGCATATCGGTTACAACGATGCCGACAGGATCTATTTGGGCATAAGGTATACAGTGTTGGATTATAAATGGCGGAGACTGCCGTTTGCATCAAAACATACATTCGATGTTGATTATTCACCTCTCCAGAATGCTTTCAGCGGAACATATACCGGCGTTTTCCCGAAACTATTAGGTAAAAAATGGGACCTGTTGACCAAGGCAAATTATGACCGGGTAAGGTGGATAAATTTTTACGGCCTCGGTAACGAAACACCCAATATAACTGATGACCGGAATTTCTATCGCTTGCGTACGGAAGAAGCATCAGCCAACGTGGGCGTGAGCAGGTTTATCGGTAATAGTAATATCAACATATCCGGCTTTTACCAAATGGTAAAAATAATAAAAGACGATGAGCGCTTTGTTGCCAAATCACTTTCACCGGTGCTGCCCGGTATCTATGAACGTGATAATTACGCCGGTGTAAATGTAGCCTATTCCCTTGCTGACGTAAAAGATTCCGTGCTGCCGCAAAAAGGGATCACCTTTTCTTTGAATGCGAGGCACACACAAAACTTTAAAGAGAACGACAAAAGCTTTCAAACTTATTCCGGCCTGTTGCAATTCTTTATTCCGCTTTCCCGCAAATTTTCTTTCGCTGTTAAGAACGGTGCAACGACAATGTCGGGTACACCTGAATTTTATCAATACCCTTCCCTCGGTGAAACGTACAACCTGCGTGGATTCCGAAGAGAACGATTCAGTGGTAAGACCACGTATTTTAATAATGTTGAATTCCGGTTCATAGACAAAGTGAAAACCTACCTGTTTAACGGAAAGGGAGGATTGATGGCATTTGTTGATAACGGCAGGGTATGGCTGCCGGGTGAAAAATCAAATCAGTTTCACACCACATACGGCGGCGGCATATTGCTGGCCCCTTTTAATTTGGTTTCAGCAGCCATCACTTACGGAATTTCCAAAGAAGAAAAGATGTTACAGTTCCGTTTAGGAATATTGTTTTAAAAAATTATTTTGCAGCATCATAGGCCTTTAGTGCAGCTTCCAAACAATCCATTGCTTTGTTGATGGCATCAGCATTTAGGACATATGCGAGGCGCACTTCATCTTTACCCAATCCTTTAGTGCTGTAAAAACCGGTGCCCGGTGCAAGCATAACTGTTGCGCCTTCATGAGAAAAATCTTCCAATAACCATTGACAGAATTTATCACAGTCATCGATAGGGAGTTTGGCCATTACATAAAATGCACCGCCGGGGTTAGGGCAAAAAACGCCATCCATGGCATTCAGTCTTTTTACCAGGATATCCCGGCGCAGTTTATATTCAGCTTTCGTGGTATCAAAATAATCACCCGGGAGATCTACTGCAGCTTCACCCAATACCTGTGCATAAAACGGCGGACTCAACCTCGCTTGGGCAAATTTCATTGCTGCATTCAGTACATCTTTGTTCTTTGTTATAAATGCGCCGATCCTTCCGCCGCAGGCACTGTATCTTTTACTGATCGTATCCATCAGCACCACATGTTGTTCGGCGCCTTGAAGGTGCATCGCACTTGTATGGGTGCCCTCATAACAAAATTCGCGGTACGCTTCGTCTGCGAATAGAAAAAGATTATGGCGGATCACGATCTCTTTCAGCGTTTCCATTTCAGCCGCACTGTATAAATAGCCGGTTGGATTATTCGGATTGCAAACAACGATCGCTTTTGTTTTGGCAGTGATCGCTTTTTCAAAGTCTTCGATTGGCGGTAATGCAAAACCCGTTTCAATGCTGCTGCTGATCGGAACCACTGTAATATCAGCCTGTATAGCGAAGCCGTTATAATTGGCATAGAAAGGTTCGGGAATGATCACTTCATCACCTGCATCAAGGCATGCCATGAAACCGAATAAGATCGCTTCACTGCCACCGGTCGTGACAATAATATCATTTGCCGTAACGTGAATATTATTTTTTGCATAGTATTCCGTCAGTTTTTTGCGATAGCTTTCAATACCGGCACTGTGACTGTATTCGAGCACATGCACATCACAGTTTTTTACCGCATCGAGGCAGGCTTTTGGCGTTTCAATATCCGGTTGGCCAATGTTGAGGTGATAAACTTTTGTTCCTCTTTTTTTTGCAGCTTCGGAGAAAGGTACAAGTTTGCGTATAGGAGAAGCGGGCATTTGCTCCCCGCGATGACTGATGGTTAACATGGTGCAAAGATAGGATTGAAGGCTTAAACCTCCGGTTGGTTCGCACGTAGATAGTAAGTTATTATCCCTCCGCCGTTTTCATTATCATTTCTCTTGCTTCGCGCAGTTCTTCTTTATCCGCTTTCCGGCCTTCCTGTGGCTCGATAAGATCAGGCCGCAGTGAAATATGGGTAAGCGTGGCAAAATGATCCGAACCGTTCTTGGGCATTCTTTTCATGGCAACCAGGCCAAATTCTTTTGAACAAAATACATAGTCCAACGGAAAACGGATATACCAATGGTGGGCGGAAAAAGTATTGTAAAAACCCCTGCCGCGTCGGGGATCCAGTAACTCGCTGGTTTTCCGGAACAATTCTGTGGTATGGCTCCAGGCCACATCATTCAGATCGCCAAACACTATAGCAGGCGATGTGCATTTTTTTGCTTTAAATGCAACGATCATCAATTCCTTATTTTTCGCAGTTGCATAAAGGTTTTCACCGGGCACGGGGGGCTCAGGATGGAGGCCCCAAAGTTGAATGGTTTTGCCCGAGGGCAGGTGAATAACGGCCTCTATGGAAGGTATGTCATCCTTTACAAGGAAATTTACCCTGCCTCTTTCTAATTTCAGCCGACTGAAAAATAATAGCCCATAAGTATTCTCCAGTGGCAAGAGCAGGGTATAGGGATAATCTTTCTCCAGGGATGCAACGCCCTCTGCCCACGCCGCATTTGTTTCGAGTAAAAAAATGATATCGGGGTCTTCGTTTTTTACCTGTTCCAACAAACGACCGTATTCTTTATTTTCCTGGTAGACATTTGCAGAAAATATCTTCAATTCATTTCCCCGATCCCGCACATCCACCCGGTGCATTTCAATTTTTGACAGCGAAGTATAAGGAAGTATCTTATAGAAGAGGTAACACATGCTTAGGATCAGTCCGCCGAAAATTATTTTATAGAACAACAATTCAAGCGGCCAAAAACAAAACCAACCGGCGATCATCGTCAGTACCAATACAACGATCTGCAACCGCGGGTACTCCATGATCTTATACAACCAAAAATCATGTCTTACCAGCGACAAGGTGAGGCAGCTGATCAATAGAAGACTTAAGATCGAAAGAACAATTTCCATAAGATGTAAATATCTGTTAACCGGGCTAAATAATTATCAATGCCCCGGGGTAATTTTAAACCTGCCCGCAACTGCTTTTAAGGAGCAATAAACCATGCTGCATTTTTCACGAACTGTGCAGGATACTTAGCGGGCTCATACTTTCCGTAGAGCACGGTTTTCAGCATCGCCGCTTTTTCTTTCCCCGTTACCATAAATAAAATTTCTTTCGCATGATTGATGAGGGGAGCGGTGAAGGTTATGCGCCACATCTTTAATTTTTCCACATAGACCTCTTTTACCAATGCCTGTTGTTCCAACAGCACCGGCGTATTCGGGAACAATGACGCAGTATGCCCGTCATCACCCATGCCTAAAAGAACCAGGTCGAACCGGGGAAGATCTTCTTTAAAAAATACTTTGATGGTTTGCTCATATGTTGCAGCCGCATCTGCCGGTGAAAGATCTACGGGTATCGGGAAGATATTTTCTGTAGGTATTGAAATATGATCCAGGAATAATTGTTTGGCTGAATAGCTGTTGTTGTCTTTACTTTCTGCGGGTACACAACGTTCATCTACCCAAAAAATAAAAACATTTTCCCAGCAGATACCTGTTCGGTAAGGTTCGGTTGCAAGCAATTTATATAATGATGCAGGCGTTTTCCCGCCGGATATAGCCATCATAAATTTTCCGTTTTGATTGATGGCTTCGCCGGACCGCTGCAGGATGCGGTCAGCCAAAACTGTTGCAAGTAAGATTGCGCTTTCAAAACGCGTAACCTTATTCATGTTTTGTTTTATCAAACGTTTGTAAGATCCAGTTTTTCCCGTCTCCCGCTATCAGGGCCTCTGCTGTTTCCGGGCCGTTTGTTCCCGCAGGATAGTTGGGGAAATTTACCGAAGGATTATCCTTCCAGGTGTCCAGCACCGGCATGATGACTTCCCATGCTGCTTCTACCTGGTCTGCTCTCATAAAGAGTGTCGCGTCTCCTTCTATCACATCCAGCAATAATGTTTCGTACCCTTCCGGGATACCGGAAGAATAACTGTCACTGTAATCAAACAACATATCCACCGGTGCAAGCTGCATTTGCAGGCCGGGTTTTTTTGCCTGGAACCTGATCCTGATCCCCATGTCCGGTTGGATATGCGGGATCATTCGGTTTGGCTGCCAGTTCTCTACTGCTTCGTCGGGAAAGGATTGATGGGGTGCTTTCTTAAACTGTATGGTGATCACGGAAACCGTCTGTTGCATACGTTTGCCGCTACGCACGTAGAAAGGAACATTGTTCCAACGCCAGTTGTCTACAAAAAACTTTATGGCCGCAAAAGTTTCCGTACAGGATTCGGGGGGCACGTTTTTTTCTTCGCGATAGCCTTTTACTTTTTCTCCTTCCATCCATCCTTCACCGTATTGACCCCTGCTTGCATATTCATGCACCTCTTCTTTTTTTATTTTGCGGATCGCATGCAATACATCAGCTTTTTTATTGCGGATCTCATTGGCGTTGAAGGAAACCGGTGGCTCCATGGCGATCAGGCATATCAACTGCATCACGTGATTTTGTATCATGTCGCGCAGGGCACCGCTGTGGTCATAATATCCTCCGCGATCTTCCACACCGATCTTTTCACTTACGGTAACCTGTACATGATCTATGTAATTCCTGTTCCATATCGGTTCAAATAAGGAATTGGCAAAACGAAATGCAAGGATATTCTGCACGGTCTCTTTCCCCAGGTAATGATCTATCCGGTACAATTGTTTTTCGTCGAATATATTAAGGAGTGTTTTATTCAGCTCCCTTGCAGATTCCAGGTCGGTACCGAAAGGTTTTTCTATAACCAGTCTTGCAGAATCCTTATCCTCCGCCAATCCCGCTGCATTAAGTTTTTCGGCAATGGCGCCGAAGAACTGCGGGTTCACCGCCAGATAATAGATCTTATTCAACAGATCTCCCGCATCTTTCTCAAAGGCAGTCACTTTTCTTTTGATCTCTGTGTAAAGGCCTTTGGCGGTAAAATCGCCGGTCATATATTCAATGTGTTTTGCAAATGCATCCCATTCCGCTTTTTTCGTTTTTCCCCTGCGGGAGAAACGGTCTGCTCCTTCCTTTACCTGTTTTTGAAAAGCCGGGGTTTTCATGCCCCTTCTCCCGATGCAAATGATGCGGAATTTTTCATGGAGCCAGCCATCGATATTGAGGTTGTATAAGGCGGGAATAAGTTTACGGCGGGTAAGATCACCTGATCCGCCGAAAATGATGATGATCGTGGGGTTGGTCTTTGTTACGTTTTCCATTTTATAGTGAGAAGTTTTATTTGTTCTTTGCCGTGAAGACTTTTTTGCCGGGAAGGCGGGAAGACGTTTTTTTTGTTTTAAAAATTTTTAGGCCGTGAATGCGGGAAGACTTTTTTTAAGGTAAATTCTTCTGACAACTGCCCTATTTGAATTTATATGATCAACGTCTTCCCGTCTTCCCGGCTGATCCTAATGTATCCTCAACGACTTTCCGACGAATCCTACTGTATCGTTGCATTCCAAATCGTATGAAAACTTCCTTCTTTATCCGTTCGTTCATAAGTATGCGCACCGAAGAAATCGCGCTGCGCCTGTATGAGGTTCGCCGGCAACCATTCGCTCCGGTATGCATCATAATAATTGAGGCATGCCGCAAAAGCGGGGAGGGGTATTCCTGCACCCGCACCGGTTTGTACAATGCTGCGTAATGAACCTTCTGTATTATTTATTGTCTCGCTGAATTTTTTATGGTTGAGCATATTTTTCAGTTCTTTCTCAGATTGATAGGCTTCTGTAATATCTTCCAGGAGTACTGCGCGAATGATGCATCCGCCCCGCCAGATCTTTGCTACAGTTGTAATATCCGTACCGTATTTATAAAACACAGAAGAGGTATGCAGCATAGCCAGGCCCTGTGCATACGTGAGGATGTAACCGACATAGAGGGCTTCTTCCAACCGATGAATGAATGCATTTTTATCCCCCGTAAATGCAGTGATACCGACGCCTTTCAAAACACCCGAAGCAAGAACCCTTTCTTTTTTCATGGAGGAAACTGACCGGGCCGAAACAGCGGCATCGATCGAAGGAATAGGTGAGCCCGTAGCCATGGCATCCTGGCTCATCCAGGCACCCGTTCCTTTTTGGTGAGCGGTATCTGAAATTTTATCGATCAGCATTTCAGCAGAATGTTCATCTTTTTGTAAAAAAACAGCTGCGGTTATTTCCAATAAAAAAGATTGTAATCTTCCTTTATTCCATTCCCGGAATACATAGTGAATTTCTTCATTGCCAAGCCCGGCAAATTTCTTAAGCAGGTGATAGGTTTCCGCCAACATCTGCATAATGGCATATTCAATTCCGTTGTGCACCATTTTTACATAATGGCCCGATGCACCGCTGCCCATATAAGCCGTACACGGGACACCGTTTACTTTTGCCGCCACGGCTTCCAGCATGGGCGATAATTTTTTGTACGCTTCAATATTACCGCCGGGCATTATACTCGGGCCCAGCCTGGCTCCTGTTTCCCCGCCGGAGATCCCGAGCCCGACAAAATGAATACCTTCTTTTGCCAGGTGCTCTATCCTGAGTTGTGTATCTACAAAATGAGAATTTCCGCAGTCAACTATAATATCATCTTTTCCGATCAATGGTTTCAGTTCTTCAATGACCGCATTTACGATCGGCCCCGCCGGTACCAACAACAGGATCATTTTCGGGATCTCCAGGGATCGCACAAAGGCGGAAAGATCGGAGAATGCTTTTACCGGCCTGTTTTCCGCAGCGGCATTCAGGCTGTCAACCTGTTTTATATTTTTGTCATACCCGGCTACACTGAATCCGTGGTCGCTCATATTCAAAACCAGGTTTGCACCCATGGTACCCAAGCCGATCATCCCGTAAGTGTATGCTGTATCTGCCATGCCTGCTGTAAATTTATGTGGGTATATCAACAACTGTGCTTAAAACTACATAAAAAAAACCCCTGCAAAATGCAGGGGTTTTTTAAAAGTATTGATAACGGTTTTAGGAAGCCACCGTTTTTGTTTTTACTTTAGTCTTTTTGCCGTTCTTTTTCGTAACGGATTTTACTGATGTAGCCGGAGCTGCAGTTTTTACTGAAGTACCCGAAACTGCAGTTTTTACTGAAGCTGAAGGAGCACTTCCGCCTTTCAGTTTTGCATAATCTTCCGGTGACAGTACTTCACCTTTGATCGTGATGCTTTTCATATCTTCAGCACCCGCGAATTTTACCGTAAGGTGTTTTTCGAAAGCACCTAAAGCTGCTGCATTATAAGTAGCCTTGATCTCTCCGGTAGCACCCGGCTTGATCGGAGTTTTTGTAAAATCACTGATCGTACAACCGCAGGTAGGGTTGGCCTGTTCGATCAACAGGTCTTTTGAACCGGTGTTTACTACGATGAAATTGGCTGATTGCGGATTGCTTTGCTGGATCTTACCGAAGTCAATAGTTTCCGATTTGAATTTTCCGAGATCATCGGCCTTAGCCTGGGCAAAAACACCGGCAGAAAGAACCAAAGCCGATAAAGAGAATAATAATTTTTTCATAACTGTACTTTTGATTTTTAGGGTTTATTAATTTTTATTAATTTTTAAGATCGTTCAGCCCGGTATTGGCCGGTGCACTGGAAGCCGGGGTTTTCCAAACTTCCCCTTTTATCAGGATGGTTTTTGTTTGTGTTCCGTTATAGGTAACGGTAATGGTTTTTGTAAACGCTCCTTCAGCCGCAGCGTTGTATCCTACTGTGATCTCGGATTTTTCGCCTCCATTGATGGTTTTTTCTTTGTCCCAAACCGGTGTGGTACAACCGCAACTTGCCTGTACATTGTCCAGTTTAAAACCGGTCTTACCGGTGTTGGATACTTCAAAAACATGCGTAACAGGTTTTCCTTGCGGGATCTTGCCGAAATTATATTCCGACTCTTTTAAAGCAAGGTTTTCTTCAGGAGCGGGTTTTAGTTGCTCGGGAACGGGAGAGGCAGTAAAAGTAGCCGTTTGTGCTACCGAAACCAGGCCAAAACCGCAAAGTAAAATACTAAGTAACAGTGTTTTCATAATTAAGTTTTTATCAGGGTTCAAATATACAAAAAGGATTCAAACGGTTATTATTTTCACCCCGGGTTACTGATTTTTAACAAACCACGTTAAAAACAATATTTTTGTACCTTAAGTTATGGATATAATGAATAATTCAGAGGCTGCCACTGCGGAAAAGCTAAGTTTTGATACGTTTCGGAACGAAGTGTTGAACGATTACCGGTATGCCTGCATAAGCAGGGAAACCAGCCTGCTTGGCCGTAAAGAGGTGCTCACGGGTAAGGCCAAATTCGGCATTTTCGGTGACGGTAAGGAAGTGCCGCAAATTGCGATGGCAAAATTCTTTCAGCCGGGAGATTTTCGCTCCGGCTACTACCGTGACCAGACCTTTATGTTTGCAAGCGGCCTGTCCACTGTACAGCAGTTCTTTGCGCAACTCTATGCAGACAGTGATATCAACAATGAACCCTTCAGCGCCGGCCGGCAAATGAATGCTCATTTTGCTACAAAAATGACGGATGAGAACGGCGACTGGCTTCCGTTGGCAAAGCTGAAAAATATTTCCTCGGATATAGCGCCCACGGGCGGGCAAATGCCACGTGCCCTCGGATTGGCATTTGCCAGTAAATTTTTCAGGAATGTAAAAGAACTGAAAGGCGAAACGGATCTCAGTGATAACGGTAATGAAGTTTGCTTTTGCACCATCGGTGATGCCTCTACCAGCGAAGGGCATTTTTGGGAAACCATTAATGCAGCAGGGGTTTTGCAGGTACCGCTCGCGGTATTTGTATGGGATAACGGTTATGGCATCTCCGTGCCGAAAGAATACCAGACCACCAAAGGATCCATCTCGGAAGCATTGGCCGGGTTTCAAAAAACACCGGGTACAAACGGCTTTGATATTTATAATTTAAAAGGTTGGGATTATGCGGGCATGTGCGAAGTGCTGGAGCCCGCTATCAATAAGATCCGGGAAACGCATACGCCGGCGATCTTTCATGTGGAAGAGATCACGCAGCCGCAGGGACATTCCACATCCGGCAGCCACGAAAGGTATAAGAACAGCGATCGGCTGGCTTGGGAAAAGGAATGGGATTGTATCAAACAAATGCGCAGCTGGATCATTGAAAATGCATTGGCAGAGGAGGAAGAATTGGCGCTGGTAGAAACGGAAGCGACTGCTTACGTGAAGCAAAGTAAACAGGCGGCATGGGAAGCATACCTGCAGCCGTTGAAAGCGATGGTGGAACACGCTGCAGTTGTATTGGAAAACGCGGGTAATGAAATGGCAGCGAAGCAGGCTGCAGAACTGAGGTCATTGCGGGAGCCGATGAGAAGAGACATACTAAAAGCATTGGCAACGGCGCTATATGAAATGCCCGGGAACAACCCGGTACAGCAATACTATGATGCGTTGTTGAAAAACAGCACCGCATTATACGATGGCTATTTATACAATGAAGGCCCGAAGGCCGCATTGAAAGTGCCCGCTGTGGCTGCCAAATACAGTGCAGATGCACCCTCGGTAAACGGGTATGAAGTGTTGAATAAATATTTTGATCAGTTGTTTGCCAATAATAATAAAGTGGCCGCATTCGGGGAGGACCTTGGTTTTATCGGTGATGTGAACCAGGGATTCAGCGGGCTGCAGGATAAGTACGGCATGCATCGCATTTTTGATACCGGTATCCGGGAACTCACTATCATGGGGCAGGGGATAGGTATGGCTTTGCGGGGACTGCGGCCGATAGCCGAGATCCAATACCTGGATTATTTATTATTCGGATTGCAACCGTTGAGTGACGATGTTGCCACCACTCATTTTCGCACTGCCGGCCAACAAAGTGTACCGCTGATCGTTCGCACCAGGGGCCATCGGTTGGAAGGGATCTGGCATAGCGGCTCGCCGATGGGAATGATCATCAATGCGCTCCGCGGCATGTACGTATGTGTACCGCGCAACATGACCCAAGCCGCAGGAATGTACAATACTTTATTAGCGGGTAATGACCCGGGGCTGGTGATCGAATGCCTGAACGGCTACCGCCTTAAAGAAAAACTACCGGAAAATCTCGGCGAATTTACTGTGGCGCTCGGCGTTCCGGATATTATCAGGGAAGGAGATGATATTACGATAGTGAGCTACGGCTCCACGTTGCGCATAGTGCAGGAAGCCGCAGAAACACTGGCTGATATGGATATCAGTTGCGAGATCATTGATGTGCAAACTTTGCTTCCGTTCGATATACATCACAGCATTGTGGCCTCGCTCAAAAAGACCAACCGCATCATCTTTGTGGATGAGGATGTACCCGGCGGTGCAGCGGCCTACATGTTCAATAAAGTAATGGAAGAACAAAAGGGTTATCGCCATCTCGATGTGTCTCCGCGTACGCTTACGGGAAAGGATCATCGCCCGGGCTATGGCAGCGACGGAGATTATTTTGCCAAACCCAATGCAGAGAATGTGGTATCGGTGATCAGGGAAATGATGGCGGAATAAGCTGTTGCGATCGCTTTCCGCTACTGATCATCAAAAGAGGAATGATGTTTGCCGATATTATTTTTCAAACAAAATAAAACAACAGACATGGTAGTAAAAGTAATTGAGATCATTGCTTCTTCCCCCGTAAGCTTTGATGATGCCGTAAAACAGGGTGTAAAGGAAGTGGCTAAAACCATTCGGAATATTGATTCCATCTGGGTACAGGATCAGAAAGCACACGTGAAAGACGGAGAAATTGTGTCTTACGGTGTAAACTGTAAAGTTTCTTTCCGGGTGGCTGAAGGAGAATGATCAACAGCATAATTTAAAGGCAGCAATTACATGCTGCCTTTTTTTATCCGGTTTTCTACCGGGTCTCCCGCGCAGGTTTTCCATGCACTTATTCGATGTTTGTTTATGAAAAAAAAGAAGAACCTTAAAAATATTTTCTCCGTTATCAAAAAAACCTTTGGTGGTTTTGGCGAACATAAAATTTTGAAGCTGAGTGCCTCGCTTGCTTATACTACACTGTTCTCTATCGCGCCGCTGCTTCTGATGATCCTTTTCCTTTGCACGATCTTCCTGGAAAAAGAAGCTGTAGAAGGCACCATCTATAACCAGATCAAAGGTTTTGTAGGACCGGCAAGTGCAGAGCAGGTTCAGGCCATGATCAGCACTTCTGCAAAGGCTATTTCCGGGAGCGTTGCCGGGATGCTGGCCATCATAACCCTGCTCATAGCAGCTACTTCTTTATTCGCGGAGATACAGGATTCGATAAATACCATTTGGGGAGTGCGGCCGAAAAAAGGTGCAGGAATAAAACATTTCTTTAAATCGCGATTGCTTTCCTTCGGCATCATCGGGAGCCTTGGCTTTTTATTGTTGGTTACCTTGGGTATCTCGGCAGTCATAGACGGCATCAGCGGAAGGCTTACTCAAAATTTTTCAGATGTGGCGGTAGTGGTGATCTACATCTTCAACATCCTGCTTACCTTATTTATTGTGACGATCCTGTTTGCAGTTATATTTAAAGTGTTGCCTGACGCTGATATAAAATGGAAACAGGTTCGGCTTCCTGCAATGGTGACGGCAATCCTTTTTATTATAGGGAAATTTTTAATTTCTTTTTACATAGCAAAGTCCAATATGGGAAGCACATTCGGCGCCGGGGGTTCGTTGGTTATCCTATTGGTATGGGTATATTATTCTTCTGTTATTCTATACCTCGGGGCGGAATTTGCAAAGCAATATGCATTGGCATTCGGTTCTCCCATTCAGCCTTCAAAATTTGCGGAAACCGTTCAAATGGTGGAAGTGCCTTCCAAAGGTGACACGCTGCAGGAAGCGGAAAAAGAAAAGGAGATCGTTGTTGATGCAAAAGCGATCGCGAAGGAAGTAGTGGCTAATGCCCATGAAGAAAAAGAAAAAATAATTCAGGAAGGTGTGAAAGGAAAAGTTTAGCCACGAATTAATCGAATTACACGAATGAAAACCTGAAAATTATTTCGGGGCCGAGGTAGGCAAATCTGCGAAATCTGCTCTTATATCATCTTATATCTGCGGGAAAAATATGCGGTAATCTGTGGTAAAAATCTCTGATCATCTGTGGGAACACTTCCGCGAAAATCTGCGGTACTCAATCCCCGAATATCTGCGGGAAACCGGCTTCCCTTTAAAACGTTTTCGAAATCATAACAAACTTCGAATCCCAACCTTGAACCTTGAACCTTGAACTTTGTTTATTTCAAATTATGATAAACCTTCTGCACATCATCATCCTGCTCAAGGTGATCCACCAGTTTCAACACATCATTTGCTTCATCCTCACTTAGATCAACCGTTGTAGTGGGTATGCGTGTTAATTCAGCGCTGATGATCTCAAATTTTTTATCTTCCAATGCCTTGGCCATATGCCCGAATTCAGTGAAGGCCGTCCGGATCACGACATTTCCTTCCGCATCTTCGCCGATCTCTTCCAGGCCGTAATCGATGAGTTCCAATTCCAGGTCATCTGTATTGAGGTTGTCATTTTTTACCTTGAATTCCCCCATCCGGGTAAACGTAAATGCGACACTGCCGTTGGTACCAAGAGCGCCTTTTCCTTTGGTAAAATGCATCCGTACATTGGCAACGGTACGCGTAGTATTATCTGTAGCGGTTTCTACCAACAGGGCTACACCGTGCGGTGCATACCCTTCGTAGGTCATTTCCTCGTAGTTGGTGGTATCCTTACTTACAGCGCGTTTGATGGCCGCTTCTACACGGTCTTTAGGCATATTGCAGGCCTTTGCATTGAGGTAGCAACGTCTCAAGGCGGGATTATTATCAGGGTCAGGGCCGGCAGCTTTTACAGCGATCGCGATCTCTTTTCCGATCCTGGTAAAGTTCTTCGCCATTTTATCCCAGCGCGCAAACATGGAACTCTTCCGTACTTCAAATATCCTTCCCATTATTTATTTACTTTTTAAGATTCGTCCGGTGCAAAAGTAATAAAGAATAGGATAACAGGGATCCTGCAGACTTAAAAGCCGGTGACCTTTATCATCATCCCCGCAGGCACCATATCTGTAAGGTTCATCCCGTTCAGGATAGCCAATTCATTGTATCGTGCTGCGGTCATGTTATAATTTTTAAATGCCTGCTCCAGGGTCATTGCTTTTGCAAGGGTCTTTATCCGGATACGTTCCGGTTTTTTATTGATCTTGGCCTGGTCAGTGAGCGGGCGGAACCCTTCCATGATGTTTTGAAAAGTCGGGTAGTACTGATCAAAATCATTGGCGGCAGAAACACCCAGGAGCATGTAGATCGCATTATTATATTGGATCAGGTAAGACAGGATCCTGGTGGTTTGTTGTTGTTGCTGCTGTTGCTGCTGTTGTTGCTGTTGTTGTGCGGGCTTTGGTTCAGCAACGATACTGATTGCGGGTAATCCGTTCACGGTGATCTGACGTGATTGCAGTGTCTGCAAATTATTTTGCGTGACCATTGCGGAAGCAGCTTCCTGCAGGTTATTGCCCGGAGCGAGCCGCATCATAAACAGTGCCTTTCCATCCTTCGGTGCCAATTGCACCATCTGCGGCGTATTTTGATATTGCCATCCTGCCGGTGTGGGGAATTGAAACTTCAATTCGGGATGATAAAAAACATCATTCTCGCGGTAACCCTGTCTCGGATCTTCACCATATACAAGGCCTTCGATCCGTTGTAAATATGCATTCCTATTCACCAGCGGGTTCGTCATGTTAAGTATCTTTTTCCAATCTGCGGCAAGCTTTGTAACAGTTACAAAACGGTCCCCGGGGTTTGGGTGAGAGGACAGGAAAGTCGGAAGTTCCGCAGACTCCGAGCCTTCGGATTTTCTTTCCAATGTCAAAAAGAAATCGGCCATTTGCTTTGCATCGTAACCGATTTTGGAAGAATATTCAACGCCTAACTCGTCTGATTGTCTTTCTGCGTCCCTGCCGAATTTTAAAAACAGTAATCCCAGTCCCTGTGAGGCAGACTGCGCAAATCGCCCCAATTCCGGGTTGATCACTACGCCGGCGATAATACCCAGTTGCCCAAGTAGTGCATTTCTTTGTTGAGCTACTGTATGCCTTGCGGTGATATGCCCCGTCTCATGACCGAGAACCCCGGCAAACTGCGCTTCGTTATTAAAGTGAGCCATAATTCCGCGGGTGAAATATACATATCCCCCCGGAACGGCAAATGCATTTAAAACTTCAGAGTCAACGATCTTAAACTCATATTTGATCCCCGGGCGGTGAGAGATGGCCGCCATTTGATTGCCCTTCGACGTTATGAATTGTTGCAGGTCCTTATTATCATAGAGGCCGAATTGAGCAATGATTTGCGGATCTGCTTCCTGGCCCATCGCAATTTCCTGTGCCTCAGACATTAATACCACCTGGCGTTTACCTGTTACGGGGTTGCGGGCACAATTGTTCAATAACACTATGGAAAGTGAAAGGCTTAAAAGAAGGGTTAACTTTTTCATGGAAGATCGTTTGGATGCAATGGGCAAAGATGGTACCAAAGCGATTTTCATGAAATGAAGGGTTTTGCAAAGGTGCATTACGCTCCGGGCAACTGTTAAGTTTCTCATCTCAAAAACAATCCTCAATAGTAAATGCTATTTTTGCGCCATGAGCAAAGGCAAGGTTTTAATGGCAATGAGCGGCGGTATCGATAGTACCGTGGCAGCGCTGATGCTTCATAAGGAAGGGTATGAAGTGGTAGGCATTACCATGAAGACCTGGGATTATGATACAAGCGGTGGCGGTAATACCGGTAAAAAGGAAACCGGTTGCTGCAACCTTGATAGTTTTAATGATGCCCGGCAGGCAGCGGTACAACATGGTTTCCCGCATTTTATCCTTGATATCAGGGAAGAATTCGGGGGTTTCGTCGTAGAGAATTTTATCGAAGAATATATTGCAGGCCGCACACCCAATCCCTGCGTAATGTGCAACACCCATATTAAGTGGCGTGCATTGCTGAAGCGGGCAGACGCTATGAACTGTGATTATATCGCCACCGGCCATTATGCGCAGGTGCATCAGCATACCAACGGCCGTTATTTTATCAGCAAAGGTTTGGATGAGACCAAGGACCAGAGTTATGCGCTTTGGGGCCTGCAACAGGATCTCCTCAGCCGCACCCTGCTTCCCCTTGGCACTTATCATAAAACGGAGATCCGGCAGATGGCACATGACTTCGGCTACCCCGAACTCGCGAAAAAAAGCGAGAGTTATGAGATCTGTTTTGTTCCGGACAATGATTACCGTGGTTTCCTTAAACGTAAGGTGGAAGGACTGGAAGAACGTGTAAACGGCGGCAATTTTACAGATGCTTCGGGTAAAATTTTAGGCAAACACAAGGGGTATCCTTTTTATACAGTGGGCCAGCGCAAAGGGCTGGACATCGCATTGGGCAAGCCGGCATTTGTAACACAGATCATCCCGGAAACCAATACCGTGGTGCTCGGAGACGAAGAAGCACTTAACAGGACAGAAATGACCGTGAACGGGATAAACTGGATGAAATATGACGGTATCACCGACGGTATGGAGGCAGTTACCAAGATCCGCTATAAGGATAAAGGGGCCCTCAGCAACCTTTATTCAAATGGTCCGTCTATCAGTGTAAAATTCTACGAAAATGTGAAAGGAGTGGCCCCCGGGCAGAGCGCAGTTTTTTACGAGGGCAATGATGTGATAGGTGGCGGCGTTATACAGAGGGAGATTCAAGGTTGATGGTATAGGATTCAAGGTTCTAGGTACATGATTCAAGGTTCAAGGTTCAAAATTCAAGGTTAAAGCCTTGAAATCTTTCCTGAACCTTGGAGGATTCAAACTTTGAAGCCGCCTATCGATGGTATGTATCAAAAGATACAGAGTAACCTTGAACCTTGAACTTTGAACCTTGAATGGTTTTGACCAACCTTGAACCTTGAACTTTGAACCTTGAATTGTTAACGGGGCAACCTTTTTACAGAGAAAGTCCTCTACTAAATAATAACTGTATATTTATTTTTATGAAGAAACTCTTATCCGCTGCATTAGGTGTACTCCTTTTTGTTTCCTGCAAGAAAGAGTCTGAAGATTTTAAGACCTTACAGATCAGTGATTATGCCCCGCTTACCATAGGTAAATTCGTGACGTATAACCTGGATTCACTGGTGTACACTAATTTCGGTACAACGGAGAGCCATCGTATCTATGAAGTAAAGTACCTGGTTGCCGATTCGCTGAGAGATGCGCTGGGCCGCAAGGCATTCCGGATCACACGCTATATCCGGAGCCTGCCTGCCGGTATTTTTACCCCCGACAATACTTTCCTGGCGGTGAATACCGGTACGGGTTTGGAATTCACCGAAAATAATCTTCGTTTTCTGAAATTAGTTCAGCCCATTGAAAACGGCAAGACCTGGAAAGGCAATTCCGCAATAGATGTTTCCTCCCTGGGTTCTGACGTGCAATATTTATTTGATTGGGATTATACCTATGCTGAGGTGGAGCAGCCCATGAGGATCGGAACTAAGGATCTTCCCAATACGATCACGATCAACCAGCGTGATGAATCATTCAACCTGCCGGTAGTGCTTCCGGGCCCGGGAGTGGCCAATCCTACCAATATCGCTACCCGCGATTATTCCCAGGAGGTTTATGCAAAAGATATCGGGCTGGTCTATAAAAAATTCCATCATTTCGAATACCAATTGGCGTTCAACGGGTATATCGGGTATGGGATCACATTGACGATGGTGGATCATAATTAATAGCTAATAGCCTCACGCAGAGGCGCAAAGACAAATACAAAAGCCGCAAAAAAAATTTGCGGCTTTTGTATTTTAATACTTTTCATCTTTGCGATACCCCACTGCGCCTTTGCGGTACCTCTTTGCCTTTGCGTGAAACCCTCTGCCCCTTTGCGTGAAACCCTCTGCGTCTTTGCGGTCACTCCGCGCCTTTGCGTGAAATGCTTAGCGTGAAATTATTTCTTCCTCAAAAATGAGATCAGGTCCGTATTCGGAATATTTTCTTCGCCCGTTTGTCGCATCATGGTAATGAGTTGCCCGCGGTGGTAGGTCTGGTGATTGAAAAGATGGATCAGCATTTCATACACAGGTTGTTTGAACTGATCCTTTTTGGAATTACGATAAATAAACTCATGCTGCAACGCAGCTTCCGTGGCCAGATCGATCCATTCTTTCCATTGTTTGCTTTGCGCAACCAGGTTATTACTCAGTTCCATCACCGAACCCGTGAAAGTTTCGCCGGGCCATTGTTGGTGTTCGGCAAGTTTTAGCCGTTGCCACCATATGTTCTCTACATCCCAAAGGTGCAGGAGTGTTTTGTAGATGCTGCTGAAACTGCTGGGAATCTCTTTTGTAATATTTTCATTGGGCATATTATTGATCACTTCCGTCAGGCGTTGATTCGCCCAAAGATTATAAGCCGCATATTGTTCAAATAATTTTTTCATGTTTTCTCTGCTGTTGAATATGATCAAAAGTAATGAATAACAACGGTTGCGATTTTAGTTTTACATTCATTCTTTAAAATCCTATAATGGAAACAGAGATCAGGAAGGCAGTAAAAGCAGATTGTTCCCGCATGATGGAACTCGTGCAGGAGTTGGCTGTGTACGAACGTGCGCCCGAAGAAGTAACAGAGAGCCTGCAGCACTTCATCGACAGCGGCTTCGGGGAACACCCGGTATGGCAGGCCTTCGTGGCCACAGATCGGGAGGAAGTCATAGGTTTTGCACTTTGGTATATCCGCTACAGTACCTGGAAAGGGCAACGCATGTACCTTGAGGACCTGTTGGTAACCGAAAGCATGCGCGGAAAGGGGGTAGGTAAACTGTTGTTTGATGCCCTTATTGAAGAATGCAAAATAAATAAATACAGCGGCTTAGTATGGCAGGTATTGGACTGGAACGAGCCCGCTATTAATTTTTACCGCAAATATGAAGGCGTTAAAATCGACGGAGGTTGGTTAAATTGCTCTTTAAATACCTGACCGGGCAACGTCTTTCCTGTCCGCAAGGTCATAGTTACACCAACAACCAAACTTTCATTTATGAAACGCAATCTTCTTTTGCCCGCATTTATCCTGTCATTTATGGTATTGATCCTGCAATTTTCCTGTAAGAAGGACAGCAGCGCTATCATTGATCCCGGAACAAATACCAATGTGTATGATGCTGCAGTCCGTGTGAACGGCTCTGTTTCTGCATTTGTAACAGATGAGAATAACCTGCCCGTTTCGGGAGCCGCTGTAACAGCCGGAACCGGTACGGCAACCACAGACAGCCGCGGCTGGTTCGAAATTAAAAATGTGCAACTCG